>DJWC01000019.1:0-28058 GCA_002441445.1 Pusillimonas sp. UBA6240
GCCTGGGCAACATCGCCCAGATCGACACGCCCTATCTCACCGAAGGAAGCTCCGGCCTGACCTACGTGGTCGACCGCTTCAAGGGCTGGCCGCATGCGGGGCACATTACCCTGCAACGGGGCGAACGCTCGCGGCTGGCGGACTACGCCAGCGAGGCGCTGTAAATATTCTCACTCGCGGCGAGGGGCTGTAAAGCGGCCGCGGCCAGCTGCACGCGGCCCAAGGCCCGCCGCCCCATGCACTGCGCCCTTTCGGCTTTCCGTATCTCCGCCCCGTTCTAGTGATGCCCCATCTCGGGGCTCGCCGCCACCTGCGCAAATAAGGCCTTGACATCCGGTTTTCTTTCAGGCAAAAATGGATCCATTAAGGATTCAATTTGGATTCATACATACCAGCCATGAAAAAACAGACCACGGAACCCGATGTCTACGAGCAAGTGAAAGATAAGATTCTTTCAGGCACGGTGAATATCGGCGAGAAGCTCGTTACTCAGCAATTGGCCGACTACCTGGGCGTGTCGCGCACCCCCGTCCGCGAAGCACTGGCCAGACTGGAAAGCGAAGGCTTGGTCATACGCGGGGCTAACCAGGGCTATTCGGTGCGCAGGCTCACCCTGAAAGACGCCACCAGTCTCTTCGAAGCCCGTATGGTTATCGAAGTCGCCAACGCAAAATTCGCCGCATCGCGTGCCGGCAATGCCGCGCTGTCCGCCATGCAGAACAAGTTGGCCGAAGCTTCCCGCCATTTGTCCGCCAACGAGCTGGGCGCCTTTCAAAAAGCCGCGCGCGGCTTTCACCAGCTGATTGCGACAAGCACCGAAAATGAGCAGCTTCAGCGCATGTTCAATCAGATCAACGACATGGTGATTCTTTTCGGCATCACTTTGATCCGATCCAGCCCGGCGCGGGCACAGGAAATCGAGCGGGAAAACCAGCGCATTTTTCAAGCCATCCAGGCCGGCGATGCCACACGAGCCGCCGAAGCCATGCAAGGCCACTTGAACTGCGCCTACGACCATTTCAAAAGATCGATACCCGGGCTGGCGATCGCTCTGGATCTCGAACCCATTGCAGCAACAGGAGACTACGCATGAACCCAGACAGACAGCCCAAAGGAGGGTTTCGATTCAGATTCTTGGTCATTGCCGACACGCATGTCAATCAGGAGGAAAACGCCGCCTCGTCCTTCTTTGAATTGAATCGGCTGGCAAACCAGCGCGCGGCATGCGCGTTCGCTTGCGCTCGCCGCTACAAGCCGGACTTCGTCCTGCATCTGGGCGATATCGTCCATCCGATACCTTCCCATCCCCGCTATGCGGATGCCGCACAGATATATCGCGATATGGCCGGCGCCCTGCCCTGCCCCATCTATCTCACGCCAGGCAACCACGATGTGGGCGACAAGCCTTGGCCGCTGGCTCCTGTCGCTTGCATCGATACGGCGTCCATGCGGGCTTATGAAGAAGAGTTCGGCGATCAATGGCTGTCGTGGTCGCATGGCGGGTGCAATTTTTTCATCCTGAATACATCCCTCTTCAATTCCGGCCTTCCGCAAGAAGCGCAGCAGCAAGCATGGTTCGAAGCTGCACTGGCCAAGGCCGGCGGCAGGAACTTCCTCGCCTTGCACTACCCGCCCTATGTCAGCGCACCGGAAGAAAATAGCCATTACGACAATATCGACGAACCGGCGCGCAACTGGCTCCTGCAATTGATCGAGCGACACGATGTCGAAGCGGTGTTCTGCGGCCACGTCCACAATCTCTGGTACGACCAGTTCGCCAATGCGGAAATGTACTTGCTGCCGTCCACGGCGTTCGTAAGGCAAGACTACTCCGAAATGCAAAGAGTCCGCCCTCCCGGCGAAGAAGGCGGCCGGCAAGATACCGACAAACTTGGGTTTTTCGTCGTCGACGTCTACGAGCATGGCCATGTCGCCGCCTTTGTACGTCTGCCCGAGAAAGCGAATGCGCCCGAGGACGACATATTCCTGCGCACTGTCCACAGCAAGACGCCTCTGCTGCCGAATTTAGGGATTGATCCGGCTTACCCCTGGGCCGAGGAAGTCATCATTCCTCCGAGCGGCGCGCTCGATGCCTTCGACTCGAAAAAGGTCCGCAACGATTATCCGTTGTTTGCGCTTTTCGAACTCGGCCTCGACAGGATGCGGATATCGCTCTCCGATCTCCATTCCGCCCACTATGCAGGCCGCCTGCTCAAGCTCGGCAAGATCGGCATCCGCGCCCAGGTCGTGACCACTTCCCTGCCCACGGCGGAGCAACGCAAATGGATGAAGCAATTGGGTCCCGCGATAGAAGCGCTCGAGTTCGTCGCAACCGAAGCCCAGATGGCAAATCAGGCGGCGGAGCTGGCCGCGTTCGCCGCCGAGTTTCCCGATATTGCGCTTGTCCTGAGCAAACTGCGCGGCCCCGACGACGCCTCTCTGGATGGCCTGCATTACGGCCATCTGGTTTTCCATGGCTGGATTCCCGCCGAAGCGGCGCGCATCAGCTCCATGCGGGAACAGGCTTTTCCCAATATCGGCAACATCGAGCCGCTATACCGAGTGCGCTTCTCCGAGTCGCCCTTGGCGATGGCGCGGCAGATTGCCCATCTGCCGCCCGCGGCCCGCGGAGGAATGCTGCTGCGGCTCGCCACGGACAATCCGGCGCTTCCCCAGAATGAAGAAACAGCATTGTGCGCCTACGTCGCCGAGACGGCGGTGGCGGCATTCCTGTACCCCGACATGCGTATCACGCTCGATGCGATGATCGATTTCGACAGAGGATACTTCCTTAGGAAGGGGCTTTACGACCGTTCTTTCAACCCCCGCGCCGTGGTGTCCATGCTCAGGCATCTCGTCATCCTGCTTTGCAGGGGCACGAACCATTTCGAGCACGAACGATACCGAACCAATAATGGAACGGATGTGATCCGACTTTCAAACGAAGACGAGACGATCACGCTATTGTTCAGCGCCGGCCACGGGAGCCAGGCGGATGCGGATTGGCCGAAGGCCATGCAGGCGCCGGAAGCACGCTGCTGGGATCTATTCCTTGGACGGCTGGTCGCCCCGGAAGACATGGCCGCGGCGGGATGCGAGCCTTTTGCTTATTTTCTCCATGCAAGCCGCTCCGGAGCATCGCCAAGCGCTGGCAGCCCGTCTGCCCAGAACGTACCGGAGAACGCCGTGCCCTGACATACATAATTCCCTGCCAAGCAAAATCAAAAAACAAGCATAAGCAGCACAGTACACCTAACACCCTAAACATGTTCAGGAGACGGCCATGTTGTTCCGTATCGCGAAAGTTTCGCTCATTACCCTTGTTCTCGCCGCCGCGGGCCTTGCGCCCGCCCTGGCGAAACCTTACCCGGAAGCCCCCATAAAAATCATCGTGCCATGGCCGCCGGGAGGAGCGGGGGATTTCCTCGCCCGCATCGTGGCCGACAGGATGTCCAGCCGGCTTTCCCAGACAGTCATCGTAGAGAATAAGCCGGGAGCAGCGACCAATATCGGAACGCAGCAGGTGGCGCGCGCCAAGCCGGACGGATACATCTTATTGCTCGCCAGCAGCAACAATACCGTCAACACCTCCCTCTACCCATCGCTGGGGCTGGACTTCATCAAGGATTTCAAACCCATCAGCAACATAGGACTGGCGCCCAGCGTCCTCGTGGTCAATAGCGCCCTGCCCGTCTCCAACGTCGCAGAGTTGATCGACTATGCGCGCAAGCATCCCGATGAGATCAACTACGGCTCCTCCGGCAACGGCAGCGCTTCTCACCTGGCGGCGGAGCTCTTCAAAGAAAAGACGGGCATCAACGCCATGGGCATACCTTATAAAGGCTCGGCGCCGGCGGTCACGGACCTGGTGGCCCAGCGCCTATCCATGATGCTCACCGTCGTCCCCACCATCAAGGGACATGTGGAAGCGGGCAGTCTCAAAGCGCTTTGCGTTCTCTCCGATGAACGGTTGAAAGCCATGCCGCAAGTACCCACCGCCGATGAAGCCGGACTGGCGGGTCTCAGGTCCAACATCTGGTATGGGCTGGTCGCTCCCGCCGGGACGCCCGATGACATCATCAAGACGCTGCAGGATACCGTGATGGCCATTCTGCGCGAACCGGAAGTCGCATCCCGGCTCGCCGAGCAAGGAACCATCCCGATAGGAGACACGGCCAGTGATTTTGCAATGATGATAGCCAGCGATACGCATCGGTATGCGGCATTGATCAAATCGGCTAAGATAAGCGCAGCCAACTAGCAAATGCCGGGAAGCTCGTTGCACATACATTGCGCTGTTGCATGGCAGCCTGGTGGCAATGCAGCATAGCGCCGGAACTCGGCGAGCTTGTATTGGTGTTCGGTGAACTTGCTAACATGACTGCCACCACTTCTCTTCCCATCGGATTCACCATGGGCGATGCCGCCGGCATCAGCCCGGAAATCATCGTCAAGCTTTTTGCCGGCGGGTTGCCGCATGCGGCGTTGGTCTATGGGGATGCGGGCATTCTGGACAGCACGCTGCAAAGGCTGGGCCTGCAGGAATCGCTGGCCGTGGAAATCATCAGCGAAGCTGATCTGGCAAGCGGGCGGCCGGGCGTCATCCCGGTCCTGAACCGCTGGCAGGCGCTGCCCGAGAATCTGCCGCCGGGCCAGTTGAATGCCCTGGCGGGGCGCGGGTCTTACGAATATCTGTGCCACGCCATCGACGACGCCATGGCGGGCAAGCTGCGCGCCATCGTCACGGCGCCGCTGCACAAGAAGGCCATGCAGGCCGGCGGCATCGACTACCCCGGCCATACGGAAATACTGGCCGAGCGCAGCGGGACATCGAGCTACGCCATGATGCTGGCCAATCCGGAGCTGCGGGTCATCCTGGCCACCATACACATACCCTTGGCGCAAGTCAGCGGCGCGCTGTCCCGCGAACTGGAGCTGGAAACCATACGCCTCGCGCAGCGCGCCTGTCTGCAGGCCGGCATCGCCCGGCCGCGGGTCGCCGTCGCCGGCCTGAATCCCCACGCCGGCGAAGACGGCCGCTTCGGCCAGGAAGAAATCGATATCATCGCCCCCGCCATCGAGCAGGCCCGCGGCGAAGGCATAGACGCCAGCGGCCCCTGGCCGGGCGATACCATCTTCATGCGCGCCCGCAAAGGCGAATTCGACATCGTGGTCGCGCAATATCACGACCAGGGGCTGATCCCGGTCAAATACCTGGGCGTGGACGAAGGCGTGAACGTCACCGTGGGCCTGCCCTTCGTGCGCACCAGCGTCGACCACGGCACGGCTTTCGATATCGCCGGCCGGGGCATCGCCGACCCTGCTTCGCTGCGCGCGGCGTATGACCTCGCGCTAGCAATGACGCCCGACAGCCGGAATCGATAAGCTTTCCCTTTAGCGAAATCAGCCTACCGGACCGCTAGCGCCGCTGTAGGCTCGTCCCCTTGCTCGATAACACCAACTATATCTATTCCCATCGAACGCGGGCGCTTATACGGATTAACCCTCCGTTGCTTGAAGTCATGTTGACACCATAATACAAATGATTTAATTTATATGCAAATAAACCATTTGTTAGTTATCGGCTGCACATGCCCAATTTGTTCGGCCGATGTTGCGCACCAAAAGTCAAAAGAAACCTGGAGACAATATGATCTCAATGCCGGAGGTTGGCGATAAAACAATCGCCCAACAACTAGCCGAGCTGACCGTCACTCACCCCAGTTTTGTTTTCATAAAATTCGGAACGGCTGACTACACCATCCAAGATATAAATCAGCGTGCTGAAGAGCTAGCGCGGGCGCTGCTGGCTGCTGGACTAACAAAAGGGCAAAGGGTCGCCATCATGCTTCCCAGCCACCCCGACCATATCGTATCTATTTTGGCGTTGGCCAAAATTGGGCTGGTACGGGTTTCGGTGAATATCCAGCTTAAAGGGGCAGCCCTAGCCCATGCATTCGATACGTTCAAGCCCGAAGCAATTATCCACAGTGATCAGTTCATCGACAAGCTAAGCCCTTTGGCAAGCTTTACCAGCTTGAAGAAATTCGTTTGGAGTAATCAAGGCGCGCCTACGTTGCGATACGAAGGGCGGGACATCAGTGCCATCGTCAAACAAAATGCCCATAGCTACCCATTGCCATCCCCCCTTCCAGATGACATATTGGCGATAACTCCCAGCTCCGGAACAACTGGACCTCCGAAAGGAGTACTCAAGTCCGATCGGACATTGCGTGCAGGAGCATTAGGAATCCTTCGCCTTAATAAAGCAAAGGCAGGTGACAGTTTCGTTTTGTGGGAGTCGCTCCATCATGGGGCTGGTGTCGCTGTAGTGCTGGCCGCCTTGCACGCACGCATAACGCTGGTGATAGTGGAGAAGTTCAGCGCTTCTCGGCTATGGCGCCAACTCAAGGCCAATAACGCAAAGCATCTGCACTATTTGGGCAGCGTACTAGCGATGTTGTACAAGCAAGCCCCGAGTGGCGAGGATAAAGCCCATGGAGTTCAGATTGCTTGGGGAGGCGGATGCCCTCCGTCCATCTGGCGCGGTTTTGAAGAGCGATTCGGCGTAAAAATACACGAAGGCTATGGGTTGTCAGAGCTCACTACGCTGGTCACTGCGAATCTCGCAGGTCGAGAGGGTTCGATCGGTGAGCCTCTGGATTATTTTGAGGTGCAGCTCACGAATGAAGATGGAACCGAGGTCAGTATCGGAGAAATCGGGGAAATCACTGTCCAGCCCAAAGATCCGCGCCTGGGGTTTCTAGGCTACTTCGAAAACCTCACTGCAACCCAGCAGTCTTTGCGCAATGGCTGGTTTTTGACGGGAGACCTGGCATGGGCCGACAGTGATGGGTATCTCTATTACGCTGGACGCAAAAAGGACTCAGTCCGCCGGCGAGGGATCAATATTTCCGCTTGGGAAGTCGAACATGTCGTTGCGGAACATCCGGCCATTGAAGAGTGTGCCATGGTCGGTGTGCCCAGCGAACTTGGCGAAAACGAATTAAAAATTTTTCTTCGACTGAAGCCAAGCAGTCAGCTCACTCCTGGCGAATTCATAGCTTGGTGCGAAAAGGTTCTACCTCCGTTTCAAGTGCCGAGATATGTTGAATATGTAGAAGATTTTCCCCGTACCCCTACCCAACGCATCAAAAAAGGAGAGCTTTCATTATCCGTGGCTGGATGCTGGGACTTTCTCGATAAACAATCACAACAATAGCTTTGAGCTTTATTTATAGCTCCACCAATATTCTAAATAACTAGCAGTAGATAGGAGACAAAACATGAGAACACTTAAAATATTCTTCGCGGTAGCCGCGAGCCTCTTTCTAGTAACACAAGCCGTTCAAGCTCAGGCGAAGGATACGCTTGGAAAAGAACCAATAAAGCTAGTGGTAGCGTTTCCTCCTGGCGGCGCGGTAGATCTAGTAGGACGTCTACTCGCCGATGCCTTGGCACCAAGACTCGGAGTGCCCATAATCGTGGAGAACAAGCCCGGCTTCGCGGGTAATATCGGCGCAATGGAAGTGCTCCGTTCAAAGCCAAACGGGCATACTCTTTTGGTCGCCCCGCTCACCAGTTATGCGATATCCGAGGCAGTTTTGGGTTCCGAAACCGGCTACTCGTTAAAGAAAGACTTCCTTGCCGTTTCCGCGGTAGGACAGGTCCCCTTTTTTCTAGCAGTAAACGCGGACCTGCCGATAAAAACAATGAAAGATTACTATGAATTGGCGAAATCCAGGCCGGGCCAAGTTACGTATGGATCGTCAGGTAACGGCTCAACCGAACAAGTGGTAGCGGCCCTTTTCGAATTATCCTCGAAGGTATCCATGCTCCACGTTCCATACAAGGGCGGAGTGCCAGCAATGACTGATTTGATGGGGGGGCAAATCATGTCTATATTCGCCACATCACCGAATGTAGTGCAGAATGTGCCAGGCGGAAAAATTCGAGCGTTGGCAATTACGACTAAACAGCGCAGCCCCGCCCTTCCCGACGTGCCGACGACCGCCGAGGCCGGCTTTCCAGAAGTCGAAGCGGCCTCCATATATGCCATCCTGGCTCCCCGAGGGACTCCAACCGCAATAGTCGAACGATTGAATAAGGAGGTGGCAACAGCGGTCAAGACCCAGGAGGTACAAACAAGACTCCGTAAAGCCGCTATTGAGCCGTATACCTGGAGCTATGAAGAAGCCGACACTCTCATGAAGGCAGACATCGATAAATGGTACAACGTAGTTAAAAAGGCGAATATAGTCCGATGAAAGCCATCGAATTAGCAGAGCTCGGCAGCAATGTAGCACTCGTCACTATAAACCGTCCCCAACGCCGCAACGCATGCAATACCGAAGTCTGGCAGCAGTTAGAAGCCGTTTTCAATATATTGGCTTCGGACAAGAGACTCCGCGGAATAGTATTGGAAGGCGCCGGGGGCCACTTCACAGCAGGCGACGATATCATTGAATATGCGCTACTCAGAGATGATGAAGCAGCCGCCAAAGATTATGCTCAGCAGATTCTTCGGACCTATATCGCCATACGAAGCTGCTCTGTACCGGTTATAGCCGCGATCAGCGGTTATTGCATAGGAGCGGGTTGTGGCTTGGCTATGTGTTGCGATTTTAGGATCGCACATCGGGGCGCAAAAATTGGTATTCCGGCTGCCAAGCTGGCTCTTATGTATCCAACGGAACAATGCCAGAGGCTGGCATCGCTGATAGGAATTCAAAACACTCGACGATGGCTATATTCAGGGGAAATATTCTTCGCCGACCGAGCAAAAGAAATGGGATTTATCGACGATCTTGTCACGGAGAACCCGCGGATGGCGGCGCTAACTTATATTCATAGTATGCTTGGTTCCGGCCCTCTCGCGATCGCAGGGACCAAATTACAGTTGAATGCGTTAGCCGTCGGAATAGCACCCCAGGATTTGGATTCAATCAATTCCGCCATGACGATGGTCGAAAACAGTAAGGATGCCCGTGAAGCTGCCTCTGCCTTTCGCGAAAAACGGCCTCCCAATTTTCTCGGATATTAGCCCGCGCTACATACGGCTAGACGTAGCTTCGTCATTGATACGAATTTCCCGTAAGCATGCATACATCTACCACATGCTTGCACGAAGCAAGCTGACGCATCGCCTTTCGACAACCGCAGCCTCGAATGTATGACAAAAGAAGAACTGGATAAATTAATTCAAGCGCGTTTTGAAACGCTTCCGCCCAAACTGCAAAAGGCAGCTCGTTATGTATTAGATGCTCCTTCGGAGATCGCGTTGCACTCTATGCGGACAGTTGCGGGAAATGCCGGCTTGCAGCCAGCAACCATGCTGCGCTTTGCACGCGAGCTGAACTTCGATAACTATGGCGACTTTCGATCAGTCTATATGGACTGGCTTTCGGGACAGAATAAGACTTTCTACAAACGGGCTGCCGATTTACGGCAGAGATCGGCAGCCACGGATAAGACAGGTTTGCTTTCTGAAATATTCCTCGCGGAAACGAGCAATCTCGATGAGACTTTTGGCCCCAAGAATGCAAAAGCATTCAAAGAAGCTCAGGCCATTCTCGAACAAGCCGAACAGATTTATATTTTCGGCCAGCGCAGCCTATTCCCCGCCGCCTACTATCTCCAATATGCGTGCGCTCTATTTACCGGAAACACGACCCTATTGACCGGCATAGGTGGTACTTTTGCAGATGAGCTTCGCCGCATAGGCACAAACGATGTGCTCGTCGCCTTCAGTTTTCATCCCTATGCGTTAAGCAGTATCTCCACTATCGAGTTCGGGCGCAAACGAGGAGCCAAGGTGATTGCAATTACCGACAGCCCTGTATCGCCCGTAGCTTCCGGAAACGCCGTAACACTTCTAGCGCCCACTACTAGCCCGTCCTTATTTCCATCGGTGCTTCCGGCCTTGGCCATAGCCCAAACATTTGCCGCCCTGATGATTGCCTCAGGCGGCGAAGAACGGCTTGAAGAAATAGCCAACAGCGAAGCGCAGCTTAGGCATTTCAACATCTTCAAAGAAAAATAGCTGCTTGAGGACTTAATACTCTATATGCGTTTGCGATTGTTCCCTCATGTATTGGGGAAGATAGTAAAAAGAGGCGAGGGCTTTTCCAGTGCTGCCAGAGCCCTTCCAGCCGCCGAAAGGCTGATAGCCTGGCCATGCGCCAGTCGTGGCGCCCTGAGGGCGATTCGCATATGTGACGCCAGCCTCGATGTTGGCAAAAAACCATTCAACCTCTTCGTCTGAGCCATAAAACCCCGCAGTCAGTCCGAATTTGCTTGCGTTCGCAAGTTCCATCGCATGAGCGGCGCCTTCTACTCTACCCAGCATCGAAATGGGCGCGAACATTTCCTCGTCCCACAATGGATGCGGCAATGGAGCCTCGGCTAAAGTAGGCTCGCAAAAGAGACCGTTTTCCATGCCAGCATGCAGCGATGTCCTGCCCCCGGCAAGTATTGAGGCCCCCTGGGTCTCCAATGCCGCGCAGTATTTTTTGAAATTTTCATATGCTTTACGCGTCGTTACCGGGCCCATCCAGGTCTGCTCTTGACGCGGGTCGCCAAGCCGGATAGCTCGAATGGCATATTGCAGATGTCCGATAAGGTCATCGGCCACCCGCTTATCTACGTATATCCGTGACAAAGCCGAACACTTCTGGCCCGACATGCCATACGCCGACCTGATTATCCCTTGGGTAGCCACTTCAAGATCGGCTTTGGCTGTGACGATTACCGCATTCTTTCCACCCATTTCCGCAATGCAGGGCCGAGGAAATGGGCGTGCCAATTGCGTCCGAAGGATATGCATCCCGACATCGTATGAGCCCGTGAAGGTTATACCGCCAATTCCCTCATGCTTGACTAGAGCATCGCCTACGGTAGCTCCATCTCCGACCAAATAATTGAAGACTCCGCGAGGAACCCCGGCGTCATGAATGCACTGTGCCAATAACGCTCCGGACCAGGGCGTTTCGACGGCTCCTTTCAGCACAACCGTATTTCCAGCTACTAAAGCGGCAGCAGTTGGGCCGCCTGCAAGCGCAAATGGAAAATTGAATGGAGCAACTACTATCCATACCCCATAAGGCCTCAGTATGCTCCGATTGCGGCTTTTGACGCCAGGCAGCGGATCGTCGGGCAAAGCATGATCATACCCATTGTTGTCTTCCATCTGACGGGCATAGAGTTCAAAAAACTCCACCACCTCGGCTACCTCCCCCAGGGCCTCCATGCGATTTTTGCCAACCTCGAAGGATACAGCTGCGGCAATATCGTAAAGCCGCTCTTCGACGAGTCGAGCGACGTTTCTCATAAGCGATACGCGCTGCTGCCATGGCAGGCGGCGCCAAGCCGGATATGCTTGACGGGCTGCGGCTACTGCGGTGTCTGCATCTGCTTCATCAGCTAGAGAGAATCTGCCAATTACTCGATTTTGATCAGCGGGGTCGAGCTTGGTTGTAGTTTCCTCCTTATACACGTCAGTGCCGTCGATGAATAAACTGTGATGCTTGCCAAAACCCTGAGCCAACGTATCGGCAGCGCTCGCAAAACGGTCGTGAAGCTCACGTGGAGGAGAGAACATGGTCGAGTAGGTTAATTTGAAGCCGCTCATTCGAACCCCTATTTGTTTTTCCGATACTTCAGCACTTGTAATGGTTCAATATTGCCGTTCAACAGTGTCCTTAACAATCCATTTCTCAATGACCGCGGCGTCCTCCATCTGAACAGACATCAACGCTACTCGCAAGCGGGCGCTGAGCATTTTGGCCGCCATCACTCGATACTGAAAGAGGGCCGAAAACATTTCGAGGTGCACAGGCTGCCCCTCAAATAATTTATTTTTTCGGATTACGCTGTATTCTCCCGGACGCAGCTCGACCACTTCCATTTTTTCATTGGCACATCGACTTAACGCTGCCTCTACCTGAACAAAGCTGCGGGCATCGTTTCCGTGAATGCCCAAATCCGCACGGACCTTTTCATACTTAACAAGCGCACATAATCGAGCGGCATTCGCAATCAAGGCCGATCCGGCATGTTCGCCGTACATTTGCACTGCAGTACGTATTCCATCCTCCACGTATCCGCGGGCAAAATTACGTCGCGCTTTATCCAAACGCTCAGCTGGCCATTCAGCTGAATCCAGCGAAGGGGCGGAGGCCGGATCAAAATCGGGCGACTTCGGAGTGGGCAGATACTGTACGCGCTCGTCGGGTTCCAGCACATGATCATATTCGAGAAAATATCCCTCGTCGTATGGCTCGCCCTCTTGCACGACTTTGGTAACGACGAATCCCAACTGTGGAGCGCCAAGCGAAAGACCATTGAAAGGATGCCACCCCGCAAAAATTGCACGCTGAACCGATGAGGGCACGGCAACCAGACTCAGATCAGGAAAACTCCAAACGGGCGGCAGATAGCGTATCCATACCTTCTTATGAGACTCCTCGATATACTGCAGATTCAGTCCGCCGATTTTGTTGGAAAGATAATGATATCGAGCTGCGGCGATGGCTGGCGGAAGTGAGCGGTCGATATGCAACTTGTCCAGCCCTTCAAGGAAATGAGTCCGCTGATGCGTGCGCAGAATCAAGGTCTTGAAATGTACTAAATCGTCCGCACCCTTATCACGCAAGATACTAAGTTGGATCGAACTCCATAAGGAGGTCCAGAAGTCAGCAATCAAGTCGCAACGTTGCCCTTCCGACCAACTCGATACATTCGAATCTCCCGCTTCCATCGTTCTCTCCTTTGTTAATTGCGCATCTCGCCCTAGTACGACAAGGCGCCCTGCATTCATTGGATATGTTTGCGAATATGGTTGATTACGCTATCAACGGACTGTCCAAGAATCTCGACAATCCGCACAACCTCTTCCTCGCTGATGATGTAGTGAGGAGCAAGGAGCAAATGGTCTCCGCTAACGCCGTCTGCCGTTCCAGAACCCGGATAAATAAGCAACCCGCGACGCAGCGCCTCGTGTTTGACCCGAGCGCTTAAATCAAGATGCGCATCGAATGGCTTGCGGGTCTCCTTGTCTGCGACGAGTTCGATGCCGTAGAACAATCCTCTGCCGCGGATATCACCTATATAAGGATGATCGCCAAAACGGGACAGCAATGAAGCTTCAAGCCTCTGGCCCTGGCGTTTGACATTATCCAACAGATTGTTCTCTCGGATAAAACGCTGAACGGCAAGCGCTCCTGCGCAAGACACCGGATGGCCAGAAAATGTGTGTCCATTACGAAAACTGCCAGAGTGATGGTCGATCATGTCGAATATGCGTTGACTCAAAAGAACCGCCCCCAAGGGCACGAAGCCTGAAGTAAGCCCCTTTGCGACGGTATATATATCAGCGACCACTTGATCATGCTCCGATGCGAAAGTCGTACCGCAACGCCCCATTCCGCACATAACCTCGTCAAAGATCAGTAGCACTCCATAGTGGTCGCATATTTCGCGGATACGCTTCAAGTATCCCGGCGCTGCGGCGACCGCGCCAAGACTGGCTCCCACAACTGGTTCCAGAATAAAGCATGAAACAGTTTCCGCCCCCAGCTCTAAAATCCAATTTTCCAGCGAATTGGCTGCACGCATTCCATACTCTTCCAGTGTTTCGTCCGGGCGGCTATAGCGGTAGGGATAACAAGGTTCGATATGGATCACATCTATCAAAATATCGGCAAAAGATATCCGGCGCATCTTGTTGCCGCTCGCGGCTAATGCTCCCAGCGTATTACCGTGATAGCTCTGCCAGCGAGCTATGATCTTATTTCGCCCCGGCTGTCCATTCTCTCGATGGTATTGATGGGCGAGCTTCAAAGCCGCCTCCACCGCCTCCGACCCACCAGTGACAAAATAAGCATGTGAGATATCGCCTGGCGCCGCATCAACCAAGAGATGCGCAAGTTTCTCGGCGGGTTCAGAAGAAAAAAAACTGGTGTGAGCATAAGCGAGCGTACTCAACTGTTTTGCTATGGCATGCATGACCGCAGGCTGTGCATGCCCAATACATGAAACCGCTGCCCCCCCACACCCGTCTATATACCGCTTGCCATTCTCATCCCAAATATAGATCCCGTCGCCAGAATGGGCGGTAAGTGTTTGATTGCGGGTCACTCGCTGGAGAATACGAGATTTACTCATGATGGCGGTTCTTTCTCTAAATCCTTGCTTAACATTCCCGATTTAATAGTCACATGCTCATTGCTAGCCTTATTCCGCTGGAAACCAGCGTGATCGCACACCAAGACGCATGTAAAAATAGATCATTTGTTTGATTTAAACATAAATAAAACAAATGTATTATAAGGGCTTACCCTAAATCGATCGCGGCATGCGCCGATTGACTGTGATATCAAAAAGGAAGGCTAGTTATTGTGCTGGCAACATGCGGCGCTAGCGCGTCCGCTATAACTCAACAATTAGCGGCACGCACGGTGCAAAGATGCGAATAGCCGGGACAAAAGTCAGCCCATGCTGGACGTGAAATTCAGGAAGCGGGTGCTGGCGCCCTGGAAGGTCAGGCGGACGCTGCCTATGGGGCCGTTGCGCTGCTTGCCGATGATGATCTCGGCCGTGCCCTTGTCCGGAGAATCGGGGTTGTACACTTCGTCGCGGTAGATGAAAAGGATCAGGTCGGCGTCCTGCTCGANNGGGCGCTGCTCCAGGCTGCGATTGAGCTGCGACAAGGCGATCAGAGGGCAGTTGAGTTCTTTGGCCAGCCCCTTCAGCGAGCGGCTGATTTCGGAAATTTCCGTCGCCCGGT
The DNA here is from genome assembly GCA_002441445.1 of Pusillimonas sp. UBA6240. Lineage (GTDB taxonomy): Bacteria > Pseudomonadota > Gammaproteobacteria > Burkholderiales > Burkholderiaceae_B > UBA6240. Next base: position 14,786 of record DJWC01000019.1, read on the forward strand.
TTTCGCCGGAAGAGTTGGCCGACATGAGCTGCATGTAGTCGATGATGATCAGGCCCAGCTGGCCGCACTGACGTGCCAGCCGGCGCGCCCGGGCGCGCAGTTCCATGGAGGTCAGGGCCGGCGTTTCGTCGATGTAGATTTGCGCTTCCTGCACTTGCTGGACGGCGTGAGTCAGCTTGGGCCAGTCGTCGGCGGTGAGCTTGCCGGTGCGCATGCGGTGCTGGTCCAGCATGCCCACCGAGCCGACCATGCGCATGGCAAGCTGCACCGCCCCCATTTCCATGGAGAACACCGCCACCGGCAAGCCTTGCTCGATGGCGACATGCTCGCCGATGTTCATGGAGAACGAGGTCTTGCCCATGGACGGGCGGCCCGCGACGATGATGAGGTCGCCCGGCTGCAGGCCGGAGGTCATGCGGTCCAGGTCGGTGAAGCCGGTCGGCACGCCGGTGATATCGGAGTCGCCGTCGCGGTGGTAGAGCTCGTCGATGCGCTCCACCACCTGCGCCAGCAAGGGCTGGATTTCCTGGAAGCCGGCGGAACCGCGGGCGCCTTCCTGGGCGATCTGGAATACCCGCGACTCGGCCTCGTCCAGTAGCTGGCGCGCTTCCTTGCCCTGTGGGTTGAAGGCCGCGGCGGCGATTTCGTCCGCCACCGACACCAGCTTGCGCAGCATGGAGCGTTCGCGCACGATTTCCGCATAACGGCGTATATTGGCCGCCGACGGAGTGTTGTGGGCCAGCGCGTTCAGGTAGGCGAGCCCGCCGACTTCTTCGGCCTTGCCGGCGCTGGCCAGCGACTCGTTCACCGTGACGACGTCGGCCGGCCGGGCCAGGGCGATCAGGCGCGCGATGTGCTGCCAGATCAGCTTGTGGTCGTAGCGGTAGAAATCGTCTTCGTTGAGGACATCGGTAACCCGGTCGAAAGCGGCATTGTCCAGCAGCAGGCCGCCCAGCACGGACTGCTCCGCTTCCACCGAATGCGGAGGCACGCGCAGGTAGTCCAGTTGCGGGTCACTGCTCAACTTTATGCTGTCCACATCCGGGCTCCCGGGAAAGATGAAAAATGAAAAAGCCGGCATGCACCGGCTTTTTCGCTGTCTGCATGGCCGGCATCCCCTAAGGGAAATGTACCATGCGGGCTTGCTGGCTTAGGCCATTTCGCCCTGGACGACGACCGTGATGTCGACCACGACATCGGCGTGCAGCGCGACTTGCACCGGATACTCGCCCACGGCCTTGAGCGCGCCGTCCGGCAGGCGGACCTGCGACTTTTCGATGGACTCGAAACCGCCCTTGGCCAGCGCGGCGGCGATATCCATGGTGGTCACCGAACCGAACAAACGGCCGTCGACGCCGGCCTTTTGCAGGATGGTGACGGACTGGCCGGCCAGCTTTTCGCCGGTGGCCTGGGCGGCGGCCAGTTTCGCAGCCTGCGCTTTTTCCAGTTCGGCGCGGCGCGCTTCGAACTCNNATCAGGTAGTTGCGGGCGTAGCCGTCGCGCACGCGCACGACTTCGCCAAGATTACCCAGATTAACGACTTTTTCGAGCAGAATGACTTGCATGACGATAGGCCCCGGATCAGTTGTGGTTATCGGTGTAAGGCAGCAGGGCCAGGAAGCGGGCGCNNTCTTGCCGTTTTCCTGGATGAAGTCACGCAGAGTGTCCAGGTCCTTGTAGTCGATCTCTTCGACGTTCGCCGCGGTGAAGCGGCAGAATTTGCGGCGCTTGAACAGAGGGTTCTGTTGCGCGAATTTACGTTTTTCTTTGCCTTTCTTGAAGTAAGCCATGATGTGCCTCTTGTATGCCGGGCTGGGCCCGGCCTGTATATTCCATGCGTTGCGCGTCCCTGCGCCTACGCGGTTGATTGCCTTGGGTTTGCGCTAGACGACGGCGCTTGCGCCGCCGGCGAAAACCCGGTTCGCCTGCTGGATGTGCAACACCAGTTTGTTGGAGCCCTTGCGCGCGGGGGCCAGAAAGCCCTGCACCGACAAGGACGCCCCCAAAGGGGTGTCGGCCAACAGCATGGCGACGTCTCCCAGGGCGACTGCGGAAATGGCCAGTTCGACCCGGCGCGGATGGCCGGCTTCCTGGACTTCCGATTCGTGGCTCAGCGCCATCTCGACTGCCGGCAGACCCGCGGGCGTGTACCTCAAGGGAGAAACTTCCTGTGCGGTTGCGGTCAAGACAAGCTGGTTCACGACGACGCCAAGGGACACGGGCCCCTGTTATTCCGTCTGAGCAGCCGCTGCTTCGGCGCTGGCCTTGCGAGCCTCTTCGCGCTCGACCGACTTCATCATGAGCGAAGGAGCGGTGATGGCTTTCTTCGTCTTGATGATCAGATGGCGCAAAATGGCGTCGTTGTAGCGGAAAGAATGCTCGAGTTCGTCGAGGGCGGCCTGGCCGCATTCGATGTTGAAGCACACGTAGTGCGCCTTGACGAGCTTCTGGATGGGNNCGCATAAACTACACTCCTTGTGGATATCTTCCGGCGCTTGGAAAAGCCGGAAGGGACAGCCCGCCATGAAAACAAACAAAGCAAGTGGGTAGGCGCCTGCTTACAGATTTAGCGCGCTCCCCTTCCATGGTCGAGCAAGAAACCAAGCATATTAGCATTTTTACGCCTTGCCAGGCAAGAAAAAACCCCGACTAGCCCTCGATCACCGCGTACGCCGAGTGATTGTGTATGGACTCGAAATTTTCGGCCGCGACCTGGAAGCGCAGCACGCCCCGCTGGGCCTGCAGGTGCACGGCCACGTCGCGCACCAGGTCCNNCGTAGGCGCGCTCGGTGACGAATTTTTCGTCCGCGCGCTTGAGCAGGCCCCAGAGTTCGCAGGATGCCTGCGCCTCGATGCCGCGTATCAGGGCTTCGGCATCCGCCAGGGCGGGATCGCCGAACACGACACGGGCCGTGACATGGGAACGCTGATTGTGGGCGCCGTATTCTGAAATCGCCTTGGAGCACGGGCATAGGCTGGTCAGGGGCACTTGCACCGCGAGCTCGAATTCCGTTTCGTCCGCGCCGCCTCCGCCGCGCACCCGCGCGGTCCAGGTCATTTCGTAATCCATCAGGCTGGACACGCCCGATACCGGCGCCTGCTTGTTCATGAAATACGGGAAGGCCGCGGAAATATCGCCCCCTTCCGCGTTGAGCAAGGGCAGCATGGCGGCCGCCATGGCGCAAAACACCGCGGGCGTCATCGGCGTCTGGCGGTACTCTTCCAGCAACGCGACGAAACGCGACATATGGGTGCCTTTTTCGTGCGCCGGCAAGGCCACGGTAAGCTCCCAGTTGGCCACGGTGGGCTGTGTGGAACCATCGGGCGCGGCAATCAGCATGGGATGGCGCACACCGCGCACACCCACCCGCTGGATGGGCAGCCTGCGGGTATCGACGCTGCTCTGCACATCGGGCATGACCACAGCGGAATCAATCAGAATATTCATGAACTAAAAAACCTGTTGAACGGCACCGGCATGGCGGCGTCGGGTTTACCGGCAAAACATTGCCGCGAAAGACCCACGGCCTTCAAGCTTATAACCCTAAAGGCATTCCGGGTTTATTGCAAATCAAGATCATTTTAGTGCCCTGTCCGGCCATCCGCATGCACGGAAGATTCGCAAGCGCGGAACGGCGGCCAGGCGGCACGCCAGCGGCGCCGCCGTATGCCCCGCAAGGACAGCGGGGCCGCAGGTCATGCGCAGCCTTTCACCATTGGACGCAGCAGATCGCCAAAGCGTTCCCGCAGGGATTGCTCTATGCCTTGCGCATCCAGCCCCAGTTCGCGCAGTATGGCCGCCTGGTCGCCATGGTCGATGAAGCGGTCCGGCAAGCCGAGTTGCAACACCGGCGGACAGACGCCCTTGCGGCTGAAATATTCCAGCACGGCGCTGCCCGCGCCGCCCATGATGGCGGCTTCTTCGACGGTGACGAAAGCCTGGTGCGTTTCGCTGAGCTCGTCCAGCAGGGCTTCGTCCAGCGGCTTCACGAAACGCATGTCGACGAGGGTGGCGTTCAGGGCTTCGGCGGCCTGCAGGGCGGGAACGGCTAGCGTTCCGAAGGCCAGTATGGCGATGGTCCGGCCTTTGCGGCGCAGCACGCCCTTGCCGATCTCGACGGTGTCCAGCCCGCTGCCGACCTCGGCGCCGCGACCCGCGCCGCGCGGGTAGCGCACCGAAGCCGGGCCGGGATGCTTGTAGCAGGTGCTGAGCAAAAGCCGCGCCTCGTTTTCATCGGACGGCGCGGCAATGACCATATTGGGTATGCAGCGCAAGTAGGCGATGTCATAGTTCCCCGCGTGCGTCGCCCCGTCGGCGCCCACGATGCCCGCCCTGTCCAGCGCGAAGGTGACATCCAGGTTCTGCAAAGCCACGTCGTGGATGAGTTGATCATAGCCGCGTTGCAGAAAAGTGGAATAGATGGCCACCACCGGCTTCTGTCCCTCGCAGGCCAGGCCCGCCGCGAAGGTGACGGCATGCTGTTCGGCGATGCCGACNNGTCGCACAGCCAGCGCCCGAACACCTGGGTGAACGTCGTCTTGGGGGGGGCCTTGGGCTTTTGTATGCCCACATCGGGATCGAATTTGCCCGGCCCATGGTACAGCACCGGGTCGGCCTCGGCCAATTTATAGCCCTGCCCCTTGCGCGTGATCACATGCAGGAATTGCAGCCCGCCCAATGCCTTGAGATTTTCCAGGGTGGGAATCAAGGCATCCAGATCGTGGCCGTCGATGGGCCCCACATAATTGAAACCCAGCTCCTCGAACAGCGTGGCGGGCGACACCAGCCCCTTGGCATGGCCCTCGAAGCGGCGGGCCAGTTCCAGCACGGGCGGCACGTGCTGCAGCACCGCTTTGCCGACATTCTTCGCCGCCGCATAGAACCCGCCCGACAGCAGGCGGGCCAGATAGCGGTTCAGCGCGCCGACCGGCGGGGAAATCGACATATCGTTGTCGTTCAGCACCACCAGCACATTGACGCCGGGAGTCACCCCGGCATTGTTCAAGGCTTCGAACGCCATCCCCGCCGTCATCGCGCCGTCGCCGATGACCGCGATATGCTGCCGGTTGGAACCGGCGTTGCGCGAAGCCACGGCCATGCCGAGCACGGCCGATATGGAAGTGGACGAATGCGCCGTGCCGAAATCGTCGTAGCGGGATTCGCTGCGCCGGGGAAAGCCCGAAATGCCCCCTTGCTGGCGCAGCCGGGCCATCTGCTCGCGCCTGCCCGTCAGTATCTTGTGCGGATAGGACTGATGGCCCACGTCCCAGACCAGCCTGTCGTCGGGCGTATCGAACACTTTGTGCAGGGCGATGGTGAGCTCTACTGTTCCCAGGTTGGACGACAGATGGCCGCCCGTCTTCGAGACGGACTGCAGAACGAACTCGCGCAGCTGCGTGGCAAGCTCTTTGAGCTCCGCACGATCCAGCATGCGCAGGTCGGCCGGACTATTGATGTGTTCGAGAGAGACAGTAGGCATACAGATTCATGAATTCAGTCCAGAGCGCATTTTAGACCGCTGACGGCAGCGGCGCCGCGCGCAGGCCGGAATGCAAGTCCCGGCCCGCAAGGCGCGCCGCGCGAGTCAGCGGTCGCGCCCCACGATAAAGTCCGCCAGGTCCGCCAGGCGCGCGGCCGACGGCCCCAAGGGCAACAAGGCGGCATGGGCTTCGGCATGCAGGGATTCGAGCAGTTCCCGCGAACCTCCCATGCCCATGATGGACACATAGGTGGGCTTATTCTCCGCGGCGTCCTTGCCCGCCGTCTTGCCCAGGGTGGCGGTATCCGCCGTCACGTCCAGAATGTCGTCGACGACCTGGAAAGCCAGGCCGATCGCGGCCGCATAGCTTTCCAGCCCCTGCCGGGCGGCCGACCCGGCTCCGGCTACGATGCCGCCGAGCAGGACACTGGCCTCGAGCATGGCGCCGGTCTTCATGCTGTGCATCTGCTGCAGCTGTTCGCTCGACAAGGCCTTCCCCACGCTTTCGCAGTCTATGGCCTGCCCGCCCACCATGCCCAGGCTGCCCGCCGAACGCGCCAGCAATTGCGTGGCCTGGACGATCAGCGCCGGGGCGATGGGCATCATGCCCAGCAGCTCGAAGGCCAGCGGCTGCAATGCATCGCCCGCCAGCATCGCCGTGGCTTCGCCGAAGCGCACATGCACGGTGGGCCGCCCGCGGCGCAGCTCATCGTCGTCCATGCAGGGCAAGTCGTCGTGCACCAGCGAATAGGCATGGATGAGTTCGACCGCCGCGGCGGCGTGATTCAGCGCGATTTCCTGCGGAGACGCGGCGGTGCCCGCCTGCAGGGAGGCTTCGCCCGCCGCGTAAACCAGCGCGGCGCGCACGCGCTTGCCGCCGCCCAGCACGGCGTAGCGCATGGCTTCGTGCAGGCTGGCGGGCACCGTGGACGCGGGCGGCAGGAATTGATCCAGCACCCCTTCTATATGCTGGACGCGATCGGCCAACCAGGCGGGAAAGCTATCCGAGGAAGGTCTGCGCCCCATGCCTAGTCCTCGCCGGCTTGCGGCGCATCGGCCAATGGCTTCAATAGATTGTCCTGCAGCACCTGAACCTGCAGTTCCGCCTGATCCAGGCGGCGCTGGCAGATCTTCGCCAGCTCGACGCCCTGCGCATAGGCGGCCAGGGAATCTTCCAGAGCAAGCGAGCCGCTTTCCATTTTTGAAACCAGCGCTTCGAGCTGGGCCAGGGCTGTTTCGAAATCTTGCGGCAATTCCGCGCCGGCCTTGGCGGCCGCCTGTTCCGGCTGCCCGCCTGTATTCGTGTCGTTCATGACAGTGTTCCGATAAATAAGCAAGGCGCCGCGGCGCCCTCGCGTGCTTTCCCAAATTGTACGGGATGCCGGCGCGGCTTGCCGGAGTGCGTTTTATTTACCGCCGGGCCGCCGGATCGCCGGATCGCCGGATCGCCTGAGGCTCGGCGCCCCCAGCTAGGCGCCCCCCAGCAAAAACACCGCTCATGGAGCGGCAAGCCGAAGGATGAGCCCGGACACTGGACAGTCCGCAGCGGACCGTCCAGCGCCTGGCGAACCGGGTCGGCCCGCGAGCCGCGAGGCGGCGCGGCGCCGGGGCCCTTTTTCTTTATCGGAAGTAAACTAGGGTACAATCCGTCCTCCTTATTTTCATCGGCCAGTCCGTTTTTTTCTTCGCACCAGGATCCATGCTTTTTTTCCTGGTTTCATTGCAGCGGGGGGAACCATGACCGACATCAGTCGGGCAGCGCACTTCGCGCCGGCGCAAACTCAACTTTCCGTCAGCAGCTATTTTGACGACGCCGTTTTTGCCCGCGAGCTAGAGCTTATTTTCAGGAATTCCGCGCTATATGTCGGCCACGAAAAACTCGTGCCCGAAGTCGGCGACTGGCGCACGCTCGCCCAGGAGCGCGCCGGCCGCGCACTGGTGCGCACCCCTCAAGGCGTGGAATTGATTTCCAATGTCTGCCGCCACAGGCAGGCCATCATGCTGGGCGGCCAGCCGGGCGACGTCGCCGGTTGCGCGAATTCGCACGGCAACCTGCGCGACACCGGCGGCAATATAGTCTGCCCCGTGCATCGCTGGACTTACAGCAAGGAAGGCAAGCTGCTGGGAGCGCCCCAGTTTCCGCACACACCCTGCATGGATTTGCAGCGCTACAGCCTGAAGAACTGCCACGGCCTGTTGTTCGAGGGGCCCCGCAACCCCGCGCGGGACATGGCCGCCCTGTTCGAGCGTCCGGAATTCGATTTTTCCGAGTACGTGCTGGATCATGTCGAAGTGCACCAATGCAATTACAACTGGAAGACCTTCATCGAGGTCTACCTGGAAGACTATCACGTCGGGCCGTTCCACCCCGGCCTGGGGCATTTCGTCACCTGCGACGACTTGAGCTGGGAATTTTCCGACTGGTACAGCCTGCAGAAGGTCGGCGTGAACAAGGCGCTGAGCCAGCCGGGAAGCGATGTCTACAAGCGGTGGCACAAGCAGTTGATGGACTACCGCAGCGGGGCGGAACCCGATTTCGGCGCGGTATGGGTCACTTATTTTCCCACGCACATGATAGAGCTCTATCCGCATGTCGTGGTCCTGTCGACCTTGCATCCGGTCAGCCCGCAGGAAACCGTCAATATCGTCGAGTTTTATTATCCCGAGGACATCGCCGCCTTCGAGCGTGAGTTCGTGCTGGCGCAGCGGGCCGCCTACATGGAAACCGCCATCGAGGACGACGAGATCGCCGAGCGCATGGATGCCGGCCGGCGCGCCCTGATGCGCCGCGGCGTGAACGAAGCCGGGCCTTATCAGTCCCCCATGGAAGACGGCATGCGCCACTTCCATGAATGGTACCGGCGCATGATGGCCGGCCCCGGCGCCGCTTAGACGCCTGTTGGCGGGCCGTTGCCGCCCTGGCCCGAACGCGCCACCGGGCGCGCCGGGTCGCTAACCCATTCGCTCCAGGACCCATGATATAGGGCCGAACCGTGCAGGCCGGCCAGTTCCATGGCGAATAGATTATGGCAGGCGGTAATGCCCGAACCGCACTGATGGACGATGTCCGTGGCCGGCGTGCCGGCCAGCAAGGCGCCGAAATCGCGGCGCAGCTCGGCGGCTGGCTTGAAACGGCCATCCTCGGCGACATTCAGCGTGGCGGGACGGTTCACCGCGCCCGGTATGTGGCCGGCCACCGGATCCAGAGGCTCGGTTTCACCGCGATAGCGATTCGCGGCGCGGGCGTCAACCAGGGTGAACGCCGGGTTCTGTATATTGGCCAGCACCTGCTGCGCGTCCACCGTGGGCATGGAAGGCTGCGCGGGAAGGTGCATGCCCTGCACCGCCTGCGCTTCGGTCAGGGCGGGCATGTTGACGCCGGTTTCCACAGCGCCGCCCGCGTCCAGCCATGCTTGCCAGCCCCCGTCCAGCACGGCCACGCTTTCATGGCCCAGCCAGCGCAGCATCCACCACAGATGCGAGGCGAACATGCCGTTGCCGGCATCGTAGACCAGCACCTGGGCGCGCCGGGTCAGCCCCTGGGTGCGCATGAGGGCGGCGAAATCGGCCAGATCCGGCAAGGGGTGGCGGCCGTTGCGGCCGGTTTTGGGAGCGGCGAGCTGGGTTTCGTGATCCAGGAACAAGGCCCCCGGTATGTGGCCCTGCTCGTAGGCGCGGCGCCCCGCCGCGTGGTCGGCCAGATCGTGCCGGACATCGAATACCAGCCATTCCCGGGAAGGCAGTTTGTCGCGCATTTCATGCGCGTCCATCAGTTGCTTAAACACTTTCCGTCTCCTGTTTTACGGTTTCCAGCTTGCTGGCCTGCATCCGCACTACGGTTTCCCCCTTCATGATGCGATCCTCGCTGTAGGTCCGCCAGATGGAAAGCAGGCCTGATGCAATGATAAGCGCCATGCCGGCCCAGGCGACGATATCCGGCAGATCGCCCCAGAAAACAAAGCCCAGCACGGCGGCGAAAATAATGGTTGTATATTGCAGCGCGGCCGTCAACAGGGCCGAACCCAGGCCGAAGGCGCGCGTCATGGCGAGCTGGCCCACCAAGCCCAGCAGACCGACCCCCGTCAGCGCCAGCCACGCGCGCGCATCGATGTCGCGCCAGCCTTCTATGGCCAGCCCGGCGAAACTGGTCAGGCACACGCAACAGGAAAAAATGAACACGGTGCGCCATTCCGGTTCGCCCACCCGACCCAGTTCGCGGATTTGCATCATCGCGATGGCGGACAGCGCGCCGGCGCACAGCCCAAGGCCCGCCGGCAGCAGGTGCGAATGTTCGACGCTGGGACGCAGCACCGCCACCACGCCCAGAAAGCCCAGCAGCACCGCGGCGATGCGGACCGGATCGCGCTGCGTCCCGCCCCAGCCCAGCATCCAGCCGGCGATGAACAAGGGGGCCGTGTAATTCAGGCTGATGGCGGTGGGCAAAGGCAGGTGCGAGATGGCGTAGAAGCCCAGCCACATGGAGGCGATGCCCGATACATTGCGCCAGATGTGCAGTTTCCAGCTCGTGGGGGCCAGAGTCCTGCGCGTGGTCAGCGCCCAGAAGCCCAGCAGCAGTACCGACGGCGCGCCGCGAAACAGCACCACATGCGGCAATGTCGCGCCATAATCGGAGGCGACTTTCACGCAGGCCCCCATGCCAGCAAATACCATACTCGCCAGTAACATCCACAGAGACTGCATGCACTCAACCGAATTCAGATTACAAGCCGCTACTATACTCTGATGCCCGGAAAAATTTGCGCGCGCGCCAGGCGTGTCACAGGCGGGCGCGGCAGTTTTCCGGCTATCTCTTTAAATAGCGGAACTGTCCTCCATATATAAGGTCAAACTTCCCCGCTCGCACCATTCGGAAAACCTAAAACATGAAACGAATCTTCCTGTTCCTGCTTACCAACGTCGCCGTCCTGGTCGTGCTCAGCGCGTCCATGAATATCCTGGGCGTAGGCCGCTATCTGACCGCCAATGGGCTGGACTTGAATGCGCTGCTGGTGTTCTCGGCCATCGTCGGCTTCACCGGCTCCATCATTTCCCTGCTGATCAGCAAATGGATGGCCAAGCAATCCACCGGCGCCCGGGTCATAGACCCGCAGGCACCGGCCAACGCGCAAGAGGCCTGGCTGGTCGATACGGTCCATCAGTTGGCCGACCGGGCGGGCATAGGCCGGCCGGAAGTCGCCATCTATGAAGGCGAACCCAATGCCTTCGCCACGGGCGCCTTCAAGAACGACGCGCTGGTGGCGGTCTCGACCGGCCTGCTGCGCAACATGACCGAAGAGGAAGTCGCGGCCGTGCTGGGCCACGAGGTGGCCCACATCGCCAACGGCGACATGGTGACGCTGACCCTGATACAGGGCGTGGTCAACACCTTCGTGGTCTTCTTCGCACGCATCGTGGGCTATTTCGTCGATCGGGCCATCTTCAAGAACGAGCGCGAGGTCGGCATAGGCTATTACATCACCGTCCTCGTCTGTGAATTGGTGTTCGGCGTATTGGCGTCCATTATCGTGGCATGGTTCTCGCGTCAGCGCGAATACCGGGCCGACGCCGGTTCCGCCAGCCTGCTCGGTTCGCGCGAACCCATGATACGCGCCCTGGCGCGCCTGGGCGGGCTGGAGCCCGGCGAACTGCCCAAGTCCTTCGAGGCCTCGGGTATTTCCGGCAAGCGCGCCATCAGCGCCATGTTCGCTTCGCACCCGCCCATCAACGCCCGCATCCACGCGCTGCAGGCGGCCCAGCGCATCTAAGGCCCGCGCCACGCCGCCGCGCAGGCCGCGGCAGCCGGCCAACGCCCATGGGCCGGCTGTCGCGGCGCGCGCATCCATGCCGCGGCATAAGGCAGCCGCGGCGGCGCCGCGCCCTTTTTCCAGCCTGCCCGCCCAAGGTCACTTTATTCTTCCCGGCTGGTTTATCATGCTGCCATGAAAGAACTATTCGCCCTTCTGAACTTCGGCGGCTATATAGCGCTGCTGCTTTGGGGCGTACATATGGTGCAAAGCGGCGTGCAGCGTGCGTTCGGCGCCGCCTTCCGCCTGTGGATGGGCCGCGCGCTGGGCACGCGGCTGCGCGCCTTCTTCACCGGCCTGGCCATTACCGCGGCCATACAAAGCAGTACCGCCACGGGCTTGATGATCACCAGCTTCGCGGCGGGCGGCCTGGTGGCGCTGACTCCCGGGCTGGCCGCCATGCTGGGCGCCAACGTTGGCACCACGCTGATCGTCCAGCTGCTTTCCTTCAACTTCACCGCGCTGGCGCCCTCGCTCATCCTGGTGGGCGTCTGGCTGTTCCGCCGCAGCCAGCCCAGCCGCCGCCGCGATCTGGGCCGCGTCTTCATCGGACTGGGCCTGCTGCTGCTCGCCCTGCACGAACTGGTGCTGATGTTCGCGCCGCTGCAGGAAGCCCAATTGCTGCGCATCCTGCTGGATGCGCTGGCCGGGCAGCCGCTGATCGCGCTGATCCTGTCGGCCATCCTGGCCTGGGCCTCGCATTCCAGCGTGGCGGTGGTCGTGCTCATCATGTCCCTGGCCAGCCATGGCCTGATCGGCCCCGCGCTGGCCTGCGCCCTGGTGCTGGGCGCCAACCTGGGGACCGCCGTCAATCCCATGCTGGAAGGCGCGCGCGACGACGACCCCGCCACGCGCCGCCTGCCCCTGGGCAACCTGGGCACCCGCCTGGTCGGCTGCCTGCTGGGCCTGCTCTTGCTGCCCTGGCTGCCGGAACTGCTGGGAATGCTGACCGTCGATCCCGCCCGCCAGGTGGCGAATTTCCACACCCTATTCAACGTGGCCATCGCCATGCTGTTCCTGCCGCTGCTGAGCCACTATTCGCGGCTGATCATGCGTTTGCTGCCCAAGCGGGTCGACCCCAACGATCCGTCCCGGCCCCAGTACCTGGACGAATCGGCGCACGAAGTGCCCGCCATTGCGCTGGGCAATGCGGCGCGCGAGTCGCTGCGGATAGCCGACATGGCGCAAAGCCTGCTGGGCATGGCCCGCGCCGGCTTCCTGCGCGACAACGGCCATCGCAGCGCCCACGCCCGCTATATCAACAACGCCATAGGCCGCCTGGACGCGCTCATCACCACCTATCTGGCCACGCTGGACCAGGATGCGATGAACAAGGAAGACCATGCGCGGCGCGATGAAATCCTTACGTTTTCTTCGAATATGGCGCATGCCGCCAATATCGCCGCCGGGCTGATGGGGCACGCCGGCAATTTGCGCAAGAAGGGCTGGAGCCTCAGCGCGTCGCAGCGCGACGAACTGGTCGCCGTCCTGGACAGGCTGATACGCAATCAGCGCCAGACGGCTGCGCTTTTCGTCGCCGAAGATCTGAAAAGCGCCCGCTACCTGGCTTTCGAGAAAGACTACTTCCGCGAACTGGAGGCCACGGCCGCCGAGCGGAACCTGCGCGGCATTAAGGCCGGCAGGGTGGAGCAGGCCGAAATGGGGTCCCTGTACCTGGATATATTGCGCGACGCCAAGACGCTGAATTCCTGCCTGGTGGAAGCCGCGGCCTACCCCATACTGGCCAAGCACGGCGAACTGCTGCCCAACCGTCTGCGCGACAAGGAAGGCGCGCCGGAGTAAGAGCCGTCGCCTGCCGCGAGCAGGCCGGCCCGCATCAGGCAGCCCGCCATGCTGGACGGATTATGAGGGCCGGCTGTGAAAGCCGAATTGCGCAGGCGAAACCGCGCAGGCCTGGAAGGCTTAATGAGCCTGTTCCCAGTTCGGCCCCACCCCCACTTCGGCCCTCAGCGGCACGCTGAGGCGGGC
>DJWC01000019.1:28151-28935 GCA_002441445.1 Pusillimonas sp. UBA6240
ATCGGCGCGTTGATGGCGGCGCGCTCGGCGGCCGCCTGGCGCGGCCCCTTGGCGCCGCGCAGGTCCGGCAGCCACAGCCTGCGGCCGAATACCGTTTCCACATAGCCCAGTTCGCGCGCCATGCGCTTGGTCGTTTCCATGTATTCCGCCACCCCCGGATAACGGGCGAAATAGCGGTCTATGTAAGATTTCGCGGCGTCCCGGGTAATGCCCAGATTCGCGGCCAGGCCGAACTCGCCCATGCCGTAGATCAGGCCGAAATTGNNGGCCGAAGTTGATGGCCTTGGCCGCCCTGCGCTGCTCGCTGGTGACGTCGCCCAGGGCCACGCCGAAGACTTCGGCAGCGGTCGCCCTGTGGATGTCCTCGCCCCGCTCGAAGGCGCTGCGCAGATTGCTGTCACCGGACACATGGGCCATCACCCGCAGTTCGATCTGGGAATAATCGGCCGAGACGACGCTGCCCAGGCCGGAAATGAAAGCCGTGCGCACCCGGCGCCCCTCCGGCGTGCGCACGGGGATATTCTGCAGGTTGGGATCCGAAGAAGCCAGGCGCCCGGTAATGACGGACGCCTGCGAATAACGCGTGTGCACCCGTCCCGTGGAAGGGTTGATCATCTTGGGCAGCTTGTCGGTGTAGGTGGACTTGAGCTTGGCAAGCCCGCGGTACTCCAGCAGCAAGGCGGGCAGAGGATAGTCGCGCGCCAGCCTGGTCAGCACATCTTCGTCGGTGGACGGCGAACCGCTGGCCGTCTTGCGCACCACGGGCAGCTGCATGCGCTGGAAC
>DJWC01000012.1 GCA_002441445.1 Pusillimonas sp. UBA6240
GGCCGCTACCGCCAGTTCCATCAGATCGACGTCGAGGCGCTGGGCTTTGCCGGCCCCGATATCGACGCCGAACTCATCGTCATGCTGGCGCGCTTGTGGAAGCTGCTTGGGCTGGCGGACATCCGCCTGGAACTCAATTCCCTGGGCCAGGCGCAGGAAAGGGCGGCGCACCGGCAGGCGCTCATCGGCTACCTGGAGCAGCACAAAAGCGTGCTCGACGAGGAAGCCTTGCGGCGCATGCACACCAACCCCTTGCGAGTGCTGGATACCAAGAACCCCGCCATGCAGGACATGGCGAACAATGCGCCGCGGCTGTTCGATTTCCTGGGGGCGGAATCGCTGGCCCATTTCGACGGGGTTTGCGCCAGGCTGGCCGACGCGGGCATCGAGTACACGCTCAATCCCCGCCTGGTGCGCGGACTGGACTATTACAATCTGACGGTCTTCGAGTGGGTCACCGACAGGCTGGGCGCCCAGGGCACCGTGTGCGGGGGCGGGCGCTACGACGGCCTGTTCGAGCTGCTGGGCGGCAAACCCTCGCCCGCCGTGGGCTTCGCCATCGGCATGGAACGCCTGCTGGATCTGTGCTCGCAGGCCGGCCAGGAGCCGGCCTTGCCGGAATGCCAGATCTATATGGTGCATCAAGGGGAGCAAGCCCAGCGCAAAGCGGCGCAATTGGCCGAGGACTTGCGCGATGCCGGATTGCGTGTCATTGTCCATGCCGGTTCGGCCGGCTTCAAGGCGCAGTTCAAGCGGGCCGACGCCAGCGGGGCGGTGGCGGCCGTCATCATCGGCGGCAACGAGCTCGAAGCAGGGGCGGCCGGAGTCAAGTGGCTGCGGGAGGAGGCGGCCGGCGACCTGGTGGCGGGCAATCCCGCGGCCGGCGATCCGGTGGCGGGCGATCCCGCGGCGGGCGGCCCCGCGGCGGTTGGCGGCCAGCAGGAGGCGATTCCTTTCGATCGTCTGGTTACAGAGTTGAAATCAAAGGTTTGAAGCATGGCATACGATTTGGAAGAACAGGAAAAACTGGACGCCCTGCGCGCATGGTGGGATCGCTATGGCACTTTGTGCGCCGTGCTGGTGTTCGTCGTCGTGGCCGGCATCGCGGGGTGGCGCGGTTGGCAGTGGTATCAAGAGCACAAGGCCAGCCAGGCCATGGGTTATTTCGAAGCGCTGGAAAACGCCGCGGGCCAGCAGGGCGAGGACGCGGTGGCGCGCATCAAGGCGGCCAGCAAGACGCTGCGCGATGATTTTTCCGGCTCCGGCTACACTTCCCGCGGCGTGCTGGTGGCGGCGCAGGCCTTGCAGGCGCGCAAAGACCTGGACGGCGCGCGCGAGCAGCTCGAATGGCTGGTCAAGAACGGCGGCGACGCCGCGCTGCTTCCCTTGGCCCGCCTGAGGCTGGCCGGCGTGCTGCTCGAACAGAAACAGTATGACCAGGCGCTGGCCCAGCTGTCCAACGCGCCGGCCTCTTTTGCCGGCCTGTATGCCGACCGGCGCGGGGATATCCTGCTCGCCCAGGGCAAGCGGGCCGAAGCCAAGGCGGCCTGGGAAACCGCCCTGAAAGAATTGGGCGCCGACCCGGCAGCGCAAATTGTTCAATTGAAGATCGATGCTTTAGGTGGAGCCTGATCCATGCAAGTCGCCATTACCCGCCGTATCATGCGCAGCGCCATTCTTGCCGTCGGCATTGCCGCCCTGGCTGGATGCTCCATGTTTTCCAGCAAGAACCCGCGCTACGAGCCCACCCCCCTGACCGAATATCCCGCCGGCGTGTCCGCCCGGGTGGCCTGGTCGGCGCCCATCGGCAGCGGCAGCGGCTACGGCTTCATCCCGGCGGTGGTGGGCGATTCCGTGTATGCGGCGACGCCCAACGGCAGGGTCAGCAAGCTGGATCTGGGCAGCGGCCGGGTGCAATGGCAGACCGGTGTGGACAAGGCCTTGTCCGCCGGCGTGGGGTCCGACGGTCGGACCACGGCGGTTGCCGCCAGCGATGGCGCCGTCATCGCCTTCGACGAGCAAGGCAAGGAAAAATGGCGCAGCAACGCCACCAGCGCCGTCAATATTCCGCCCGCCGTCGGCGCCGGCGTGGTCGTCGTGCGCAGCAGCGATTACCGCATCCAGGCCTTCGACGCGGCCACGGGCGAGCCGCGCTGGAACATCCAGCGGCCCGGCCCGGCCCTGGCGCTCAAGACCAATATGCAGATGTTGATCCTGGACGGGCTGCTGATTTCCGGTTTGCCCAACGGGCGCCTCATGGCCATAGACGCCGCCACCGGCAATGTCCAATGGGAAGGCACGGTATCCGTGTCCCAGGGGGCGACCGACCTCGAGCGCATCAGCGATGTCGTCGGCACGCCGCAGGTGCAGGGCCCCTTGCTGTGCGCCGTCACCTATCAGGGACGCATGGTGTGTTTCGATGTATCCCAGGGCGGGCGGCCGGTCTGGGAACAGCGCTTTTCCAGCAATACCGGCATGGCTACCGATCCGCAGCACGCCTATGCGGCCAACCAGCGCGACACGGTGTACGCCTATGGCCTGACCGACGGCCACGAAGTCTGGAAGCAGGATGCGCTGCGCAATCGCCGCCTGTCGGCGCCCGCCGTGGTGCCCCAGGCGGTGGCCGTGGGCGATTTCGAAGGCTATGTGCACTTCTTGTCGCGCAGCGACGGCCATCTGCTGGGCCGCCTGCAGGTGGGCGGAGGCAGCATCGTGTCGCCCCTGGTCGCCACCCCGCGCGGCGTGCTGGTGCAGACCGGCGGCGGGAATCTGGTTCTGGTTGCTACGAATTGAACAATATTGCTTTGAAACCGGTCGTTGCCCTGGTGGGCCGCGCCAATGTGGGCAAGTCCACCTTGTTCAACCGGATCACGCGTTCGCGCGCCGCGCTGGTGGCGGACTTCTCCGGCCTGACCCGCGATCGCCATTACGGCGAAGGGCGGGTCGGCCGGCATCCCTTCATCGCCGTGGACACGGGCGGCTTCGAACCCGTGGCCAAGGATGGCATCCTGCTTGAAATGGCGCGCCAGACGCAGCAGGCCATCGCCGAAGCCGATGTGGTCATTTTCCTGGTCGACGCCCGTGCGGGCGTCAACGCGCACGACCACGAAATTGCGCGCCTGCTGCGCAAGACGGGCCAGCGGATATTCCTGGCCGTGAACAAGGCCGAAGGCATGCGCTATGGCTCGGCCGCCAGCGAGTTCCACGAATTGGGGCTGGGGGAACCCTATCCGATTTCCGCCTCGCACGGCGACGGGGTGGTGGACCTGATCGAACGGGCGCTGTCTTATCTGGACGAAGAAGACAGCGAAAGCGGGTCCGGCGGCCGCGGCCCAAAGACGGCCCGCAGGGCGGATCGGAAGGATCAGCAAGCCGGGGCGCGGCAAAGTCCTGCCAGTGTACCGGAAGAGTCCGCCGGGGAAGGCCCGGCCGAAGAAGGCCTGGCCGGGGAAGACGCGCAAGCCGGAGAGGGCGGCGCGGCCGATGCGCACGTTCATCGCATCAAGCTGGCGGTGGTGGGCCGGCCCAATGTGGGCAAGTCCACGCTCATCAATACGCTGCTGGGCGAAGAGCGGGTCATCGCCTTCGACCTGCCGGGCACGACACGCGATGCCATCGAGATCGACTTCGACCGGGGCGGCGTGGGCTATACGCTCATCGATACGGCGGGGCTGAGGCGGCGCGGCAAGGTCTTCGAAGCCGTGGAAAAATTTTCGGTCATCAAGACTTTGCAGGCCATCGAAGCGTGCAATGTCGTCTTGCTGATGCTGGATGCGCAGGCGGAAATTTCCGACCAGGACGCCCACATAGCCGGTTTCGTGCTCGAAACTGGCAAGGCCCTGGTGGTGGCTATCAATAAATGGGATGGCCTTTCCGCCGAACAGCGCGAACGCGTACTGCGCGACTTCGAACGCAAGCTGCGCTTCTTGTCCTTCGCCAAGATGCACACCGTGTCCGCCCTGAAAGGCCAGGGCGTGAACGCCTTGCTCAGGTCGGTGAACGCTGCCCATGCGGCGGCCTTCGCCAAACTGTCCACGCCCAAGCTGACGCGCGTCCTGCAGGCGGCGGTCGAGCAGCAGCAGCCTCCCCGCAAAGGCATATTCAGGCCCAAGATGCGTTATGCTCACCAAGGCGGGCAGAATCCGCCGCGCATCATCATCCATGGCAATGCGCTGGACGCCATTCCGGATTCCTATCGCCGCTATCTCGAAACTCGCTTCCGCGAGGCCTTCAAGCTGGACGGCACGCCTTTGCGCATAGAATTCAAGTCTTCCGAAAACCCTTACCTACAGAGGCCGCAGTGAGCCGTTACTGGAGCGATCACCTTGCCGATCTGGCGCCCTACGTCGCCGGCGAGCAGCCCAAGGTCGCCGATCTGATCAAACTCAATACCAACGAACACCCTTACGGGCCTTCGCCCCGCGCCCTGGATGCCATCCGCGCGGCAGCCACCGACAGGCTGCGCCTGTATCCGGACAACGAGTGCACGGCCTTGCGCGAGGCCATTGCGCATCATCACGGGGTGCGGGCCGGCCAGGTTTTCGTAGGCAATGGTTCGGACGAAGTGCTGGCCCACATCTTCAACGGCCTGTTCCGGCGCGCCGGCCGGTCCTTGCTGATGCCGGACATCACCTATAGCTTCTATCGCACCTATTGCAGGCTGTTTGACATTCCCGTGGACCTGCAGCCGCTCGCGGACGATTTTTCGCTGCGCGTGACCGATTACACGGCGGCGCGGCAGCCCGGGCCGGCGGGCATCATCTTCGCCAATCCGAATGCGCCCACGGGCATCGCGCTGCCGCTGCGGGACGTCGCCGCCATCGCCGAAGCGCACCCGGACATACCGGTAGTGGTGGACGAGGCCTATGTCGACTTCGGCGGGGACTCGGCCGTGGCGCTGCTGGCCAGCCATCCCAACATCATCGTGGTGCATACCATGTCGAAGTCGCGCTCGCTCGCGGGCCTGAGGGTAGGCTACGCCATGGCGAGCGAAGAAATCGTGCAGGGGCTGCAGCGGGTGAAAGACAGCTTCAATTCATATCCGCTGGATACCTTGGCGCAGGTGGGCGCCATCGCCGCCATACAAGACGACGCTTACTTCCGCCAAGGCTGCCGCGCCATCATCGACGCGCGGGAACAGCTCGTGCAGCAATTGGAAACGCTTGGATTCGAAGTGTTACCCAGCTGCGCCAATTTCGTCTTCGCCAGGCATCCGCAATACGACGGAGGCGAGCTGGCCGCGGCGCTGCGCGCCAGGGCCATACTGGTGCGGCATTTCAAGCAAGCTCGCATAGATCAATTTTTACGCATTACCGTGGGAACTCCTGACGATTGCGCGCGTCTATGTAGTACCTTGGCCGAAATATTAGGTAAAGCAAATTAAAGTACATACAGCCATTCAGCCGCGTGCGTGTTCAGGGAAAACCCTGTACAGTATGGGCTTTCACCAAATTATTTTAAATAACAAATTGGAGCCTAGCCGATGAGCAATAAAGGGCAAACACTACAAGATCCATTTCTCAATGCTCTGCGCAAGGATCACGTGCCCGTATCGATTTACCTGGTCAATGGAATCAAACTGCAAGGGCAGGTTGAATCTTTTGATCAATATGTCGTTCTGCTACGTAATACCGTTACGCAAATGGTATACAAACACGCTATTTCCACCGTCGTTCCCGCCCGCCCGGTGGCTTTCCAAGTGGATGCGCAGCCTGAATAAACGCATCATCGTCAAGCTGGCCGATACACCCGCCGTGTGCCTCGCGCCGGCGGGTCTTTCGTTTGGGCCGCGCCCATGAAGGCATTGATCATCAGCGTGGACCTGGGCGAGCCGGATTACGCCGCGCACGCCGAGGAATTCACCATGCTCGCCCAGGGCGCCGGCGCCGACATCGTCGGCACCATCGTCGCGCG
>DJWC01000049.1:0-2408 GCA_002441445.1 Pusillimonas sp. UBA6240
TGATCGAGGAGTCGCAGCAGAAGGTTCAGGCGGGGGCGCGCCAGGCGGGTCAGGCGGGCGAGATCATGCGTGAGGTGGTCGGATCGGTGCAGGGTGTGACGACGATCATGGGGGAGATATCGTCGGCCTCGCATGAGCAGTCCGAGGGGATAGAGCAGGTGAATCAGGCGGTGGCGCAGATGGACAGCGTGGTGCAGCAGAATGCGGCGCTGGTGGAAGAGGCGGCGGCTGCGGCCGGTTCGCTGCAGGAGCAGGCGGCGCGCCTGGCCGAGGCGGTGGCGGTGTTCAAGATCAACACCAGCGAGGTCATCGATATGCCGGCGAAGTCGATGGAGGTGGCAGGGCCGGAGCCTGGGCCGATGAATGCCTTGGAAGGGGCGTATTCCTGATGGGCTGGCGGTTGTTGAAGAATGCATGATTCAGTGATGCAGTGATGCAGGCCTCCTTCGGGAGGCCTGTGTCCTTTCTTGCTTTGTTCTTCTGGCGCATGCCGGGTGGTTTGCGGTGCTGCTTTGGTTTCTTTGACGCGTGCCGGGTGGCGGGGCCGGGCCTTGCTCCTCGTGGCCGGTCCGGCGCCCTGCGCGCCGGACTGCGGCTGCGCTCCTCTCGTCCGCACATTCGTGCTCCCTTCGAGTCCGCTCGCCCGGCCCCGAAAGTCGCCGCGGCCCGGCCCCGCCACCCGTCCCGCTGCATCGGTTTGTGTTTGGGGCGCCGCCGGGGCGGTTTGGGTGCTTGGCCTTTTTCTGTGGCGTTCGCTGCCGCTGAAATAGGTGTTGCGCCGTCCCGGCCTCGCGCGCCTGCCGCGCGGGTCGGGACATTCGGGGTGGTTGCAGTGCCAGGCTGTTTGCGTTCCACGGATGATCAAGGGCCGACTGCGCCGGTTAAGGGACCCAAAGTCCGTACGTTCACAAGTTGCGTCGGTTAAAAAAACCAAAAGGTCGTGCGCTTACAAGCCGTGGCTGTTAAAAACCGGGATCGTAAGCACTAAGCTTGCTACATCCCCGCCAAGGCCTGCGCCAGCTTTGCCATCGTGCTGTAGCCGGCTTCGAAGAAGCGGGAAAGGAAGGGTGCGGTTTGCGGCAGGACTACGGCCAGCAGCAGCAAGCCCGTCGTCAGGCTGATCGGAAAGCCGACGGCGAACACCGATAGCTGCTGCGCCGTGCGGTTCAGGATGCCGAGGGCCAGGTTGATCGTCAGCAGCACGATGATCAAGGGCAGCGCCAGCAGCATGCCCGACACCATGATCTCGGAACTCCACTCGAACAGCACGCCCCAGCCGTTGGTGTCCAGCGCGCCTTCCCGTATCGGCAGCACCTCGAAGCTGCGCAGTATGCCGCCCAGCATCATCAGATGGCCATTCAATGCAAGGAAAAGCAGCATGGCGACCGTATTCATGAAGCGCGATAGTACAGCCGTGTTGGCGCCCGTGCTGGGATCGAAGAAGGAGGCAAAGGACAGGCCCATTTGCAGGCCGATGAATTCCCCCGCGGTCTGCACCGCCGCGAAGACGATCCTCATTACCAGGCCCAGGGCCATGCCGATCAGCACTTGCTGCACGGCGATCCACAGGCTGGCGAACGAGCCCGTGGGCAGATTGGGCATAGGGTCCAACGCCGGGGTGATGGCCACAGAAATCAGCACGCCGAAGCCTACCTTCACTTTGACCGGAATGGAGGATTCACTCAGCAGCGGCGCCGTGCGCATCAAGCCCAGGACGCGGCAGCAGGGCCAAAGAAAGGCATTGATCCAGGCATACAGCTGGTCAATATCAACCGATATCATTGTCGATCGATATCATGCTTGCCCCATGTTCTCGCGCCGCGCGCCATGCTCCACGTCACTCGCTCCACGGCCCACGCCACTTGCCAGCCATCACTCGCCATTCGCGATCCGCCGTTCGCCGTTTGCCGTTCACCGCCCGCCCACGGTCGGCGCCACTCACTCCATAACCCATGATCCATGCCATCCGCCTAATGCCACTGAAATCGTGACGCTGACCATTATGGTGCTGGCTACTACGACACTGGCCATTACGCCCTGCGCCGTCACGACACCAGGCCTGGTATCTGGGCGAACAGGCTTTGTATGTAATCCACCATGGTGGTGATCAGCCACGGCCCGAGCAGGACGAGCGCCGCGCCCACGGCCAGCAGCTTGGGGATGAAGGACAGTGTCATTTCATTGATCTGCGTGGCCGCCTGGAAGATGCTGATGATCAGGCCCACCACCAGGGTCACCAGCAAGAGCGGCCCCGCCATGATCAGCGCCACTTTCATGGCCATATAGGTCATGGACATGACGGTTTCGGAATTCATGCGCGTCTCCTCACTGATAGAAACTGCGGGCCAGCGAGCCCAGCAGCAGATGCCAGCCGTCGGCCAGGACGAACAGCATCAGCTTGAAGGGCA
>DJWC01000049.1:2416-2771 GCA_002441445.1 Pusillimonas sp. UBA6240
CCGATCTGGAAAGCCGTCTTCAGTTCGCTCGCCACGAAGGCTGGCACCAGCACCCGCAAGGGAACCTGGTCGGGGCTTTCAATATCCTGCATATTCGCCATGTTGGCGAACAGGCTCAGGTCGGTTTCGCGGGTCTGGTTCAGCATGAAGGCATGCAAGGGCTGGACGCCGCGCTGCAAGGCTTCTTCGAACACGATGGCGCCCTTGCTCAAAGGCTGGTAGGCCTCGGCATAGATGCGGTCGAACACCGGCGACATGGCGAAAAAGGTCAGGAAAAGAGCCAGGCCGATCAGCACGGAATTGGGCGGCGAGGCGCCTGTGCCCAAGGCATTGCGCAGCAGCCCGAGCACGATGA
>DJWC01000099.1 GCA_002441445.1 Pusillimonas sp. UBA6240
CAGCGACCTGATGCGCCTGAACCGGACGCCGGTGGGCACCTCAGCCGTGGTGCCGGACGACCTCGCCCGCGTGCTGGCCTTGGGCCTGGCCATCGGGCGCGCTTCCGGCGGAGCCTTCGACATCGGTATGGGCGATGCCGTGCAAGCCTGGGGCTTCGGCCCGCAAGCCGCCCATGAAGAAGGCATACGCCGCGCCCTGGCCGCACCGCGACGCGCGGCCCACGAGGTGCTGGAACTGACGGGCAACCAGGTGCGCAAACGGGAAGCCATCGTGCTCGACCTGAATGGCATCGCCAAGGGATACGGGGTGGACCGGCTGGCGCAAACCTTGCGCAGCTTCGGCATCACCGCAGGGCTGGTCGGCATCGACGGCGAGATGCGCGCACTGGGCCTGCGGCCCGATGGCGAGGCATGGACCATTGCGGTCGAAGCGCCCGACCCAGACAGTCGCGCGCCGCATTCGATCCTGTGCCTGCACGATGGCGCTGTCGCCACCTCCGGCGACTACCGGCACGGGGTGACGGTGCAGGGACGCCGCTTGTCGCACACGATGGACCCGCAGCGAGGCGCGCCGCTGCTGTCTTCGCCAGCATCGGTCACCGTGCTTGCCCCGACCTGCGTGGAAGCCGACGCCTGGGCCACGGCCCTGATGGTGGCCGGCCCAGAAACGGGCACGGCACTCGCGACGCGGCAGGGACTGAGCGTGTTGTTCCTGATGCGGGATGGCAGGGGTGGGCTACTGTCAAAAGGATGCGGATTGTTCCAGGCTGGGGACCGAAGTCGGCGAACTACACAATTTGATGCTGAAACCGACGAGCTACGAATGCGGATTCGTGGGCTATGATGATGCGGCAGGCTCGTCGTTCCTCTGCAATCCAACACGACGCAGTGCGATGTGTCCTTCTCTCCCGACGCTCCTATGTAGCTCCTAGCCTACGAAGCCGCAGTTCTGCAAAGCGGCCTTGAAAAGAGCTAACCTACTGTCCCATATACGGTTTCAAGCCCTGCGTGATTTGCGCGAAAGACTTGACACCGGCACTTTTTTGTGACGAGCAAGAGAGGGTTGATATTGGCGCGAGCAAGCCCGCTCACGTCGTCTATCGTGAAATTCGGCCTATTTCCGACAATCAGGCTGGGTCCGAGGTTGGAATTGCCAGCCACGATAATCCGGTAACCATCATGTGTCGAAAGCCCGTAGCCCGTTCCAATCGCGCCATTGGCGCCCGCACGATTGATCACGGCCACGGGCACTTTCAAGGTCTTCGATAACTGCGGGGCAATCAAACGCGCCATGGTATCGGTCGACCCGCCCGGTGCATAGGGAACTATCAATTCGATCGTGTGATTCGGAAAATCATCCGCGTGCGACAGCACGGGCATGACCATACATAGAGACAGGAAGAAATGCCGCGGATAACGAGAGAGAAAGCTAAACATCGTCATACCCCTTGATGGTTGTGGAGACGGGAATAAGCATATTCATTAGTGGCACATGCTGTTGAGCACCATAAACGTCGGTCTCACCACTACTGCATTGGGCATGTGGGCGAAACATCGTTACCTTGAAGGCTCGGGCGATGGGGATTTCAAAGAACGAGGAGATCTTATCGACATCAATGCCATAGGCGTTTGCAACCGACTTCGAATTCAGGACTCCGCTTTTGGAAACCGCCTGATAGTTTTCATCCCGGTCAAATAGCACATCGAACGTCAAGCGATAGGGGCCGGCATTCTTGCTGCGTACGATGGCGGCCAAGTTGCCAAGCTTTACTTGATGGGTTTGCGGCATGTCAGACCTCTTCGATGACGATAGGAAAACATTCGCATGCCGACTCCACCTTCATCAGGTGATATGCCGCGAACTCATATTGCATTCCAATGTCCTGCACGCGAGGTGAATACGGAAACGCTATGTTGCCGGATGTGTTTTTTTGGCCCTCATAAGCTGCGTGCAACAGCTTTCCGCCCATTGCATTGCATGCGTCGTAAGCAGCATCTTGTGTAGAAGCGGTGGTTTCCATCAATAGCCCCACTTCATGGGGAAATCGCTTTTCCACTTCCAGCTCGCGCATCACCGCATTCATGCCGTACTTGCGGCATACGATACGCAGCGAGGGATCCTCCACCCGCTTGCGGGTGGCCTCGCTGACTTGCTCCAGTACGGTGTCGATTCGCGAGATCAATGTGGGACAACGCACACCCGCCAAGGTAATGGAACGGTAGCCAACCGGCTTGGCGCCTTCCAGCTTGATCCAGTAATCGTCGGTATGCTTTCCGCGCGTCCCCGAAACACGCACGCGGCGTTCATCCACTTGTTCAAACACACAGTTCGACAGGTCCAGTACTCGTCCTGGGCCGTGCTGCTCAAAGGGATTTTCGCGTTCGTACAGCGAGTGTGCCGCCACTGACTTCAGCGAGGCGCGCCGTGCCGTGCTGCCGGGCTCCAGAGTGAAGCCGCTGTCGTCCACGACACCTATCATCACATCCATGCCGAACGGCTCGGCGCTGAATGCGCCACACTCCAGGATCTTGCCCATGTGGATCGACAATGCTTCGTTGGCGCCTTTCCAAATTGCAAAAGAAGCGATTGCGCTGTCGTCGCATGCGCGGCCGGCGATCACCACATCGGCCCCCTTGTCCAGGGCTTGGCGGATCGGCTCATCGCCCATCTGCGCTACCAGCCCGGAACATGCCTGGACGTCCTCCTTTGATAGGTCGAAACCCGCCTCGAAATCCCGGACTTCATTACGCTCGATGGCGGCAATCACGCGTTCCTTGGGAATATCAGCATAGACCTTTGCCAATTTGAAATGCAGGCCGAATTCAGCGGCCACTTCGTGAACCAGCCGGCCCACACAGTCCACCTGAGAATTCGTGCCTGCGCCTCCCGCGCTGCCTACGATGAATGGAATGCCCATGCTCCGCGCTGCGGGAAGAATCGACCTCAATTCGCGCTTGATGATTTCATCCGAATAAAGAGGCGTACCGGATCCAAGGTGGTAGGGCCCAGGGTCCGTGGAACCTCCATCAACCGCGATAGCGTCCGGCCGCATTGCCATACCGCGCGCTAATGCATCGAGACTGAAGCCCGCGCCCAACATACCGGTGGGAGCCAAAATTCTGATTTGTTTCATCAAAGTCCCTCAACTTGGAAGCTGCGTTCCGAGGCCTGCGGCCTGCGCGCGCTCGTAGATCAATGTTGCGAGTGCGAGATCGGCGACGGCCGAGCCGCCGCTAAACAGTATGGTTCGCTGCTGGGGGCCGGTCCGCCCGGCGTGGCGCCCGCTCACGAGATCGGCCAAGGTCGCCTGAGCGTAGTCCAACGCCGGAATGAAGCGGCTAGGCTCGGCATGATGCCTCATCGCGTCTTCGTCAATCGCTGTGATATCGAATGCCGAGAGCCCCTCATGCTTCCACGAGCGGCCAAGGTCCACCGCCGCGACGAACGTACCGGGGCGCACCCAGGCGGCGTCGATAAATGGTTCGAAATCCGGCTTGAGCGGAACCGTAGTAACGACGATGTCGCTTTGCGCGAGGATTTCTCGCACATCGCCGACCCTGGCGCTGAATCCCAATTTCCGGCAACGGTCGGCGAATCTCGTCGCGCTATTCGACGCCCCGCTATTGACATGGACAGCTTTTAATGAAGGCAGCAGAGCGGCCAATGCGGCCAGATGGCCTTCCGCTTGAGCGCCGGCGCCGATGAAGCCGATGGTAGCGCTGTCCTTGCGTGCGAGGTACCGCGCAGCGGCCGCCGTCATACCGGCAGTCCGCAAAACTGTGGCGCGGCGGCCGTCCATAATGCATCGCAGGCGGCCGCTGGCCGTGTCGGAGAGAAGAATACTCGCGTTGATGTTGAGCGCTGGCATATCGCTTGGCGGGACCACGGCGATCCACTTGACCGCGGCAACCTGTTTTCGAGCATCCACGGCCATGAGGCTTTGAAATGCATGTCCCGGCCCGATACGTATGGAAGCCTTGGGCGCGGTGTGCAACTCTCCAGCGCTGTATGCCACGAAAGCGTCATGAATGACTTGGCGCACTTCGCCTACCTCGAGCTCTAACGCGGCGATGTCCTTGTCCGTGAGGTGGAGAAATGCGCTGTATATCATATATAGTATTTCTATAAACTATCTGACATTTTTTAGAAGTATAAATCGGTGATTTTGAGCTAGCAAGGAATTCATATCTGCATAGGTGATAACCCCGACGCGCCGGCGCCCATCGGCCATCGGCATTCACCATCGGACAGCACGCTAAACTATGAGCGGCGCCGCATTTTCCGCGAGCGTCGCGCAAAAGCGCCCAGGCAAGCGCATCCAGTTGCGATGCATTCTTATTGGCTTATCGGATTTGTATATTTTTAAAGACGCAGCAATGACCGACTTTCCCTTCGACGCCGTGCTATTCGATTGCGACGGCGTGCTTGTCGACTCCGAACCCATCACCAATCGCGTGCTGGCCCAGATGCTGTGTGAAATGGGCTGGCGGGTCAGTGCGGAAGAATGCATGCGGATATTCACCGGCAAGGCGGTCAAGGACGAATCGCCGCTGATCGAAGCGCGCACCGGCGTGCGCATCGGCGATGACTGGACCAAGGCCTTCCGCCAGCGCCGCAACGCGGCCCTGGAAAGCGAG
Organism: Pusillimonas sp. UBA6240; assembly: GCA_002441445.1. Classification (GTDB taxonomy): domain Bacteria; phylum Pseudomonadota; class Gammaproteobacteria; order Burkholderiales; family Burkholderiaceae_B; genus UBA6240. Next base: position 4,639 of record DJWC01000099.1, read on the forward strand.
CTGGCGGAAATTTCCGGCGCGCCCGATGCCGTGCGCGCGCTGCACGCGGCGCTGAATGGGCGCATAGCCGTGGCCTCGGGCGCGGACATATGGAAAGTGGAGCTGCAGCTTGCCAAGGTGGGGCTGGCGGAATGCTTTGCCGGCCGCATATTCAGCGGCCAGGATCTGCCTCGCAGCAAGCCGTTTCCAGACGTCTACCTGGCTGCCGCGCACGCGCTCGGCGTGCCGCCGTCCCGCTGCGCCGTGATAGAAGACACCGTCACCGGCGCGACCGCCGGCGTGGCGGCGGGCGCGACCGTATTCGGCTACAGCCCCTCAAGCAACGGCCACAGCAGCCCGGACGCCCTGCGCGCAGTGGGCGCGGCGCATATCTTCACCGACATGTCGGAACTGCCCGCTCTGCTGGCGCAATGGCGCCGGGGCGCCGAGTAGCGCGCGCTCAGCTATAGCGGATCAGGTCCGGGTGATCCCCGCTTTCGAAAATGCGGCGCACTCTGTCCTGCCAGGCTGCGGCGAAGGCGTCTTTCTGGTCCTGTGCGGCATCGGGCTCCATCGCCGCGAACAGCAGGGGCATCATGTTGGAAGACGCCGGCACGACCGCGCTATTGAAACTTACCGTGACGCGCTGGTTCGTATCCAGGCGCTCGAAGCACATTTCGCCGTCGATGGGCTGCCCGAAACGCAGCAGGTTGCGCCGGCTGAACCGCCCGCGTATGCCTTTGAAACCCGCATCCGTGGCGGCCCCGGTGATGTAGCCGGCCACGCTGGCGATGACGCCGGTCACACCTTCGTCGGCGCCGTCACGCATCGACACTGAAATGGCGCCGCGCTCCGGCGTTTCGTCGCCATAGAGCCGCTTCAGGGCGTGCGTCGTCATGATCCAGGCCCCCGCGACCGTGGGACATGAATGTCCCGTCAGCTTGACCGCTTCCCCGTAGGAATACTCGATCAAGCCGCCGTCGGCGGAGCCCAGCAGCTGGGATAGCGGATCCCGAAGGATGATGGTGGGTATGCTGTCGAAGAAAGAAGGTTGATTCATGATGGTTACATTTGCGATCGCTGAGCTTGCAGACACTTTATCGCAAAGAAAACGGCAAGGCGGGATAAGCCCGACGCCTGTTGTGGTTTATGCGAATGGTTGCCGGAAACATTACCGAATAGCAATGCAAAGGTAATACTACTTGAGCGCGGTTTGATTAAGATTTGAGGAAGGATTCCGGCCCGCGGGCCGGAGCTTCTTCGCTGCGATGCAGGCGCGCCTGCGGCGCCGCGTGGTTCTTGTCTCGCCCGGCCCTGAGGAGGGCATCCTGCGCCTGGCCAGGCGCCGGCCGGCGGATTTATATCATGGAAAGGAGGGTTGACTCATGGGGAATATCCATGTCGGTCGCGACCTCGATCGGGATCAGCGCATATTCCGATACGTGGGCTTTTATGATTTGATTGAACTTCTGACGTTCAGCCAGATCTCTTTCGCCTGCGCCGAATCCCGGCCGCCCGCGGCCGCAACGGCGAACGAAGAAACGGCGCCCTCTCCCGCCATTCGCCTGGCCCATCAGTCCTGGACGCTGCTGCATCGGGAAGACGCCATAGCCTGGCACGCGCCCGACATGTCCCAGCCGCGCATCTGCATTGTTTCCAGCATCGGCGCGCTGGCCGAATCCCTGTTCACCAACGACACCACGAACGTGTTCATCGAACGCACCTGCCGCGTCGTGCAAGGCCCCGCCCAGGCGCCATTTCGGCAATTCCCGGCCCCGCCCGTACTGCAGGATGGCACCGTATCCGTCATCGTCAGCGCCGAAGGCGATGCGGCATGCGCCGGCCCACGGCCGGGCAATCTGCGGCTGCTGGCGGATTTGAAAGCGCTGCTGCTCGGCGTCATTGTTTCGCCCGACGCATCCATACGGTTTGTGGAGCTCACCTCCAAGCTCGTACAGCATGCCACCAATGCTTTCGTGTCGCGGGCCAGCCTGACGGAGGGGGATGATTACCCCGGCAGCCCTCATGGCCCAACCGCGCAGTATTCAGCCTACCCCTACCCTATGGAAGCTGCGGAAAAAGCCGCCAGGTTTTCGCCGGCGTGAACAGCTGAGTGGCGAAGCGGGCGGTGTCCTCAACGATATTGCCACGCACGTAATGACGGCCGGGGAAACCATCAAAAGCCATTAAAAGCCGCTTTCCCGGATCAATACAGTAAGCCCCCACTTGATGCCGTTCCACAGCAGGCTGCGGCGCTCTCCCTCGATTTGCACACTGCCCAGTGCCTCCCGCTGCAAAGGAAGGGGCCGCGCCAGCTTCAGGCGGACACGATATAAAGCATCCACCGGCATGCCTTCGGACCGGCCGGCGTGATGGGTGGCTATCGTGCCCCCATAACGGCTGTCCAGCATGGTATGCGCCAAACGCTGACTGCGGGTGGAGTCCATGAACAAGACTTCCGCCTCTACACCCGATGGCTGGCCATGGATAAAAAACATGGCGGGCGCGCCTGGGCGGATACGGTCTATGTCGCGCTGCTCCACGTAGGCATCCACCACCCAGTGGTCGGGATCTATCAGTACGCCCAATAGCGTGCGCACATCTACCCATACGCCGGGATGATAGTCCGGATCGACATCCAGCCACTGCCCATCGAATTCCGCCACGACACGCAGGCGTTCCTCTTCGGCACGAACCGCGTGTATTTCCGCGCGCTGCTCGTTCAAGCGGCGGATAATGGCCTGCTGCTGGCCCACACCCGTAGCGTCGGCCATCAAGCCCGCCAGGCGCTGCTCCAGCGCCCGCACGGATGCTTCGCTGCGTTGGCGCTGCGCATCCAGGTCGGGAGCCTTGAAGCTTGCCAGCAAAGCTCCCCGGGGAACACGGCCTTGCGCTTGCAGGCTGAGCAATTGAGCGGGAAATGGGCCATATACAAACTGCTGCCTTTCAGGATGGGCCGCCCCGGGCGCTTCCACATCGGCAGCCCATGGCACGGCCAACAACACAAGCGCCAGCAAGCCGATGCCATACAGGCTCCAGCGCCGCGGCGACTTCACTTCGGACCAGCGCTTTTTCCACACGATGATTTCAGACCATATCGGCCGCACTACGAACCAGACTATTTCCACCATAAGCAGAAAAATGCCCAGCAGCTTGAAGAAGAAGGTATACACGGCCCACGCAATGGCCAGGAACACAGTCAGCCGATATACCCAGGTCGCAAACGCGAAAAGCACCAAGCCGCGCCGCGCCGTGGCGCTCAGGACTTCCGGATCCGCATCCGGCAGCCCCAGAAGATGACGGCGCAGCCAGACCTTCGCCATCGCGCCGGCGCGCTCGTGCAAATTGGGGAAGCTGAGCAGATCCGACAGAATGAAATAGCCGTCGAAGCGCATGAAAGGGCTGATATTCAGCGCCAGCGACAGTATCCACGCCGTGGTGGCCAGGTAGAGCATGGACTGTCGCAAGACACCGTCGTCCAGCAAAGCCCAGGCCAAGGTGGCCAAGCCTGCGAGCGCCATCTCCACACTGATGCCTGCGACGGAAATCGCCAGGCGCTGGCGATGCGAGCGCAGACGCCACGACTCGCCGGTATCGGTGTACAGCATGGGCCACATGACGACGAAGGCAACCCCCATATGGGCGACCCTCAAGCCCAGCCGTGTCGCCACCAAGGCATGGCCCAGCTCGTGCAGAGTCTTGGATATGATGAGCGCCAGCAAAAATCCCACTATGCCCGCCGGACTGATCAAATCCATGACACTGTGAGTGAAGACATCCCATTGGCGCATGACCAGAGCCAGCCCCAGACCTGTCATGCACAACAGCAGGATCAGCGCCGTACGGGTAAACAAAGGTTCCACCCATGGAAGCATGCGCGTCAGCATCCGGTCGGGCCTGAGCAAAGGCACGCGCACGAACAGATAATGATGCAGCCACCACTTCCAATGCCTCCAACCCGGCGAGTTGGCCTGTTTCTTGAACTCCTGTATGCCCTGCGCCGAAGCGCGCACCAGACGATTGCGCTCGAGAAAACCGGCAAAGCCGATGACCAGCTCTTCGTCCACCGCCAGCGGCGTCTTCTCGGAAATGTCGGCGGCGATACGGTCGGGCTTGTCCGGCCAGCGCAGCAGGCACTCATATTCCAGCCAGCCGATACGGTAAAAGCGGTTGCTCACCGGATCCTGTATGACCCAAACCGGCGACCCATCGCGCTCGGGCGCGGATTCGAACAGCCGCAGATCCTCCCTCAGGGGCAGACATACCGTTGCGGCCTGCATTACCAGCCCGTCCATTCACGCAAGGTTGCCAGGGGCCGGCGAAATAGGTAGTAGCCCAGCGCGACCCGCTCGCCATACAGCTTGGCCGTGCCGCGCAAGCCGATGCGCGCCTGCCCGGCATCCTGGCCGTCGAATACGGCGCGCAGGCGGTAGCTGGAAATCCCTTCAGGCGACAGCATGGCCTGATAGCTGGTTTCAGAGATTTTTCCAGTCAAAGGTTCCAGCGGGCGCACGGTGAGGAAAAGCTTTGCTTGCGCGCCGGGTTCCAGCGCGATGGCGTCGGACGCCGGCAGGCTGATCAGCATGCCGGGATTGTCCGGATTGGCCAGCAGCATGATGCGCTCGCCGGTATTCACGGGCCGGCCCAGCCAGTCATCGGGGTCGGCGAATACGGCGATGCCATCATATTCGGCATTGACCCGCACTCTGCTCAACTGCGCCTGCACAGCCGCCAGTTCGGCCCTGCGCTCGTGCGCCCGCCCGCTCAATAAGGCCAATTCGCTTTGGCTGCTGCTGTCGTGAAATGCCTTCTGCGTAGCGGCGATCAGTTCAGCATCCGCCACCTCCACGGACTTGCGCGCGACTTCCAGTCTGTTGCGCAAAGTGGTGTCATCCAGTGAAAACAAAGGGTCGCCGGTCTTGACGGGCTGATTGGGCCGTACGTGTATGGATTTGATGACGCCATCGATAGGCGCCGCAACCACGCGGGCGTCCAGCGAGACGATTTCGGCGGGCGCCAGCGCCGTCTGGCGGACGGGCAGGAACATGAGCAGGCCGATCGCGGCCGCCAGCAGCAGACGCCAGGGCCGGCTCAAGGCGCGCCAGCGATGGAAGGCGCTGCGGCGCGGCTTGCCGGCCAGCATTTCCCAACAATATCCCCAGGTTTGCGCGAGGCGTTTCAATGCCTCTTCTTGCCATGCCGCCGGCGCCGCATCCAGAAGAAAAAGCACCCACCCCAAAGGCCCGCCATCGCGCGCGCGCAGCGGCAACACATAAACACCCTCGGTCCACCATTCGCGCCAGCCCTGCTCGATGTCTTCAGGCATCCGGACCTGGCGTTCCGCCGGCGCGAACCAGCCCGGCGCCTGAGCCACCTGATCGTGCACCCAAGCCCAGGCCCGCCGCAGCCACACCAGATAAGGGCTGTCTTCGCTGGGTTTCACCAGCCCCGACACGGTCAGCAAGCGCGCACGGCTGCCCGCGCCGCGCAATACCAATGCCTGCCGGAAACCGAGCAGGCCATAACTTTCGTTGGCGATGGAAAAGCCGAGTTCGGCCAAGTTGTTCGCCGCGCGCGCCTGCGCCTCCATGGCAAGAAGCAGGCCCGCCAACTGCTGAGTATCGGTTTTTGTCATGTACTACGAACTATTGACCTCGACCGCCGGCCGGCAGGCGCGCGATGCCGCTCATGCCCGGCAACAGTTCAGGAATCGCGTCATCGAGGCGCGCCTCGAGCTCTATCGTCTGGGCCACGGCGTCGACCCTGGCGTTGATGGCGGTGATCTTGGCGGGATAGCTGCCGCCGGTTTCGATGATGTCCACCACGATCGGGGTGCCTATGCGCAAGTCCCTCAATTTGCGGGAAGGCACATTCAGACGCAGCTTCAAAGGCCCATCGCTGACGAGTTCGACCAGCGGCGCGCCCACGTTCACGCCCTGGTGCGGCTTGACGTGTATTTTCACAATGCGTCCGTCGAAAGGCGCCGCGACCGTGCATAGTTCAAGCTGGACGCGCGCGACTTCTATGGCCGCCGCGCTTTTATCCGCTTCCGCGCGCGCCAGCGCCACCTCGGTGTCGCCGGCCGCATTCAACTTCAGCAGGCGCCGCTTCACGCTCAATGTTTCGCGAGCCGCCGCATGCTCGGCTTGGGCCATACGCAGTCTTGCGTTCGCCTCGGCGCAATCGAAGCCTACGATGGTCTGCCCTTTTTCAACCTTGGCTCCCAGGCTGGCCTTCAACTCGGCAATGCGCCCCACCATTTGCGATACCAGCGTGGTTTCCAGTTCAGGACTGAGCAGAACCCGTATGGAATTGGGGTCTTCCACGACCGGGGCCGGAAGCGCCGGCAAGGCGGGCAAAGGCGGCAGATCGGCCGCGGAAGACGCACTGGCTTGAGCGGACGGCAGGAATAACGCCAGCGCAAGCGCCAACCCACCGAATCGCGGGCGCTGCCGACAGCACATCGGATGTTTCGTTCGCATTGCTGTTACCTGCCCGTTGCCAATATATGCGTCGCGGTTTTCACCGCGCTGGCGGATGCCGCCGCCCCGACGGACTGCACCGGCTGCGCCGCGGCCTGCGTCCTCGCAACGCTGAATACATCCGATTGCCATTGGCCCATCGTGGCCTTGATCGCTTGCGCGAGCGCTTTCACGTCGTGGCTGTCGATCGCATCTGGCAGGACATCCAGGCCGACCGAGTTGTAGACCCGCCCCCATGCGGCTTGGGCGTTGGAGTACGAGGCATAGCGCTGGTACTCGGCCAGCAGCGCGCGCGCTTCGGCGCGTATCAGCTCGAGCTCGGAATCAAAGCGGGTTTTGGCGGCGGCCCGGGCGAAGTTCAGCAATTGCTGATCGACCCGCAGGCTTTCTTCCGCAAAATCCAGCTCGGCCAGGGCAAGCCCATAGCGCTGGATTCCCACGCGGACTTGGGTCAGCACCGCCATGGACAAAGCCATGCGGCGCATATCGTCAGTCTTGTTCTGAAATTCATGCGCGCGCTCCAGCGACGGCAGCTGGGTCAGCTTCAGTATGTTCCAGGACAGGCGCACGCCGGTGTCTATCCACGTGCTGTTGTAGGCATACTTGTTGGAATCGTACTGAGGGCCGACATCCAGACTGAGATTCGGCCACAGCGATGCCTTGGCCGCCTTGATGTCGTTTTCGGTGACGCGCTTGCGGTACCATTCCTCCATGATTTCCGGCCGTTTTTCGAGCGCCAGCATTTCCAGCTTCTCGATATCCGCCGGAGGCGGCGGCAGCGTCAATTCGGCTTCCTGCGCCAGCGTATACTGCGTGCCGGGCGCCACCGACATCAAGGCATTGAGTTCGGCGCGCGCCAGCTCCAGATCCTGGCGGCGCAAGGTCAGTAGATTCACGGCATCGAGCAGCGCGCGCTGGTAGGCCAGCACTTCCTGGCGAGGCATCAAGCCTTCGCGCTCTATCTGTTTGGCATTGTCCAGGGCCTTGTTGACGCGCAGGAGAAGGTCATCCACGCGGCCGATCAGCTTCTGCGCGCCCAGCGCGCGCCAATAGCTGTTGCGCACGTCCTGCATGACGTTTTGCACCACTTTGCGGCGGCGCTCTTCAGCCATCAATACCTGGTCCGCCTTCTGCCGGGCCCGATAATAGGATACGCCGAAGTCCAACAGGTTCCACGAGAAAGTCAGATTGGCCAGATGCCGCTCTCGCTCTTGCGAGGTGGAGGGGCGCAAGGTTTCAATGCGGTCTTCGATGCCGATGGAGCGGCCGCCCGAATCGTTGTTGCGATTCACATAGCCCGCCCCCGCCACGAGCCGCGGCAGCATCTCGTAAGTGGAAACGTCATGCAGGCTCTTCGACAGCGCTGTTTCCATCAGCTTGAGCTTGTAGTCCAAGTTGTACTTCAGCGCTCGTGCCGCGGCTTCGTGAAAGTCTATCGGACCGGTAATGGGTTCTTGATCCGCATACATCTGCAGACGGTCCTGGGCCACGCGTTCCTTGATTTCGTCCTGCGTAAAAGCGACAGGCGCCAAGGAACCGCAACCAGCCAGGAACAAGGAAAGGGACAGCACCGACAGCATGCGCACGGGAAGCTGGCTTTGTTTGCGTTTGTTCAACATTAAGATGGCTCTCTACACTGAATAGACAATTGAAGGATTCAAACGGGCTTGTGCGCCGCCAGCACCGCTGCAGGCAAACGTCCTCGGCCGCCGCGCAATTGCTCGGTGAATGACGGCGCCGCGGGGCCGCGCAATGCATCGGCATCGAGCACGAGGCTCGGGGCATCCGCCCCGCGCAGCGCTTCGGCCAAGAAGGCGATATCCCGGTCCGCAGCGGCCGCCGCCTCGGTTGCCGGAGCGTCCGCGGCCTCGCCGTCATCCGCCTGAGCATTCGGCCTGACGGGCGCCTCCGCAGGGATTTGCGGTATCAGTTGCTGCGGAGTGGGCTGGAAGAGCTCGGGTGTCGGGATGGTCCTATCGCTGCTCAGCGATACCCGGCTCAACCGTCCGTCGACGATGCGCGCCAGGAAACCAGCCTGTCTTTGCGTCAGCCTGACTGCCTGCTGGACATACAATTCATGATCCATACCCAGGCCCGCGCCTATGGAGCCGCTTTGTATATCGTCGGTGCCGAACAATCGGGGATCGCTCATGTGGCGGGCATCATCCATGCCGCGCTCTTGCTGCACCTGTTGCACCTGGCGGTTGACATACACCACCGGGTGGAAAGGCAGGTTCATGCGCGGCACTTTGGTAAACACCGCCCCATCGAAGAACACGCTGGGATCGCGCACCTGTTCTCCGGACAACGGATTGATCGGCTGCAACAACGGACCCTGGTATGGCGGCAAGCCGCCGAAAGGTTCTTGTGGAGTCACCGGGTTCTGCCCGTTGACCATGACCGTCACCGTGGTGGTCTCCGTCACGCCACCGCTGGTTACCGTATAGGTGAAGGTGTCCTCGCCGAAAAAGCTGGGATCCGGCGTATAGGTGATCCGGCCGTCGGGTCCCAAGGTGACCGTACCCCCTTGGCCCTGGGTAATGCCGGTAACTTTCCGATCGGGATTCTCGAAACTGTCATTGCCTAGCGGATCGAGGGTGACCGGAGTGGCGGCTTCGGTCTTGGCATGGTCTTCCACCGCATCGGGCACGGGCACGACAGTAATGTCGAGCGTCGAACCCGCCCGGCCGTTGGAGTTGCCATCGCTGACCGTGTAATTGATCGTCGGGACCGTGCCATTCCAGTCCGGCACCGGCGTGAAGACATAGCTGCCGTCCTCGCCCAAAGTAATGGTGCCGACGCCCGGTATATCGGCGGTTTCGCCCGGCATGTAGTGCTTGCCTTGCACCTCGAAACCGATGACCTTCACCACATGGCCGTCGCTGTCCACATATGCGCCGTCTTTCAGCGTGCCGTCATTGACCAGTACATTGCCCGTTGCAATAGTGTCTTCAGGGATGACCTGCGTATCGGGCCGCGGCGCCGGCGGCGTATTGTCGACCGTCACGGTAACCACCGCGCTTTCCGTTACCCCGCCGCTGGTAACGGTATAGGTATAGCGGTCCTCGCCCACGAAGCCCGGCTTGGGCGTGTAGGTGATGGTGCCGTCGGGGTTGACCGTCAGCGTGCCGTTGGCGGGTTCGCCGCCGGGCTCCACCGACACAACCGGGCTGGCGCCTTCGAAGCTGTCGTTATCCAGGACCGGAGTAGTCACCGGCCGGCCGGCAATCGTCGATACACGGTCATCCGCTATGTCCACTACGGGCACGACCGTGATATTCAGCTTGGCGGTATCCGTTCTGTCTTTGCCGTCGAAGACGGTGTAGGTGATCTCGGGCACCTTGCCATGCCAATCGGCTTGCGGCGCAAAGGTATAGCTGCCGTCGGCATGTATGGTAAGCACGCCCTTGCCTGGTATGCTGGCGATGGTGGGCGCGCCGCCGTTTACGGTGAAGATCTCTTCGAACCCATCGCCGTCCACGTCCACCTTGAACTCGGTGACGGTCAGGACATCGCCATCGGCATCGCTGTCCGCCTGGTCGCCGATGCCGCCATTATCGATAAGATTGCCGGTCAGTGTCTCATCTTCGTTGACGAAGCGCGTATCATCCTCGGCCACAGGCGGGGTGTTGCCGTGTATGGTGATCGTCAGTTGAGCCGTCGTCGTATCGCCATCACGATCCGTAATGGTGTAGGTGAAGGTTTCGGTCAGCGTCTGCCCGCCAAGCAGCGCGGCGACATCCGCATTGCCGGTGTCCAGCGTATAGGTGTACTGGCCATCCGCGCCCAGCGTCAGACTGCCATAGGCGCCGGCCTGGTCCGTGAACGGGGTGACAGGGCCCGCCGCTGCCGGCCCATCCGCTCCTATGGTGTCATTGGTGTAGACATTTCCGCTTACAGTCGCCTCTACACCGCGGGAGATCTGATTGGCGTCGTCATCAGCCGTTGGCGCGTCGTCCACGATCTTGATGTTCAAGGACTGCGTATTGCTGTCGCCGTCCCGGTCCTTGACCGTGATGGCGAAGCTGTCGGTGGTGTCTACGCTATCCACCTTAGGCGCGCTGGTCAACGTGTACTCGTAATCGACCTTGATGGTGCCATCGCCCGCCTTGGTGTAGCCCTTCAGTTCCAGCGTGCCGTATTGCGTGGTCACGGTCCGGCTCGTCGTGCTCAGCGCCTCGAGCTGCGCCTTGCTCAGCGTAAGCGTCTGGTCGGCGCCATTGATGTCCTTGTAGCCAATGACCACGGCATCATCCGTGTGCAGCCCATCCAGCGCCACCAGCGTGAAGCTGGCGTCGACCTTCAAGTCATTGGCATTCGGGCTGGAACCATTGGCCAAGCCGCTTTCGAACACCACCTGGTCGGCGATGTTGCCATCGGGCGTGGTAGCCGTGCGGTTGTCCGGCACGGTCACCGTCACCCCATCGTCCTCGCC
>DJWC01000072.1 GCA_002441445.1 Pusillimonas sp. UBA6240
CCCGGTGCGCGGCAACGGCCGCATCGTGGACGAACTGGAGCGCCTGTTCGCCGGTGCGGGCTGGAACGTGGTCAAGCTGCTGTGGGGCAGCGACTGGGACGGCCTGTTCGCCCAGGACCGCACCGGGGCGCTGGCACGGGCCCTGTCCAACACGGTCGACGGCCAGATGCAGACTTTCGCCGCCAAAGACGGCCGCTACAACCGCGAACACTTCTTTGGCCAGAGCCCCGAATTGGCGCGCCTGGTGGAAGGGCTGAGCGATGAAGAGATCGACGCCCTGCGCCGCGGCGGCCACGACCTGGTCAAGATCCACGCCGCCTATGCGGCGGCGGCGCGCCACCAGGGCTCGCCCACCGTCATCCTGGCGCATACCAAGAAAGGCTATGGCATGGGCAGCGCGGGGCAGGGGCGCATGACCACCCATTCCCATAAAAAATTCGAAGACACGGACCTTCTGGAATTTCGCAACCGCTTCGGCCTGCCGCTCAGCGACGAGCAGGCGCTGCGCCTGGATTTCTACAAGCCCGCCGAAGACAGCGCCGAACTGCGCTATCTGCGCGAGCGCCGCCAGGCGCTGGGCGGCCCCTTGCCGGCGCGGCAGACACAGGCGGACCCCATACCCGTGCCGGCGCCGGCCGACTATGCGCGTTTCGCCCTGCAGGCCGATGGCAAGGAAATGTCCACCACCATGGCTTTCGTGCGCATGCTGGGCGGCTTGATGAAGGACGCCCAGCTCGGGCCGCGCATCGTGCCCATCGTCGCCGACGAGGCGCGCACCTTCGGCATGGCCAATCTATTCAAGCAGGTGGGCATCTATTCCAGCGTGGGCCAGCGCTACGAACCGGAAGACATCGGCTCCATGCTCAGCTACCGCGAGGCGACGGACGGGCAGATCCTCGAAGAAGGCATCAGCGAGGCGGGCGCGATTTCGAGCTGGGTGGCGGCGGCCACCAGCTACAGCGTGCACGGCGCCGCCATGCTGCCCTTCTATATCTATTACTCCATGTTCGGCTTCCAGCGCGTCGGCGACCTGATCTGGGCGGCCGCTGACCAGCGCCCGCGCGGCTTCCTCATCGGCGCCACCTCGGGCCGCACGACGCTGGCCGGCGAAGGCCTGCAGCACCAGGATGGCGCCAGCCACCTGTGGGCCGCCACCGTGCCCAACTGCAAGGCCTATGATCCGGCCTTCGCCGGCGAACTGGCCGTCATCGTGGACCACGGCATGCGCGAGATGATGGCGGAGCAGCGCGACGTGTTCTACTACATCACCGTCATGAACGAGAATTACGCCCAGCCCTCCGTGCCGGCCGGAGCCGAGGGCGATATCCTGCGCGGCGGCTACCTCCATACACGATTTGAAGCATCCAGCGTGACGGCGGATGGGGGCGGCCAGCACGGCCCGGCCCAGCATGGCTCCGCTCGGGACGAAGTCGCCCATGGCGCGGGAGCCCCTGCCGAGGCGGCCTCCGCGGGAATAGCGCCCGCGGCGATGGCTTCGGCCGAAGCGCCCGCCGCCGGCGCCGCCTCAGTTATAGATGCGGCCACCGCGTCAGGGCGGCGTGCGGCGCTGCTGGGCTCCGGCGCCATCCTGACCGAGGTGCTGAAGGCCGCCCGCCAACTGGCCGGCATGGGCATCGCCGTGGACGTGTTCAGCATCACCAGCTGGAGCGAATTGGCCCGCGACGGCCAGCGCTGCGTGGACGAGGGCTGGCACGGGGACGCGGATCAAGGCCAACAGGCCCCGCACATCGCCCGCCTGCTGCAAGGCGGCCAGGGCCCCATCGTAGCCGCCACCGATTACGTGCGCCTGGTGCCCGAGTCGGTGCGCGCCTACCTGCCGCCCGACCGGCGCTATGCCACCCTGGGCACCGACGGCTTCGGCCGCAGCGACACGCGCGCCGCCCTGCGGCGCTACTTCGAGGTAGACGCCCAGGCTATCGTGGAAACCACAGTGCGCGCCCTGGCCAAGGATTTTTAGGGCGTTTCGGGGCACAAGCGCACGCGGAACTGATATGCTTGTGCCCATCCGTACTATCCGCGTCCGTAATGAATCCCGTCAGAATGCAGTTGCTGTTGATCGGCACCATGGCCATCTGGGGCCTGAACATTTCTGCCATCAAAGTACTGACGGAATACATGGACCCGCTGCTCATTTCCGCCTATCGCATGGTGCTGGCCACCGTCATCATCAACATGACGCTGGTCTGGTCCCGCCGGCCCATCTACCTGGGGCGCATTTCGCGCAAGCATTGGCTACGCTTCACCCTGTGCGCCGTGCTCATGGTCTACGCCAACCAGATCTTTTTCATCGGCGGCATGCAAGGGGCTAGCGCCACCAACGGCTCGCTGATCATGGCCTTGAGCCCCCTGGTCGCCACCGGCCTGGCGGCCCTGCTGTTCCGGGAACCGATGTCGCGGCTGCGCATGACGGGCATCGCCCTGGGTTTCGGGGGCGTTTTCCTGGTGGTGCTCAGCGGCGCCAATGCGGCCTTGACCGCCGCCGGCTGGGGCGAAGCCAAAGTATTCGCCGGCATGTTCATTTTCACCGCCGGCGGTTTGCTGATCCAGAGCCTGGCCAAACAGTTCAGCGCCCTGGTCATCAGCGCCATGATCTACACCATGGGCACGCTGATGCTGTGCGCGCACATCTACCTCAGCGACGTGGCGGTGAACTGGCAAACCGTGTTCCCGGCCTTTTGGCCGGTGGTGCTCATGATCTTCTCCGGCGTATTCGCCACCGCCATCGGCAACATGATCTGGAACCGCGCCATTGCCGAGCTCGGCGCCTCGCGCACCACCCTGTATCAATACTGGGTGCCCGTCTTCGGCGTCGGCTTCGCCCTGATCCTGCTGGGCGAAGCCTTCACCATCTGGCACGCCGTCGGGCTGGTCTGTATATTGCTGGGCACGTATTTGGGGACGCGGCGGGTGTGAAGGCCATGGCCGCCGCGGGCGAGCCGTCCCGCTGGACCTGATACCGATACGGCCGGCCTGCTGTCTCCAGCCTCGAGGCGGTCCTCAGCCGCGCTTCCTGGCTTTCTTCCATAACCCGCCATCCTGGCGAGGGTTATGATTTCATAGCGAGGCATAGCGATGAAACGGATCCAGTTTCTTGCGATAGTCCTATTCGCGCTGGCGCTGATACCTGGCGGCGCCCACTTGCTCGAGCTCTATAGCAAGATGCAATTGGATCGCGACGCCTATATATTGGTGCAGCAGATTTACCGTGGATGGGCCATGCTGGGCGCTGTGCAGGCCGCCGCGATGTTCGCCGGGCTGCTGCTCGTCGTTTATTCGCGCCCGCAGCGCCTTGCATTCGGGTTGTCGCTGGCCGGCTTGGTGTTGCTGGGCGCGGCGATCGCCGGCTTTTTCATCTGGACTTTTCCCGTTAACAAAGCCACGGACAATTGGATGATGGCGCCCGACAATTGGGAGCAGCTGCGTATGCAATGGGAGTATTCGCATGCGGCCAATGCGGTGCTTATCTTTTTGGGGCTGTGCTGCGTGGCAGCGTCCAGCCTGGCTTGGCGTACAGGCGGCCGGGAATGACCGGACGGCAAGCATGGCGGGCCGCCGATCATCGGCCCGTCGGGCGGCGATGCTGCTTCCTCTAAAAGCTTCAAGCTTATAATCAGCGATCCATTTCACGCGTTCAAAAACATGAAAATCCTGGTCACCGGCGGCGCCGGCTTCATCGGGTCGGCGCTCGTGCGCCATCTCGTCCTTCAGGCGGGCGTCGAGGTCGTCAACGTGGACAAGCTCACCTATGCCGGCAATCTGGAGTCCCTGGCGTCCGTGGCGGGCAACAGCCGTTATGCCTTCGAACGCGTGGATATCTGCGACCGCGCCGAGCTGGATCGCGTATTCAGCCAACATCGGCCGCAGGCGGTGATGCACCTGGCGGCGGAGTCGCATGTGGACCGGTCCATAGACGGGCCGGCGGCTTTCATCGAAACCAATATCGTCGGCACCTATACCTTGCTGGAAGCCGCCCGACACTACTGGCTGGGCTTGCCCGGCGAAGCGCGTGACGCCTTCCGCTTCCATCATGTGTCCACCGACGAGGTGTACGGAGACCTGGAAGGGCCTGGGGACCTGTTCACGGAAACGACGCCTTATGCGCCCAGTTCGCCGTATTCCGCCAGCAAGGCCGGTTCCGACCATTTGGTGCGCGCCTGGCGGCGCACCTACGGCCTGCCTGTGCTCGTCACCAATTGCTCCAACAATTACGGGCCCTATCATTTTCCCGAAAAGCTCATCCCGCTGATGATCCTGAATGCCCTGGAAGGCAAGCCTTTGCCGGTCTACGGGCAGGGCCTGCAGGTGCGCGACTGGCTGTACGTGGAAGACCACGCGCGCGCCCTGCACCGGGTGCTGACGGATGGCCGGGTGGGGGAGACCTATAACATCGGCGGGCACAACGAGAAGCGCAACATCGACGTCGTGCATGCCATCTGCGAACTGCTGGAAGAACTGGCGCCGGCCAAGCCGGCGGGCGTTGCGCATTACCGCGATCTGATCACCTATGTCCAGGATCGGCCCGGCCACGACATGCGCTACGCCATCGATGCCGGCAAGATCCAGCGCGAGCTGGGCTGGACACCGCGGGAAACCTTTGAATCGGGCCTGCGCAAGACCGTGCAATGGTATCTGGACAACCAGGAATGGTGCCGCCACGTGCAAGACGGCAGCTACCAGCGCGAGCGGCTGGGGATGGTTTAGTTGGAGGAATTGGCAACAGACGCAGCCAAAGGCTGTACCGCCAAGCGCAGTCCCATCGCCTTGAGAATGGCGGATAGACTGGTGAGCGCCGGGTTTCCCTTCGGCGACAGTGTGCGATATAGCTGGGTCGGGTTCAACTGCGCTCGTTCGGCCACGGCCTGGACTCCACCAGCGGCCTGTGCCACTTGGCGCAAAACAAGCAATAATTCCGCTTGGTCGCCATCTTCCAGGATGCGATTAATGAGCTCCACCACGAAAGCCGGGTCGCTGCGGTACAGCTCCGCCATTGCATCGTCATGGGATCTGCTTTTCATCATCAACTCTCCGTTTCCAGTCCCGCCAATAGTGCACCGCTCTTGCAATATCCACATCCTGCTTGCGCTTGTCGCCACCGCATAGAAATAGAACCGTACGATTCGCTGGCAAGCTGTAGCAGTTTCGATAGCCGGCGCCTACGTCGACGCGCAACTCCCAAACGCCATCGCGGCAGAATTTTCGGTCGCCGAAGTTACCAAGCTGAACGCGAATCACCCGCTTGACTATAGCGATCTTGGCTTGGCCGTCGCGCAAATTCCGAAGCCAGTTTAAATAAGGATTCTGTTGATCGCATATGTTAGATAGTGCTCGATTCGGTACACATCCATTTTCGTTTTTAAGCGAATAATAATCAAGTCGCGACGCTTTTCCCATGCAGCGTTGCTCGCCCGCCAAAAAGAACGCAGGCAGTGTCACAAACCGGGAGCGTCATCCGTCTAGTCGGGTATGGACACCAAAACTTCCCCGACAATGCAAACCGAGAAATCATCCCATTTCGCCCCTGCCGCGGCCGATCCCCTCGCCGGCAGCTTCGTCACCAGTTACGCAGGCGTTGTCGCCTTCCTGGCGGTTGCCGATGAAGGCAGCTTTTCACGGGCGGGCGACCGCCTGGGGATAGGGCGCTCGGCGGTCAGCCGCAGTGTGCAGAAGCTCGAGGCGCAGCTCGAGACCCGCTTGTTTCATCGCACGACACGAAGCACCTCGCTGACGCGCGAAGGCGAGCTGTTTTACGAAAACTGCCAGCCCGGCGTGGAGCGCATCGTTCAGGCGCTGGAAGACATGCGCGAACTACACAATGGGCCGCCAAGAGGCCATCTGCGCATCCATTCCGGCTCTGGATTTGGACGCAAGATAATCGCCCCGCTGCTGCAGAATTTCCATGCGCAGTACCCCGATATTACGCTGGAGCTTTTGCTGGATGACCATCCCGCCGATTTCACTGCGAACCGCATAGACGTGTCTTTTCGCGACGGCCGCATGGAAGACAGCGACATCGTGGCACGGCAGCTTATTCCGATGCAAATGATCGTATGCGCGTCGCGGCCCTACGCAGAGGCCTGCGGTCTGCCGCGCCATGTAGACGACCTTGCCCATCACCGATGCATCAACTTCCGCAGCGCCTCCGGCCGTATCAGGGAATGGGAGTTCAAGATCGATGGATATGCCCAGAAACGCTTGCCCGCCGCGCAACATACATTCAATGACCTGGACCTAGTGCTGGAATCTGTCCTGCAAGGCGAAGGTATCGCCCAGCTGCCCGCGTATCTGGTCTGCGACCTGCTGCGCGGCGGCCGGCTGCTTGCCTGCCTTGCTCAGCATGCCCCCGATGACGGCGGCCACTACGTCTGCTATCTCAGCCGCAAGCAGCTCCCCGCGAGGATACGCGTGTTCGTCGACTACGTCATCGAACAAGTCCGTGCTCAGGACCTTCAATACCTGACCACCATGGCCGGCGAGCCAACAGCCTGATACCCGATCTGCCGCGGGCGCCCGCCGGATTGATGCCTTCGATGCAACGCCATGGGTCCCGCCGCGGGCCTACCGCCGGAATGAAGCCCTGCCTAGAATGCTTCATACACCCGGCCGCATCAGGAGATCATCATGAAAATCGTAGTCATAGGAGGCACTGGCCTCATCGGCGGCAAAGTGGTCGCCAAGCTGAAAGCGCAAGGCCATTTCGTTGTTGCGGCCGCTCCCGCAACGGGCGTCAACACTATCACCGGCGCAGGGCTGGCGGAAGCGATGGCCGATACGGACGTCGTCGTCGACCTCGCCAACTCCCCTTCATTCGCGGACGCGGACGTCCTCGAGTTCTTTGAAACATCGGGCCGCAATGTGTTCGCCGCCGAGCTCGAGGATGACACCCTCGTTCCCGGGGATAAGGCCCGCCTGGGATCGGCAAGTTTCGACACATGGTTCGCCCAGCGCAATGCAGCGGGTGGATGAGCCGGGCGGACATCATGGCCAGATTGCAGGCGCCGCCTGTTTCCTTGCTCGACAAGTATCGCGGGCGCGAAACCCGTGCCTTGTATTCAACCGCTGTCACGGTGACGGGCGGCGATGCCGGCCATGGCCGGGCATCGGGCGTGGCGCGTTCCGATGACGGCAACCTCGATGTACACCTGCGCCTGCCCGAAGCGCTGGGCGGGCCCGGCGGCGGGACGAATCCGGAGCAGTTGTTCGCAGCGGCGTATGCCGCCTGTTTCCATGGCGCAATGACCTTGCTCGCCGCGCGGGCGGGCATCGCGGTTCCAGGCAGCTCGGTGACGGTTACCGTCGACTTCTGCCGCGATCCGGTTGATGGCCTGTTCATATTGACTGCGCATACCCTCATCCAGCTTCCCGGCATCGAGCGGGCCGTTGCCGAGGAACTGGTGCGCAACACCGAGCGTTTTTGCCCTTACACGAAGATGACGCGCCAGGGAATCGTGAACATCGTCGCGCTTCTTCCTTCGGACGCAGCGGGCTAGCTTGCATCGGCACGCGACATTGGCACCACAGTGCATTTGGGGCACAATCGGTAATTCATAATTACCAAAAGCAAAGGAGTCTCTTATGTACCCTCGCGCCCTCGCTGCACTGCTGCTTGGCACTTGCTGTGTTGTACCTGGCATCGCCCTGGCGGCGGATGCCTGGCCCACTCAGCCCATACGGTTCGTCGTGCCGTACCCGCCCGGCGGGCCCACCGACCTGATGGCGCGCCTGATCGCCGAACCGTTGGCGCAGAAGCTGGGCACCACCGTGGTGGTGGAAAACAGGGCAGGGGCCAGCGGCAATATCGGGTCGGCCCACGTGGCGCAGGCCAAGCCGGACGGCTATACGATACTGCTGGCGGCCAGCGGCAACATGTCCGTGAACCAGACGCTATTCAAGAACCTGCAGTACGACCCCATCAAGGACTTCGCTTCCATCATCCAGATATCCAAATTCCCTCTGGTCCTGGAGGTAAAAAGCTCCACCCCGGTCAAGACGGTGCAGGACTATATCAACTATGCCAAGGCGAACCCGGGCAAAGTCACTTTCGGCTCCGCTGGCAACGGCTCGCCCCAGCATCTGGGCGGTGAATTATTCAAGACCATCACCCAAGCGCCCATCCAGCATATCCCGTACAAAGGCGCCGGCCCCGCATTGACCGACTTGATGGGCGGCCACATCTTCAGCATGTTCGACATCCTGGGCAGCTCCATGCAGTACATCAACAACAAAGAATTCCACCCCATCGCCGTAACGACCGCCACCCGGTCCAAGCAGTTGCCCGATGTGCCCACCATGCAAGAGGCAGGCATAAAAGACTTCGACTATTACGCCTGGCACGGCATCGTCACCACCGCCGGCACGCCCGACGCCGTCATCAAGAAATACAACACCGCGCTGAACGAAATATTCCAGGACCCGGAATTCGCCAAACGCTGGGAGGGCATAGGCAGCGAAGTGGTCGGCGGCACCCCGGAACAATTCACCAAACTGGTCCACTCAGAAGCCGAACGGCTGGGCGGCCTCGTGAGGGAATTGGGAGTGCAATTGGATTAAGGGTAAGCCAAGGCCCGGCACGCGCATCGGCGCGTGCCTATGCCGATCGACGGGCTGGAACCTGTGGCGCGAAGGAGCACTGGAATAAAAGATCCGCGCAATTCTACGAATTGCAGCTTAGTGACCGTGCGCCAATGCTTAAAGCTTCAACTTAGCTAATGCACATACCTTATATGCATAATGAGAGCAATGGACATCGAGTTCGATCCCGGAAAGGCTACCAAACCTTGATCAACGACGCGCTACGAGCGGCCATTGACAAGAGCGCAGAGCCCATTACCGAAGACGCCTTGCGCCGTATCCTTCGGGAAGAATTGCACCAAGCCTAAATGCCTGCGGTGTTTCGAACCACCCGTCGGGGGAGCCGGCAGGTATAGGTATCGAGGTGTCGAGAAGCGTCGCAGGCGCATGAACATTCTGGAAATATAGGCGGCCGGGGCTTTCGATAGCACATCATGCGTGATTCAAATCACGTAGGACCTCCGGATGGCGTATCGCGACCTGCAGCAGTGTTTTTGCCGCCCCGGACGGCGACCGGCGCCCTTGTTCCCATTCCTGAAGCGTCCTGACGCTTACACCCATCAGTTTGGCGAAATCGGCCTGCACCATGCCAACTTTATTACGAGCTTGAGCCACCGGAGAAATATCGACCTTGGTCACGCCGGCGGCCTTTCCCGCTTTCATATCGCGTATCGACCGCAGCAACGCGTCTTGAAATTCCTGCATTTCCTTATCCATCATTCATTGCCTCTTTAAGCTTGGCCAGATATTCGATTGGCAGATTGTCGAATTTGGCCTTTGCATAGACGAGCAGCAGCCAGATTAGACCCTCGGCTTCAACGCTGCAGTAAATGATCCTGGCTCCGCTACGTTTTCCCATTCCGGCGCGGGACCATCTGACCTTGCGAAGCCCTCCAGTCCCGGGAATGATGTCCCCCGAAAGCGGATTGTTGGAGATCCAATTTATGAACTCCTCGCGCTCTTCGTTGTTCCAGACTTTATCGGCAAACCGCTGAAAATCGTCTGTTTCGATGATTGTTTTCATCTATGGCAATCATACGTCATTGACGTATGTCCTGGCAATGAGTGATTTTTCATGTATCGTGTTACAGAGTTAGGCTCCAAAAGTTTCTTTGCCTGTGAGCGATACTTTAAGCGCAGCACGATAAAACCCGGGCCGCGACTGCACAAACAAATCCATAGAGAAAAGTACGATCAAGGCTGGTTATCCAGTGAGCAGCCATAAAGCACCGCGAACGCATCGGCTAGTTCCAGCTTGAGTCTGTCGAACGCTCTCACTTACATACGTCCTTATCGCGGTGGATTAGATCCCGGACATACTCATTGACGCTGTCATAGGCGCCGCGTGCTCAAGGCGGCGGGCCTGCTACGGTAAGCAGTTGATCGCACGATTGGCTGTCAACTTGACTGCCCGATTCGGGCGCGGGTTCGGCGCCAACAACTGGGGGACGTGCGACGCTTCTTCCTCGCATACTCCCATTCCAGGCCATTGCCTGGGAAATTGAAAAGAGAGCGGCTTCTGAGAAATCCCTGAAGACTTGAGGACCGCAACTAATCCGATTCCACCTTCGCCCGCATGCGCTTCACCTCTCCTCGCAACGTCTTGCGCTGCAGGCGCCTGCGCTGCGATCCCAGGGTGGGCCGTGTCGGCTTGCGGTGCTTGGGCGGGGTGGATACGCTGTCTATCAGCGCCTGCAGGCGCGCCATGGCGTGGGCTTTGTTGCGCTCCTGGCTGCGGCTGTTTTGCGCCTTGATCACCACCACCCCTTCCGCGGTGATCCGCTGATCGCGCAGGGCCAGCAGCCGTTCCTTGATGGCTTCGGGCAGCGACGAATTCGGAATCGAAAAACGCAAATGAATCGCGCTGGACACCTTGTTGACGTTCTGGCCGCCAGCGCCTTGGGACCGGACAGCGGTAAAGACTATTTCATCTTCCGGAATGGATATTGTTGGCATGGACTAACAGGCAATTCCGCCTTCCCTGAGGCTAAAGCTTTCTTCTCGATAATGATGGCCGCTGGCCGAAACTGCCCATTGGTCTTGAGCAGTCCCCGGGAGCTTCCGGCCCACGGCCCAACATGCCACTATACTTGGTCCCTACACGGCAACACCATTGGCGCGGGGTGGCGGCTGCGCGGCATAGCAAGCCGATGGCGGTTACACGACCTGATCGAGGTCTCTATGAATATCAGACAGCTTGAAGCGTTTTGCAAGGTCATGGAAACCGGCAGCATGTCGGAAGCGGCGCGTGCGCTGGGCGTGTCGCAGCCTGCGATATCGAAGTCCATACGCCTGCTCGAGCAGGCCCTGAAGCTGACTTTGTTCAAGCGTTCCGGCGACCGGCTGTACCCGAGCATGGAAGCCCAACGGCTGTATCCGGGCGCCCACAAGATATTCGAAGAGCTGGAAAACACCGTCGAGCTTAGCAAAAAACTTCGCGCCGCAGAAGTCGGCACCTTGAAAATTGCGGCCACTTATTCGGTTACCGCGGCATACATACCGGAATCCATCGCCGCTTTTCACCATCATCGGCCGCTGGCCGATATCCAGTTCATGGCGCTTCCGCCGCGCCAGATCATCGAGCTGGTCGCGGCCCGGGAACTGGACGCGGGTTTCCTGTATGAACCCATCGCCGACCCCAAAGTGCGCCAGATACCGCTCTGCGATGTGGACATCATCTGTGCGCTGCCGGGCCAGCACCACTTGAACAGCAAAGACGTGATCACGGGCCATGACCTTGCCCGCGAAACCCTTATTTCATTCAGCGAAGACGCATATGCGGGCGGCTTGCTGGCGCGGCAGTGCGCATCGGCGGCCATGCCCTGGAAAGTCAGCATTGCGGTGAACCAGACCGTGGTGGCAATGAGGATGGCCGCCGAAGGCATCGGCGTGGCAGTCATCGATTCCCTGGGCCTGAATAGCGATACCTCGCAAATCACCATCAAGCCGTTCAGGCCGCACACGGTCCTGCATGTTTCCGCCATCGTTCCGTCCCACCGGCCGGTATCGCGGCTATGCGAGGAATTCATCAGCAATCTGGCCAGCGTCGTCGGCCTGCGGGCCGAGCAGTCGATGGGATTCCATAGCCTGCTCGGTTCCCATTAACGGCGCCCGGGGGGGGGCAGCCAGGCGTTACAAAAGAGGGCCGGCCAAGCATGGACTCCGCTCGGCGGGGGCCGCGCCGCGTGCCTCACACCCCCGCCCCCGCCTATAACTTCCAGTTCCACCCAGCCGCGTCAAAAGTCATACGTTAGACAGGACAAGCCGTGCCTACTTAGTATTCGATCAATACATAAGGAGGCAGGCAATGGACTTCTACGCAGCGGATACCCATACGGAAATTCGTGACGCCATCAAGGCGATATGCGCACCCTTTGGCGACGCATACTGGCGCAAGAAAGATAAAGAAGGAACTTTCCCGGAAGATTTTTACAGGGCGGTTGCCGACGGCGGCTGGCTGGGCATCGCCACGCCGGAAGAGTACGGCGGGTCCGGCCTAGGCATGACGGGGGCGCTGCACATGCTGCAGGAAATCGCGGAATCCGGCGGGGGCATGAATGGCGGCACATCGGTCAAAATCAATGTCTTCGGCCTGGGCCCGCTGATCAAATTTGGGAACGAAGAACAAAAACGGCGCATCATTCCGCAGATCATAGGCGGCAAAGCGAAGACCTGCTTCGGCATCACCGAGCCCGACGTCGGGCTCAATACCACGCAACTGAAAACCAAAGCAGTGCGGCAAGGGGATCATTACATTGCTTCCGGCGCGAAGACATGGATATCCACCGCCAAAGAGGCCGACCACATACTGCTATTGGCGCGCACCACGCCGCTGGAGCAAGTCAGCAAACCCACGGAAGGCTTGAGCCTGTTCCTGACCCCGCTGGACCGCAAGTACGTGCAGGTCCACGAGATCGACCGCATGGGCCGCTGCGCCGTCGATGCGAACCAGGTGTTCATAGACGGCCTGCCCATTCCGGCGACCGACCTCATCGGCGAGGAAGGCAAGGGCCTCAAATACGTGTTCGACAGCATGAATCCGGAGCGCATGGTCGTTGCCGCCGAAGCCGTCGGAATAGGCCGGGCGGCGCTCAGAAAGGCCGCCAGCTACGCCAAAGAAAGAATCGTTTTCGGGCGCCCGATCGGGCAGAACCAGGGCGTCCAGCATCCGCTTGCGCAGTGCTGGATGGAGCTGGAAGCGGCCAATCTGCTCGCATTCAAAGCGGCGTGGCTGTTCGACCGGGGCGAGCATTGCGGACTGGAGGCCAATGCCGCCAAGTACCTGGCCGGGGAAGCCGGCTACCGGGCCTGCGAAACCGCGGTATTGACGCTGGGCGGCAATGGGTTCGCCAAGGAATTCGATGTCGAGCGGTATCTGCGCGACATCATGATCGCGCGCATCGCCCCCATAACCCCGCAGCTGATTTTTTCATATGTCGCCGAAAGAGCCCTGGGCCTGCCCAAGTCCTACTAGTACCAGGCATGGCAGCGCATGGCGGCGCGGGCATGGCGCGCCCGCTTCAGTTCTCATGGTTCAGCAAACGGCATAGGGAGACATTACGTGTTCAATGACCCAGCATCCGCAATCCCCGCAGCGGCGGATACAGAGGAAACCGTTCTCTATTCGCTCTCCGGCGGCCTGGCGACCATTACGCTGAATCGGCCCGACAAGCTCAACAGCCTGAATGCGGCCATGCATGAACGCTTGCGTTCCCTGCTGACGGACATATCCGCCAATCATGAAGTCCGCGCCTTGCTCATCGCCGCCAACGGCCGCGGATTCTGCGCCGGACAAGATCTGAACGAGCGGCGCAGCGCGTCCGGGCAATCCAATCCGGATCTGGGCCTGACCATCGAGAAAAACTGGAACCCCTTGGCGCGCGCGCTGCACTATATAAGGGTGCCGACCGTATGCGCCGTGAATGGCGTGGCGGCCGGCGCGGGCGTCAGCATCGCGCTGGGCTGCGATGTGGTCATCGCGGCGCGGTCCGCGTCCTTCGTGCTGTCCTTCTCCAGATTGGGGCTGGTTCCCGATGCCGGCGCAACCTATCTCCTGCCCAGGCTGGTCGGCGAGGCGCGGGCCATGGGCATCGCGCTGCTGGGCGAGAAAATCAGCGCCGAAGAAGCCGCAGCCCTGGGACTCATCTGGCGGCAGGTGGATGACGATGACTTGCCGACATATGCCCGGCAAATCGCCGGCCGATTGGCGCAGGGACCCACCCTGGGGCTGAGCATGATCAAACGGGCGCTGAAAGCATCGTCCACCAACTCCTTCGAAGACCAGCTGGAGCTGGAAAGAAGCAGCCAAAGGCAGTGCGGTTTCAGCGACGACTACCGCGAGGGCGTCGCGGCCTTCATCGAGAAACGCCAACCCGACTATAAGGGGCGCTGACATGCCACGCGCGCCTGAACTCTTGCCTTGCGATGTGCTGCGCAGGTATGCGCCCCATGGCGGCACCTTGTGGGGTTTGCTGACAAGCCGAGCTGCAATCCAGGCGGACAGGGCATTCCTGATCTACGAAGGCCAGGAGGTCAGTTGGCGCGAATTCCAGGAAAAAGTCGAACGCACCGTCCATCTGCTGCGATCATACGGCGTCTCGCCGGGCGACCGTGTGGCGGTGATGGCGGAGAACGGCGCGGATTATGTGGCAATCGTGTTTGCGGCCATGGCCGCCGGGGCGATCTTCGTGCCCATCAATCCCGATCTTAAGCCCGCCGAGGCGGAATACATCATCGAGCATGCCGAGCCGGCCGTGGTATTTGCCTCGGACGCTGCCGCCGGCACCCTGCGGCGTATTTCCGCAACCTTCGCCAAGGGCATCAAGACCCTGGCATTGGCCGCGGGCCTGGACCAGCTTGGCCAGGCTCATACAAGCGCAGCGAATACAGGCGCCTCAGCCCGCCGGCAAGACGGGCCCCGAAAAGAAAGCGCGGCCGAAAAACGATCCACGGCCGGAACGGAGCATGGAAAGCCCGATGGCACAGGACTCATCCTTTACACATCCGGCACCACAGGCTTCCCCAAAGGAGTCATGCACAGCCAGCAGAACATGGTCGTAGCGGGCGAATACTGCGTGGAACGCCTGCATCTTCAACCCGAAGACCGCATGCTGTGCATACTGCCGTTCTTCCACATCAACGCACTGATTTATTCCCTGATGGGCGCCGCCGTGGCGGGGGCGTCCCTGGTGATCGCGCCACGATTCAGCGCGTCCGGCTTCTGGAAGCTGGCGGCCGATACAGGGGCCACCCAGGTAAACATCATCGCCGCGGTGGGCCGCATCCTTATGCGGCGGCCGCGGTCCGAATTCATACCCGGACACAAGCTGCGCAAACTTTACGGCGCCCCCATCACGCCGGACATCTATCGCGCCTTCCAGAACGAATTCGGCATCCCGACGCTGATAGAAGGCTACGGGCTGACAGAAACGCCTTGCGTCTGCAGCAATCCCTATTCCGGCCCGCAGCGCGTCGGAAGCATAGGCATACCCACGCCGCACCCCGTATCCTCGCAGCCGTCCGCCCGCATGCGGATAGCCGATGCGTCCGGGCGGGATGCCGCGCAAGGGACTGTCGGAGAGCTCATGGTCCAAAGCCCTATTGCGATGCAAGGCTATTATCGCGATCCCCAAGCCACCGCGGCTGTGCTAAAGGATGGCTGGTTCCGCACCGGGGACCTGGTCAAGCAAGAGAGCGACGGCTACTACACCTTTGTCGCCCGCCAGAAAGACATCATCCGGCGCCGTGGCGAGAACATATCGGGCGCCGAGCTGGACGAGATCGTCAGCCGGCACCCCGACATACAGGCCGCGGCCGCGATCCCGGTCGAGTCCGAGCTGGGCGAAGACGAAATCTTGATCGCGGCCGTCAAGCGCCCGCAGGCCTTGCTAACCGAACCCGCGCTGCGCAAATGGTGCGAAGAGCAATTGAGCAAGGCCAAGCTTCCCCGATTCATCGTGTTCGTCGACGAGCTGCCCTACACCCCCAGCCATCGCGTCGCCAAATTCCAGTTGCGCAATGATACCTCGCTGAAACAGCGCGCCATCGAATTCACCGAGTAGCACAACCGTGTAGTCACACCTGATCAAGAAGAAAGTACAGATGAGCCAATGACATGCTCACGCCTCAACCAAAGGAGATATGCCATGAAGAGACGATCCATTATTTCGCTAGCGCTGGGCTGCGGCGTTTTGTCTGTAGCAGCGCTTTGGCCCAAGGCGCATGCCGCGGACGATTTTCCGAACCGCTCGATACGCATGATCGTGGGATACCCCGTCGGCGGCAATGTCGATATCGTGGCCCGGCTGGTCGCCGACGAGCTCAGCAAAATATTGAACCAGCCCGTCGTGGTCGACAACCGGGCCGGAGCCAGCGGCCAGATCGCCGCCGCGTCGGTCGCCCAGGCCGCCCCCGACGGCTATACCATCTTCCTGGGCGCATCCCCTGAGCTGGCCATCGCCCACGCGTTGAAAAAGAAGCTGCCGTACGACGCGCAGAAGAACTTCCAGCCGCTTAGCCTGGCCACCGTGATCCCTTTTGCCCTGGTCGTGAATCCCCAGGTGCCCGCGAAGAATATGAAGGAGTTCCTGGATTACGCCAAGTCCCACCCGGGCAGCCTGAATTACGCCTCTTTTGGCAACGGGTCTTCCAACCATCTGTTTGCCGAGCTGTTCAAGTCCAAAGCCGGCGTGGAAATGACGCACATCCCTTATAAAGGCGGCGGTCCGGCCATCACCGACCTGATCGGCGGCCAGGTGCAGGTGGAATTCGAAAGCCTGGGCGTCGTGCTGCCCCATGTGAAAGCAGGCAAGTTGCGCGCGCTCGCGCTCGCCACGCCGCAGCGTTCCCCGCTGGCGCCGGAGCTGCCGACCATGGCCGAAGCCGGCCTGTCCGGCCTGGAAGGGGGCACCTGGAACGGCTTCGTCGGCCCGGCCGGCATGCCAGCGCCCATCGTCGAAAAGCTCAGCGTCGCGCTCAACAAAGCCATCAAATCGCCATCGGTCAGCAAGGTGCTGATAGAAAAAGGCCTGACACCGACGCCCACCACGCCGCAGGAGTTCGCCGCTTTCATCAAGTCGGAGATCGAGAGGTGGAAATCGGTCGCCGACACCGCCGGCATACGCGTCGACTAGGATAAGGTCTCCAAATGAGCGAATCAGGACTCGAGGGAAGAGATATGGCTCCGGAGAAATTTTCCGCCGACGCATTGCTGGAACTGCCCTTGGCGTCCTGGGGGGAGGGGAAAGCCATAGGCTCCCTGCCTCCCAGCTCCATCACCGGCAAAGCGTTCAAGCTGCCAGGCTACAAAGTGACGGGGTGGGGCGTTTGGGAGGCATCCGCGGGCTCCTTCGCCCGCGAGATCGAAGCCGCCGAATACATGCACATACTCAGCGGGGAATGCACTTTCGTGTGGGAAGGAGGGGAAATGTCCATCTCCGCCGGCGACCACCTCTTCTTCCCCGCGCAGACCAAAGGCGCCTGGCACATCAAATCGCCGGTCAGGAAGCTGTATATGCTGCTTGTTCCGCTGGTGTAGCCCGTACCCGTATGCTTTTTTTCGCCGATGCGGCGCCCGCCGGCCAGCGGCGCCGGCGGCGGACTGATTTTCTATCCCGGCCGTTGATCCATGGCCCGCTTCATACGCGCCATCTGCATGTGTACTGCAATGCGGCGAATGGGCTCGGGCGGCATCCATTGCGGTCGGGCGAACTGTTTCGTTTCCCTCAGCAAAGGGCTATCCATGCCAGCGATGTCTTCCGCCAGCAGGCCACCGAGCGCAGTCATCTTAAGAATGCCGGACGCATTGCATGCGGACAAGCCGTACACATTTTTATCCAGCTTGCCAAAAATCGGCATGCCATTTCGGCTCATGCTCAGCGCGCCGCCCCAAACGTGCTCGAATTCATGGACCTGCATCGCAGGGTAATACTGCCTATAAAGCGTGCGCAGCAGGTCTTTGATCTGCGCTGGCGGCAATTCGCTTTTGTAAGAGAAGCCTGCCCTGAACAGAAGGCGGCCGGAGTTTAGCTTGCGCGTGCTGGGGCCCAGGCTTTCGGCGGGAGTGGCTCCCCAATCAGTTTCCTGGCCGAGTTTATCCAGCTCGCCGGCGTCCAGTGGAGGAGTCAACGCGCCGTAGGTGTATACATTGAGCTGACGGCTTCGCCCATAGCCAAAAAACGGCAAGGACGCGTTATTACTGAAGATAACCGTATCCGCCTGAACGGTATGACGCTCGCTTGTCACCCTATTCGGGGTTCCGGGTATCAAGCGCATGATCGGCGTGTTTTCATAGAAGCCGACCTGCGATGGCAGCGTATCCAACAAGCCGTTTATAAGCTCGGCGGGTTGGACCAGAGTGCAGTCGGGCAGCCAAATCGCATGCGTGTACCGAGTACACCCAAGTTGAGCGACTATATCCGCCTGGGACAGGCTACGGCCGCGCACTCCTTTGGCGCTCAGTGAGGTAAGCAATGCGTCAAGGGCCTTTGCGCCTGCGTCGGTACTGGCCGTTTTGTAATGGCCAATGTCACGCCAGTCGCAGGAAATATTGTGGTGGTCCACAATTTTTCGCAATGTTTCCTTGCCCGCCCGCAAAATCGCCGTACCCCAGCGGACCTCGGCTGCGCTGCCGCGAACGTCAATTTTTGAATCGGCCCTGCTAAGCATAAAGCCGGAACTGCGACCGGCCGCGCCCTCGCCCCTGGGCAGTGCATCAAAAAGCGCGATTTCATCCGCCGGAAACAATTCTGAAAGGCGCCGTGCGATTGCGTGTCCGGCAAACCCCGCACCGACAATAGCAAATCGCACACGGATGTCCCTGCCCAAAGACTGGGATCGCGCCCGGCCGGGTGTCGCGATTTGATTCCAACCGCTTGGGGTTGCATAACGTATTGCGGCGCTCATGTTCACCCTTCTTTGTTTGTGGTGGTGTGTCAAAGTTGCGCCGACTGGCATCGACGCATACTTTCTTCCAGTGCATCAATACCTTGAGACAGCAGACGCTTGATGGCTTCCTCGCTGCTAAACCCGGCGTGCGCAGTCAAGGTGACATTGTCCAAGGTCGTTAAGGGGTGACCGGGCGGCAACGGCTCCTGATCAAACACATCCAAGGCGGCATGTGCAATACGCTGCGAACGGAGCGCGTCGATAAGGGCGCGCTCGTCAACCAAAGCGCCACGAGCCACATTGATCAAAATGGCATCGTGTCGCATCAAGGCCAGCTTTTTGGCGTCAATCATGTTCTCAGTTGCCTCGTTGAGCGCTAGATGCAACGAAATAAGCTGCGACGTTTCCAGCAGCTCATCCAGCGTTACCATCTTGCATGGCAATTCGCCGGCCACGCGGCTTCGATTCCAGGCAACGACCTCCATCCCGAACTGCGCCCCCATATGCGCCAATGTACGTCCGATCGCGCCCAGGCCCACGATGCCCAGCCGCTTGCCCGTCAATTCCAGCCCCCTCATGGTGTGCCATTTTCCGCAGCGAATGTCACGGTCCATGAGAGCGACGTTGCGCGACGCGGCCAACATCAAGGCCATTGCATGTTCAGCCACGGTCCGGTCCCCATAGCCGATCACGGTCCGCACTTCGATTCCAAGCGCTTCTGCGGCGCCGAGGTCGATGTAGCTGGATGCTCCGGTACCCAAAAAAACGATTGTTTTCAGGGCCGGGGAGCGCCGCAATAATTCCGCGTCCATATAGGTGCGTCCGTTAATCAACGCCACTGCATCTTGAACAAGCTCATGCAAGGTCGACCGATCGGGCTCGCCGATATAAACCTGCATGTCGGGGACCCGCTGCAGTAAGCCATGCGTGCGCAATATTGCATGGTTATATGGAGGGCAGTCTATGTATACGGTTTTCATAGCATGTTTCATTCATCTTTCAGAAGATGCCATCGTTCGATACCGCAGCCTTTCCCGACACGCGCGTCAGTCAAGGTGCTTCCGCACGACGCTGTCAAGGTGATAATGCATCTCGGCGTCGGCGACGTTGGGGTCCCTGCGCTGCAGGCCATTCAATATGCGTTCATGCTCGGCGAGGGTGCCATCGAACCAGGTCAGGGCAAGCGGCTCTTGCGCCCTGACCAGCATGACCTTGTCATGAACCGATACCAGCTGTTCATACAAGAAGGTGTTTTCTGTTAGCCGCGCGATTTCCAGGTGGAAGGCGGTGTCGAGGGAAACGAATTCACGCGTATCTTGCTGCGCAGCTGCCTTTGCTTGAGCGTCCACCATGTCTTGCAACTTATCGAGCGAGGCTGTGGAAGCGCGTTCCGCGCACAAGCGGACAGACGCCCGCTCGAGCGCTGTGCGCAACTCGTACAAATGTCTGATGTCCGGGTTGGACATGATGGTGATTTCATAGAAACGCCCATTGCGGGTTACCAGGCCTTCATTCAACAAGTGGCGAAGCGCTTCCCTTACGGGTGTACGACTGACGTTGAACCGTTGGCTCAGCTCGGCTTCTTGCAAAAGCATGGTCGGGCATCTTTCTTGATGCAGGATGGCTTCTTTCAATTGTTTATAGACGGCGTTACTCAGGCGATCGCGCTGGGCATCGTCAGAGTCGCTTGAAATGGGACGTATGCTCGCAAGCATAGGTTCCCTCCTTGTCGACGCGTTATTGACACACTTAGGTATTTTTGTTCAGTATACACAAATAATTTTAAGAATACTGAAAATCAAGATATACGCCTAATTCACACTTATTTTTCGGGAAAACCCGTATTGTTCAGCATGCTTTGCCGCTTTAATGTATACCGAACAAAGATTACAAGCTCACGCCAATTACAAATCTTCAATTGAAAGGGGACTCCATGGGCAGCGAAAAAAAACCGAACCATAAGGGCGCGGCAACGTCACGTCTGGATCTGTCATCAATGAGCCGACGCGACTTTGGCGGGCTGCTTATCGGGGCCGGGCTGTCTCTGGCTGGCGTGGGGAACACAAAAGCCTGGGCCAGTTCCGCGCCGGCAGCCACGCCCAAAACCGGCGGTACGGTGCGGATCGCCTTGAATTCACAAGGCATGACCGACACATTCGACGGCGCCCGCTCCTTCAACCCAGGCGATTGGATACGATGCGCAAGCGTCTTCAGCTATCTGACGCGCATGAGCCCCGATGGCCGCGCCTTGCCCGAAGTCGCTCGTGCGTTTGAAAGCAGCGCCGACGCCAAAGTCTGGACTTTTAGCATCGTCAAAGGCATCGTCTTTTCCGATGGCAGCCCCCTGACGATGGATGACCTTATCTTTTCCATCATGCGGCATAAAGAAAAGAATGTCGTATCCGGCGTCAAAGAGGTCGTCGCCAATATCAAGGCGGTCAAGGCCGACGGCCCGAATACGCTGGTGGTTGAGCTATTCGAGCCCGACGCCGATATTCCCGTGACGCTCAGTGCAGTGCAGTTCACCATCGTCAAAAATGGTACGTATGACTTTTCGAAGCCCATCGGAACCGGGCCCTTCGTTGTCAAAGAATTCAGCCCCGGCGTCCGTACCATTTGTGTGCGCAACAAAAATTACTGGAAACCGAAACGGCCCTATATCGACCAGTTCGAGATGTTTCCCATCGTGGATCAAGTCGCACGCGCAAACGCCTTGCTGTCCGGCGACGTCGATATGGCCGTGGATATTCGCGGGCCCAGTATTGCCAAGCTGCGTGCTTCGGGCGTGGCCAACCCCGTCGTGACCAAGGCGCCCCGCTTTACGGCCATACAGGCTGGCGTTCAGCTGGCTCCCGCCGACTCGCACGACCTGCGCCTCGCCTTCGCACATTTAATGAACCGCGAACGCGTCTTGCAAACAGTGCTACTGGGCAACGGCGAGATCGGCAACGATTTTCCCATCAACAAATCATCGCCCTATTACAACAGCCAACTGGCACAGCGCCACTACGATCCCGACCAGGCCAAGTTCCATATTGCCAAAAGCGGCATCGGGAAAGGCAAGGTGCCGGTGCATGTCAGTGACGCCTCAGCCTTTAGTGTGGAGATCGGTCAGCTGCTGCAGCGCGAGGCGGCCAATATTGGGCTGAATATCGACTTGAGAAGAGAGCCGGCAGACAGCTATTGGTCGGCCATCGCCGGAAAGCGGCCATTCTTTGCGATAACGGTCAATCCCCGACCTACCTACAACATTGCCTTGAATACCTTATGGAAAAGTGACGCGCCCAAGAATTTTTCGAACTACAAGAACCCGAAGCTCGACAGCCTGATCGACCTCGCGCGCGCGACCTTGGATGACCAAAAACGCGAGCAAATCTATCACGAGATCAACGCGATAATCCACGATTCGGCCGCCCTGGTTCTGCCGGCTTTCATCGACTACGTCGACGGCATCTCGAATCGTGTTCAAGGTTTCGAGCCGCTGCCCATATCGCCTTTGGGCGGGTGTTTCTTCACAGATCAGATTTGGCTGGATGCCTGACAGGCGTGCACGCATAGCAAGGATAATGAAACGCGATGGCAAAGTTGTTGATGGGGCGCATGTTTTTGGGTGTCTTGGTACTCTGGCTGGTATCGGTATTGGTCTTTGTGGGCACCCAGATCCTTCCTGGAGATGTGGCTGAATTGGCGCTGGGGCAGTATGCCACGCCAGACGCCGTTGCCACGCTAAGGGCGCAAATGGGCTTGGACAGGCCGGCAGCCTACCGCTATCTGGATTGGCTGACAGGGATGGCCCAAGGGGATTGGGGTCGCTCAATGGTAACCAACACCCCCATTTCGGCGATGCTGGCCGAACGCGCGCCGAACACGGCGATGTTGGCGGGCATTACCGCCCTGATCGCCGTCCCCTTGTCCATCGGGATAGGCCTGCTCATGAGCCTGGGCACGGGCAAATGGGGTGACCGCCTAAGCACAGCCGCCGTGCTGAGCTTGTCGGCCACACCGGAATTTCTGATTGCGACGGTGGCGGTCCTGGTCTTTGCGGTCAAACTCAAATGGTTTCCGGCCATAGCCTACCTTGGCGGCACGCACGGGATGGGCGCCTTCATAAAAGCATTCTTTCTGCCTGTCCTGACGCTGGTCATTGTCGTCACCGCGCAAATCGCCCGGATGACGCGCGCCATTATCTCGAACCTGCTTGAGCAACCCTTTGCGGAAATGGCGATGCTAAAAGGGGTGTCCCGTTGGCGCATCGTGCGCAAGCACGCTCTTATTCTGGCGGCAGGCCCCATTGCCAATGTGGTGGCGTTGAACATTGCCTATCTGGTCAGCGGCATCGTGGTCGTGGAAACCATTTTCTCGTATCCGGGGTTGGCCCGCCTGATGACGGATGCCGTGCTGGCGCGAGACATGCCCGTCATCCAGGCTTGCGCGATGTTGTTCAGCGGTGTCTACGTTGTCTTGGTGCTCTTGGCCGACATTTTAGCCCTCATGTTTGACGTACGCCGTTCGTCCGTACGGCAGTAACCAGGAATCGGCCATGACGCGCGAACAAAACGCATTGAACCCCAACACGGCAATGACCACGAAGCGTCGAGTAAGACGCCCTAAAGCACTCACTTTCTGGGGCAGCATAGCCGTGTTGACGGCCGCTTGCCTGGTAGCCATTTTTGCGCCGCTTCTAGCACCCTACGATCCCAGCGAATTTGTCTCATACACACCGTTTGAACCCGCGTCGCCCGGCATCTGGCTGGGTACGGATGCTCTTGGGCGAGATGTCTTGTCGCGGTTGATCGGCGGCAGTCGCTTGACCATTTCCATGGCGCTGTCAGCGACCATGCTCGCGCATGTCATTGGCGATTCCTTGGGGTTGTACGCGGCTGTCAAGGGCGGCTGGATCGACTCGGTGTTGTGCCGCATCGTCGACGTGATGCTGTCGCTGCCAAAGATTATCGTGGGTATGGTGGTGGTCGCTGCGCTGGGCGCCTCGATCCAAGTCATCATCATTGTGACGGGTTTGATCTATTCAGCCAGCGTGTTTCGTATTGCACGTGCACTAGCCCAGGACGTGAAGCAACAAGACTTCATCAGCGCGGCACGGCTGCGAGGCGAAAGCACGTCCTGGATAATTTTCGGGGAAATCGCGCCACACGCCGCGTACCCCTTGGCCGCCGACTTTGCCTTGCGCATCAGCTTCGCCATTTTATTCATGAGCAGCTTGAGCTTTCTGGGCATGGGGGTCCAACCGCCCCTGGCGGACTGGGGTGGCTTGGTACGCGAGAACATCGAGGGTGTGGCGGCTGGAGCATACGCATCCGCCTATGCGGCACTCGCCATTGCACTTGTGACGGTAGCGTTGAATTTGCTCGTGGATACTTTGGGCGAAGGCAGCCTGCTTCGGGAAGGAGCAGAACGATGACGGCGCCTTTGCTGGACATCCAGCACCTTTCCATCCAATCGCCCTATGGCGCGCGGCCGGCCGTGGACGACATTTCGCTCACCGTCCATAAAGGCGAAGTATTGGCGCTAATCGGTGAATCCGGCTCCGGCAAGACCACCTTGGCATTGAGCGCGTTGGGGCATATAAGGTCGGGATTGGCGGTTCGGCACGGCACCGTGCGCTTAGCGGGCATGGACATGCTGAACGCCTCGATAAAGGACCTCGAGCGGGTGCGTGGCCGCAGCGTGTCGTATATTGCCCAAAGTGCCGCACTGGCATTCAATGAGCGCCTGCGGCTGGACGCTCAAGTGACCGAACCCGCCCTGGTGCATGGCGCGCTGGACCGCGATGCCGCCGCCGCCCGGGCTCATGAATTGTATCGCGCGCTTGACTTGCCCGACCCCGACGCGATCGGTTCGCGTTATCCGCATCAGGTGTCGGGCGGCCAACTGCAGCGCTTCATGATTGCCATGGGCGTGCTGCTGCACCCGCGCCTGCTGGTGTGTGACGAGCCCACCAGCGCGCTGGATGTCACTACGCAAGTCGACGTGCTATGGGCTTTGAAGCAAGTCATCAAAGACCACCAGACTGCGGCATTGTTTGTAAGCCACGACCTGGCCGTGGTCGCCCAGATCGCCGACCGGATTGCCGTATTGCGGCACGGTCGCCTGGTCGAGCTTGGCCCGACGGCCCAAATACTCACCAGGCCCGAACACGACTATACGCGCCAGCTGATCGACGCGTGCAATCGATGGCCCGCCCGAACGGCCCAAGCCTACGCCCCGGAGGCTGCCCCGGGCCGAAAGGCGGCCGGCTTTCTTGATGTGCGGGACCTTCGCGCATCGTACGGCCCGGCGTCGGCGCGCGGCGAACCGCGCAGACCGGTATTGCAGGACGTGTCGCTGCAGGTGGGGCAAGGTGAAATCGTGGCCGTCATCGGCGAGTCGGGCTCGGGCAAAAGCACTTTGGCCAAAGTCATCAGCGGCCTGCATCCTAAGTCACAGGGCCGGATCAACGTCGACGGCGTTGCCTTGGCGGATACCGCCGACGCGCGCACCACCGACCAGCTGCGGCGCGTGCAAATGGTTTTTCAGTCGGCGGACACCGCCCTCAACTCGAAGCATACGGTCGGCCAGATCCTGGGCCGTGTGCTGAAGCTGTTTGGCACCGCGCCCCCCGATAAACGACAGGACCGCATTAATGCGCTGCTGGAAATGGTGCGGCTGCCGGCGCACTATGCCCGGCGCAAGCCGGGACAGTTATCGGGCGGGGAAAAGCAACGCGTCAACCTGGCGCGCGCCTTGGCTGCCGAGCCTGAAGTCCTGCTGTGTGATGAGATTACCTCCGCACTCGATACCGTCGTCGCGGCCGCCATCATCGAACTGGTTAAAGAGCTGCGCGACCGGCTGAGCTTGGCCATTATATTTATCAGCCATGATATGGCGACGGTTGCATCCATCGCGGACAAGATCGTCGTATTGCAGCATGGGCGAGTGGTCGAAAGCGGTCCGGCGGCAAGCGTGTTTGATGCGCCCAGCGCGCCGTACAGCCGCCTGCTTCTGGGGTCGGTTCCCGAGCTGCGCCAGGGGTGGCTGGAAGAGCGCACGGCCCAGCGGGGCGCTGATCGTTGATACCTGCCAAGCGCCTAGACGCCTGCAGATGGTGAAGTTAAAGGAAGCAATACCATGCCTGGCCAAGAACACATATTTCATCCCGATTTTGTGGTTGCGCCGTATTGGTGGGATAAGCACCCGCCAGCCGACCACAACGACCGCATGCCTCGAACGGTGGACATTGCCATCGTCGGCAGCGGATATTGCGGCCTCGCCGCCGGCCTGGCCTTGGCGCGCCAAGGCTGGCGCGTCGCCACTTTTGATGCGCACCGCATCGGCGAGGGCGCCAGCACCCGCAACGGCGGCATGGTCAGCGGCGGGCTGAAGCTGCCCGCGGGCCTGCGCCGAAAAGTGGGCCAGGCCCGCTACGAGAAAATCCAGCACGACTCGGTCGAGTCGTTCCGCTACTTCGAGTCGTTTCTGGCCGAAGAAGGTTTTGATGTCGACTACCAGCGCACCGGGCGGTTCGCGGGAGCCCATTCCGCCGGCGCCTATGCCCGTCAGGTCAAGCAGGCCAAAGTGCTGAACGGCGACATGGGTTTGACGGCTCGCATGGTGCCCTCCGACCGGCAGGACGAAGAAATTGGCAGCCGTTTTTACCATGGCGGCATGGTCGTGGAAGAATGCGGCGGCATCGATCCAGCCAAATACCATCACGCTTTGCGCCATGCGTATGGGGCGGCGGGGGGATCTCTGCATTCGCGCAATCCGGTCCGCGAGATAATCCGGGACAAAGGCAAATTCCTCGTCCAGACCGCCCGCGGCGCCGTGGCGGCCAACCACGTCTTTGTGGCGACCAACGGCTATGGCGACGGCCTGGTGCCTTACTTCCAGAGGCGGGTGATCCCCATCACGACCTTTGTGATCGCCACGGAACCGCTACCCGCGGACCTGATCAAAGACATCAATCCCAAAGGCCGGATGCTGGTCGACACCAAACGGATACTGAACTGGTATCGCATAACGCCTTGCGGACGGCGGATCATTTTTGGCGGCCGCGCCAAGTTCAGCGATGTGGATGAACGCGAATCGGCAAAAAGCCTGTACCAGCTGATGTGCAAAATATGGCCGCAAGTGCGGGATTACCGCATCAGCCACGCCTGGAAGGGCAACGTCGCCTTCACCTTTGACCACCTGCCGCACATCGATACACACCAAGGCATCCACTACGCGGGCGGCTGCCAGGGCGCCGGCATTGCAATGGCGACCTACCTGGGGCATCGGACCGCAATGAGGCTGCTGCACCCCGACCATCCATCCTGTGGTTTCGAGAACCTGGGCTTTCCTTCACGCCCCTTGTATTACGGCAAGCCCTGGTTTATCCCCCCGCTGGCCAGCTACTACAAGTTGCTAGACCGCGTTGAGCGGTGGACCGGCTGGTAAGCGGCCGCATCTGCTCTTACATCGCTACAGCATTGTCATTGAATCAATTCACCGAGATCCATCATGCAGATTATCCCGTCCATCGACGTGACCTACACACACACCGAGGGTGCACCCTTATGCATCGTGCAATCCGGCATCACCTATCCCCACGGTTCCGACATTCATCAAAAACGCCGGTTCCTGGAGGAGAATTATGACTGGCTGCGACGCGCCTTGATGAACGAACCGCGCGGACACCGCAACACCTACGGCGTGTTCCTGACACCACCCTCATCGCCGGATGCGGATGCCGGCACCATATGGATGTGCAGCGGGGGGTTCATGCATGGTTGCGGCCATGGGACTATTGCAGCCGCCATGGCGATCGTGGCGGCGCGCCCCGCGATCGACATTCCCGAATACACGACCCTGCGATTCGAGACGACGGCCGGCCTTGTCACCGCCGAAGTCCATGCCAGGGACTCACGCGTGCAGTGGTGTCGTTTTGAGCACGTGCCAGCCTTTGTCGTTGATCGCAAGGTCAGGGTTGACCTAGGCCACTGGGGGCGATTCAACGTCGATATTGTATTTGCCGGCAATTTTTTCGGATTGGTTGAATGGGACAACCCCGAGGTGGCTCTCAGTGCGGACAACGGCAAATACATACGCGAACTGGCCGTCGCGCTGCGTGCCAAACTGCGCGAGCAGGTGCCCGTCCAACATCCCGAATATGCCGACATCGCCACCATCGATGTCATTGGGTTTCATGGCAAGGCCAGCCGCCCAGATGCCGACTACCGGGTTGCCTATATGTGGGGCGACGGCCAGCTATCGCGCGGGCCGGGCGGCACCGGATCCAGCGCGATGGTCGCTTTGTACGAAGATCAAGGCCGTTTGAAACTTGGCGACACCCTGACCTCTGAAGGCTTGTTGGCCAGCGGCATCTTTGAAGCCAAACTAACGAGTGAAACACGTATTGGCAAGTACAGAGCTGTCGTGCCCACTGTAAAGGGCCGTGCATTTTTGATCGGGTCGGCAAAATGGCTTTTTGATCCAGAAGACCCTTTAAGGGAAGGGTTCACCATCGCCGAGGTGTAGCTTTTATCTTCCGACCTTGGCGAACCGGTCGATTTGTTCCGAGCATATCGCCAAATTTGCGGGCTAGCCAAGTATACCCAAAATGGGTGTGATTAAACCCAATATGGGCATGAAAGCTACCATGGCATCGCGGCGCAAGACTCGTTCCTGACCCGTGTGATGGAGCAACCCAAGATCTGGATCATGGGGGAAGCAATGACCTCGGCATTGAGTCTCATGCAGTTGATCGAGGTCATCAGCAGTAATTCTTCATGGGCGTTTTAGTCCATTGGGTGATTCTGCCCAGTTGAACAAGTTTGCCCAATGTTTTTTATGGCGCGTCTGCCCTACATTGCATGGTCCTGAATCCGACGGTGGCAGATATGCAATCAAATATGCAGCGCTTTTCTCATCGGGTCTCGGCGGCCGACAACCCCAAGGCGCCCACGCGCCGTCTGTCGCTCTGCAACGACCTGGTCTTCAAGGCGCTGTTCGCGGCGCATCTGTCCCTGCTCACCGATCTCATCAACGCTGTGCTGCATCCTGCGCCGCCCATCACTGTCAAGCGGGTCTTGAACCCGCACATCCTGCCGGCGGAGCTGGAGGGTAAGAACATCGTGCTGGACATCCTGGCCGAAGATACCGAAGGCCAACGGCTGGGCATAGAAATGCAACTGCAGCGCTTTCTGCATTGGCCCCAGCGCAATATCTACGGCGTGGCGCGCAGCCTGGCCGGGCAACTACAAGCAGGCCAGGACTACCGGCAGCTCCAGCCCACCATCGGCATCAGTCTGCTCGCCCATGATCTGTTTAATGAATACCCTGACCAGGCCTGCTGGCGCTTCACGCTGCGCGACCGGCTGCGTCCGCAGGTACAGTTGGGGCCGGCGCTGCAAGTGCATATAATCGAGTTACGCAAAGCGGAAAAACTGCGGGAACTGGCCGCGCCGCTGCGAGACTGGATCGCCTGCCTGTTGCACAATCTGAACGAGGCCGCCATGAATTCCATTACCCATCCTCCCGTCAAGGAAGCGCTGAAGCATCTGGAGACGATGTACAGCGACGAAGAGCTGCGGCTGATCGCCGAGCGTCGCGAGCAGGCCTTGGTCGATGCCGAGGACATCGTCGACTATGCCCGCCATGCAGGCCGAGAAGAAGGCCGTGAAGAAGGCCTGCAAAAAGGCATACAGCAGCAGCGGCAAACGCTATCACTCATGCTGGAGCGCAAGTTCGGCCCGCTGCCCCGGTCTTGCCAGGCAAAGATCGGGCAGGCCGATTCTGAGCAACTGCAAGCGTGGTCGCTGAACTTTGTGGACGCCCAGCGCATTGAAGACGTCTTCGCGGGTTGAATGCTGCACTATAAGAGCACATGATGCGCTCGGCCCAGCAATCATGCGTCATATTGCCGCTACTCTAAACACTACGCTTTCAATTGAAGGTCGATTCCAATATGGAGGGATGCGCTTGGAGCCTGGGCTTACAGAACATGGAGCTATCCCGATTCATGCCAAGGATTGACGAACGCCACCCCTGTTTTGGCATAGCCGCCCTCATCGCGTGAAACAATGGTCAAGCCATGATGCAAGGCGGTGGCGGCAATGAGAAGATCAGGCTGAGAAAAAGTGCGTCCGGCTTTTCGTCCTTCTTCGACCATCAGCCGCCACTTGAACATGACGTCTTCGCTGACAGGCAGAGCCCGGTTCTGGAACATGGGGCGAAGCTGCAAATTCAGCCAGTCGCCGAGCGCCGCCCGCTTGTGAATATCCGCAATCAACTCGATGCCGTAGCGGATTTCCGCAAAGGTCACGGCACTGACGTACAAACTATCCAGCGGCTGAGCGCTGACAAAGGCTACGACCTTAGGGTCGGGCCTTGGCCTGCGAAGCTCGGACAATACATTGGTATCGAGCAGCCAACCTTTCACAGTTG
>DJWC01000018.1 GCA_002441445.1 Pusillimonas sp. UBA6240
TTATTTAACGTATAGGCGGCTCACCATGCGGTGATGGCCCAAGCCACAATATTCATTGCACACGAGCGAATAGGTTCCCGATTCGTTCGGGGTCACCGTGACCACGTGCTCGAAACCCGGCACTATCTGGATGTTGATATTGGCGGGCTGCAGGGAAAAACCGTGGTTGTAGTCCATGGACGTGAGGTGCAAGCGGTAGGTCTTGTCTTTTTCCAGCTCGAGGATGGGCCAGAAGCTCCATAGGCGCGCCAGCAGGTAGACATCGCTTCCCGCCGGCGGCGCGACCACGGGGATTTTTTCTTCGGTTTCAGTGCGCACAGTGTATTTATCCACCATGGCCTGTGCTTTCGCCATGAATTGCGCCGGCGTGCTGCGATAGGTTTCGGTCGAAAGATTCTGTTTGCCCCAGACGTGCCAGCCCGTCATCATGGCGAATAAAATGATGCACCAGATCAGGGCGATGGCGATCCAAGTCCCTTCAACCCTGTCGATCGGGTGCTTGTACCAAAGCCGGTCTGCCGGCGGAAGAATAGCGCTCATTTTTCTATACTCCGGATAGTCCAGGTCATTTAGCGGTGGGCAGAAGCAGGATCTCGATGACTCCCCACAGGTTGTAGACGACCATCGGGATCATCACCCCCAGGGTGAGCAGAATGAACGGACTGTCCAGCAGTCGCTGCATCCATGGTATGGGCGCGTTGGCGTCGTTCAGATTATTGTGATCAGGCGTTGTCATGGTTATTCTCCATCTCTCCATCTTCCATCTTTCAGCGTGCGGGACGATCAGCGCCGTTACACATTAGTGACCAATGAAAAATACGTCAATAGTTTGGATCGGCGATCTGGCCGATGCCAAACATAGATCAAGAATGGGCTGGATTTGCAGGCCTGCACCGAGGCCGGATGTGGTGTTTTTGCAGGGTGGCGGCATTGCGCAATGAACCCCAGGCGTGTTTGCGGGCGGCAAGACTATCGACCGTCTCTCGCTACAATGCCAATTCCAGGCTTACAGAATCTTCCGCCCGCGCTCTCGAGTCGCTCTTGAATGAATCTCGAGCCGAACAGGCCGGGATTGCGCCGAACTTGCTCCAATCCCGTGCCGCCATTTAATTAACTATTGGTCTTGATGGAAAAAACGGATATAAGCACACACACTCCCATGATGCGGCAATATCTGCAGCTAAAAGCCGAGGCTGGGCCGCATCTGCTGTTCTACCGCATGGGGGATTTCTATGAAATGTTCTACGAGGATGCGGAGCGCGGCGCGCGGCTGCTGAATCTGACGCTTACCAAGCGCGGAACATCCAACGGCGCGCCCATACCCATGGCCGGCGTGCCCTTCCATGCCATGGAAGGCTATCTGGCCAGGCTGGTCGCCTTGGGCGTATCGGTCGCCATCTGCGAACAGATCGGCGACCCGGCCAACTCCAAGGGGCCGGTGGAACGCAAGATCGTGCGCATCGTCACGCCCGGCACGCTGACCGACGAAGCGCTGTTGCCCGCCAAGGCGGACCGCTGCATAGCCGCCGTCTGGAAGGCGCGCGCCAATCGCAGCGAGCGCTGCGGACTGGCCTGGATGAATCTGGCCAATGGCGAGTTCCGCGTATCCGAATGCGCCCCCGACATGCTGGATACCGAGCTGCACCGCATCGCGCCGGCGGAGCTGGTCTGCGCTGAAAGCGCACGCATCCAGGGCGGCAACGGCGTTGCGGTCAGCGCCATTCCGGACTGGCATTTCGAAAGCGACGGCGCGCGCGATGTATTGCAACGGCACTTCCAGGTGGATACGCTGGCCGGCTTCGGCCTGCTCGACCATCCGATAGGGCTGTGCGCGGCGGGCGCCCTGCTGCGCTATGTCAGCCAGACGCAATCGCAATCCTTGTCGCACGTTCAAAACATCCGTGTGGATCAGGCCGGCGAATACGTGGTGCTGGATCCGGTGACGCGCAAGAATCTGGAGATCACGGAAACCATCAGCGGTGAGGACAGCCCCACCCTGTTTTCCACGCTGGATCATTGCACGACCCCCATGGGCAGCCGTTTGCTGCGCCGCTGGCTGCACCACCCGCTGCGCGACAATGCGCCCGCCATGGAACGCCAGCGTATCGTGGCGTCCTTTCTTGCGGCGGCCTCCGCCGGCGCGGCTCTGGAGGCCGAAGCGCCGCTGGACAGCCTGCGGCGCATGCTGGACCGCTATCCCGACCTGGAGCGCATCGCCACCCGCATTGCGTTGCGATCGGTGCGGCCGCGCGAA
Source organism: Pusillimonas sp. UBA6240 (assembly GCA_002441445.1). Taxonomy (GTDB): domain Bacteria; phylum Pseudomonadota; class Gammaproteobacteria; order Burkholderiales; family Burkholderiaceae_B; genus UBA6240. The sequence continues at coordinate 2,255 of DJWC01000018.1, forward strand.
CTGGCCAGCCTGCGCGAAGCCCTGACATTGCTGCCCGCCCTGGCGCAGCACCTGGAACGATCCTTCGAATGCGCGGAGCTGGCAGAACATATACAATGTATAAACATCACGCCGGATGTCGCCGCCCTGCTGCTGCGAGCCATCGATCCGGAACCGGCGCTGCTGGTGCGTGAAGGCGGCGTCATCGCCGCCGGCTACGATGCGCAGCTCGACGAGCTGCGCAGGCTGGCGAGCGACAGCGGCGAATTCCTGCTCGAGCTGGAAGCGCGCGAGCGCGAGCGCAGCGGCATCGCCAATCTGCGCGTGGAGTTCAACCGCGTTCATGGTTTCTATATCGAGGTGACGCGGGCGCAGGCTGACAAGGTTCCGCCCGACTATCGGCGCCGCCAGACGCTGAAGAATGTCGAACGCTATATCACGCCGGAACTGAAAGAATGGGAAGACAAAGTGCTGTCCGCCAAGGACCGCAGCCTGACGCGTGAAAAATGGCTGTTCGAGCAGTTGCTGGATCAATTGTCGGCCCATACGGCGGCGCTATCGCAATGCGCGTCCGCTATGGCCATCGTCGATGCGTTGGCGGCTTTCGCCGAACATGCGCGGGACAATGGCTGGACGGCGCCCATCCTCACGGAAAACACCGAGATAGCCATCGAAGCCGGCCGCCACCCGGTGGTCGAGCACAGCATCGAACAGTTCACTCCCAACGATTGCGAGCTGGGGCCGCAGCGGCGCATGCTGCTGATCACCGGGCCGAACATGGGCGGCA
>DJWC01000102.1 GCA_002441445.1 Pusillimonas sp. UBA6240
AGCCTGGATGTGGCTGAAGTCCGCCGCGACATGGCTGTGGCCAACTACGAAAAAAGCATCCAGACGGCATTCCGCGAAGTATCCGATGCATTGTCCGCCCGCCAATGGCTGGCCAGGCAATTGGAGATCCAGGCGCGCATGGCGCAGACGCAGGCCGAACGCGCCACCTTGGCCCAGTTGCGCTATGACAGCGGCGCAGCGCCCTATCTGGAAGTCCTGGATGCCCAACGCGATCTGCTGACCGCCCAGCAGCAACTGGTTCAGATTCGCCGCGCCTGGCTATCGAGCCAGGTGGCGCTGTATGCCGCCCTGGGCGGAGGCGCGGGCCCGGCATTTGCAGGCCCCGCCGCCTCGACACCGCCAGTTCCGGCCGTCAGCGGCTCGACCCCATCAACCGATACCGTCCCCTGAGCCACATGAACCTGTCCGCAAAAATCAAGAAATTCCTGCCCGTGCTTCTGGTCATCGCAATCGCCGCGGGCGCCTACACCGCATGGCATCTATCCCAGGAAAGCGAGTTTCCGCCGGGGCTCATGCGCGGCAATGGGCGCATCGAAGCCACCGAAATCGACATCGCGACCAAGCTACCCGGCCGGGTGGAGCAGATCCTCGTCAACGAGGGCGACTTCGTCGAGGCCGGCCAGACTTTGGCGGTCATGAATCTGGAATCCCTCCAGGCCCAATTGGAAGAGGCCCAGGCCAGGCAACGCCAGGCCACCCATGCCGTGGCGGCCGCCCAGGCGCAGGTCGCCCTGCGCGAAAGCGAAGTCCTGACCACCCAAGCCCTCGTAAAGCAGCGTGAAAGCGATTTGAATGTCGCCCGGCAGCGCCTGCGCCGCTCGAGCACGCTGGCCCAACGGGGCGCCGCCTCGCAGCAGGAACTGGACGATGACCGCGCCCGGGTCTACAGCGCCGAAGCGGGATTGGCGGCCGCCAAAGCCCAAGTCGTCTCCGCACAGGCCGGCGTCACCGCGGCGAAGGCCGATCAAGTCGGCGCTGAATCGGCGGTCGCCGCGGCTGCCGCAACCGTCGCCCGCATCCGCTCCGATCTAGAGGATAGCCGGCTCAAGGCGCCGCGCGATGGACGCATCCAGCTGCGTGTGGCCCAGCCCGGAGAGGTCCTGGCCGCAGGCGGACGGGTGCTGAATATGCTCGATCTGGCCGATGTGACCATGACTTTCTTCATGCCCGAGACCATAGCCGGCCGTTTGGCCATCGGCAGCGAAGCGCGCATCATTCTGGATGCCGCACCGCAATATGTCATTCCGGCCAACGTCTCTTTCGTGGCCAGCCAGGCGCAGTTCACCCCCAAGACCGTGGAAACCGCCAGCGAGCGGCAGAAACTGATGTTCCGCGTCAAGGCCCGCATTCCGGTCGATCTGCTGCAAAAGCATCTGGAGCAGGTCAAGACCGGCTTGCCCGGCGTCGCCTGGGTGCGCGCCGACGCTACGCAGCCCTGGCCGGCGTCCCTGAACGTCAAGCTGCCCGAGTAAGCCCATGACACTGGATGCTTTCGCGGCCCGGATCAATGGCTTGAGCCATCGCTACGGCAAGACCCTGGCGTTGGACCACATTGACCTGGATGTGCCCGCGGGCCGGATGATAGGCCTGATAGGTCCCGATGGCGTGGGCAAATCCACGCTGCTGTCGATCCTGGCTGGAGCCCGGATCATCCAGGAAGGCGGTGTGGAGGTGCTGGGCGGCGATATGGCGCAGCGCGCGCATCGCAACCGCACTTGCCCGCGCATTGCCTACATGCCGCAAGGCCTGGGCAAGAACCTGTACCCGACCTTGTCGGTCGAAGAGAACCTGCAGTTTTTCGCGCGGCTTTTCGGCCAGGGCCCCGCCGAGCGCCGGCGCCGCATCGACGACCTGACCCGCAGCACCGGATTGCATCCATTTCTATCCCGGCCGGCCGGCAAGCTGTCGGGTGGCATGAGGCAGAAACTCAGCCTGTGCTGCGCCCTGATCCATGATCCGGATCTCCTGATCCTCGATGAGCCCACCACAGGCGTCGATCCGCTTGCCCGCGCGCAGTTCTGGGACCTGATTGCCCGCATACGCGCCGGCCAGCCCGGCATGAGCGTCATCGTCGCCACCGCCTACATGGACGAAGCCCAGCGCTTCGACTGGCTGGTGGCCATGGACGAAGGGCGCATTCTGTCGACCGGGACGCCAGCGGAACTGCTCGAGCATACCGGCGCCAAGACGCTGGAATCCGCCTTCATCCAACTTCTGCCCGCCAGTAAACGCGAAGGCTACGCCCCCGTCGAGATCCCGCCATTGGCCGAAACCGGCGCGGAAGACATCGCCATCGAGGCGCGCGACCTGACGATGCGTTTCGGCGATTTCGTGGCGGTCGACCATGTCAGTTTCCGTATCCGGCGCGGGGAGATTTTCGGCTTTCTTGGCTCGAACGGCTGCGGCAAAACGACCACCATGAAAATGCTGACCGGCCTGCTGCCGGCCAGCGAGGGCCGGGCCTGGCTGTTCGGCCGCGAGATCGATCCTCACGATCTCGACGTGCGCCGCCGTGTCGGCTATATGTCGCAATCTTTTTCATTGTACGGAGAGCTGACGGTCCGTCAGAACCTGGTGCTGCACGCACGCCTGTTCCATGTGCCGCCCGTGCGTATCGACGAGCGCGTCGCCGCAATGGTCGAGCGCTTCGGCCTGGGCAATGTGCTGGACTCGCTTCCTGACAGCCTGCCGCTCGGGATTCGCCAGCGCCTGTCGCTTGCCGTCGCGATGGTCCATGAGCCCGAGCTGCTTATTCTCGACGAGCCGACATCAGGCGTCGACCCGATAGCCCGGGATGAATTCTGGCGCTTGCTGATTACGCTGTCGCGGCGCGACCAGGTCACGATCTTCATCTCCACCCACTTCATGAACGAGGNNCCACCCACTTCATGAATGAAGCGGAGCGCTGCGATCGGATGTCGATGATGCATGCGGGACGCGTGCTGGAAAGCGACCGCCCGGCCGAGCTGGTGCGAAAAAAGGGGGTCCGCACGCTCGAGGAAGCATTCATCAGTTATCTGCTCGAGGCCGATGGCGCCATGGCGGCTCCGGATGCCCATCCCGCATCCAAGCCCGCGATCGGCGCCGATGATTCGTCCGCCCCCCGCCGTTCCAAAGGAAGCGCGTCGGACGCCGGGACGCCGGTCGCCGCCGCGTCGGGCGCCGCCGCGCGCATCCCCTCTTTCAGCCTTGCCCGGCTGCTGAGCATCACGAAGCGCGAATCGATGGAGTTGCGTCGCGATCCGGTACGCGGCACGCTGGCGCTGCTCGGATCCCTGGTGCTGATGTTCGTCATCGGCTTCGGCATCAGCATGGATGTGGAAAGCCTGCGCTTTGCGGTCCTGGACCTGGACCAGAGCACCATCAGCCGCGATTACACGCTCAACGTGTCGGGCTCGCGCTATTTTGTCGAGCATCCCCCTATCACCAGCGATGCCGATATGGATCGCCGCATGCGCAGCGGCGAGATTTCCTTGGCCATCGAGATACCTCCCGGCTTCGGACGCGACCTGCTGCACGGCCGCACGGTCGAAGTCGGCGCCTGGATAGACGGCGCCATGCCGCAACGGGCCGAGACCGTCAAGGGCTATGTCCAGGGCCTGCATCAGCAATGGCTGATGCAGCAGGCGCGCGAGCGCTTGGGCACGCCGGTCAGCCTGCCGGCCAACCTGGAAACCCGCTTTCGCTACAACCCCGACGTGCGCAGCCTGCCGGCCATGGTGCCTGTGGTGATTCCACTGCTGCTCATGATGCTGCCGGCCATGCTGACCGCCTTGGCCGTCGTCCGCGAAAAGGAAATGGGTTCGATCATCAACCTGTATGTCACTCCCATCACGCGCAGCGAATTCCTGCTGGGCAAGCAGATTCCGTACATCGGCCTGGCGTTGTTGAATCTGACCGCCATGTGCCTGCTGTCGGTCACCATTTTCGGCGTGCCCATCAAGGGCAGCGTCTCGACCCTGGCGCTGACCGGCATCCTGTATTGCATCGCCTCCACGGGGCTCGGCCTTCTTGCCTCGGCCATGACGCGCAGCCAGATAGCCGCCATGTTCTTCACCATGATCGCCACCCTCATCCCCGCCGTCCAGTTTTCCGGCCTGTTGGATCCGGTAAGTTCGATGGAAGGTCTGGGGAAGATCATCGGCAATACCTATCCGGCCGCCTACATGTTCACCATCAGCCGCGGCGTCTTCAACAAGGCGCTGGAGTTCCGCGACCTGTGGTCTTCGATATGGCCCATGATGCTGTCCATTCCCGTGATCCTGGGCGCGGCCATTGCCCTCCTTCGCAAACAGGACCGCTGACATGAAGCTGCATTCCTCGGCAACCATCTGGCGACTGGGCATCAAGGAACTCTGGAGCCTGTGGCGCGATCCCGTCATGCTGGCGCTGATCGCCTTCTCGTTCACGGTTTCGGTCTATACCGCCGCCACGGCGGTGCCTGAAACGCTGCACCACGTCTCCATCGCCATCGTGGACGAGGACCATTCCCCGCTTTCCCAGCAGATCACCGCCGCGTTCTACCCGCCCCAGTTCATCGCGCCCGCCATGATCAGCCACCGGGAGGTCGACCCCGGCATGGACATCGGCCGCTACTCCTTCGTGCTGAACATTCCGCCCAACTTCCAGCGCGACCTGCTGGCGGGGCGCAATGCCGAGATCCAGATCAACGT
>DJWC01000064.1:0-12446 GCA_002441445.1 Pusillimonas sp. UBA6240
TGCGGGTTCTCGCCGTAGCGCAGCACTTGCTGCTGTTGCGCCTGGATGGTAAGGATGCGCGGCCAGGGCTGGCGCTCCGGCGCCTGGTCCTGGGCGGGTTCGGCGACGGCCAGACTGCTTAGATAGGCGGCGATGGCGCCGTCATAAGCCGCCGTATGGGCATAGGCTTTGGTCGCCAGTTCCAGGCGCAGCGCATAGGATGGCCCGCCTTGCGGCCCATCCATGTCGGCCAGCACGCGGCTGTAATCGACCGGGTCGATGACAACCGTTACGCCGCCCTCGGGCGTGCCGTGGTTCTTGGCCGCGGCGCGCAGCATGGCGGGGCCGCCGATATCGATGTTCTCTATCGCGTCGGCAAAAGTGCAGCCGGCTTTGTCGATGGTTTCACGGAAGGGATAAAGGTTGACGGCCAGCAGGTCGATGCGGTCTATTCCGTGTTCTTCCAGAGTCTGCAAATGCTCGGCGCTGTCCCGGCGGGCCAGCAGGCCGCCGTGTATCTTGGGGTGCAGCGTCTTGACGCGGCCATCGAGGATTTCCGGCGAGCCCGTGTGCTGGGCGACTTCTGTGACGGCCAGGCCGGCTTCGGCCAGCAGCCTGGCGGTGCCGCCCGTGGAAAGCAGGCGCACGCCGCGCTGCGCCAGGGCCTGGGCGAAATCGACGATGCCGGTTTTGTCGGAAACCGAAATTAAAGCAGTCTGGATCTTCATGGGTGAGTATCGAGGGTTTTGGAATCAGGAATGCAGCTTGTAAGCCAGCAGCTTCTTGCGCAGGGTGCTGCGCGTGATGCCCAGCATCTCGGCCGCCTTGGACTGGTTGCCGTTGGATTGTTCCAGGGCCACCTGCAGGACGGGCCGCTCGACGCAGCGGATGACCATGGCCAGCATATCGCGCGGCTCGGATTCGCCCAGGTCCGTAAAGTAGCGTTCGAGCTGGTCGCGCACGGATTGTTCGAGTGGATTGGTGTTGTTCATGATCCTTGGTGAAAATATTCTATGGCGCGCTTGTGTCGCGCGCCTTGGCCACGATGGGCTCGTTAGGTGGATAGCGGTCAAACCACTGCTCGATGGCACGGGTCTGCTCGCGGGTACAGGTTATTGCGTTGATGCGCGGCAGGAATTCGCCCGCATCCGGCATGTCGGACAAATACCAGCCGATATGCTTGCGGGCGGAACGCACGCCCGTGAATTCGCCATAAAACTGGTAGTGGTCTTCCAGGTGGTCCAGCAGGCAATCGCGCAGCTCGCCATAGGTGGGCGGCGGCAAGGGCCGCCCGCTGGCGAGATAGTGGCTGATTTCCCGGAATATCCATGGCCGCCCCTGGGCCGCGCGCCCCACCATGACCGCGTCGGCGCCCGTGTATTCGAGTACGTAGCGGGCCTTTTCAGGGCTGTCGATGTCCCCGTTGGCGACCACGGGGATGTCCAGCGCCTGCTTCACATCCCGTATCGTATCGTATTCGGCATGACCGTGATACAGGTCGCAGCGCGTGCGGCCGTGCAGGATGATGGCCGCCACGCCGATGTCCTGCGCCATGCGGGCGATGCGCAGCGCATTGCGCGATGTACGGTCCCAGCCGGTGCGGGTCTTCAGGGTGACTGGCACGCCATGGGGGGCGCAGGCGGCGACCACGCTTTTCAGTATGGAAGCCACCAGGGCCTCGTTGCGCAGCAGGGCCGAGCCCGACGCGACGTTGCAGACCTTTTTCACCGGGCAGCCCATATTGATGTCGATGATGCGGGCGCCCTTGGCGATGTTGAAAACCGCGGCCTCGGCCATCATGTCCGGATCGGAGCCGGCGATCTGCACCGCGACCGGGTCGATTTCGCCGTCATGGTTCAGGCGCCTGGAGGTCTTGACGCTGTTCCAGAGGCTGGGATTGCTGGCCGCCATTTCGGATACGGCGTAGCCCGCCCCCAGCGCCTTGCAGAGTTTGCGGTAGGGGCGGTCCGTCACGCCCGCCATGGGCGCGACAAAAACGGGGTTGGGAAGTGTCCAGGAACCGATGTGCATCGGGGGATTTTACCCCCCCGCGCGATTTCGGGGGCTATATGATCAAGTGCGTAATCCCTGTAACAAATGGCGGGCCAGAGGCTTGCGCAAGGGGGGGGCCAGGTCCAGCGCCAGCAGGGCGAGCCCGCCGGCGTGCTCCACCAGCGGGTTGCCCGTGGCGAATACGCGCGGCAGGAAGTCGGTGATCCCCGCGGTCAGCCAACGGTCCGCCCGCCGCCGGCCGGCGAACTGCCGAAGCAGCGGCGCCGGGTCGCTTTCAGCTTGGGCCGGGCTAGGCCGGGCCGCGCCAGGCCGGGCCACGCCAGGCCGGGCCTCTTCGGACCCGGTTCCGTGGAGCCGAGCCAGCCAGGGGGCCATTGCTTGCGCGAACTGGGCGGCATCCCTCAAGCCCAGGTTCAGCCCCTGGCCGGCCACGGGATGCAGGGTTTGCGCCGCATTGCCGATGGCGACGCAGCGGGCGTTGACCAGGGACGGCCCGGCGTGCAGGCTCAAGGGGAACACATGGCGCTCGCCGACGCAGCGGAAACGGCCCAGGCGGTCGCCGAAACAATCATGCAGCGCCGCCACGAAGTCCGGTTCGTCCAGGCCCCGCAAGCGGGCGGCCTCGGCCGGCCGGCGGCACCAGACCAGCGCGTAGGCGTCGCCGCCCTGGGGATGCGGCAACAGCGCCAGCGGCCCCTGGGTCGTGAAGCGCTCGAAGGCCCATCCTGGCCTCGGGCGCGAGGCCAGGACGGTCGCCAGAACCGCGTCCTGTTCGTAATGGCGTTCCACCCCGCGCGGCCGGGCGCCGTCCGACTGCACGGCCAGCAGGCTGCGGATGCGCCTGCCTTCAAGCTGGAACTCCACATGCCCCGCCGCCAGCGTCTGGGCGGGCCGCCCCTCGATCAGGGTGACGCCGCTGTCGCGCAAGGCCGTGTGCAGGGCTGTCAGCAGGGTTTCGTAGCCGACCACGCTGCCCAGCCGCGGCACGCCCAGCTCGCTGTGCTGGATCAGAGTCCGCCCCAGCCGGCCTTTTTGCGACACATGCACCGTCTCTATGCTGGCGGATTCGGCCGGCCAGGCGCAAAGCGTCTCCAGCAGAGCCCGGCTGCCATGGTTCAATGCCAGCGTGCGCGGATCCATGCCGCCGGCGCGCGGCCCGGCCTTGGCCGGCTGCAGGCGCCGGTCCAGTACGGCGATGCGTTCGGGCCGTGGCGATTTGGCCGCCAGCAGCAGGGCCAGGGCGCTGCCGGCGGGCCCTGCGCCGCTGATGGCGATGTCGTATAGCGGTGTATCCATGCGTTTTCCGTGCTCTACTACAATGGCGGATGTGAGGAATAGCGTTGACGGTCTTGAACCCGGCCGGGCCGCGTATCGTTTTCAAGGCCGCAGGGCTTCGGAGTTCAATAGACCGGGGTATTTTCTGTATGGAACAATTTACCACTCCCGTCCGCCATCGGAGCAAGGTGATCGCCGCGTGGCTGGCCTGCCTGTTCGGGGTATTCGGCGCGCACTGGTGGTACATGGGGCGCCGCCATGCATGGGTGATCACCGTTTTTTCGGTATCCATGCTGGTCCTGGCCCAGTTTTACCCGGTATGGTGGGACAACCCCGCCTTCCTGGTGCTCATCATCCCCGTGGCCGATGGCTTCATCGAATCGCTGGTTTTTGCCTTGAAGCCGGACGAGCGCTTCGATGCGCTCTACAACGCTGGTTCGGGCCTGCGCACCCAGACCGGCTGGGGCGCGGTGTTCGCCGCCATTTTCGCGACCTTCATGGGCGGCACCGTACTGATGTTCGGACTGGCGCTGATCGTGATGCACGTCTATACCGCCATGGGCTGGCTGGACGGCTACGTTTACTAGATCCCCTGGATCCCGCCGATACGCCATGGCCGGCGCCATCTGCTAAAATCGCCGTTCTCTTACGTCATCGGGGAGTAGCCAGCTCCGGCGCAAAGCCGGGGAGCTTGCATCAACACACTTGGTGATCCATCACTATGGTGCAAGCGGCCAAGGCAGCCATGCTGCCCTTGGACAGGCGAGACCTTTGGCCATTGCCGCGTTGCCTCAGCCGGGCACGCGCGGCGGTGCGCCTTTGGTTTCCACATGCCCGGCCCCCGAATCCATGCTGCTCGTCTTCCTGTTGTTTTTCGCCTCGGCCGTGGCCATTTATGTCGCCTGCGAGTTCTTCGTCAATGGCGTGGAATGGGTGGGTTGCCATTTGCGGCTGGGCGCCACGGCGGTGGGTACCGTGCTGGCCGCTTTCGGCACCGCCTTGCCGGAAAGCGCGGTGACTTTCGTCGCCGTCGTCTTTGGCGGCACGCCGGAGCAGAAAGAGATAGGCGTGGGGGCGGCGCTGGGCGGCCCCCTGGTGCTGGCGACCCTGGCCTACGCCGTGGTCGGCATCATGCTCTGGCTCAAAACGCGCCGCGGCGAGCCCTGTACCATCAAGGCGAACCAGGCCAGGCTGGCTCGCGACCAAATCTGGTTCCTGGCCATTTTCGCGGTGAAGATCCTGCTGGGCCTGCTCGTGTTCGCGTGGAAGCCGTGGCTGGGCCTGCTCTTCCTGCTGGCCTACGCCTTGTATGTCAGGCGCGAACTGTGCGCCGACGAAGGCGCCATGATCATGGAAGATCTGGAGCCCCTGAAGCTGCGCCCGCGGGATCCGTCGATGACCTGGGCCGCGGTGCAGACGGCGCTCGCCCTGGCGGCCATCGCCTATGCTTCGCATGTTTTCGTGCAGCAGATCGCGGCCATCGGCGATTGGGCCGGCATCGCGCCGCATATGGCGGCCCTGCTGCTGGCGCCGGTGGCCACAGAGCTGCCGGAAATCATGAACGCGGTGATCTGGGTCAGGCAGGGCAAAGAGCGGCTCGCCCTGGCGAATATATCGGGGGCCATGATGATACAGGCCACCATCCCCAGCGCGCTGGCCATCTTCATGACGCCCTGGCTGCTGGACGGTCCTTTGCTGCTGGCGGGCGCGCTGACGGCGCTGAGCATAGGCGCGCTTTGGCTGAAATTCAGCAAAGGGACCATGCAGCTGGGCAGGCTGTCCGGGGTGGGGGCGCTATACCTGCTGTTCGCCATCGTCATCGGCCTGCATTTTTCGCGCTAGCCGCTATCGGGGGTGCTGTCAGGGTGCCATTAAGGGTTGTCCCTAGTAGGCTTAGCCGTTACAATACAAGCTGTTCATTTTATAGGAGCTGCGTGGTGAATTCCGACCCCGGCGATAGTTGCAGTCGATCTCGCATCGGCTTTTTCATCACCAGGCGCGTCTAGGCTACAAGCAGGCATTCCGCAGCTTTCCGCCACGCCCTGGTTTTCAAGGGCGTGGATGTTTGAAGAATACCTTCGTATTCAAACTCCCGTCGTGTTCAATGTGCATGCCCTGGCGGCTTGTGTCCAGGGCTGTGGCGCCCCGCGGGGCGCCCGCAGGAAAGAAGGGGGTTTCAATGCGTCTGTTCAATTTGTTTTTGCGCCGCGCCGGCGTGCGCCGCGCGGGCGTCCAGTCTCTGCCCGCCCGCGCTCCCCGCGCCGTGTCGCGGCTGACGGTAATCTGCCCTCGCCACATCATGGCGGACGTCCGCAAGCGGATCTATCTGGACTTCGAAGCGGCCGGCCTGCGCGTGGCGAAGCTGATGGTCGACCATTCCTGGCAGCACGATATGGCGAGCGCGTGCGTAACCGTCGATTGCCCGCCCGAACTGCGTCCGGTGCTGATGTCTCAAGCCAAGCAATTAAGCGCCTTTCCCGGCGTGCAGCAGGTGCAATGGGGCGATCGTCGCCATATTGCTTTAAACTAATATTGCCCGATTCGTGGCAAGAACGCTCCGGCCCCGAGGCCGGAGCCGCTTACCGACCCGGATGAGTTGGCGCTTACCGGACTTTTCGCCTCATGCTTCTTATCGATTGGCTGACCCCCTGGGAATTTTCCCCGACACTGCTGCTGATGTTCTTTGCCGGGGGCTGGCTATTCGTGCGCGGCACGCGGGTGCACAGGGTAGGCAAGGTCCGGCAGGCTTTTTTCTGGGCGGGCATGGTCATCCTGTACCTGTCCCTGCACACGCGCGTCGATTACTATGCCGAACGGATGTTCTTCATCCATAGGCTGCAGCATTTGGTGCTGCATCATCTCGGGCCCTTGTTCATCATGGGCGCCTACCCCGGGCAGGTCATGCGCGCCGGGCTGCCCAAGGCCTGGCGGCTGCGCCTCAGGGATTTCCGCGCCAGCGGGCCGGGCCGGGCGCTGGAAGCCGTGCTCACCAACAAAATCTTCGTTCCCTTCCTGTTCGTGATCCTGGTCGTCGGCTTCCTGCTGCCGGTGGTCCAGTTCTATTCCATGCTCGACTGGCGGCTGTACCGGCTGATGAACTGGTCGGTCGTGATCAGCGGCTTCATGTACTGGAACCTCATCCTCGACCGCCGCCCCAGCCCGCCCGCGGCCATGTCGCCCGGCGGGCGCATTCTGTCTCCGGTCATCACCATGGTTCCGCAAATGGTGGTCGGCGCCGTCATCACCTTCACGGAACACGATCTCTATCCCATTTTCGACCTCTGCGGCCGCGCCATACCGGGCATGTCGGCCGTCACCGACCAGGCCATAGGCGGCTTGACCATGTGGGTGCTGGCGGGGTTCATCGAGGTATTCGGCCTGTTGTTCGCCCTTGCCACCATGATGCGCCTGTCCGGCAAGAATCGCCTTCCCAACAAGCAGGATATAGAAAAGGCCAGGCAGGCCATGGCGGCGCCGGTATCCTGAACCCAGCAGGAAAAGCATGACAGCCCAAAGACACGCCTCAAAGGTCCATGCCTTCAGCCGGGCGCTATGCGCCGGCCTCGCTTTGCTCATGGCGGCGGCGCCCATACAGGCTCAGCCCGTGGGCTTGCCCAGCATGGGCTCCGCATCCGCCGCCGAGCTTTCCCCTTCGCTGGAACGCACCCTGGGCGATGCCATCATGGAGCAAGGCCGGCGCGACCCCAGCTATATCCCTGACGCCGATGTCAACCAGTATCTGACGGACATGGGCCGCCGGCTGGCCGCCCATGCGAGCGGCGGCGCGAGCCAGCGCATCACCGTGTTCGGCGTGCGCGACGCCCAGATCAACGCCTTCGCCCTGCCGGGCGGGTACATAGGCGTGAACAGCGGGCTGGTCGTCGCCGCGGAAACCGAATCGGAACTCGCCTCCGTCGTGGCGCACGAAATCGGCCACGTCACCCAGCGCCATATCGCCCGCGGCATGACGCAGCGTTCGCAAAGCAGCGGGGTCATGATGGCCGCGCTGGCAGGGGCGCTGCTGGCCGCGCTGTCGGGCAGCGGCGATCTGGCCATGGGCGTGGCCGCGTTCGGGCAGGCCGCCGCGGTCGACCAGCAGTTGGGCTTTTCGCGCCAGGCCGAACAAGAGGCCGACCGGGCCGGTTTCGAAATGATGCGCAAGTCCGGTTTCGATCCGCAGGGCATGGTGCGCATGTTCAATCAGTTGGGCAACGCGGCCCGGCTGAACGAAGGAGCGGGCGGCGGCGTCTACACCAGCACGCACCCTCTATCCATACAGCGCATGTCGGACATTCAGAACCGCGTTCGCGAAGCGCCGACGGTGCGCTACCAGGACAGCGACGCTTTCTGGTACATACGGGCCAAGCTGCGCGTGCTGCAAGCCCGCGACAACCAGGCGCAACGCAATGCGCTGGACAGGCTGCAACTGGATGCGCGCAATACGACGGGCGTGAAGCAATCGGCGGCATGGTACGGCCTGGCCTATGCGGCGCGCCAGCGCCAGGATCTGGTCGCGGCGCAGTCAGCGCTGGCCAACGCCGAAAAAGGCGGGCACAGCTCGCCGCAGATGGCGGCCCTGTCGATACAGCTCGCGCTGGACCGCGGCGAGCAGGCGCAGGCCTTGCAGCTCGCCCAGGCCGCGGCGGCGCGGTGGCCGGATAACCAGGGGCTGGCGCTGACGCGGATCGAGGCCATGCAGAAAACCGGCCGCGATGCCGAGGCCGAAGCCGCACTGGCGCCGCTCATCAAGAAATGGCCGGAATTGCCGCGCCTGTATCAATTGCAGGCGCAAAGCCAGGAACGTCTGGGCAAGCAGGTCGACGCCCGGCGGACGATGGCCACCTATTATGAATTGACCGGCGCGCTGCCGACCGCGGTGGAGCAGTTGCAGCAGGCGCGGAGCATGTCCAGGGACTTCTACGTGCAATCCGAACTCGACGTAAAGATACGCACGCTCAAAGAAAGGCTGAAGTCCGATCGCGAGCTGCTGGAGCGCTTCAAGAAATCCTGAGCGCGAATGCGGCGTTTGCCGCTGCAAAGGGGAGGCCGCAAGCCCAAGCGCAAAACCCGTCCCGGCGCATTGGCCGGGCGCGGCTCATTCCACGCGGCTCCCCAATAGGTTCCCCTACGGGCGGCTGGCTCTGCGCAGGCTGGCGATCAGCCTTTCCGCCATTTCCGGATCTTCGAAATTGGGTGCGGGCTGTGCACTGGACTTCAGGGCATCGTCCGCCGGCGGCTGGGGATCCAGGGGTAGCGGCGTTCCCTGGCATTCGGTCAGGCGCCGCTGCGGCGTCTTGCCAAGCAGATAGTCCATCACCGTGAGGTCCACGCACTCGGTTTGATACACCACCACGCCGTGCCTGCCGTCGCCATGTACGCGGACCATGCTGGCGGCGGGAAGCTTTTCGAATGTTTCCATAGCGCCGCTCAGAGGCGTGGGAACGTCGAATTCGGTTTGCACCATCAGCAGGGGAGCGCCTTTCAGGCTATCCACCGAAGGTTTGACGGCCTTCGCCTTGCGGTTCCAGTAGAGGCAAGGCTGGCCGGCGATTCTGGCGCTGGCGATGGGCAGACGTCTGGTCTGGCTGAAGGCGGTGTCGACCCAGAACGCCTGGTCTTTGTTGAGCAAGGGCTCATCATTGCAGACCACCGTATTCCATACGGAGTCGTTATTGTTCAGATAGAAAGGTCGAGACGACGTATAAAAAATGGGGTTTTGCTGGGCTCTGATGGCGCGGATCAGTTCCCCGGCCGTTTCTTTGAAAACCGTGTTGAGTCGTTCATCGGCAATGTGCGTGCCGCTGGTCAGCGCCATTTCGATCTGATCGAGCGTCTGGCCCTGATCGATGAGCTTCTGCGTCTCGATAGCCGCCTTGACGAGGGAAAGATAGCGGGGAATCTTGCGCGGTTCGGCCCTGAAGGGGCTGCCGAGGCCAAGCAAGGCCTGATTGACCTCGTGGCCGATGGCTTTCAAGTCGTTAACGATGGATTCGGCGCTGGCTCCCATGCCCAGGATGTCGTCATGCCTTGCGGCATACGGGGCGACATGGTTCAGAAAGGTGTGCATTTCCCCTTCGGTGAAAGTGATGGATGCATCATGGATGGCCTTGTTGAAGTTCATGTTGCTGTCCAGCACCATGGGGCCGACTCTTTGTGGAAAGAGCCCCGCATACCAGAAGCCCAGCCAGGTGCCATACGATATTCCGTAGTAATGGAGCTTTTCATCTCCCAGCAGGTGGCGCATCAAATCCATGTCGCGCGCCGTGGCGTCGGTGTGGATGTAGTCGGAAACCGGGTTTTTCTGGCAATTGCTGGCGATATAGCGTGCCTCGTCGGCTATTTTTTGGATGTTCGGAGCGTTTTCGCCCCATTTGGTCCCGTCGGTTTGATAAATAAGCTCGTTGCCGGCGCAAATGATGTTGGTGCTGGCGCCCACCCCACGCGGCGAAAAGCCGACGAAATTATAGGAAGCGCTCAGTTCCTGGTATTTCCTGCCCAGCGTGGAGTCCTTGTTTCCACTCGATAGCAGCGTGTAATAGCCGAGAGACGAGGTCTGCCCGTCCTCGCCCGGCCCGCCGGGATTGAAGAACAGGTTGGGCTTTTTCTCGGGCGATTCCGCGGCCCGCACACGCAGCATGGACAACGATATTTGCAGGCCGTCCGGATTCTGGTAGTCCAGAGGCGCCTTGATATCCGCGCACTGCGCGCGGTCTCCAAGTTTCGCCAGCTGCGCGGCGGCTTCGGGGGTCGACGCATCGGAAAAGTATTGGCTGCAACCGCCCCAATTGACTGTCTGGTTTTTATAAGCGGCCAAGGGATCCGCCGCCGGCGTGTCCGGGGCGCCGCCGCTGCTGCCATCCCCGCCGCAAGCCGCCATGGCGAGCGTCGTGGCCAGTAGAAGTGAAATTCTGGATACGTTCATAGACGATGGTAATAGGTAGGATTTGTAACGAGAAGAATTATGTATGTCAAAGTGTGCCGTAGGCGCATTCTATGCCAAAAGCCGCGGATCGTCCCGGCATGGCCGGCGTCCGGAAGCCTGGTTCAAACCACCCTTGGACTATCTTGAGGTCGTGGGCAGCGCGCGGCTCGCCCTTGCGGCGGCGCGGCGCATGCTCTGGGTCAGTTGCGCGTTTCGAAGAAGTGCGCGAGGCGCGCCGGCAGCCAGTTGATATGGCCTGGAAATCGCCCCGTGACGAAGCCCACATGGCCGCCTTCGGCGGGCTGGTGCAGCAGCACCGCGGAAGAGCAGTCGTGCGAGCCGGGCAGGGAAGGGCCGGGTATGAAAGGATCGTTCCTTGCATTGAGCAGCAGGGTCGGCGTCGCGATGGTCCGCAGATGCGGCTTGCTGGAGGCGCGCGTCCAGTAGTCCAGCGCGTTCTTGTAGCCATGCATGGGCGCCGTATACAGATCGTCGAATTCCCGCAGGCTGCGCACCTGGCCCAGGCGATATTGGTCGATATTGCCGGGAAAGCGCTTGGCCTTCTCCTGTATCTTCGCTTTCATCGTCCGCAAAAAATAACGGGAATACAGGTGCTTGCCCAGACGGCTTTCAGACAGCCGCGTACCGCAGGCCACCAGATCCACCGGCACCGAGACCGCGGCGCATGCCGCCAGCCAGGATATCGCCTGGCCTTGCTCGCCCAAATGCTTTAGCAGGGCGTTGCCGCCCATCGACACGCCTACGGCATGCCAGCGCGCATTGGGCAGGCGCTGCCGGACCGTCGCCAGGATGAATTCGATATCCGCCGAGTCGCCGGAATAATAGGCGCGCGCCATGCGGTTGGGAAAGCCCGAACAGCCGCGGAAGTGAGCGATGACGACCACCCACCCCCGGGCCCGGAAATACTGTGCGACGGCTTGGGCGTAGTGGCTGTGGCTGCTGCCTTCCAGGCCGTGGAACAGCACCAGCGCCGGCATGTCGGCGTCTTGCTGCAAGCCCTGCCAGTCTCCGTCCTGTATCCAGCGCCGTGCGGCAGTCTTCGCCAGGCGCGGGTCGGGTTCGGCCGTATGGCCGTCGGCCAGCCGGTCCGAATACAGGCCCGGGCCCGTCCAGTCGAAATCCAGGAAGTCGCCATCGGTCGTATCCACCCGTTCGCGCACGAAGGCGATGCGGTGGTAGCGGGCCGCCACAGCGCCGTACAGCGTTTGCAGATGGCTGCCCGGCAGCCAGACCGGAACGGGGCAGGGAGAGGTGTCGATCCTTGCTGTCACAGCCGCCTTCAGTGTAGGGTGTCGGGGCGGTCTTGTAGATCGAACAGCCCGGCGTCCTGCGGCGCGTGCGAGGCATGGTGCAAAACCATCCTCCAGCCAGTGCGGCCCTTGTGAAAGATATTGGTGGTGTAGCAGTGCGCCGACCGCTCGCCCTGCGGCGTGACGACGGTGATTTGTTCGATCAGCACATGCACCGAGCTCATGCCATTGGCCATGATCATCGGACGTATCGGCTTTATCGCCACGGGGCCGTTGGCGAAAATCTGCTGCCAGGCGCTTTGCAGGGCATCGTAGCCTATCGTGCGCATGCCCCCGGGGTGTATGCAGGCCACTTCTTCGTCCTCGGCCCAGACTCGCATCATCATGGACAGATCAGCCAGGCGCAGGGCTTCATAGAAGGCCTGTTCGGCTTCTTGCGGCGTAGTGAACATAAAACAAACCCCTAGAGCTTGCGGAGCGCGGCGCGGGCGGGCCGGGGCGCCGCTTAGTGACCGTGAACCTTTTCCCCTTCCTTCAATTGGTAGACGGCGCTGCAATACTGGCACACCGCCCGGCCCGTCTTGACGACTTCTATGTAGATGCGCGGATGCATGCTCCAGAGCGGCGCGCGCGGCCCGGGGCAGTATAGCGGCAAGTCCTTGGCTTCGACATAAATGATTTCGTCCTTGGAAACGGCGGGTACGGGGGCGCTGCTCATGATGGATCCTAGAAAGATGGCGGTGGCGGCAAAGCGGCGGTCAGACCTTGCTCAGCCAGTGATGATATTTGGCATTCCTGCCGTTTACCACGTCAAAGAAAGCCTGTTGCAGCTTTTCGGTGACGGGCCCGCGGCGGCCTTTGCCGATGACGCGGCGGTCGATTTCGCGGATGGGGGTTACTTCAGCCGCCGTGCCGCTGAAAAAGGCTTCGTCGGCGATGTAGAGGTCGTCGCGCGTCAGGCGCTTGGTCTGCAGCGGGATGCCGAG
>DJWC01000064.1:12458-14526 GCA_002441445.1 Pusillimonas sp. UBA6240
CTTGACGATGAAGATGTTCTCGCCCGAGCCTTCCGCCACAAAGCCTTCCGTGTCCAGCAGGATGGCTTCGTCGTAGCCGTGGTCCAGCGCCTCGGTATTGGCCAGTATGGAATTGGCGTACGTGCTGGCCAGCTTGGCGCGCGGCATGGTCACGTTGACATGCTGGCGGGCGTAGGATGAAATTTTCACCCGTATCCCTTGTTCCAGCGCGGCTTCGCCGAGATAAGCGCCCCAGGGCCAGGCGGCGATGGCCACGTGCACCGTGGCGCCCTTGGGGGACACCCCCATTTTTTCCGAGCCATAGAACGCCAGCGGCCGGATATAGCAGGATTCCAGCTTGTTGGCGCGCACGACTTCGAGCTGGGCGGCGTTGATGGCCGCCTGGTCGTAGGGGAGGGCCATTTGGTAGATATGGGCGGAATTGAACAGCCTGCGCGTGTGGTCTTGGAGACGGAAAATCGCGGTGCCCAGGTCGGTGTTGTAAGCGCGCACGCCTTCGAAGACGGCCAGGCCGTAATGCAAGGAATGGGTCAGGACGTGGGTTGTAGCATTGCGCCAGGGCACGAGCTCGCCGTCGTACCATATCAAGCCATCGCGATCGGACATCGACATAGGGGTCTCCCAAAGATGAGGCTTGATTGTACCAAGGGCCGGGGCCTTACAATAGCTGCTTTTCCTATGAGGTTGCAGGGCTGTGCTCGCGTCCAGAAAACCCCAGTGGTGGCCCGATGCCGATAAACGGCGGTTATTCAAGGCCGGCTTCTTCGATGTCTTCAGCACGCTCGTGGGCACCAGCACTTGGGGGTTCGTGACCGGGATAGCCATGGTCAAGTCGGGCCTGACAGAACTCATGGCGACCTTGATGACCCTGCTGGTCTACGCCGGTTCCGCGCAATTGACCGCGCTGCCCCTGATCGAATCCTGGGCGCCCGTGTGGCTGGTGTTCGCCGCCGGCATGGTGGTGAATATCCGCTTCGTCATCTTCGGGGCGGCCATGCATCCCTATTTCCGCCACATGACCTGGCCGCGCAGGCTGTGGGCGGGTTTTTTCTCCAGCGACATTTCCTTTGTGTTCTTCATGTCCAGGTATGGCGACAGCAAAGAGAAAGGCACGCCGGAGCAGCTCTGGTATTTTCTGGGCATCGTCATTCCAGGGTGGATTTCATGGAACTTCTTTTCGCTGCTGGGCGTGTATATGGGCGGGTTCATTCCGGCAAGCTGGTCGCTGGAGTTCGCCGCCGTGCTGGCCTTGATGGCGGTGGTCATTCCCTTGATCAAGACGCGGCCCATGGCCATATGTCTGCTGGCCGCGGGCGGCATCGCCTGGGTGGGGCAATCGCTGCCGCTGCGCCTGGGCCTGGCGGCGGCGGTCGTGGGCGGGGTATTGGCGGGCGTGCTGGCCGAGCGGCTGCTGCGCCCTAAAAAAGCAGGTGGGACATGACGGGCGATCCCGAGTACGACTGGTATGTGTTTGCCGTCATCGGCATGCTGATGCTGTGCAGCTTCCTGACGCGTTGCGGCTATTATTTGTTCGGCGACTATCTGCCCTTGCGCGAACCGGTGCGGCGCGCGCTGCGCTACGCCCCGACGGCGGCGCTCGTGGGCATCATCGTCCCGGAACTTTTGCCGTGGCAGCAGGGCGCGGGGCCCACGCTGGACCTGAAGGCGGCCGCGGCCTTGATCGCCCTGCTGGTGTACTGGCGCACCCGCAGCACCTTGTTGGTGATCGTGGGGGGCATGGCGGCCTATTGGCTGCTCGATTTCCTGTTCTAGCCGCGGCGAAAGCGTCTGCTTTTAACGACACTCGGGCCTGTTGGCGCAGCTATTGCGGCGGCAGGCGGCCGCAAAATGCGGCTGGCCGCCGTGCTGCGCTAAAATAATAAAGTTACCAGAGCTGCACGCGGGCTGCCCGCGTTGGCGCGAACCTTTCAATGACAGACACTATCTCCACTCACTCCGACACCCCTGTAGCCTCTTTTTCCGATTTCGGCCTGCATCCCAGCATCCTCAAAGCCGTCGCCGAAACCGGGTATACGACCCCGACGCCCATTCAGGCCCAGGCCATTCC
>DJWC01000081.1 GCA_002441445.1 Pusillimonas sp. UBA6240
ATCGCCACGCACATCCTGGCCTTCGAGGGCGATTCCCAGGTGGTGTTCTTTGATGGCAACTACCAGGAATACGAGGCCGACAAGAAGCGCCGGCTGGGCGAGGAAGGTGCGAAACCCAAGCGTTTGCGCTATAAAGCGCTTAAGTAATCCGGCAATCCGGTTCGAGCCGTCGTCGAGCAAGGTGGAACGCCCGCCGTCCCAGCCTTGCCCCGCAGGGGGGCATCATGCCAGTTCTGAGCACTCATGATTCGATGCTGTTGATGGTGGACATGCAGTCCGCCCTGCTGCCGGCCATCGACGCGAACGAGGCCTTGACCGCGCGCGCACTGCGCCTGGCGCAGGCCGCCCAGTTACTGGGCGTGCCGGTGTACGCCACCGAGCATTGCGCCGCCAAGATCGGGGCCACGGCGCCCGCGCTCCTGCACTGGGTGGACCATGTCATTCATAAAACGCATTTCGATGCGACGCGCGAAACGCATTTCCTATCGGAATTGCCCAAGGGGCGGACCAATGTGTTGCTTATCGGCACCGAAGCCCATGTGTGCGTGTTACAAACCGGCCTGGGTTTGGCCTCCCTCGGCTACGCTCCCATGCTGGTCAGCGACTGCATAGGGTCCCGCCGGCCTGCGGACCTGGCGGCGGCGCTGGCGCGCTGGAATCACCATGGCCTGGAGGCGCTTACATCGGAAATGGCCATGTTCGAATGGCTGGAAACGCCCGCGCACCCGCAATTCAAAGCGGTGCTGGAGCTGATAAAGGCGGTTTAGGCAAGGCCGCCGGCATTGAAAGGCCCGGCTCTGATACAAAGTTACCTAAGCTAACAAGCTGCTTGCAGATAGCATGGCATCTCCATGAAATTTCGGGTACTTTATGCCCCGTTGCTCGCATTTTTGGAGATATCGATGAAGTCGGCAAACATAATTAAATTCAGCGCGGTTGCGGTCCTGTTCGTCGCCCTTGGCGGCTGCTCTTCCTGGGACAACATGAGCCACAGGCAGAAAAGCGCCGTCACCGGCGCAGGGCTGGGCGGCGTCGCGGGCGCCGTGATCTCGGGCGGCGGCGTGCTGGGCACCGTGGGCGGCGCGGCCATCGGCGGCGTCATCGGCGACCAGGTCGGCAAGAACCGCTAAAGCACGGCCGGCGGTGCGCAGGCTGTCCCGGGCAGTTGCTCCGGGCGGGCCCGCTCCGCTCCGGGCAGGTCCCCCCGGGCAGGCCGCCCGGCATCGGCCAACCGTGATCATTCTTTGTAAAACGATTCGCCCCCTGGGTTCCGGAAGGATCCCAGGGGGCGAATCGCTTCGGGCGCTGGGCCGGGCGCGGCTCGACCGCTCGGTCCGGCAGCCGCCGAGCCGGCCAGACCCGCGCGTCAGTTGCTTTCGGTCTGCGGCATTTCGATCTTGACTTCCAGGATCTCCAGCGAGTCCTGGCGGTCCAGGTTGACCTTGATGTCGTTCGGATTGATCTTGACGTAGCGTGAAATGACCTCGACCAGCTCTTTCTGCAGCCGGGGAAGGTAATCTGGTGTGACGCCGTCCCCCCGTTCATTGATCAGAATAAGCTGCAGGCGGTCGCGGGCGACGCTGGCGGATGTTTTCTTCTGGCCGCGCAGGAAGGACAGAAAGGACATATTATTTCCCTCCGAACAGGCGCTTGAACAGGCCGGGTTTCTCGTAATCGACGAAGCGCAAAGGTTTCTCCTCGCCCAGGTAGCGGGCGACGACATCCTGATAGGCCGCGGCGACATCGCTGTCGCGCAGATGGATGGCGGGAATGCCCTGGTTCGAGGCTTGCAGCACCGACTCCGATTCGGGGATGACGCCGATGAGCTTGATGCGCANNTCGGCCACGCGCTTGGGGTTGTAGCGGGTCAGCAGCAAGTATTCCTTGATGGGCTCGGACCCGTCTTCGGCGCGCTTCGATTTGGCGGACAGAATACCCAGGATGCGATCCGAATCGCGCACGGACGAGACTTCGGGGTTGGTGACGACCAGCGCGTCGTCGGCGAAGTACGACGCCATGAGCGCGCCTGTTTCAATGCCGGCCGGCGAATCGCAGACGATGTATTCGAAGCCCATTTCGCCCAGTTCCTTCAGGGCCTTGGCCACGCCTTCCTTGGTCAGCGCGTCTTTGTCGCGGGTCTGCGAGGCGGGCAGGATGAACAGGTTTTCCAGCTGCTTGTCGCGGATAAGGGCCTGGTTGAGCGTGGCCTCGCCCTGGATGACATTGACGAAATCGTAGACGACGCGGCGTTCGCATCCCATGATGAGATCCAGGTTGCGCAGCCCGACGTCGAAATCGATGACCACCGTTTTGTGGCCCCGCATCGCCAGGCCGGATGAGAAGCTTGCACTGGTGGTGGTTTTGCCCACGCCGCCTTTGCCGGAAGTCACCACAACTATTCGCGCCATGACTGTAGAATTCCTCTTGTTTGATAAATCACGTAATCGTAAAGCAAAACCGCAATAAGTCAGCCCGAATTTGCACTTATTTAGGCCTGGCTTCGCAACAAAAAATATCCATTACCTGCCCAGCGGCATTATGTGCAGCGCATCGCCGTCCAGTTGGACGATGGTGGGCTGATTGCGCAAGCTATCGTCGAGCTGGGTTTCGATGACCCGGTAGACGCCCGCGATGGCCAGCAGTTCGGGGTCCAGCTGGGTGGTGAAGATGCGCGCGTTGGCATCGCCCCGCGCGCCGGCCATGGCCTTGCCCCGCAAAGGTCCGTAGACGTGGATGTTGCCGTCGGCAATGACTTCGGCGCCCTGGCTGACCACGCCGATGACGATCAGGTCGGTATTGCGCGCATATATGCGCTGCCCGGACCGCAGGGGCCGATTGATGACCATGGCGGCGGGCGCGACCTCGGGCAGCGCCGGCGCCTCGGGGCTGGCCGGCGGCTTGGGCGCGGGCTCTTTCCGGGCTTCGTCCGCCGGCGGCGGCGCCACGACGGGCACTTCCTTTTCGGGGGCGGGCGTGGCGGTGGGCCGCGTTACGGGTTGCGCCAGGTCCACCGCGGCCAGGCCTTCGGCCTGGGCGGCTTCCAGATTGGCGCCCTGGGCTACGACGCCCACGGGGTGCAGGCTGTGGCTGCGCAAGGCCTGCAGCAGGGCGGGCCAGTCGATGGGGTCCGAGATCTGTTCGGCGTCGATGACCACGGGCTCGTTTTCAAAGAACGAGCCGGCGTCTTTCATGCGGCGTTCCAGCGCGCCCAGCAGCGCGGACGCATCCGCGCTGTGCAGTACCACGCGCAACGCGTACAAAGTGGCGCTTTTGAAATCCAGCGCCATCTGGTTTTTACGTTTGGGAGAAGAATCGCTCACTTTATCGCTCAGGAGATAGTAGGGATGCCGAGTCTTGTATCCGGCTATTTTTGCGCCGCCCAGGAATCCTTCAGCGTGACGGCCCGGTTGATGACCGGGCGCTCGATGGTGGAATCTTCGCGGTCGGCGACGAAATAGCCCAGGCGTTCGAACTGCCAGCATGTCCCGGGCGCGGCCCGGGCTCCCGGTTCCAGCCATGCCTGCACCGTCTTGCAGGAATCCGGATTCAGCGCCTGCAGGAAGTCCTTGTCGCCCGCATCCGGGTGCGGGTCCATGAAGAGCCGGTCGTACAGCCTGACCTGCGCCGGCACGGCGTGCGCGGCGCTGACCCAGGTGATGTTGCCTTTGACTTTGACCGAATCCGCGCCGGCCGTGCCGCTTTTGGTGTCCGGCAGATATTCCGCATGCACTTCCGTGACCTTGCCGCCGGCGTCCTTGACGCAACCGGTGCAGCGCACGACATAGCCGTACTTCAGCCTGACCAGGTTGCCGGGAAAGAGGCGGAAATATTTCTTCGGGGGATCTTCGCGGAAGTCGTCGCGCTCTATCCATAGTTCGCGCGTGAAGGGAAATTCGCGCTGGCCCGCGTCGGCGTCATGGGGATTGCGCGGCGCATGGCAGAGTTCGGACCGCCCCTCGGGGTAATTGGTGATGACCAGCTTGACCGGGTCCAGGACGGCGACCAGGCGCTGCGCCGTCGGGTCCAGGTCGTCGCGCAGGGCCTGTTCCAGCACGCTGTAGTCGATGCGGGAATCGGCCTTGGAAACCCCCAGCCGTTCGCAGAACAGCCGGATGGAAGAGGGCGTATAGCCGCGGCGGCGCAGGCCCGCCAAAGTGGGCAGGCGGGGGTCGTCCCAGCCGCCGACATGGCCTTCGCGCACCAGCTGCAGCAGTTTGCGCTTGCTGGTCACGACGTAGCTGAGGTTCAGGCGCGCGAATTCATGCTGACGGGGCAGCGGATGCGCCAGCTGCCCCAGTTCCGCCAGGCGTTCGAGTATCCAATCGTAGAACGGGCGCTGGTCTTCGAATTCCAGCGTGCAGATGCTGTGGGTGATGCCTTCCAGGGCGTCTTCCACCGGATGGGCCCAAGAATACATGGGGTAGATGCACCATTCCGTGCCTGTGCGGTGATGCGGCACGTGGCGGATGCGATACAGCACCGGATCGCGCATATTGATGTTGGGCGAAGCCATGTCGATCTTGGCGCGCAAGGCCATGCCGCCGTCCGGATGCTTGCCGTCGCGCATTTCGCGCAACAGGCGCAGGGATTCTTCCGCGGGGCGGTCGCGCCACGGGGAATTGCTGCCTTTTTCCGTCAAGGTGCCGCGCGTGGCGCGCATTTCGTCCGCGCTTTGTTCGTCCACATAGGCATGGCCCGCCGAGACCAGCGCTTCGGCGAACTGATACATATAGCCGAAGTAGTCGCTGGCGAAGTAGCAATTATCTTCGTCGCCGTAGCGCCAGTCGAAGCCCAGCCATTTGACCATCTCTATGATGGCGCGCACGTATTCTTCTTCTTCTTTTTCGGGATTGGTGTCGTCGAAGCNNTGCAGGTAGCCGTTGGGCTCCGGCGGGAAGCGCGTGCGTATGCGGGCCGGATCCACGCCGCCCCGCTGCTGGACGGCGGCGGGGCCGGGTTTGCCCGCCCAGCGTTTTTCCGCGTAGCGGCCCTGCGCCAGGTCGTTGTCGATGATGGTGCGCAGGAAATTGGATACGGGGGCGGTAGGCTCAGAGGTCATACAAGAAAAAAAGATAGCTCAGGCAAAAAATGGTCGGGCAAAGTAAGCATTTTGCCACGTTCGGCGTATTTTGCCCGCCCGCCGGGTTTACAAATGCAGAACTGGCTCTAAACTTGGGCCTGTTCTTTCTATAGCGGGCATAGGGCCTTGGCCAATTATGACGTATTCGACACTATGGCTGGCGCAAATCCAGTTTTTCTCCAGCCTGGGGTTCATGCTGCTATTCCTGGTGGTGGAGCTCGGCTTGGCCTGGGTTCTGCTGTATTTCAAGATCCGCGCCCGAGGCGGGGATCACGCCGCCTGGACGGCGGCCTACCGCTTCTGGGTGCGGGTGTTCGCGCTGGCCTTCATCCTCAGCTTCGCCTCCAGCATGCCGGTGCTGATCCAGTTCGGCAGTCTGTGGCCGCAGTTGATGGACAAGATAGGCAACGTGGCGGGGCCACTGCTGGCCGCGGGGATACTCTCGACCTTCATATTCAAATCCTGTTTCCTGGGCGCCATGCTCTTCGGGCAGCGGCATCTTTCCGAAAACGTCCACACCGCCGTCGTCCTCATGGTGGGGCTGGGCGTGGCAGTGTCGTCGTTCTGGCTGCTGGCGCTGCTTTCGTGGATGCACACGCCCGCCGGGGCGCTGTTCATCGACGGCAGCTACCGGGTGCTGGATTGGGCTTCGGTCTTGTTCAACCCCGCCTTGCCGTGGTATTTGGGGCTGTTTTTTCTGGCCAGCGCCGCGACGGTGGCGTTCATCATGCTGGGCGTGGTCGCCGCGCAGTCGCTCAGGCGCCCGCTGGACGACAGCGGGCGCCTGGTATTCAAGACCGGTTCATGGCTTGCGGCATTCAGCATGCTGCTGATGGCCTTGACGGCGGCGGGCGCCGGCGTCGTCAGCGCCCGCTATCAGCCGGCCAGGGCCGCGGCCGCGGCGGCCTACTGGCATAGCGGCTCGCCGCCGGAACTCGTCCTGTTCGCGCTGCCCGACGCCAAGGCGGGCGTCAATCGCGCCGCGTGGTCCTGGCCGAACGCGGGAGCCGTCTGGCTGGGCCGCGACCAGCAGGGCCGCCTGCGGGGCCTGGACCAGTTCGCGGGCATGGCGCCGCCCGTGGCGCCGACATTCTGGTCCTTGCGCCTGGCCGTCCTGGCCGGCCTTTGCATGACGGCGGCCGCCTGGGGCGGCTTGTGGCGGGCGCGGCGCGCGCACTACGATCCGGCCGCATTGTCCAGGCGATGGCGCCGCGTCCTGGCCGGCATGACTTTTTCCGGCTGGCTGCTGCTGCTCGCCGGTTCGGCGCATCTGCAGCTTGGGGCCTTCCCTTATGCCGTCCAGGGCACCATCACGATCAGCGAGATCCTGGGCGATACCGGTTTCAATGCGCTGCTGGGCGGCTTCACGGCATACATGCTTTTTTATCTGGTCTTTCTCGCCGGGTTTTTCCATCTGCTCAGGCATATCGCACGCTACGGCGTCGTGCCGGTGGCCAGGCGGCGGGGGCGCGCATGATAGATTCGTTGGCGTCCGCCTTGGGACTAGGAGCGCATGATCCCTCCTTCTGGATGCCCCTGGTATTCATGGCCCTGTTTTTTGCCATCATCGTCGCGGGTGCCATTCTGGACGGCTTCGATGTGGGGGTGGGCTGCCTGGCCCTGTTCGCCCCGCCGGAATTGCGCATGCGCATGCTGTCTTTGCTCAGCCCGTGGCGGGACGCCAATGAATTCTGGCTGTTCCTGGGGCTCGGGCTGTTCCTGGCCGCCTTTCCGAACGCCTGGGGCGCTATCATGGGGGCGCTCTATATTCCTCTGTGCCTGCTCGGACTGGGCGTGTTCCTGCGGTCGGCGTCCTTCGAAATGCGGCTGCGCGCGCCGCAGGAACTGCAGTGGCGGTGGGTGCTGGGCTTCGGGCTGGGTTCGCTGCTTACGGCCTGCGCCCACGGCTTCCTGCTGGCCCAGGTGGTGGTGTCCTACCAGGGGCAGTTCGGCTATCTGTGGTTCTCGCTCTTCGTGGGCCTTTGCGCCATCGCCGCCTATTGCCTGCTGGGCTCGGCCTGGCTGATCATGCGGGTCGCCGGCGAACTGCGCGCGCGCGCCGTGATGTGGGGCCGCCGCGCGGTGCGCTGGTCCGCGGCGGGCGCCGTGGGCGTATCCGTGGTGCTGGCCTTCGCCAATGCCGGCGTATTCCTGAAATGGAGCGAAGGCCTGCACTGGCCGGTGGTGCTGGGCCTGTGGGGTTTCCTGCTTTTAGGCTTCGTGTCCATAGAAATGTGCCTGCAGCGCATGATCAACAGCAGCTATCGCACCACCGCGCTGCCTTTCTTCATGACCCTGCTCATCTTCCTGGTGCTGCTGGGCGGGCTGGGCTACAGCTTCTTTCCCTACCTCGTGCTGGACGATATCACCATATGGGATGCGGCGGCGTCGGTGGAGTCCCTGCGCCTGATCCTGTCAGGCGTCGTCATCGCCCTGCCCGTCGCCTTCATCTTCAACATCTGGGTGTACTGGCGCATGTTCGGCCTGTCCATCCCGCCGACGCCGCCGGATTACGAAGGGTAGTGCGGTCGCCCTCCGCTCACTTCGCGAGCACCCTGTTCAGTACCAGCTCGGTCAGCTCGCCAAACTGGGCGGAGCCGCGTTGCCTGGGCCGAGGCAGGTCCACCCTTTCGTTCATGCCGATTTTGCCTTCTTCGATGAGGACGACGCGATCGGCTAGTGCAATGGCCTCGTCCACATCGTGAGTGATGAGGACGACGCTGAATTGATTCCGCAGCCACAATGATTCAAGCAGCCGTTGCATCTCGATCCGCGTCAGGGCATCCAAGGCCCCGAGAGGCTCGTCCAGCAATAGCAGGCGGGGCCGATGGACCAGGGCGCGGGCCAATGCGACGCGTTGGCGCTGACCGCCCGAGAGCATGGACGGCCAGTCATCCGCTTTATCGGCGAGGCCCACCTGGTTGAGCGCGTCCTTGGCCACCGTTTCCCAATTGCCTTTCATTCCCAGACCCACGTTGTCCAATATGGAACGCCATGGCAGAAGGCGGTGCTCCTGAAACATGATGCGCGTATGCTGGTTGATTCCGCTTACAGGCTTGCCGTCGATGGCGAGCGAACCCGAAGTAACGGAATCCAGACCGCCGATCAAGCGCAGCAAGGTGCTTTTGCCGCATCCGCTGCGCCCGACGATGGCCAGGAACTCGCCGGGCGCAATGGACAGGTCCAGACTGTGCAACACCGTCTTTTCTCCGAACCGCTTGGTGACCTGCCGGACCGATACCGCCAGCCCTGCATCGTTATCGGGTCCGGCCGAGGATGAGGCGTTTGCTTTGTTGTTCATGGTCATTCGCTCACCTGCTCCAGCGCAACCATTTGCGCTCCATGTAGCGGGCCAGAACATCCGCGAGCTTGCCCAGCAATGCATAGAGCAGTATCGCCACCACGACGATGTCGGTCTGCATGAATTCACGCGCGTCCATGGCCATTTTCCCTATGCCTGAATCCGAAGCGATAGTCTCCGCGACGATGAGCGTCAACCACATGAACCCCAAGGCGAAACGCACGCCCACCAGGATGGACGACATCGCCGATGGCAGCATCACTTCGTAGAACAGGCCCCATTTGCTCAGGCCATAGACCCGGCCCATTTCGATCAGGCCTTTATCCACGGACCGTATCCCATGATGGGTGTTTATATATATCGGAAACATGACGCCCAATGCCACGAGAAAAAGCTTGCCTTCCTCGCCTATGCCGAACCAGATGATGACCAGCGGAATCAGGGCGAGGTGGGGAATGTTGCGTATCATCTGTATCGTGGAGTCCAGCAACAGATCGAAGTAGCGCGATGCGCCGGTCAACAAGCCGAGCGAGAACCCGATGCTGCCTCCTATGACGAAACCCGTGGCTGCCCGCTTGAAACTGGCCAGCAGGTTGGACCATAGCTCGCCGCTGAGCGACAGTTCCCATGCCGCCGCGACGACGGCGCTCGGCGAGGGCAGGATACGGCTCGATAGCCAGCCGCTTTGCGACGCCAGCTGCCATGCCAGTACGATCAGTACGGGCAGGGCCCATGGTATGGCAGGTTCGTAAAACTTCGCTTCTTTCATTTGCTTGTCTCCAGCGCCTCGATATTGCTGGTCAGTTACTCGGCGTCCAGACCGCTTTCCTTATGTCCACGACCTTGGGAGTGATCTTCAGGCGATGGAACGTATCGGCGAGCGCTTGCTGCTCTTTGATGACCTCCTCATTCAATGGAGAAATGATTTCGTTGACTTTGTTTCTGTCCAGCACCGTCTTGAAGGTCGGCTGGTCCAGCCCGATGAAGCCGGCATGCTTCGCAGCCACTTCGGCCGTGTGGTTGTAGATGTACTGAGAAGTCTTGCGCACCTCGTCCACGAGCTGCTTGATGAGTTGCGGATTCTTTTCCGCGAACTCCCGGCGCGCGAAATACATTTGCCGGTTATTGACCTTTACCTGGAAGCCGTCGGCCAGAACCCGAACCTGGCCGCCCGCCTCGGCGCCGGCCATGAGCGGATCGAACGCGGCCCATGCCGCCACCGCGCCGCTTTCCAGCGATGCCCGCCCATCGGCGGGGCTCAGGTAGGCGGGAACGATATCGCTGAACTTCAGGCCGTTGCTTTCCATATATTTGATGACCATGTAGTGCGCCATGGAACCTTTCGGTATGGCGACTTTCTTTCCGACCAGATCCTGGGCCGTATGGATATTGGAGTCCTTGCGCACCAGAATCTGCTGGTCGCCCGGAGTGGGCGCTTCTGCCGCCACATACACCATGTCGGCGCCCGCAACTTGGGCAAAGATGGGCGGTGTGTTCGCCGCGGCTGCGATATCGAGGCTGCCCACGTTCAATGCCTCCATCATGGGCGGCCCCACCTGGAATTCGACCCATTGCACCTCGATGCCCTTATCCTTGAACATCCGCTCCAGTGAGCCTTCCGCCTTGAGGATGGCTTCGTTGAAGACGCCCTTCTGCCAGCCTATTCTGACTTTCTTGGCTTCCTGGGACAGCGCGGGGCTGCCATAGCCGATGATTGCCGCGCCTGCAAATAGCGCGATTGTCTTAGCAAAGCTTTTCAAGTTGATCATGCTTGTCTCCTGATGTGGTCATCGTTGTTGCGGTGCCGGCTACCATGCGCCTATCTTCATGCCTTGGAATCGTTTCAGCCCCAGCCAGCCTTCGACGAAGGTGTCGCTGACACTGGTCAGGGTCTTGCGGTGGTTCGACCAGTCGGTCGCTTTCCGCGAATACTCTTCGATCAGCGGGCGGTATCGATCATCTTTCCCCAAGTCGTGCAGCTCGCCCGGATCGGCCTGCAGATCAAACAGCAGGGGCCTGAATCCGGCGCAGAAAACCACCTTCCACCGTTTGTCGCGCAGCGTCAAGATGTAGCAGTCTTTGGCGGCGCGGCCCAATTCCACGCGCGTCGTCGCTCTGAAGGAATAATCGAATTCATTGATGATGAACTCGCGCAGCATGGGCGTGTCCCGCCCGCGGACCAGCGGCAATAAAGACTTGCCCTCGAGCCTGTCGGTATCCGGCGGGATGGCGAGCGCATCCAGGAAAGTCGGAAGCAAATCGATCGCTTCGACGAGTTCGTCGCAGCTTGCGCCTCGATTGTGGTCCGCCTCCGGGGAGGGATCGAATATTATCAAGGGGACCTTGATGGCCGCGTCGTGCCAGAGCTCTTTCTCGCCCAGGTGGTGATCCCCCAGGTAGTCGCCATGATCGCTGCAGAAGACGATCAAGGTGTCTTCCATGCGCCCTTGTTCCTCCATGAAGGAAAAAAGCCGGCCTAGATGGTCGTCCACTTGCGTGATCAAGCCCATATAGGTGGGAATGACTTTTTCGCGTGTCGCTTCTTGATCGAAGGTCTTGCTGGCGCCGTGCTTGAGGTACGAGGCATAAACGGGATGGGGGTCCGCCAGCTCGCTCTCGGATTTGTTGGCGGGGCTGATGTCCGCCGCCGTATACATCGCATGATAAGGGGCGGGGGCGACATACGGCCAGTGCGGCTTTATGTAGGACAAGTGCAGGCACCAAGGCCTGTCTTGCTGCTCTTCAATGAAGGCCATGGCGCGATCGGTGGTATAGGCTGTTTCCGAATGTCCTTCCGTGACCCGGGCGGGTAAATCCGCATAGCGCATGTGCCAGCCGCTCAGGATTTCGCCATCGGGCCCCTGCGCCGAGTTTGCATAATCCAGCCAGGGATTGTCCGAGTCATAGCCAAGGCGCTTCAAATAGTGCGTGTACTTGTTCGTCAGCGTTTCGCGGTCCTGGGGATCCGACAGCACGCCGTCATGGCGGTCGTAGGGCTCGAACCCTCCTTCGGCCAGCAATTCGCCCGCATGGGAGTCCGGATCTATGCCCAGGCGGGCGAGCACACCGGCATCCGGCGTCTCCACGTGCGTCTTGCCGACCACGGCGTTCCTGACGCCGTGGGGATGCAGGTAGTCGCCCAAGGTCCATTCATCAACGGGAAGAGCCACGAAATTTCCGAAGGACCTGTGGCTTTTGACATAGCGTCCCGTGTAATAAGACATGCGTGAGGGACCGCAGGAGGCGGACTGCACATATGCGTTGGTAAACAGCACACCCTTCTTCGCCAGCGCGTCGATATTGGGCGTCCGTATCGTTGGATGGCCGTAGCATGCCAGATAATCCCAACGGAGCTGGTCGCACATGATGAATAAGACGTTGCGGACTTTGGACATCTCGTACCCCGCCGGTCAGAAGCTGATTTGCTTGAATTTGCGAGTTTGTTGAACCAGCGCCGTTTCCGTGGGAAGGCGCTCCATGCTGCTCGCTCCGTAAAATCCATGACAATGACGGGCGCCCCGCAATACATAGGAGGCGTCTTCGACGTTCGCTATCGGGCCGCCATGGCAAAGGACGATGATGTCGTCGCGGACGCTGCGTGCGGCCTGCGCCCACTCGTCGATGAGCGCGATGCAGTCGTCAAGGGATTTCGCTGTTTCCGCCCCGATGGAACCGCCTACCGTGAGCCCCATATGGGCGACCAGAATATCGGCGCCGGCGCGGGTCATCGCCACCGCATCGTCGGCGCTGAAAATGTAGGGAGTGGTCAGCAGGCCCGCCTTGTGGGCCCGCTCTATCATTGCGACTTCGAGCTCATATCCCATTCCCGTCTCTTCCAGGTTCTGGCGGAAGACGCCGTCTATCAGGCCGACCGTAGGAAAATTCTGTACCCCCGCGAAGCCCAGCTTCTTGAGATCCTCCAGGAACGAGTCCATCAGCAGGAAGGGGTCGGTGCCGTTGACGCCGGCGAGCACGGGAGTGTGCCGGATGACGGGCAGCACTTCCTTGGCCATATCCATGACGATTTCGTTGGCGTTGCCGTATGCCAGCATTCCCGCCAGGGAGCCTCGCCCCGCCATCCGGTATCGCCCAGAGTTGTAGATGACGATCAAGTCTATGTCGCCCGCTTCTTCGCATTTTGCCGATAGCCCCGTGCCCGCGCCGCCTCCGATGATGGGAATGCGCTGGGCGACCATTTTCCTGAATTTTTCTACGAGCTGTGTTCTTTCAAACTGAGGCATGATCGATTCCTAGATGATTTTCTTGAATTCCGCTACTGCGATTTCGGCAAATTCTGGATCATTTATATGGAAGGGGACTGGAATGAGCCGGCGGTTCTCCGTCTCTCGAACGGTGCTTCGGAGCGCCGAGAACAAGGCCTCGTCTGCGTCCGGATCATGAAATGGCTTCCCTGGCGCGTCCAGCGCCGATACGCCGCCCAAAGGCAGCAGGAAGCTTACTTTCCCTTCGCATTGATTGAGGCGCGCCCCTATCCACTGCCCCATTTCCCGGTTTTCCGCGGCGGTGGTCCGCATCAGGGTGACTTGGGGATTGTGCTTGTAAAAATTTCGGCCGCTATAGCGTGACGGAACCGTCTCGTAGGCGCCGAAGTTCACCATATCCAGGGCTCCGCAGGAACCGACATATGGAGCCCGGGTGCGTGCCACTGCGCCGAACCGGTCATCGGTGCATGCCAGCACGCCGCCGAAAAGATAATCGCAAACCTCGGTGGTCGTCAGGTCCAGCAGGCCCAGAAGCAGGCCGCTGTCCAGAAGCTTTTCCATCGATTGGCCGCCCGTGCCGGTCGCGTGGAACACGAGGCAGTCATATTCATGTTGGAGCAATTCCGTTACGTGATGTATGCAGGGCGTGGTCACTCCGAACATCGACAATCCGACGGCCTGCCGGCCATCGGCGCTTTCCACATAGGCCTGTGCGGCAGCGAACGCGCCGGCGATCGAACCGGCGGCATTTGCCAGGATCCGGCTGGATATGCGATTCAAGCCTGCCACGTCGGTAACCGAGTACATCATCGAGATATCGCTTGCGCCGACGTACGGCGCCACGTTGCCGGACGCCATGGTCGACACCACGAGTTTTGGCGTGCCAATGGGTAAGGCCTGCAAAGCGGGCGTTATGAGCGCCGTCCCCCCAGAACCGCCTATTCCCAGCACCGCGCCGACGTCATCGCGCTGCGAGAGAAAGCGCTTGAACGCTATCGCCATCGCTTCGATGGCGGTTCCCCTATCTCCCGTGAATACCTTGGAGACGCCGCCCGGATGGTGTTCAGCGACCTCATTGGCTGTGACGTCCACATCCTGCTCGTTCGGATCAGTGGAAATATCAACGGTTACCAAGGGAGCATTCAGCTTTTGAAGCTGCTGAGCCAGGTATTTCAGCTCCGGAGCCTTGGTATCAAACGTGCCGACCACGTAGATGCGCTTTGCGTTGTGCTTCATGTTTGTTCCTGGAGGGTATTGATGTGGGAAAAAGGGCGACAACTGCCGGATACCGTACTAAAATGAAACAGCAAGCTATTAATGAGACTACAGTCTCTTATAGATATCATGGTCTCGTAAATAAGGGAAAACCTTGAGTAAAGAAAAGCAGGTGCAAGAGGACATGCTTTCTGATCAGACAAGCAGTTCCGAAAACAAGCCGAAATCGGCGCCGGGCCCGCGGGCGCGCATGCGAAAGACTTTGCTGAATACGGCGATGGCCATGATGGCGGAGGGCCATACGCCGTCGATCAGCGATCTGGCGCAGGAGGCGGAGGTTTCACGCGCCACCGCATATCGCTATTTTCCGACACAGAGCGATCTGATTGCGGCGGTGGTGGACGAAAGCCTGGGGCCTATTCTGAGCTGGCAGCCTTCGTCTGCCGATCCCGCGGAAAGAATCGACGAGCTGATGCTGTATGCCTATCCCCGGCTGGAGCAATTTGAAGTGCAATTACGCGCGGCGATTCAGATCTCGCTCAAGCAAAGCGCGGAGGAACGTGCCAGCAAGCACAAGAACAAGCATCCTTTCGTCAGGGGAAACCGCGTCGAGTTTCTCAAGAGAGCGGTGGCTCCGCTGAAGGACGAGGTCGGCGACGAGACGTTTTTGAAAGCCGTCAGGGCTTTGTCCATGATATACGGGACCGAGGTGTTCCTTGTTTTGAAGGACATCTGGCGTCTTGAACTGGATGAAATCATCGATATCGTCCGATGGACCGCCGAAGGCATCATCAAACATGCAAGAGCCACGGGCAAGCGTCCGCCGGCACCCAGGTCGCGCCGATCATAGCGGCGCGTGCACGCAGCGCAGCAGCTCTTCGCCGTATGCCTCGAGCTTGCGGGCGCCGACGCCGTTGATGGCGCCGAGTTCGTCCAGGGTCTGGGGCTGGTTCAGGGCGATTTCGCGCAGTGTGGCGTCATGGAAAATGACGTAGGCGGGCACGCCGTGGCTTCGGGCCACTTCCGAGCGCCAGCTGCGCAGGCTGTCGAAGCGCTGCTGCGCTTCCGGCGGCAAGTCGATGCCTATGCCCGCCTTTTTGCTTTTTGCGCCGGAGCGCCCGCTGCGCGCCTTTCTTTCCGGCTCGCGCCGCAGCATCAAGGTGGTTTCGCCTTTCAGGACCGCGCGGCTGCTTTCCGTCAGAGCCAGGGTGCCGTAGCCTTCGTGATCGACGGTCAGCAGGCTTTGCGCCAGCAATTGGCGCAATACGCCGCGCCAGGCCTGTTCCGACAGGTCCTGGCCGATGCCGAACACCGTCAGGCTGTCGTGGCCATACTGCTGGATGCGCTCGGTGAGCTTGCCGCGCAGTATGTCGATCAAGTGGCCGGCGCCGAAGCGCTGGCCGCGTTCGCGCCATAGGCGGTATACGGCCGACAGTATCTTCTGCGCCGCCACGGTGCCGTCCCAGGCCTGGGGCGGTTCCAGACAGGTGTCGCAATTGCCGCAGGGCTCGCATGTGTCGCCGAAATAGGACAGCAGCGCCTNNGCGCCGCTGCTGCACCACGTCCTGCAGGCCATAGGCCAGCCAGGCGGTGGCCGGCAGGCCGTCGCGCCCCGCGCGTCCGGTTTCCTGATAATAGCCTTCCACCGACTTGGGCAGGTCGATGTGGGCCACGAAGCGTACGTCGGGTTTGTTGACCCCCATGCCGAAAGCGATGGTGGCCACCATGACCATGCCTTCCTCGCGCAGGAAGCGGGCCTGGTTCGCCGCCCGGACCTGGGCGCTCAGGCCGGCATGGTAGGGCAGCGCCGGGATGCCGTTGTCGCTGAGGAAGTCGGCCGTTTCCTCGACCCGCGCGCGCGACAGGCAGTACACGATGCCGCAGTCGCCTTCGTGCTCGGCCTTGATGAAAGACAATAGCTGGCGCTTGACTTCGTTTTTCTCGACGATGCGGTACTGGATGTTGGGCCGGTCGAAACTGGCGACGAAATGGGGCGCATCGTTCAGTTCCAGGCGTTCGGCGATTTCGCGCCGGGTCGCCGAGGTGGCGGTGGCGGTCAGCGCCAGGCGCGGCACGCCGGGCCAGCGCTCGTGCAATATCGACAAGCCCAGGTATTCGGGGCGGAAATCGTGGCCCCATTGCGATACGCAATGCGCTTCGTCGATGGCGAACAGGGCGATCCGCGCCTGGTCCAGCAAGTCCAGGCAGCGGTCCGTCAAGAGGCGCTCGGGCGCCACATACAGCAGATCCAGTTCGCCGGCCAGGAAAGCCTGCTCGACCTCGCGCGCCGTGCGCCAGTCCTGCGAGGAGTTCAGAAAAGCGGCCCTGACCCCGAGTTCCAGCAAGGCGTCCACCTGGTCCTGCATCAAGGCGATCAAGGGGGAAATCACCACGCCCGTGCCGGGGCGGACCAGGGCCGGAATTTGATAGCAGAGCGATTTGCCTCCGCCCGTGGGCATCAGCACCAGCGCATCGCCCCCCTGCACCACGTGTTCGATAATGGCTTGCTGATCGCCGCGAAAAGACTCGTAACCGAAGACGCGCTGCAGTGTTTCAAGAGGAGAAGAGGGCATGCTTAATAAATGGGTACGGAAAAACGAATCCCTATATCATAGTCGCCGCTGACCACTTCCCGTTCCGCGCGCAAGCCCACCCGCAGGTTGGGGCTGTACCAGAACTGCTGGGTGAAGCCGAAACTGCGCTGCTGGTCGCCCAGCGATGTGCGCGCGCTTTCATAAGTGCCGCTGACGTCTCCCCAGCGTCCCATGGGCACGGTGGCCGTCCAGCGCTGGCGTATCCCGCCGGGCGCCGTCGCGCCGGGCGCCGCCGCGCCGTTCTGGTAGCGGCTCAGGTCGGCGAAGCCCTCGGTATGCCGCTCGTTCAGCCATGACAGGCGCAGCGTGTCGGCGAGGTCGACGGAGTAGGACGCCTGGTAGCGCCAGCCCTTGTACAGGCCTTGGCTGGCCCGGGCGACGCCGGCGCTCCAGGCGCCCCAATCGGTCTGGTACTGTCCGCCGATGCCGGAAGTCATCAGATTCGGCGCGAGCTCGAGCTGGGACTCCAGGGTGAATGCGGGGCTCAGGCCATAGCGGACGACGGTATTGCCGGCCTTGGGCCCGTAGTTCAGATCTTCCTGTCCTGTGGAATAGTCCAGCGCCCCGACCGCCATGGTGTATTGCCAGGCATGGGCGTCGCCGGCGCTGACCAGCGAGGACTGCGAGACGCTGATGCCGCCCAGGCGAGCGGAGTTGCCCCAGGCCGGCGCGGCGATTTCTTCATTGCCCAGCGTTACGCTCAGGCCTTGCGCGTCGGCATAGCGCCAGTTGCTGGCGCCGAATGTCCAGGGGCGGTCCGACTTCCCCACCCAGCGCGCGCCCAGCCGCGATGCGCGGCGCCAGTTCCTGGTTTCGCGCAGGCCCGGGGATGCCGCCGAGGACGTGCCGCGGTTCCATGCCGGTTCGGCGCTGGGTTTCCAGAAAAAATCATAGGATATATCCGGCGTTGGCTCGGCCTGCGGCACTGGTTCTTCCATGCCGATGAAGAGATCGTCCATGGCGGGCCTGTCGGGCAGGGGGCGGGGCGGCGCGACGGAAATCTGCGGCGCGGCGAAAGCCCGCGCGGGAGCCAGGTCGGCCAATTGCGGCCCGGCAGCCCAGGCGCCGGGGCAGGCGAAGGCGCCCAGAAGGGCCGGCAAGGCGATTCGCGCAGTGACCGGCGCCTGTTGCGCCAGTAGCGGTTTGCATCGCCGCAAGATAAGCATACACATCATCAATAGTACGGTTCTCAGCGTATCCGCCGGTCCGCGGTGAAATCCATGATGGCTTCGCTGCTGGCATCGACGGATTTCTTCAGGGCGCTGTATTTTTCCAGCACGGCGGATTTGTACACCGCCCCCAGCAAGCGCGGCGGGCCTTCGCGGGCGACCACCGGCAGGCGCTCCCCGCGGAATTGAATGAAATAATCCTGCGCTTGGTCCAGGCTCATGTCGGGGTGCAAAGTTTTCACGAAATCCAGCCGCAGCACATCGCCTGCCTGCTTCTGCTGCAGGTCGCTTTGGCCCACCAGCAGCCGGGTCAAGTCCTGCTGGGCGATCACGCCCTGGTATATGCCCGCGTCATCGACGACATACAGGTACTTGACCGGATAGTCCATGAAGAGCTGCAGCGCCTCGCGCAAGGGCGCAGTGGTGGCCACGACCGTATCGGCCGGGCGCACCAGGTCGGCGATGCGGGTGTGCCGCAACTGGTAGCGCAGCCGCGCATCGCGCTCGCGCGCCACCGTCACATCATACATCGCGATTTCCGCGACCGCCCGCGAAACGAAGTAGGCCACCACGCCCGCCAGCATGAGCGGCAGCACGATCTGGTAGCTCAATGTCATTTCGAAAATCATCAGGATGGCCATCAAGGGCGCGCTGGTGGCCGCCCCTAAGAAACTGCCCATGCCGACCAGGGTGTACATATAGACCGGCGTGCCCAAGCCCGGCAGCAAGCCGGTGACCACTTGCCCGAACAGCGTGCCCAGGGCGCCGCCGACGAAGAGCGCGGGCGTGAATACCCCGCCCACCGCGCCCGACCCGGCGGTCAGCGCCGTGGCGAGCACTTTGCACAGCAGCACCAGCACCACCGCCTGCCAGGCCCACGATGTATGCAGCAGAGAGGATACGACGCTGTATCCGTTGCCGGCGACCTGCGGCAGCGCCGTCAGCAGCAGGCCCAGCAAGCCGCCGCCGAGTCCGAGGCGAACCGGCAAGGGCAGGGCAGTGCGCTGGAACTGCCGTTTGGTAAAGTCCAGGAACTTCAGGAACAAGGGCGCGCCCAGGCCGGAAAGCATGCCCAGCAGCAGGAAGGGCAGGACTTCCAGGGGCGGAATCTGTGGCATGCCCGACATGGCATACGTCGTCTGGTAATGGCCGGTCATGCGCATGACCGCGTTGGCCGACGCGGCCGCCACCAGCAGAGGCCCCATGCTTTGCATGCTCATGGTGCCCAGGATGATTTCCGCCACGAAAAGCGCGCCGGCGATGGGCGCGCCATAAGCCGACGCGACACCTGCGGCCGCGCCGCAGGCCACCAGCAGCCGCAGCCGCGCCGTGCTGAAATAAGTGAAGCGCCCCAGTGCCGAGGCGCTGAGCGCCGCCAGATGCACCATGGCGCCCTCGCGTCCTATGGACCCGCCCGACACCACGGTGCACAGGGACGACGCGGAACGCAACAGGCCTTGCCGGATGGACAGCCGCCCATCGCCGATGGCGACCGCTTCCATGTAGTCCGAGTTGGCGCCCGCCTTGAGTTTTTTCGAGGCCCACAGCAAGAACCCGGCCGCCACGCCCCCGCCCAAGGGGAAGATCAGCCGCCCGTACCAAGGCAGGCTGTCGATGACGCCCACGATGGAGCCGCTGCGGCCCGTGAACGCGTGCTGCGCCAGATGCATGGCTTCGTGGAAGCCTATGGTGGCGAAGGCGCCGGCCGCGCCCACCAGCACGGCCCAGCACAGCATGGCTGGAAGGTCCGACAGCCACGAGTAGCCCGCGAGCCGCTCACGCACCGACTGTACTGGGTTTCGCTTCATGCCGCCGCCCGTATTAAAGAAGGAAGAACCATACCGCAAGCGCCATATCCATTTCAATCCATTTCCACCGCTTGCCAGCTATCGGGCCGCGGGGCACACTTGCGACCTATGGAAAACATTCTGGCAAAAATCCTGGTGGTGGACGATGACCCGGCCTTGAGGCAGTTGTTGGCCGACTATCTTAACCGCCACAACTACGATACCTTGCTCGCGCCCGATGCCAGCGATCTGGCCGCGCGCATCCAGCGCTATTCGCCGGACCTGATCGTGCTGGACCGCATGATGCCCGACGGCGACGGGGCCGAGGCCTGCCGGCGCCTGCGGCAGCAGGGCGAAGACATTCCGGTCATTTTACTGACGGGCCGCGACGAAACCGTGGACCGCGTCATAGGCCTGGAGGCCGGCGCGGACGACTACGTAGGCAAGCCCTTCGACCCGCGCGAACTGCTGGCGCGCATCGAAGCCGTACTGCGGCGCAAGAAGGGGGCGTCCGCCCTGAACAAAGACAAGCCGGTCGCTTTCGGGCCCTTTGTTTTCGATCCCGCCACGCGCCAGTTGTTCAAGGATCAGCAAATCATCAAGCTCACCGGCGGCGAAGTCAATTTGCTGGAAGCGCTGGTCAACAACCCCGGCAAGCCTTTGTCGCGCGACCGTTTGCTCGCCCTGGCGCGCGACGACGACGAGGGCGAGCGCAATGACAGGGCCATCGACATCGCCGTGCTGCGCCTGCGCCGCGCCATCGAAGACGATCCCAAGCAGCCGCGCTGGATCCAGACCGTATGGGGCGTAGGCTATCGCTTCTCGCCTTGAGCGGCGCCGATTCATGCTGCATTCCCTGCTGCCCCGCTCGCTCAGCACCCGCATGGTGTTGCTCATCCTCGCCACGATATTGCTCGTGCAGGCCGCCACCTTCGCGACCCTGACCTATTACCGCAAGAAATTCACCGAAGAAGTGGCGGTGGAATTCACCGCCACGACCATACGCACGCTGCGCGCCTCGCTGGCCGAAATACCCGCCGAGGGGCGCGCCGATTTCGTGCGCCGCGCCTCTCACAACGAATGGCACCTATGGTCGCGCAGCCTGCCCTCGGACGCCAGCCTGGAAGGGGGCCGCCCGCCGCCGCCGCGCCGGGGGCGCGACCATCACCACCCGCCGCCGCCTCCCACGGCCAGCGACATACGCAATAATCTGCGCTTCTTCGTGAAAGCGCTGAATCAAAAGCTGAACGACGACACCCGCGTGGCGCTGTCCAGGGGGCCCGAGCCCAGGCTGTACATTTCTTTGCTGCCCCAGCCGGAAGCCGAAGACGGACGCTACAGCCGCGAATGGCTGGTCATCCCCCTGGACCGCATCGCACCCCCGGTCGCCACGCCCGTGATCGTTGTCTGGCTGGCCGGCATGGGGCTGTTCCTGCTGCTGGCCGCCGCTTTTTCCTGGCATATCACCCGGCCTTTGACCAGGCTGGCCAAGGCTGCCGACCAGTTGGCCGCGGGCCAGCCGCAGCGCGTGGCGCCGTCCGGGCCGCGGGAAACGCGGGTGCTGGCCGAGCGCTTCAACGCCATGCTGGATACGCTGGCCGAGTCCAGCGCCGTGCAGCGCACCTTGCTGGCCGGCCTGCCCCATGACTTGAAAGGCCCTTTGTCCCGGATGTGGCTGCGCATCGAAATGCTGGATGATTCCACTTTCCAGGAAGGCATGCGCAAGGACTTGCAGGACATGCAGCGCATGGTGAACCAGTTCATCGGCTTCGTGCGCGGCTCGGACCCGGCTTCCTACCAGTTCTCGCCGCTGGCCCTCAATGAATGGCTGGAGGAACAGGTCTCTTCATGGGAAAGCGTGGGCAGTCAGGTCAAGCTTGTCAGGACGGCCCCGGAACGCCTGCTCGTCAACGCCGACAAAATGGCCTTGGGGCGGCTGCTGGACAATCTGATCACCAACGGGCTGAACCATGGCAAGCCGCCGGTGGAAATCGCCCTGGACGCCGAAGCCGGCGCAGCCCTGATCACGGTCCGCGATTACGGCCCCGGCATCAGCGCCGAACGGCGGTCGGAAGCCTTGCGGCCGTTCTCGCGCCTGGACGAGGCGCGGACGCGGACGGGATCCGTAGGCCTGGGCCTGGCCCTGGCGGAGGCCATCGTGAAAGCCCATGCGGGCAGCCTGTCTTTGGACGAAGCT
Source organism: Pusillimonas sp. UBA6240 (assembly GCA_002441445.1). GTDB lineage: Bacteria > Pseudomonadota > Gammaproteobacteria > Burkholderiales > Burkholderiaceae_B > UBA6240. The sequence goes on from DJWC01000081.1 coordinate 21,567, forward strand.
CCGGGAGGCGGCCTGCGGATCAGTATCAGGCTGCCCGTGCTGAAGGACGGAGGCGGCAAGGCATAGCCGCGGCCGGCCGGGGTCAGGAAAAAAGGTCCGGCGTGGCGCCGGCCGGCGGCTTGGGCGGCGTCAGCCCCAGATGGCGCCAGGTGGTTTGCGTGGCCATGCGCCCGCGCGGAGTGCGCTGCAAATAGCCCTGCTGGATCAGAAAAGGCTCGATGACATCTTCTATGGTGTCGCGCTCTTCGCCGATGGCGGCCGCCAGACTGTCCACGCCTACGGGCCCGCCATCGAATTTATGGATGATGGCCTCCAGCAGCTTGCGGTCCATCAGGTCCAGCCCCTGGGGGTCGACTTCCAGCATGGCCAGCGCGGCGCTGGCCACTTCGGTGTCGATCTGCCCCCCCGCCTTGACCTCGGCGTAGTCGCGCACCCGGCGCAGCNNATGCGCGGCGTGCCCCGCGCCCGCCTGGCGATTTCAGCGGCCCCGGCCGGCGTGGCGCGCGCGTTCAGTAGCTGCGCGCTGCGTTCGACGATATGTGTGAGGTCTTCGGCGCTATAGAATTCCAGGCGCGAGACGATGCCGAAGCGGTCGCGCAGCGGNNGTGGTGGCGCCCACCAGGGTGAAGGGCTGCAAGTCTATCTTGACGCTGCGCGCCGCCGGGCCTTCGCCTATCAGGATGTCGATCTGGAAATCTTCCAGGGCGGGGTAAAGGATTTCCTCCACGACGGGCGACAGGCGGTGAATCTCGTCGATGAACAGCACGTCGTTTTTTTCCAGATTGGTCAGCATGGCGGCCAGATCGCCGGGCCGCTCCAGGACCGGACCGGAAGTCTGGCGCAGCTGCACGCCCATTTCGTGCGCCACGATATGCGCCAGCGTCGTCTTGCCCAGCCCCGGCGGCCCGAACAGCAGTACATGGTCCAGGGCTTCGCGGCGGTTCCTGGCGGCGGCGATGAAGATTTCCAACTGTTCGCGCACCCGGTGCTGGCCTATGTATTCCTTGAGTTCCCGCGGGCGCAGCGCGCGCTCGATCGATTCCTCGTTGGGCGATGCGCTTTGCGGCGCGACGATGCGCTCGGAGGCGGGCAGGGCGGAAAGGGCGTCGGAATGGATGGCCATGGTCTGTCGTGCTGATTATATTTACAGTGCTATCGTACCCCAGTTGTCCCCGCGCATGCGCAGTATGGGCTGGTTTCCTGCATAATCTATTTTCCCTCCATAGTTTGCCTTTCCCTCCACAGGCAGGTATCTCATGAACGACGCATTACCCACTTACGACGACGTGGCGCAGGCCGCCGAGATGCTGAGCGCGGTCGCGCACCGCACTCCGGTCCTGGTTTCCAGATCCCTGAACGAAAGGCTGGGGGCGCAGCTATTCTTCAAGTGCGAGAACATGCAACGGGTCGGCGCCTTCAAGTTCCGCGGCGGCTATAACGCGGTCGCCAGGCTGTCCGCCGAACAGCGCAAGGCGGGCGTCGTCGCTTTCTCTTCGGGCAATCATGCGCAGGCCGTCGCCCTGGCGGCCAAGCTGCTGGGCGTCTCGGCCACCATCGTCATGCCGCTGGATGCGCCCGCCTCCAAGAAGGCGGCCACCGAGGGCTATGGCGCGCGCGTGGTCGGCTACAACCGCCTGACGCAAGACAGGGAAGCCGTTGCGCGCGAACTGGTGGAGCGCGAAGGCCGGACGCTGATCCCGCCTTTCGACCATCCCCACGTCATCGCCGGCCAGGGCACGGCGGTGAAGGAACTGCTGGAAGAGGCGGGGGGCCTGGATGCGCTGTTCGTCCCCTTGGGCGGGGGCGGGCTGCTGTCGGGCTCGCTGCTGTCGGCGCACGCCATCAGCCCGGACTGCCAGGTCTATGGCGTCGAGCCCGAGGCCGGCAATGACGGCCAGCAGTCATTCGAAAAAGGTTCGGTGGTGCGCATACCGCCGCCCAATTCCATCGCCGACGGCGCATTGACCCAAAGCCTGGGCAAGCTGACTTTCCCCATCATCCGCCGCTATGCCAGCGGCATCCTCACCGCCAGCGACGCGCAATTGCTGGACGCCATGCGCTTTTTCGCCGAGCGCATGAAGATCGTGGTGGAGCCCACGGGCTGCCTGGGCGCGGCGGCGGCCTTCAACCAGGCTGTGCCGATACGGGGCAAGCGGGTGGGTGTCCTGCTCAGCGGCGGCAATGTCGACCTGACCGCATACGGGCGTTTCCTGCAGGCATGAATGCCTGCCCGGGCGCCGGCCGCACTAATTGATTAATGTAATTAATGCGGCGCCGGAGGCGCCCCCGCACATGGCCGGGAAGCTCCGGCCGGCAGGCCGGAGTTCTTCATTAGCGCTCGGCAATGCCCGGCAGCGACAGCTTCTTGACCAAGGCCGCCAGCCGCGCGCTGATTTCGGTGCGCAGGCGCTGTTCGGGCAATATATAGTCCGGCCCGCCGCAGCTCATGACAAAAACGCCTTCGCCGGTGATGGCGGAAAAAGGCGCGGCGACGGCATTGATGCCGGCCTGCCAGTCGCCGATGCCGAAGCAGCAGCCGCAGGCGTCGAAGTCGGCGCAGGCGCTGTTCATGATGGCGGGCATATTGTCGGGCACAGCAAGATCGCCCAGCAGCGCATCCCGCTGGGATGCGGGAAGGCTGGCCAGATAGGTGCGGCCCATGGTGCTGTTCATGGTGACGCGATAGCCTACGGGCAGGCGCAGATACAGCGCCGATGAACCGTGGACGGCGTCGACATAGGTCATGCTCTGGCCGTCGAAGACTCCGAGCGCGACCGCCGCGCCCGTTTCCCGCGCAAGCTGCTCCATGAGGGGGCGCGCCAACTGGCGCACTTCCAGGCTGGCCAGGCATCCGAACCCCAGCGCAAGAATGCCGTAGCCAGGACTGTAGCGGCCTGTCTCGGCGTCGTACCGCAGATAGCCCAGCGTGGTGAGCGTATACACGATGCGGCTGACGGTCGACTTGGCCAGCCCCGTTTGCTGCGCCAGCTCCAGATTGCCCAGCGACTTGACCCCGGGCGTGAAGCAGCGCATGACGCTGAGCCCGCGTGCCAATGCTTCCACGAAATCGGGCGAGGCGGGATCCCCCTGGCCCGGAGCGCGCTTGCGGCGCGCGGGACGCCTGGGCGGGGCCGGCGGCTGGCCGCCTGGCGCTGGAGGAATCGATGAAAAGGATTGCATTTGCTGTTGCAGCGCCGTATATTAGATTTTCATAAAAAAAGGAATTGAATCCCATTCTACGGAATTAAAGAAGAAAAGTCATCTTTTCATCGAGACTCCAGGAGACAAGCATGTTCAGTACCGGAATCAAGTTTCTCGCCGCCCTCGTGCTCGGCGCCGCCGTCGGCGCCGCGAATGCCGCGGGTTTTCCAGATCGGGCCATTACCCTGGTCACGCCATTCCCCGCCGGGGGCGCAACAGACGCCCTGGCTCGCACGCTGGCCGAGCATATGGCCAAAACGCTGGGGCAATCCGTGGTGGTCGAGAACAGGGCGGGGGCGGCCACCAATATCGGGGCTGCGCATGTGGTGCGATCGGCGCCCGACGGCTACACCATCCTGCTGGCCACCAACTCTACGCTGGTCACCAACCGCTTCCTGTTCAAGGAACTGCCTTATGACCCCGACGCGTTCGCGCCCATCGGCATGATAGGCATCGGCCCCATGGTACTGTTGACCAGCAAGAAAGACCGCTTCAAGTCCCTGGCCGATGTGGTCGAGATCGCGAAGGCCAGGCCCGGCGCGCTCACCATTGCATCCTTTGGCGCGGGCACGTCTTCGCACCTGGCCGCTGAATACTTCCAGGAACTGGCCAACATCAAGCTGCTGCATGTGCCCTTCAAGGGGTCGACCCATGCGCTGCCGCAAATCATCAACGGCGATATCGATCTATTCTTCGATATGGTTTCGACGGGCATGCCGCAGGTCAATGCGGACAAGGTGGATGTGCAGGCCATCACCAGCAAGCAGCGCATGTCCACGCTGCCGGATTTGCCTACGGTCGCCGAATCGGGACACCCGGGGTTCGAGATCACCGCATGGTTCACTCTGGTCGCGCCTCCGGGTACGCCGCAGTCCGCCACCAATGCGTTGAATGCCGCCCTCAAGGCCGCGCTCGCGGATGACGCCGTGCGCCAGCGCATGCTGGTCATGGGCATAGAACCTTCGGATGGCAGTCCCGAGGCCCTGATCCGCCAGGTCAAGCAGGAAATCCCCATCATCCAGTCTCTGGTCAAGCGCGCCAATATCGTCGTCCAGTAGCCAGGAGCAGCCAGGGCTTGCCAACGCTAAAAGGACTTCAGCCCTTTTTTAGTCGACAGGCCCCACAGTCCCACAGTCCGTCACGTTTCAAAGAACAGCCATCATGCCACTCGATTCCTTCTGGGAATTTCCCCACATGAGCCGGCGCATGCCGGTCCTTGCCGCCAATGCCGTCAGCACCACGCAGCCCCTGGCCGCGCAGGCGGGCCTGCGCATGCTGCTGGCGGGCGGCAATGCCGTCGATGCGGCATTGGCCACGGCCATCGCGCTGACGGTCGTGGAGCCGGTCATGAATGGCATCGGGGGAGACGCCTTCGCGCTGATCTGGCACAAGGGAAAGCTGCAGGCGCTGAACGCCTCGGGCCGCGCGCCGCAGGCCTGGACGCCGGAATACTTTGAAGGCCGGAGCGCCATGCCGGCCCTGGGTTGGGACACGGTTACCGTGCCGGGCCAGGTCGCCGGCTGGGCGGAGCTGTCGCAGCGCTTCGGCAAGCTGCCTTTCGAAGCCTTGTTCGAGCCGGCGATCGCGTATGCGGAAAACGGCTTTGCCGTGTCGCCCGTCATTGCCCGGCTATGGGCCAGGCAGGCGCCGCTGCTCAAGGACCAGCCGGGTTTTGCCGAGGCTTTTGCGCCCGGGGGCAGGGCGCCGCTGGCGGGCGAGCTGTGGCGCTTTCCGGCCCAGGCGGACACGCTCAGGCGCATCGCGGCCAGCCGCGGCAAGGATTTCTATGAAGGCGAACTGGCAGGGCGGATCGCGGAATTCGCAAAGCGCACAGGGGGCGCGATCACTGCGAGGGATCTGGCTGCGCACCGGTGCGACTGGGTGGAGCCGCTGTCCATGAGCTATCGCGGCGAGTACATGCTGCACGAGCTGCCGCCCAACGGCCAGGGGATAGCCGCGTTGATGGCGCTGGGCATGCTGGATACCTTCGATCCGCCGCGGGCCGATGCGCCGCTGGATCTCTTCCATCTGTCCATCGAGGCGGTGAAGCTGGCCTTCGCCGATCTGGACGAGCACGTCGCCGACCCGGCCGCGATGGGCGAACTTACGGCCCGCTTGCTCGACAGGGACTATCTGCGCCGCCGCGCATCCCTGATCGACCCGGGGCAAGCCCGCGTGCCCGCAGCAGGGGTGCCCGGCGACGGCGGCACCGTCTATTTGGCGGCCGCGGACGCCGATGGCATGATGGTGTCTTTCATCCAGTCCAACTACCATGGCTTTGGCTCGGGTGTCGTCGTGCCCGGAACCGGCATCGCGCTGCATAATCGGGGCAGGAATTTCTCGCTGGCGCCCGGCCATCGCAACCGGGTCGCGCCAGGCAAGCGCCCCATGCACACCATCATTCCGGCTTTTATCACGCGCCATGGCGAGCCCTTCGCCAGCTTCGGCGTCATGGGCGGCAACATGCAGGCCCAGGGGCATGTGCAGATGATGCAGCAGCTTGTGGATCTGGGCCGCAACCCCCAGGCGGCCGTGGACGCGCCGCGGTTCCGGGTGCAGCCCGGACCGCGCATCATGCTCGAAGCGCATACCCCGCCGCAGGTGGTCGAGGCCCTGCGCAAGCGCGGCCATGACATCGATCTGCAGCCCGCGGACAGCCTTGAATTCGGCGCGGCGCAAGTCATCGTGCGCCAGCGGCACGGCGGTTACATCGCTGCCTCCGACCCCCGGCGGGACGGCCAGGCGGCGGGTTATTGAAGCATCAAACGCGGCGCCTGCCCGGCGCAGCCCATAATCAACAGGAGATAACATCATGAACAACAAACCCAGCCGCATCGGCTCCCGTACCGTGATCGCCGCGCTGGCTTCGCTGGCATTCGCCGGCGGCGCCCAGGCCGCCTTTCCCGAGCACGCGATTACCATGGTGGTGCCTTATCCGCCCGGCGGCACGACCGACATCGCCGCAAGAACCGTGGCGCAGGTCATGGAAAAAAGCCTGGGCCAGACCATCGTCGTCGAGAACCGCGCGGGCGCCGGCGGGAACATCGGCATGGCCAATCTGGCGCGCGCCAAGCCCGACGGCTATACGATAGCCATGGGCACCATAGGCACGCAGTCCATCAACCAGTTTCTGTACAAGGACATGGCATTCGATCCGGGAAAGGACTTCGATCCCATCGCCCTGGTTCTGACCACGCCCAACGTCATTGCGGTCAACGCCAAGTCGGACATCAAGACCATGAAGGATCTGATCGCCGCCGCCAAAAGCAGGAAGCTGAGCTATGCATCGCCGGGCGTGGGCTCGTCGGTGCACCTGACCGGCGCTTACCTGGAGCAGGCTGCCGGCATAGAGATGCTGCATGTGCCGTTCAAGGGCGCGTCGGCGTCGCTGCCGGCCCTGATCGGCGGGCAGGTGGATGTGCTGCTGGACAATCTGCCCAGCACGCTGGCGCAGATCAAGGACGGCTCCAAGATACGCGGGATCGCCGTCACGTCCGCCCAGCGCTCGCCCTCGGTTCCCGATATTCCCACCGTGGCGGAAAGCGGCGCGCCCGGCTTCGACGTGACGGCCTGGTTCGCGCTGTATGCGCCCAAGGGGACGCCGCCGGAAGCGCTGCGCAAGCTCACCGATGCGGCGAGCAGCGCGCTGAAGTCGGACCAGGTCAGGGACAAATTCACCTCGCTCGGGGCGCAGACCGGCGCCCTGACGGGCGATGAGCTCAAGGCCTTCGAGGCGCAGGAGCGCGTCCGCTGGAGCAAGCTCATCAAAGACCGCAACATCGCCACGCAGTAGGAAGGCGCGGCGCCCCCGGCTAGGCGCCCCCTTGGGGGGCAGCAAGCCGTAGGATGAGCCCGGACACTGGACAGTCCACTGCGGACTGTCCAGCGCCTGGCGAATCGGAGCGGCATGCAAGCCGCGACGTGGAGCAGCGTGGGGGCTTTTTCCTTTTCACCTTCAACCAAGGCATTTCGAGGATCGAGGTTAGATCAATGAACGGAGCAGACAGTCTTTGCGACACCCTTTTGGCCAATGATGTGGACGTATGCTTTGCCAATCCGGGCACATCGGAAATGCATTTTGTCGCGGCGCTGGACAGAAAGCCGCAGATGCGATGCATCCTCGGCCTGTTCGAGGGCGTGGTGACGGGCGCGGCGGACGGTTATGCGCGCATGGCGGACAAGCCGGCGGCCACGCTGCTGCACCTGGGGCCTGGCCTGGCCAACGGCCTGGCGAACCTGCACAATGCGCGCCGCGCCCACACGCCCATGGTCAACATCGTGGGCGAACATGCAAGCTATCACATCCAGCACGATGCCCCGCTGAACAGCGATATCGAAAGCCTTGCGCGGCCCATGTCCGATTGGGTGCGGCGGATTCAATCCGCCAACGATGTGTCGCCCGCGGCCGCCGCCGCCATCGAGGCCGCCCGTACCCAGCCGGGCGGAATTTCCACATTGATCCTGCCGGCGGATGCGGCATGGCAGGATGCGCCCGCTGCGATACAGAAGGCCAGGCCCGTCTCCCCGCCGCCCATCGGCGCAGCCGCCCTGTGCCAGGCCAGGGAGGCGTTGCGCAATGGCCGCAGAACCGTGATCCTGCTCTCGGGCAGGGCCTTGCGCGCCCCCTCGCTGGAGACGGCCGGCCGCATCGCCGCCAAGACCGGCGCGCGTCTCCTGGCGCAGCAGTCCAACGCGCGCATGGAGCGGGGAGCCGGGCGCGTACCCATAGATCGCGTGCCGTTTCCGGTGGATGCCGCCCTCAAGGCCCTGGAAGGCACGGAGCAGCTCATCCTGGTGGGCGCCCGCACGCCCGTGGCCTTTTTCGCCTATCCCGGCAAGCCCAGCGTGCTGATTCCCGAAGCCTGCGATGTCATCACCCTGGCCGCCGCATCGGAGGACCTTGCACTGGCGCTTGAACAGCTTGCGGACGCCATAGGCGCGGGCAGCGCGGCGCCCGTCCAGCTTGCCGAGCGCGGCAGGCCGGAGCTGCCGGCCGGCGAACTGACGGCCAGCAGCGTCATCCAGGGCATAGGCGCCCTGTGTCCCGAGAACGCCATCATCTGCGACGAATCGGTCAGCTCGGGCCGGGATTCCTTCAAGTGGACCTGGAACGCCGCGCCCCACGATTTTCTGCAAATCACCGGGGGCGCCATCGGCATCGGCATCCCCCTTGCCACCGGCGCGGCGGTGGCCTGCCCGGATCGCAAAGTCATACTGATGCAGGCCGACGGCAGCGGCATGTATACGCCGCAGGCGTTGTGGACGCAGGCGCGCGAACAATTGGACGTCGTCACCGTCATCTTCGCGAATCGCCGCTACGCCATCCTGCAGAACGAGCTCAAGACGATGGGGGCGGGCGAACCGGGGCGCAATGCGCGGCGCATGCTGGACCTGGACGCGCCTTTCATCGACTGGGTGCATCTGGCCAAATCGGCCGGCGTCGAGGCCGCCAGGGCAGCGGATGCCGCCGCCTTTGTCGACCTGCTGCGCGCGGCGCTGTCGCGCAAAGGGCCTTTCCTGATCGAAGCCGTCATCTGATCCGATCGCATTCTTCAACATATATCGAGCAAGCACATGAGCACATTGAGCGCCCTCCAGACTCGGGACATCAGCCACCACCTGCACCCCTATACCAATGCGGTCAAGCACCGGCAGGTCGGGCCGCGCGTCATCGAACGCGGCGAAGGCATCTATGTCTACGACGATCAGGGCCGCAAGTACATCGAAGGCATGGCGGGCCTGTGGAGCGTGGCTGTCGGTTTCAACGAGCAGCGCCTGGTGGACGCCGCGACCCGGCAAATGGCCAAGCTGCCCTTCTACCACACCTTCAGCCACAAGACTCACACGCCTTCGGTCGAGCTTGCCGAGAAGCTGGTTCAATTGACGCAAGGCCGCATGCATGCAGCCTTTTTCACCAATTCAGGGTCGGAGGCCAATGACACCGTCATCAAGATGGTCTGGTATTACAACAATGCACTGGGCCGCAAGCAGAAAAAGAAAATCATTGCGCGCACCAAGGGCTACCACGGCGTGACGGTGGCGTCGGCCAGCCTCACGGGGCTCGCGCCCAACCACGGCGGCTTCGATCTGCCGCTGCCGCGGATGAAGCATGTGAGCTGCCCGCATTTCTACCGCGAAGGCCGGGCAGGCGAAACGGAAGAGGCGTTCGCTACCCGCATGGCCGATGAGCTCGAGGCGCTGATCCAGCGCGAAGGCCCCGATACCGTCGCGGCCTTCATCGGCGAGCCCGTCATGGGCGCTGGCGGCGCCATCGTGCCGCCCGAAACCTACTGGCAGAAAATCCAGGCCGTTTGCCGCAAGCATGATATCCTCGTCATTGCCGACGAGGTCATCACGGGCTTCGGGCGTTTGGGGACCATGTTCGGGTCTGAAAAGTTCGGCATCGAGCCCGACATCATGGTGCTGTCCAAGCAGATCACCTCATCCTACCTGCCCCTGGCCGCGGTGCTGCTCAACGAAACAGTCCATTCCGTGATTGCGAATTATTCCGGCGAGCTGGGCACCTTTGGCCATGGGTACACCGCCAGCGGACATCCGGTGGCAACCGCCGTGGCGCTGGAAAACATCCGCATCATCGAGGAAAAAAAGCTGGTCGAGAACGCCGCCCGCATGGGGCAAGTCCTGCAAGCGTCCCTGCATGCGCTGGGCGATCACCCGCTGGTCGGCGAAGTGCGCGGCACGGGCCTGATCGCGGCCGTGGAGCTCGTCGCGGACAAGGCGAGCCGCAAACCCTTCGATCCTCCCGGCAGACTCGGAGCGGCGCTCTTCGAGCGGGCGCACGAGCACGGGCTGATCGTCCGCGGCATCCAGGACAGCATCGCTTTCTGCCCGCCGCTCATCATCAACGAGGCGCAAGTCAAGGACATGGTGGGCCGTTTCGCCGATACGCTGGAAGACGTGAGCAAAGCGGCCGGCCGATGACAAGCGGCATCAGGGCGGGAAGTCTAGCCCCGGGCTAGCGACTTCAGCGCCAGGCGTATGCCTTCGGCCACGTCCACGCCTTCGGGCAGGCCCTTCAAGGCCTTCTGCGATTCCACGGCTGAATAGCCGAGCGACAGCAAGGCGTTCAACACGTCATCGCGGCTCGCGGCGGGCGTTCCCGCGGCGCCAGACCCGAGGTCGGCGCCCAGCTTGCCGCGCAATTCCAGCAGCAGGCGCTCCGCCGTCTTCTTGCCTATGCCGGGCACCCGCGTCAGCCGCCCGGTTTCCTGCTGGGTGATGGCGCTGGCCAGTTCCTCGACCGTCATGCCGGACAAAACTGCCAAGGCGGTGCGCGCGCCGATGCCGGTCACCTTGATCAAGGCCCGGAACGCGCTGCGCTCGCCGGCCGACAGGAAGCCGTACAGCGTATGCGCATCCTCGCGCACGGCAAGATGGGTGTACAGGCTGACCTTGGCGCCGGTTTCCGGCAGGTTGTACAGCGTGCTCATGGGCACGTCGATTTCATAGCCGACGCCGGCCACATCGATGCAAACGACGGGCGGAGTTTTTTCCAGCAGGATGCCGGTGATGCGACCGATCATTGGTGTCGTCCTTTGGTTCCTAGCCTATCAGACGTCCGCCGCGCACCCGGTGCCCCGAGGCCGGATGCAGGCGGCCGCCGTCCTTCAGGCGCTGGCTGAGGGGATGGAAATGGGCATGGCAGATGGCGCAGGCCAGCGCGTCGGCCGAGTCGGCGGCGGGCAAGCCGCTCAGACCCAGCAAGTGCTGCACCATCCGCTGCACTTGCTCCTTGGCCGCGTGGCCGTTGCCCACCACGGATTTCTTCACCTGCAGGGCGGTGTATTCATGCACTTCCAGCCGGCTGTCCGCCAGGGCGCACATGGCCGCGCCGCGCGCCTGGCCCAGCAGCAGGGTGGAGGCGGGATTGGTATTGACGAAGACTTTTTCCATGGCCGACACCGTGGGCTGGGTCGCCTGCACGACTTCGCGGATGTTATCCAGGATGACTTTCAGGCGGCCGGCCAGCGGCTGGTCGGCTGGCACCACGATGGTGCCGCTGCCGATATAGCGCAGGCGGGCGCCGTGCATTTCGATGACGCCGAAGCCGGTGCGCCGCAGGCCGGGATCGATGCCGAGGATCCGCATGGGTGTCGACAGGCCTAGTGGCGGAAGTGGCGCACGCCGGTGTAGACCATGGCGATGCCGCGCTCGTCGGCCGCGGCGATCACCTCGTCGTCGCGGATGCTGCCGCCGGGCTGGATCACGCAGGTCGCGCCGGCATCGGCGACCACGTCCAGGCCGTCGCGAAACGGAAAGAACGCATCCGAGGCGACCGCCGAGCCGGCCAGCGTCAGGCCGGCGTTCTCCGCCTTGATCGAGGCGATGCGCGCCGAGTCGATGCGGCTCATCTGGCCCGCGCCCACGCCCAGGGTCATGCCCTGGCCGGCGAACACGATGGCGTTGGACTTGACGTGCCGGGCCACGGTCCAGGCGAACAGCAGGTCGCGCATCTGGTCCTCGGTGGGCGCCTGGCGGGTCACGACGCGCACGTCCCCGGCGCCCAGCGGCGCGCTGTCGGGCGTCTGGACCAGCCAGCCGCCGCCCACGCGCTTGACGTCGTAGGGGTTGTGGCCCGTGCCTTGCGGCACCTCCAGCACCCGGACGTTCTTTTTGGCCGACAGCAGGGCCAGGGCGCCGCCGGTGTAGGCCGGCGCCAGCAGCACCTCGACGAACTGTTCGCTGACGGCCTGCGCGGCGGCCTCGTCGACCGGCGCGTTGAAGGCGATGATGCCGCCAAAGGCCGAGGTCGGGTCGGTGGAAAAGGCCTTCTTGTAGGCTTCGAGTGGCGTGGCGCCGATCGCGACGCCACAGGGATTGGCGTGCTTGACGATGACGCAGGNNTCCCAGGCGGCGTCGGCATCGGCGATGTTGTTGTAAGACAGTTCCTTGCCCTGGATCTGGCGGTAGCCGGCCAGCATCCCCGACGGGGCCTGGACGTCGCGGTAGAAGGCCGCCTGCTGGTGCGGGTTCTCGCCATAGCGCAGGACCTGTTCGCGGCGCATCTGGATCGTCAGGGTGCGCGGCCAGTCCTCGCGTTCGGGGGTGGCCTCGGGCGCGGGCTCGCGCGCGGCCAGGCTGCTCAGGTAGCCGGCGATCGCGCCGTCG
>DJWC01000068.1:0-3017 GCA_002441445.1 Pusillimonas sp. UBA6240
ATGGTGCAGAAGGGGTAGTTTTCGGCGGCAATGCCTGCCTTGGTCAACGCATTGAAAAGTGTCGATTTGCCGACGTTGGGCAAGCCAACAATGCCACATTGCAAAGCCATGGGTATCCTGAATATATAAATAGATGAAGCCGGAAGAAAGCTATTGTAGTGGTTAAGCGCGGCGGGCGCGGCCCGCAACCCGCACACCACCAGCGTTCTACCCGCATACTATCCGCGCACTACCCCACATTACCCGCAGATCACCGGCGCAAGGCCAGCACACAGGCCCACGGCCGGCACAGAGGGTCACGGCCACACGGGCGGGACACGCGGCCGGCGCACGACCAGCGCACAGCCGGCGCATAACCCCTCAGCTCAATACATCGGGCACTGTCCTTAGCACCAGCCATACGACCAGCAGGGGGCCGCCATTGAAGAGCCCGTGCAGCAGCATGGAGGCTCCGATGCCGCGCTTCATCCGCAACCAGGCCAGCACCATGCCGGTCAGCCATTGGGGCAGCACCAGCAGCGGCAACAGCCACAGCGGGGTATGGTGCAGATTGAAGTTATACAGATGCACCGCCGCGAACGTCAGACAGGTCGCATGGAAGACCCAGGGAAAAAGGCGGCGGTAGCGCAGCCGCCAGCGCCATGGCAAAGGGCGCTGGCCTGGCGGGCCGCCGACCAGCATGGGCAGCCAGCACAAGGCAACGGCGGCGCCGGCCAGCAGGATGCCCGGCCACTTGGGCCCCAAGATCATGGCGCCCACGGCCATCGGCGCCAGCCACCAAGCTTGCGTCAGGCGGCGCAAGCTGTAGCGGAACACCAGCTCTTCCATGATGGGGGCCCAGATCAGCGCCTGCAGCCACGGCATGTTGTAGATGTCCAGCCTGTGCGTGGCGCCGCCGGCCCCAGCCGCCGCGACGGCGATGGGCCCCAGGACGACGAGGTTGATGCTCCACAGAAAGGCGGCCCATTTCAACAGGCGGCCCAGCGGGGCGCCGGAAAACCAGTCGCTGCGCCAGCCGCTGTCGGCCAGGCGCCCCGGCAGGCGCGGCGCGAAGCGCGGGCGCAGGATGAAACGGAAAAAATCACGCAGCTCATGGCGGAAATTCGCCCGAGCCTCAGGGGCGCCCGCCGATACGCGGCGCTTGCGCGGCTCAGGCACGGTTGCCCTCGTGCAGTTGATTGATGGCTTGCGGGAATTCGCCCCGCAACAAAGCCGGCAAAACATTCCGCGCCCGCTCGATGACGCCTTCGATCAGCTTGAGTTCTTCGCGCCGCGGCGGGTTCAGCACGAAAGCGGCGACTTGCTGGGCCAGGCCCAAAGAACGCGGATGGCCGATGCCTATGCGCAGGCGCCAGAAGGCGGGGCTGGAAAACGCGGACTGAATATCGCGCAGCCCGTTATGGCCCGCGTGCCCTCCCCCCTGCTTGAGCTTGACTTGCCCCGGCGGAAGATCGAGCTCGTCGTGCAAAACCAGCACTTGTTCCGGCGCCAGCTTATAGAAGCGCAGCAAAGCGCCGGCGGCCTGCCCGGAGCGGTTCATGAAGGTGGCGGGCTTGGCCAGGATCACCGCTTCGCCGTCGAAGCGCGCTTTGGCCACCCATGCCGAAAAGCCCTTTTCCAGCGTGAAGCTCGTCTTCAAATCGTCGGCCAGATGGTCGGCCAGCCAGAAGCCCGCGTTGTGGCGCGTGGTTTCATATTCCGGTCCCGGGTTGCCCAGCCCGATGATGAGGCGTATTGGTGGTGTCATAACGGAAGTCTATCCCAAGACCAAGAAAAACCCCTGCCGGCCACTCGAGCCTGACAGGGGTTTTACAGAGCAGGGCGCGAAAGGCGGCCCTGCCCGGCTTGCGATGAAGGCTATGCGCCCCCTGAGGCCTATTCGGCCTTTTCTGCGGAGCCTGCTGCTTCTCCGCCGCCTTCGTCGCCGGCGTCGCTGCCTGCGCCACGCTGCGCCAGCGCCGCGGCGACCACCAAGCTAGCCGCATCAGCGCCATGAGCCGTGGGCGTGACGCCTTCGGGCATGACGATATCGGACAGATAAACGTTGCCGCCGGGGGCCAGCTCGCCCAGGTCGACCTGGATGAACTGAGGCAGGTTCTCGGGCAGGCAGGTGACTTCAAGCTCGGTCAGCACGTGGCTGATGATCTGACTGTTGAGCTTGACAGCGGGAGATGCCTCGCCATTGATGAAATGCAGCGGCACCTTGGTGGTGATGGGCTGCTTGGCCTCCACGCGCTGGAAATCCACATGCAGGACTTGCGGCTTGTAGGGGTGCCATTGCACGGCGCGCAGCAGCACTTGCTGCGAACCGCCGTCCAGCTCCATGCTCAGGATGGAGGCGTGGAACTCTTCCTTGCGCAGCGCATGGTAGATTTCGTTGTGGTCGAGCTCGATGCTCAGGGGCTCGGCGCTACCGCCGTAAACAATGGCGGGGACACGGCCAGCGTGGCGCAGGCGGCGGCTCGCACTCGTACCCTTATCGCTACGCGAAGTGGCGTTGAACTTCATGGAAAACTCCAGATGACTGGGCTCGCACAACCCGCAAGGGTGATACTGGCCCTGTTGATAAACGCGGCGCGGTTACGCCGCGAACGACTGCTGCCCGCCGCGACCAGCGGGCAACGGCATGCTTCTTAATCGACGAACAGCGAGCTGACCGATTCCGCGTTGGAAATGCGCAGTATGGTTTCGCCCAGCAGCGAGGCGCAGGACAACTGGCGGATGCGGCTGCATGCGCGCGCCTCTTCGGACAGGGGAATGGTGTCGGTGACCACCAGTTCGTCGAGTTGTGATTCTATGATGCGCCGCACGGCGCCGCCCGACAGCACGGGATGCGTGCAGTAGGCCGACACGGCCACCGCGCCGCGCTCTTTCAGCGCCTGCGCGGCCTTGCACAGGGTGCCCGCGGTGTCGACCATATCATCCATGATGATGCAGTTGCGGCCGTCGACTTCCCCGATGATGTTCATGACTTCCGACACATTGGCGCGCGGGCGGCGCTTGTCGATGATGGCCAG
>DJWC01000068.1:3031-3173 GCA_002441445.1 Pusillimonas sp. UBA6240
GCACCACGCCGCCGATGTCGGGCGATACCACCACCAGGTTCTGGTAATTGCGGCGCCAGATGTCGCCCAGCAATATGGGGCCGGCGTAGATATTGTCCACGGGTATATCGAAGAAGCCCTGGATCTGGTCGGCATGCAGATC
>DJWC01000068.1:3271-3490 GCA_002441445.1 Pusillimonas sp. UBA6240
CGACCATGACCATGATTTCCATCAGATTGTCGTTGGTGGGCGCACAGGTGGGCTGCAAAACGAAGACATCCTTGCCGCGGACGTTTTCGTTGATTTCCACCATGACCTCGCCATCGGAAAAGCGGCCGACCGACATCTTGCCCAGCGACATGTCAAGGTGATTTGCGACATCGACAGCCAAACGGGTATTGGCGGTGCCGGTAAAAATCATGAATCTGT
>DJWC01000062.1:0-8882 GCA_002441445.1 Pusillimonas sp. UBA6240
AGGAAGGTATCGCCGTTGGTGGACAGCACTTCAAACTGCTTTTCGCCGTCGACATCGGCGATTTCGATGATGGAAATATCAAAGGTGCCGCCGCCCAGGTCGTACACCGCGATCTTGCGGTCGCCCTTTTCGGTTTTGTCCATGCCGAAGGCCAGCGCAGCGGCCGTGGGCTCGTTGATGATGCGCTTGACATCCAGCCCGGCAATGCGGCCGGCGTCTTTCGTGGCCTGGCGCTGGCTGTCGTNNCCGTTTTCTTCATCTTGCGCAGCACATCGGCCGACACCTGCGGAGGCGCCAGCTTCTTGCCTTGCGCTTCCACCCATGCGTCGCCATTGTCGGCCTTGATGATGGAATAAGGCATGAGATGGATGTCTTTCTGCACCGCCTTTTCATCGAACTTGCGCCCAATGAGGCGCTTGACGGCGAACAGGGTGTTCTTGGGGTTGGTGACGGCCNNGGCGCGCCCACCAGGATTTCGCCGTCCGGCATGTAAGCGACAATAGAGGGCGTCGTGCGCGTGCCTTCCGAGTTTTCTATGATCTTGACGCTGCCGCCCTCCATCACAGCCACGCAGCTGTTGGTGGTGCCCAGGTCAATACCGATAATCTTGGCCATGATTTATAACCTTGCTAAAAGATGATTCTGAATTTGTGAAAAATGCCAATGCAAAATGCCTAATGCTGCTTAGGTGGGGATAGGGGGTGGGATTTCAAGCCCCGCGCCGGAATTTTCATCGCTTGCCCGCGGGGGATCGCCCGTTTTCCGGTAAAGCTCGGCCACGGCGCCCGAAAATCGCGGCAGGCCGGGCCAGCCCGTAACCTTGCCCAGGCGCTTGCCGGACCGGTAGAAGATGAAGGCGGGAACGCCGTGCAGGCCGAAACGCCTGCCCAAAGCCGGATCCTGATAGACGTCGGCATGGAACCACGACAGGCGGCACGCCTTCAGCGCGTCTTGCTGAGCAAGCGCCGCCGCCTTGAAAAGATTGCAGTTGTAGCAATCCTTGCCCCAAAGAAACAGGCAGCGCAGGTCATCTCCGGGCGGCGACACCAGCAGCGCATCGACGTCGCCGCTGTGCACCGCCCGCATGTCATAGGCGTGGAAAACTCCGGCGGGATCAAAAGACCCCGCATCCGCCCCGACATCCATTTTTAAGCGGACTGCCCGGAAGACACCGTGACCAGCGCGGGCCGCAGCACGCGTTCGGCGATGGTGTAGCCTTTCTGCAGCAATTGCACCACGGAGCCTTCCGGCAGTTCGGACGGCACTGTCGAAATCGCCTGATGGCGATGCGGATCGAACTTGTCGCCTTCCGCCGGCGCGACTTCTTTGAGCAAATTGCGCTCGAAAGCCGTGTTCAACTGGCGCAGGGTCGCTTCGACCCCTTCCTTCCAGGCTTCCGCCGTCTGGTCCGACAGCGCCAGGGCCGCTTCCAGGCTGTCGCGCACGGGGATCAGGCTTTCCGCGAAGGATTCGGTGCCGAATTTGCGCGCCTTGGCCACGTCTTCCTGGGCGCGGCGGCGGATATTTTCCGCTTCGGCGCGGGCGCGCAGCAGCTCGTCGTGATACTGGGCCACCTTGGCCTGGGTTTCGGACAATAAAGTCGCCCAGTCTTCCTCGGCCGCCTGCTCGGCGCCCCCCGAAGCCGCGCCTTCCGCTTTGGGAGCTTTGGGAGCTTCGGCGGCTGCGTTGACTTCGAGCTGCTCAGCGGTGTCGACCGCAGGGTCCTGCCGCTTGGGATCTAGGGGTTCATTGGGTGCCGGCATATAAATCTCCACATCTAACATTACTTATGCAATTCAAGAACAATGGGGGCGTGCGGCCCCATTTCAAGGCCAGGCTTTCGCCCGCGGCGGCCGGCTGCCCTACGCAAGCCGGGCGCCGGCCGGCACAAAGGCTTAAAGGCCCGCATCGGCGGGCAAAGGCGGCCGAACCGGCGTCCAACCCGCCAGATGCCGCTCGATAATGGCGGCGAAATGATCGGCCCACACGGGATCGTCGTTCAGGCAGGGAATGTAACGGAACTGCCGCCCGCCTTCCCCAAGGAAGGCGTCGCGGCACTGCATCTGGATTTCCTCCAGGGTTTCCAGGCAATCGGCCAGGAAGCCCGGGCATATGACATCCACCGCCTGCACGCCCTCGCGGGCCCAGGCGCGCAAAGTCTGCTCGGTGTAGGGCTCCAGCCAGCGCTCCGCGCCGAAACGGCTCTGGAAGGACACATGCACGAGATTCCCGTCCGGCCCCAGATACTTCTTCAGCAAAGAGGCGGTTTCCATGCAATCGCGGTGGTAAGGGTCGCCGAGCTCCACCGTGCGGCGCGGCAGGCCATGGAAGCTGAGCAGCAGGCGCTGCGGCTTGCCGTGCTGCGCCCAATAGCCCTGCACCCGACGGCCCAATGCGTCTATGTATCCCGGGTCGTCGTGGTAGCGTTTTATGAAGCGCAATTCAGGCTGATCGCGCAGGCGCCCGGCATGGGCGGCAAGGCGGTCCACCGCCGTCGCGGTGGTGCTGGCCGCATATTGCGGATACATGGGCGCCATCAATATCCGCTGGCAGCCCTGGGCGCGCAGGCTTTCACAGGCGCTGGCGATGGATGGGTTGCCGTAGCGCATGCCCAATTCCACCCGCAGCTGCAGGCCCCCCGCCCGCAGCCGGCTCTGTACGCCCGCCGCCTGCGTCTGGCTCCAGACCAGCAAGGGCGAGCCTTGCTCCAGCCAGATTTCCTCGTAGCGCGGCGCCAGCGCCTTTGGGCGGCGGGTCAGGATGAACAGGCGCAATATCACTTGCCACAGCCATTGCGGAATCTCGATGACGCGCGGATCGGACAAGAACTCGCTTAGATAGCGGCGTATCGAAGCGGGCGTCGGCTCGTCCGGCGTGCCCAGATTGACCAGCAGGACTCCCAGGGGGCCGGGATCGCGCGCCGGCGGATCGCTATCGAAGGCGTGAGGGTCGGCCGCTTCCGGCAGGTATGGCGATGAAAACAGCTTGAACATATCCGTGGGTCCGAGTAGCAAGGGCTGCCCGGGCGTACCGCAGGCGTGAGCCGGAGAAAAATCAGGACTGATTGTGGCTTAAAGCATTGGACAACAGCCTGGCGGTGATGTCGACGATGGGAATGACGCGTTCATAGGCCATGCGCGACGGGCCGATGACGCCCAGGGTGCCCACTACCGTGCCGTCCACGCCATACGGCGCGGTGATGACGGAGACGTCTTCGAGAGGAACCAATTGCGAATCCCCGCCTATATAGATTTGTACGCCCTGCGCCCGGCTGGACACGTCGAGCAACTGCAGCAGGTCTGTTTTCTTTTCGAACAAGGCGAACATGCGCCGCAGGCGGTCCATGTCGGAAGCGATCTCGGAAATATCCAGCAGCTTGCTTTCGCCCGAGATAACCAGGCTTTCGTCCGTGTCGGCCGGCGCGGTGCCCGCTTCGACGGCGGCCTGCATCAGGCGTGAGATATCGGCCTGCAGGCTGGAGAGTTCTTCCGTGATCGCCACCCGGACCTGCTCGAAGGACATGCCGGCGAAATGCTGATTGAAGAAATTGCTGGCTTCCTGCAATTCCTGATCGAGATAGTCGCGCGATACGAAAAGTATGCGGTTCTGCACATCGCCGTCCGGGGTGACGATGATCAGCAGCACCCTTTTTTCGGACAGCCGGATGAATTCGATCTGGCGGAATACCTGGGCGCGCTTGGGCGCCAGCACGACCCCCGCGAACTGCGACAAATTGGACAATAGCGCGGCGGCGGCATTGACCGCCCTGCCCGGCTCGGCGGCGGGCAACAGCTGGCGGACCTGGCTGGCGGGCAGGACCTCGAAGCGCTGCACCGCCAGCAGGCGGTCGACGAACAGCCTGTAGCCCTTGGGCGTGGGCACGCGCCCGGCCGAAGTGTGCGGGCTGTGTATGAGGCCCAGATCTTCGAGATCGGCCATGACATTGCGTATGGTCGCCGGCGACAGGTCGAACATCTTGGACAGCGTCCGCGAACCGACCGGCTGGCCGTCGGCAATGTATCGTTCTATGAGCGCCTTGAGCAGCGCATTGGCTCGGTCATCCATAGTGATATTTTATGCAATGTTGTAAACACGCGTTTTCTACGTACAGCCATAATGGCCCCGGGAACCCTATAATCAGGCAGTCCTTATTATTCCATCAAACCGCAGAGTATTCGCCACATGCATTTCAAAACCATCGCGATCGTCGGCCGCTACCAGGATTCCGGGCTCGACGCTCCCGTGCGCAGGCTGGCTGAAGTGCTGGAAGCGGCCGGATGCAAAGTGCTGCTCGAGGCGGATACGGCCAGGAATATCGGCATCGTCGAATACACCACGGCGTCGTACCAGGAAATCGGCGCGCAGGCCGATCTGGCGGTCATCATGGGCGGCGACGGCACCATGCTCGGGGCCGCCCGCCAGCTGGCTCGCGATCATGTGCCGCTCATCGGCATCAACCATGGGCGGCTGGGCTTCATCACCGACATTCCCCTGCATAGCGCCAACGACGCCCTGGCCAGCGTCATCCAGGGCAGCTACGAGGCCGAAGACCGCGCCATGCTCGAAGGCCGGGTGGTGCGCGACGGCAAAACCCTGTTTTCGGGGCTGGCCCTGAACGACGTCGTCCTGAACCGGGCCGGCCGGGGGGGTATGATAGAAGTCCGTGTGGAATTCGATGGCGCCTTCATGTACAGCCAGCGGGCCGACGGCCTGATCATCGCCACGCCCACGGGCTCGACGGCCTACTCGCTGTCCGCCAACGGGCCTGTCGTCCATCCCCAGATCAGCGCCATACTGCTGGTCCCGGTGGCTCCGCAAACGCTGTCCAATCGCCCCATCGTCCTGCCGGACAACGGCACGCTGGCCCTGACCGTCACCGCCCTGGGGCGGGTCGAATCGGGCGCCAGCGTCCACTTCGACATGCAAACGTGGTCGGACTGCCAGCCCGGCGACCGCATCGACGTCCGCCGCGCCGCCGACACGGTCCGCTTCGTCCATCCCACCGGCTACAGTTTCTTTTCCACTCTGCGGCGCAAACTGTACTGGAACCACATGCCCCAACCCTCGGAAGAGGATCAATAAACCTATGCTGCGCACTCTGCACATACGCGACTTCGTCATCGTCGATCAGGCAGAAATACAGTTCGAAGCCGGCTTCACCGTGTTTTCCGGCGAAACGGGGGCGGGCAAATCCATACTGGTGGACGCCTTGTCGCTGGCGCTGGGCGCGCGCGCCGATGCCGGCGTATTGCGTGAAAACGCCGCGCGCAGCGACATCACGGCCATCTTCGACGCTCCCGCAAGCGTGCAATCCTGGCTGCGCGAGCAAGAACTGGACACTGAAGACAGCCTGATCCTGCGCCGCGTCATCGACAACCAGGGCCGCAGCCGCGCTTTCATCAATGGCGTGCCCGTCACCCTGGCGCAGTTGCGCGAGCTGGGCGAGCAACTGGTCGATATCCACGGCCAGCATGCCCACCAGAGCCTGCTCAGGCCCGCCAGCCAGCGCGACCTGCTGGACGCCCAGGGCGGCCATCTGCCGCTGGCGCGGCAAGTGCAGCAGGCATGGCAGCAATGGCAGGCTGCGGAAAAAGCCCTGGCCCAGGCGCTGCAAAACGCCGCCGCCCTGGCTGAAGAGCGTGAACGGCTGGAATGGCAGATTTCGGAACTGGATCAACTGGCGCTGCAGCCAGGCGAGTGGGATACGCTCAGCAACGAGCACAACCGCCTGGCCCACGCCCAGGCGCTATTGGAAGGCGCAGGCCAGGCCCTGGCGGCGCTGGACAGCGAAGAAAGCTCGGCGGGGCAGGCCCTGAACGCGGCGGGGCACCAGATACAGGCGCTGCTGCGCCACGACCACCATTTGCAAGGCATCTACGACGCCATAGAATCGGCGCGCATCTCGGTTTCGGAAGCCGTCTCGGATCTGAACAGCTATCTAAGCAAACTCGAACTCGAGCCCGAACGCCTGAGCCAGACGGAACAAAGGCTGTCCGCCATCTTCGATGCCGCGCGCAAGTTCAAGGTCGAACCCGAGAACCTGGCCGATTTGCACCAAAGCCTGCGCGCCAGCCTGGATGCCAGCCAGGCCGCGGCCGACACGCAGGCGCTTGCCGAAAGCGCGCAGGCGGCTGAAAAAACTTACCTCGAACTGGCCCGCCAGCTAAGCAAGGCGCGACAGAAAGCGGGCAAGGCCCTGGCCAAAGCCGTCACCGCGGCGATGCAGACCCTGGCCATGCAAGGCGGGCGCTTCGACGTCAGCCTGGCGGCCTGCCCCGCCGGCGCGCATGGCCTGGAAACCGTGGAATTCCTGGTGGCCGGCCACGCCGGCACCACGCCGCGCCCTTTGGCCAAAGTGGCCTCGGGCGGCGAATTGGCGCGCATCTCCCTGGCCTTGTCGGTCATTGCCAGCCAGGCCGCGCGCGTGCCCACCCTTATTTTCGACGAAGTGGACACCGGCGTAGGCGGGGCCGTGGCCGAGGTGGTCGGCCGTCTGCTGCGTGAGCTAGGCGAGCGCCATCAAGTCTTGTGCGTAACGCACTTGCCGCAGGTGGCGGCGCGCGGCGCGCATCACTATGAAGTCAGCAAATCCACCGCCAATGCCAGCACCTTGTCGAAAATCCAGGCGCTGGACGAACAAGGCCGTGTGAATGAAGTCGCCCGTATGCTGGGCGGGTTGAAGATCACGGACACCACGCGCAAGCATGCGCGTGAAATGCTGTCCAGTTGAAGCCCGTCGAAACCAGCTGGGATAAAGGCGCCCGCGGGCGCCTTGCTGCGGCGGTGATTTCGAGCATGCGCCCGGCGCGCCCATGGCGGGCGCGGGCGCATGCATGCGCTATTTGATGTTGCTCGCCTGGCAGTCCGGGCAGATGCCGTAAAGCAGCATGGTATGGCTTTCCAGCACGAAGCCCTTGTCCTTGGCGACCTTGTGCTGGCGTTTTTCGATTTCCGGATCGGAAAATTCAACCACCTTGCCGCAATTGGTGCAAATCAGGTGATCGTGGTGATCGCCGTCATTCAGCTCGAAGACAGCCTTGCTGCCGTCGAACTGGCTGCGCACCAGGATTCCGGCCTGCTCGAACTGGGTCAATACGCGATATACAGTCGCCAGGCCTATGTCCACGTCTTCAGCGATCAGCGTGCGATAGACATCTTCGGCGCTCTGGTGGCGAATATCCGACCGCCGAAAGATGTCGAGGATCTTGAGGCGCGGAAAGGTCGCCTTCAAGCCCATGGTTTTAAGTTCATTTTGATCATTCATAGCTAAAATACTCTGGCGGAATTGGATAATGTTCAGGCGCGCGGGATGGCTGCGCGTGCGCCTAACGCTGACTACGCTATTATGCGTTTATTCTTAAGCCTTTATGATAACGGTTTTATTTGATCTGAATAACAGGGGCGCTTCGTGCTGACGACTGTAAAACAAAGATTCATTACGCTACGCACCGGCCTCGCGGCAACCGCCGCGGCTCTCGCGCTTTCAGCCTGCGGTACGACCAATTGGGGCTTTCCGTATCGGCCCGACGTCCAGCAAGGCAACTGGATTACATCCGAACAGGTCGCCCAGCTGCAAGAAGGCATGACCCGCGAACAAGTACGCTTCATTCTCGGCACGCCCACCCTGCAAGATATTTTCCGCAGCAACCGTTGGGACTACCCCTACTATAACAAGCCGGGCTATGGGCCGGAACAAGAGCGCAAATTCACGGTATGGTTCGAGGGCGATTCCCTGGTCCGCTGGGCGGGCGACGAGCAGCCCGACCGCCAGCCCTTCCAGAAGGCGGACACCGGCATGGCCAAGCAGACTGCGGATGGCGGCGGAGCCGATACGGGGCCGGCCATCCAAGGCGGGCGCGCACAGATCGACGAGTCGGCGGCGCAAACCAGCCCCGTCCTGCCTGTCGGCGGCGCTCCGCAACCGGCCGGCGCCGAACCCGCTGCCGAAGCCAGTAGCGAAGCCGGCAGCCGGCAGCGCGAATCCGAAGCCGAGCCCGCCACGCAAAGGCGTCCGATAATCAATGTGCAGCCCGCGCGGCGCGCGGCCCCCGGGGCGCCCGTGCCCGGCCGCAGCACGGCCGAACCACTGCGCTGAAGGGGAACGAGAATGCGTATCGCAATAGCCGGCGCCGACGGCCGCATGGGCCGCATGCTGATCGAAGCAGTGCTGCAAAGTCCCGATCTGGAGCTGGCCGTGGCGCTCGACCGCCCCGGCTCGGCCGTCATCGGGCAAGACGCCGGGGCCTTCCTCGGCAAGCCCACGGGCGTGCTCATCGAAGACGGGCTGGACGCCCTGGCCCGCGCCGATTGCCTGATCGATTTCACCCGCCCCGAAGGCACCCTGGCCCATTTGCAGGCCTGCGTCCGCCACGGCACCAAATGCGTCATAGGCACCACCGGCTTCAACGAACAGGGCAAGCAAGCCATCCAGGCCGCGAGCCAGCACATCGCCATCGTATTCGCGCCCAACATGAGCGTGGGCGTCAACGCCACCCTGCGGCTGCTCGACATGGCGGCAAGGCTGCTCAATAGCGGCTACGACGTGGAAGTCTTCGAGGCGCACCACCGCAACAAGGTGGACGCCCCCTCGGGCACGGCGCTGGCGATGGGCGAAGCCGTAGCGGCTGCCTGGGGCAAAAAGCTGAACGACATCGCCGACTGGGCCCGCCATGGCGAAACCGGTGCGCGCGAAACCGGAAAGATCGGCTTTTCCGTCGTGCGCGGCGGCGACATCGTCGGCGACCACACCGTCTATTTTTGCGGCACCGGCGAACGCATAGAAATCACCCACCGCTCCACCAGCCGGGCCACCTACGCGCAAGGCAGCCTGCGCGCGGCGCGCTACCTGGCGCGCAAGGAATTCGGCCTGTTCGACATGCAGG
>DJWC01000062.1:8915-10080 GCA_002441445.1 Pusillimonas sp. UBA6240
CCTGGGCCCGCAATCAAGAAACCTGTACCGGCTCCTGCTCCAAATCCACGCCGAAACGCTCGGCAATATCCACGCGGATGGCGTCAGCCAGGCGCATGATGTCTTCGGCGTTGGCGCCGCCATGATTCACCAGCACCAGCGCCTGGCGGTCGTGCACCCCCGCCGCCCCCAGACGTCGCCCTTTCCATCCGGCCTGGTCGATCAGCCAACCGGCGGCGACCTTATAGCGGCCGTCTTCTTGCGGATAAGCCACCAGTTGCGGGTGGGCGCTTTTCAGCGATGCGTAGACATCGGCCGAAACAATGGGGTTCTTGAAGAAGCTGCCGGCATTGCCCAGCACCGCTGGGTCAGGCAGCTTGCTGCGGCGGATCTCACACACCGCATCGAATATCCGCCGTGCTGTAACCGCCCTCCCCGATTCCTGTAATTGCGCATGACGCTGTAAGTCCGGATAATTCAGCACCGGGCGCCAGGCGCCGGCCTCCGACAAACGGAATCGCACTTTCACGATCAGCCAGCGCCCCGCTTCCGCCTCTTTGAAAATACTATTGCGATAAGAAAAGCCGCAAGCCTTGGCATCCATGTCCACCATGCGTCCCGCATGGAGATCCCAGGCGGACAGGCTGTGCAGCCGCTGATCCAGCTCCACGCCATAGGCGCCGATATTCTGCACCGGCGCCGCCCCCACCGTGCCCGGANNCCGGAATCAGCGCCAGGTTTTCCAGCCCATTCCACCCTTCATCCACGCAGCGCCGCACGAAATCGTGCCAGACCTCCCCCGCTTCAGCCTCCACCACCAGTTCGCCATCCGAGCGCGAAAGCAGGCGCACCCCGCGCGATTCCACCTTGACGACCAGGCAATCCAGACTGGGCGCCAGGACGACATTGCTGCCCCCGCCCAATACGAACACGCGTTCCCGCCCCGCCGCCAATTGCTCGGACAAGGCCGGCAACTGGTCCTGANNCACCGCCCGCGCACTGGAGCGCAAGCCCAAGGTGTTGCATGAGGTCAGATCCTGTTCTAAAAAATGCAGCAAAACCGCCCCGCTCGTATACGTGTAACGCGAATGATCGCCGAATTCGATGAAGCCGTAAGCATACCGCGCGCGGGCGCTGCAACCCGATTTGCATGGCCCATAAAAGTAATATAAAATGCGAGCCTTCT
>DJWC01000156.1:0-516 GCA_002441445.1 Pusillimonas sp. UBA6240
ATGTCGAAGCCGTCCTTGGCGCCCTCCACAAAGGATTCATAGACCGGCACGCCCTTGCGTGCGCCCGCCAGCAGGAACACCATGATGATGCTGAACAGCGTCAGGTTGCCGAGCAGCGAAGAGAAGGCGGCGATGGCGGCGGTGCTGAGCGTGGCCAACACCGCCATGAAGCCGCCCAGCGCCAGTATCATCCCTCCGAGCCAGGCGAGCACGACCGGGTCGTGCAGCCTGAGCCGCTGCATGACGGCCACGGAGAGCAGGCCGGCCAGGGAAGAGGCCGTGGTGGCCAGCAGTATGGGCAGGAAGACCAGGGTCGGGTNNCGCCTTGCTGCGCCCGGTACATGAATATGGTGACGGGCAGCAGGGTCAGCGAAGACGCATTCAATACGAGAAACAGGATTTGCGCGTTGCTGGCCGACTTGGGGTCGGGGTTGAGCGACTGTAATTCCCGCATGGCGCGCAAGCCTATGGGGGTGGCGGCGTTGTCCAGACCCAGGCCGTTGGCGGCGAAATTCA
>DJWC01000156.1:554-8254 GCA_002441445.1 Pusillimonas sp. UBA6240
CCAGCCACAGCGTCAGCGTGCCGAAGAGCAGTACCATGAGCTCCACGGAAAGCTCCGCCATGCTGAACAGGCTGGCGACGATGCGTGCGAATACCTCGGGGTCGTGCAGGACGATCCATTGGTAAAGACCCGCTACCGAGGCCAGGATGAAAAAGGCTAGCCAGAGCTTGTTCAGCATAGAGGTGCCGTGCGCAGTCGTTGTTGGACAGAGCATGATTGTCGCAGACTCGCGGGCCGGCGGCACGGAGCCGGCGGTAGGGGCGGCGCTAGGCTCGGCGCGGCCGCGGGGCTTTTCGGGGATAATGCACAGTAACGATCGCAAGTCCGAGCGCAAATCCATACTCAGGAACAGACACACAAGCCACTCGCAGAGGAAGCATCATGAATTGGAGAGCCTGGCGTCGCCGCTGGTTGACCGAGCCCTTGTATCGCATGGCCCGCGAGGCCATGCCGCGGCTTTCGCCCACCGAGAGGCAGGCCATCGAAGCCGGGGACGTCTGGTGGGATGCCGAGCTGTTTTCGGGCCGGCCCGATTGGAGCTTGCTGTTGGCCACCAAGCCGATCGCGCTGTTGCCCGATGAGCAGGCCTTCCTGGACGGGCCGGTGGCGCAGGTGTGCCGCATGCTCAACGACTGGCAGATTTCCTGGCGGGATGCCGACCTGCCCCCGGAAGTATGGGACTTCCTGAAAAGCCAGGGCTTCTTCGGCATGATCATCCCCAAGGAATACGGCGGGCTGGGCTTCTCGCCCTATGCCCACTCCGAAGTCGTGCGCCAGATTTCGGTGCGCTCGGTGACGGCGGCGGTCACCGTCATGGTGCCCAACTCGCTGGGGCCCGGCGAATTGCTTTTGCAGTTCGGCACGCCTGAGCAGCGCGATTATTGGCTGCCCCGGCTGGCCCGGGGCGAAGAAATCCCGTGCTTCGGGCTGACCAGCCCGGAAGCGGGTTCGGATGCCGCTTCCATGGTCGATAGCGGCGTCGTCTGCAGGCAGCTCGTGGATGGCGTCGAGACCCTGGGCATACGGCTGAACTGGCGCAAGCGCTACATCACCCTCAGCCCGGTGGCGACGGTGCTGGGCCTGGCCTTCAAGCTGTTCGACCCCGACGGGCTGATAGGCTCGAAAACCGAGGTGGGAATATCGGTGGCCCTGGTGCCCACCAATTTGCCCGGGGTCACGACCGGCCGCCGCCATCTTCCCGCCATGCAGGCCTTCCAGAACGGCCCTACCGAAGGCAAGGATGTCTTTGTGCCGCTGGATGCCCTGATAGGCGGCGTAGAGCAGGCCGGCAACGGCTGGCAGATGCTGATGAGCGCCCTGGCCGCCGGCCGCGGAATTTCGCTGCCGTCGCTGTCGGCGGCCGCCTGCACCTTTACCGCCCACACTTCGGGCGCTTATGCCCGCGTGCGCACCCAGTTCGGCATACCCATAGGCAAGTTCGAGGGGGTGCAGGAAAAGCTGGGCCGGCTGGCGGCGAACGCTTACGTGATCGAGGCCGCACGCCGCTACACCTGCGCGGGGCTGGAGCAAGGCTACAAGCCCGCGGTGGTCTCGGCGATCATGAAGCTGCACGCGACCGAGCATATGCGGCAGTCGGTCAACGATGCCATGGACATCCATGCGGGCAAGGCCGTCATCGACGGCCCCAGCAATTACCTGGGCAATCTTTACCGCGCCCTGCCGGTGGCCATCACGGTCGAAGGCGCCAA
Organism: Pusillimonas sp. UBA6240; assembly: GCA_002441445.1. GTDB lineage: Bacteria > Pseudomonadota > Gammaproteobacteria > Burkholderiales > Burkholderiaceae_B > UBA6240. The sequence goes on from DJWC01000156.1 coordinate 2,264, forward strand.
TATCCTGACGCGCAGCCTGATCGTCTTTGGCCAGGGCGCCATCCGCGCCCATCCGTATCTGATGCGCGAAGTGCTGGCTCTGGGAAATAGCGACCAGGCGGCGGGCGAGGACGCTTTCGATGCGGTCGTCTGGAAGCACGTGGCCCACAGCGCGCGCAACGCTTTGCGCGCCGCCGGCCTGGCCTGGACGCGCGGCCTGTATGCCGCCGTGCCGCACGCCGCCGGCGCGGCGCGGCCATATTACCGCCTGCTGGCGCGCTATTCCTCCGCCTTCGCCCTGGTGTCGGAGGCCGCCTTGCTGACATTGGGCGGCTCGCTGAAGCGCAAGGAAATGCTGTCGGCGCGCCTGGGCGACATCCTGGCTGAGCTTTATCTCGGCTCCGCGGTGCTCAAGCGCTGGCACGACGAAGGCCGCCACGATTCCGACCTGCCCCTGGTCCAGCTATGCATGCAGCGCGCCTGCGCCGCCATGGAAAAACAGATGGACGAGGTGCTGGCGAACTTCCCTTCGCAGGCCGCCGCCCTGGCGCTGCGCGCCATCGTGCTACCGCCGGGCATGCGCGCGAAGGCCCCCAGCGACAAGCTGCTTGCTGCGTGCGCGAATATTCTGCTCGAACCTTCCGAAACGCGCGATCGCCTGGTCGGGGCGGTATGGGAGGGGCACGACAGCCCCAGCGTGGAACATCTCGAACGCGCCTACGGGCTGGTCATCGAAGCGCAGCCCCTGCTGGACCGCATCAGGCACGCGGGCCTGGCGGACTGGCGCGTGGCTCACGCCAAGGGCGCCATCACCGACACCCAGGCCGCGCTGCTGGAAGATGCGGAACGGTCCATCGCGCGCGTGATCGAAGTCGATGATTTCGCGCCAGGAGAATTCGCCCGGCAGCTTCGCCCGCAGGGCGCGGCCGGGCAGGACGAAGCACAAGCCGAAAGCCGGGCATAAGCCTGGAAGGCCAGGGCTGGGCCGATGCAGGCGGGCGGCGCCGTCGCCGTCTGCCGCGCTTAGTCTCCGCGGCCTTTGCGCTGTATCAGCTCGATTTTGTAGCCGTCGGGATCTTCGACGAACGCGATGACGGTCTGGCCGTGCTTCATGGGGCCGGCCTCGCGCGTAACCTTGCCGCCTCTTTCCTTGATGCGCGCACAGGCCTCGTAGGCGTCTTCGACTTCCAGGGCGATATGGCCGTAGCCATTGCCCAGGTCATAGCCGCTGGTGTCCCAGTTGTGGGTCAGCTCGATGGCGGCGCCTTCGCTTTCGTCCTGATAGCCGACGAAGGCCAGCGTGAACTTGCCGTCGGGATAGTCCTTGCGACGCAGCAGTCTCATGCCCAGTACATCGGTATAAAAAGCCAGCGAGCGGTCCAGATCGCCGACGCGCAGCATAGTGTGTAGTATACGCAAGGGAATCTCCTAGAAATTCGTTTCAGATCAGCGGCAGTGTGCCTGGATCGTGCTGCCGCAGCGCATTGCGTGAACGTTCGAAGCCGGGCAGCATGTTGCCGACTTCGCGCCAGAAGTGCTTGCTGTGATTCATTTCGCGCAGATGCGCGACTTCATGCACGATGACATAGTCGATGATGTCATGGTCGAAGTGTATCAGGCGCCAATTCAGCATGATGCTGCCGTCGCTGCTGCAAGAGCCCCAGCGCGTCGAGGCTGACGACAGCCGCCAGCGCCGTATCGTCAGTTGCTGCACTTGCAGGAAATGCTGCAGGCGCTGGCCGAACCAGGCGGCGGCCTGCTGCTGCAGCCAGGCATGGACGCTGTCGCGCACGCGGTCGCGGTCGGCGTCGGCGGGCAGCGCCAGGATTAGGGTATCGCCATCCAGGGGGAAATGGGGCGTTCCCTGGAACACGGCCGCCCGCTGGCCGCCGTTCAGCGCCAGGGCGATGCGCTTGCCCATGTAGGGCACGCTGCCGCCGTGCTGCCACAGCGTGTCGGCGGTGGCCAGTTGCTGCTGGCGGGCCTGCCTGGCGCGCAATTTCGACAGTATCCAGGGGGCTTTTTCGATGACGGCGGCGTCGATCTGGCTCAGGGGTACCCAGTTGGGGGCGGTAACCTGCAGCCCGTCGTCATTGACGGTCAGGCCTATGCTCTTGCGCCGCGAACGCCGCAGGACGAATCCTATGGCCTGCTGCGGCGCCTCGACTTCGCGCCAGCGCGCATTGGGCGCCAGGGCGGGCGGGCGCTCCATGGGCAGATGCGTGTCTTTGGCGGACGTCGCTACGTCGGCCGCCGCCGCGCTGGGCGCTGTCTCGGCGGAAACGGCGCTGGCATCCCGGGGTAACGGTTCCCGGGAAAACAATTCCAATTGCTCAGCCTTGCTGCTCATAGCGTTCGGGATTGAGCACTCGCATTTCGGACTCGATCCAGTCTTGTACTTTCCGGTTCACTTCCTCGGCGCTCAGGCCCGTGGGGTCGATGAGCGGGCCGATGGAAACGGTAACCAGGCCGGGTTTCTTGATGAAGGCTCTGCGGGGCCAGCATTCCCCCGCATTATGGGCGACCGGAATGATGGGGGTGTTGCTGCGGGTGGCCAGCAGCGCTCCGCCCATTTTATACCGCCCGGTTTTGCCGGGCGCAATACGCGTGCCTTCCGGAAAAAGTATGGGCCATCGGCCGCTTTCGATGCGCTTCTTGCCTATCCGCACCACTTGTTCGAATGCATCCCGGCCCTTGGAGCGGTCTATGGGTATCATGCGCAGCAAGGCCAGGCCCCAGCCGAAAAAGGGTATCCAGTGCAGTTCTTTCTTGTACACGTAGCATATTTCGCGCGGCATGTGGGCGGGAAAGAACATCGTTTCCCAGGCGGACTGATGCTTGGACAGTACGATGGCCGGCCCATCGGGCAGGTTTTCCTTGCCTTTCCACTGCCAGCGTATGCCCAGTATGATTCTGGCCGCCCAGATCGCCACGCGGGGCCAGCCCGCCGTCAGCTTGTAGCGCCATGTCAGGGGCAGCGGCGCCCACACCAGGCAGGCCAGGGCATACGGAATGACGGTGACGATCAAAAAAAACTGGTATAGGGTAGCGCGCAAGACCGCCATATGTGGTTCATTCCTCTGTGAGCAAGGCATCGACGACGGCCGCCAGGTCCTGGCGTGTCTGCGTGCCCGCGGGCAGCCCGCCGCTTGCGTGGGTCTTCCGCCCCTTGCCTGTCATGACCAGCCAGGGGGCGCAGCCGGCGGCGCTGGCGGCCTGCAAGTCGCGCAGGGAGTCGCCGACGGCCGGCATGCCTTTGATATCGATATCGTAGCGCCGGCTGATATCCGTGAAGAGCCCGGGCTTGGGCTTGCGGCATTCGCAGCCGTCATCCGGGCCGTGGGGGCAAACGAAAATGGCGTCGATCGCGCCGCCCGCCTGGGCGACTTCGCGGCGCAGCTTGGCATGGATGGCATTGAGGGTATCCATGCTGAACAGGCCCCGGGCGATGCCGGACTGGTTGCTGGCCACCACGACCCGCCAGCCGGCCTGGGACAGGCGGGCGATGGCGTCCAGGCTGCCCGGCAGCGCTATCCATTCGTCGGGATGCTTGATGAAGGCGTCGCTGTCATAGTTGATGACGCCGTCGCGGTCGAGTATGGCAAGTTTCACTTGGCCAGCCTGGAAATATCGGCGACCTGGTTCATCAGCCCATGCAGGTCGTTCAACAGGGCCAGGCGGTTGGCCCGGATGCCCGGGTCGTCCGCCATGACCATGACGTCATCGAAAAAGGCGTCGACCGCGGCGCGGGCGCGGGCCATGGTGGCCAGGCCGGCGGTGAAATCCCCCTGCGCGAGCTGGGCCTGCGCCTGGGGACGCAATTCGCCGATGATGCCGGCCAGCGCTTGCTCGGCCGGCTCGGCCAGCTTGGCGCTGTCGATGGCCGAGGGCAGATCGCCCGCCTTCTTGAGCAGGTTGGCGATGCGTTTGTTGGCGGCCGCCAGGCTTTCCGCTTCAGGGCGCTGCGCAAAGCCGGCGCAGGCCTGTATCCGCGCATGTACCTGGTGCAGTGCGGGCTCCAGGGCCAGCACCGCGTCGACGACATTGCGATCGAAGTCGCCGTTGAGCTGGTTGCGGTAGCGCTCGTAGATGAATGCCCGCACTTCTTCGGCGGCGCCCGCCGCGATCAGCCCGGGCGGGAAGGTGGAGGCGCTGTAGGCCAGCAGGCTGTCCAGGCGCAGCGCGCCGCTGTCGCTGACTTTCAGGTAGCCGCCCGCTTGCAATTGTTCGTAAGCGCTGATCACGCCCAAGGCGGCGCGCCGCAGGGCATAGGGGTCGCGTTCACCAGTGGGAGCCAAGCCTATGCCCCAGATGCCGACCAGCGTTTCCACACGCTCGGCGATGAAGAGCACCGCGGAGGTCAGGGTGGCCGGTTCGACGGGGGCTTCCAGCCTTATGCGGTATTGGCCTTTCAGCGCCAGGACGACGTCGTCCGGCTCGCCGTCGCCCGCGGCGTAATAGGCGCCCATGATGCCTTGCAGCTCCGGGAACTCGGCCACCATGCTGGTGCCGAGGTCGGCCTTGGCCAGCAGGGCGGCGCGGTCGGCGCGCGCCGCATCCGCCCCCAATTGCCCGGCAATATGGCGGGCAATTTTGCGCACGCGTTCGACGCGGTCCAACTGGGAGCCCAGCTTGTTGTGATATACGCTGGCGGCCAGCGCGTCCACGCGTCGGGCCAGGGGTATCTTGCGGTCGGTGTCGAAAAAGAACTGGGCGTCCGCCAGGCGCGGGCGCACCACGCGCTGATTGCCTTCGATGATGTTCGCCGGATCGTCCACCTGCATATTGCTGACGATCAGGAAGCGGTGGCTGAGCTTGCCGGTGGCGGGATCGAATAGCGGGAAATACTTCTGGTTCAGGCGCATGGTCAGGATCAGGCATTCCGACGGCACGTCGAGGAAGGCCTCGTCGAACTCGCCCACGTACACGGTGGGATGCTCGACCAGCGCGGTGACCTCGTCCAGCAGCGCCTCGACCTCGGGGCCGTCGCCCAGCGTGGCGTTCAGTTCCTGCGCCCGCTGCGTCAACTGGTCCTGGATCAGCGCCCGGCGCTGGGTGAACGAGGCGATGACCTTGCCGTCGCTGAGCAGTTGTTCTTCGTAGGTGTCCGGCGTATCGATGGCCAGGGCATCCGCGGACATGAAACGGTGGCCCAGGGTGTCGCGGCCCGCCGTCAGGCCCAGCGCGCCGACGTCGATGATTCGGGCCCCCCAGAGCGCAACAAGCCTATGGGCGGGACGCACGAACTTGACGGTGGTGACGCCGTCGGCCAACTGGTAGCGCATGACCTTGGGTATGGGCAGATGTTCGATGGCGTAATCCAGCGCCGCCTGCAGGCCGTCCCGCAATGCCATGCCGGGCGCCACGCCGCGGGCATACAGATAGTCTTGCTTGCCGTCGGATTCGCGCAGCAGTTCGCCCGCCGACAAGTCTTGCAGGCCTTTGGCCGCCAGTTTTTTGGCCAGTGCGGGGCTGATCGAGCCGTCTTCGGCCAGGCCGATCTTGGCGGGCATGAGTTTTTCAGTGTAGGGCTGGTCGGGCGCCTGGTCCAGCACCGCGCTGAGCTTGACAGCCAGGCGGCGCGGCGTGGAATAGTCGGTATGCCGGCAGTCCGGTCCGAGCAAATGATGCTGGGCCAGCGTCTTGCTTATGCCCTCGGCAAAGGCCTGTCCGAGCTTTTGCAGCGCCTTCGGAGGCAGTTCTTCGGTCAGCAGTTCGATCAATAGCGGCTGGATGCGGGCGGCGGTCGTCATTATGCGGCCTCCGCGCCGATGGGTGTGGCTAGCATGGGGAATCCGAGTTTTTCGCGTGAGTCGTAGTAGGCCTGGGCCACGGCGCGCGACAGATTGCGTATGCGCCCGATGTAGGCCGCCCTTTCGGTGACGCTGATGGCGCCGCGGGCGTCCAGCAGATTGAAGGTGTGGGCCGCCTTCAATGTGGCCTCGTAAGCGGGCAAGGCCAGCGGCACGCCGATCAGCCGCTGCGCCTCGGCCTCGTAGTCATTGAAGTGGG
>DJWC01000156.1:8262-11023 GCA_002441445.1 Pusillimonas sp. UBA6240
TCGGTCCAGACCAGGTCGTAGACGCTTTCCACGCCCTGCAGATACATGGCCAGCCGTTCCAGCCCATAGGTGATTTCGCCTGTGGCGGGGTTGCAATCCAGCCCGCCGACCTGCTGGAAATAGGTGAANNTCCATGCCGTTCAGCCAGACTTCCCAGCCCAGCCCCCATGCGCCCAGTGTGGGATTTTCCCAGTCGTCTTCGACGAAGCGGATATCATGCTGGCCGGGGTCTATGCCCAGTGCGCGCAGGGAACCGATGTACAGGTCCAGGATCTCCGGCGGAGCCGGCTTGAGCACGACCTGGTACTGATANNTCGCCGTAGCGGCCGTCCTTCGGGCGCCGCGAGGGTTGCACATAGGCTGCGCGCCAGGGCTCCGGGCCTATCGAACGCAAAAACGTGGCGGTATGCGAGGTGCCCGCGCCCACTTCCATATCGTAGGGCTGCAGCAGCGCGCAGCCTTGCCTGTCCCAGTATTGCTGTAGCGTTAAAATGATTTGCTGAAAAGTAAGCATGAGCGATGGCCAGTAAAGCGATGAGCCGCAAAGTTTCCGATTTTAACTGGTTCCGCGCCGGCGGGCGGGCTCACAGCGCAGTGCTACGCCAAAATACAAACCGCCGCCCGGCGCAGCGGCGACCCGAGGATACTCCATGTCTGATTTGGTCATTACAGAAATAAAAAACGGTGTACAGATCATCACCATAAATCGGCCTGCCGCCCGCAATGCCGTCAATTACGATACCGCCCAGCAGCTGGCGGCCGCGTTCGAAGCGCTGGACGACAACGACGAGGTCGTGATCGGCATCCTGACGGGGGCGCAGGGCACGTTCTGTTCGGGCATGGACCTGAAGGCCTTCGCGGCGACCGGCCAGCGCCCCTATGCGGGCGACCGCGGCTTCGCCGGCCTGTGCGAAAAGCCGCCGCGCAAGCCGCTGATCGCCGCCATTGAGGGCTATGCGCTGGCGGGCGGCTTTGAAATGGCCTTGGCCTGCGACATGATCGTCGCCGCCAGCGACGCCCGCTTCGGCCTGCCCGAGGTCAAGCGCGGCATTGTTCCCGGCTCCGGCGGCATGTTGCGGCTGCCGGCCCGCATCCCCTATCACATCGCGATGGAAGCCGTGCTGACCGGCGAAATGTTCAGCGCCGAGCGCGCCCATGGCTATGGCCTGGTCAACCGGCTGGTCGAGCCGGGCCGGGCGCTGGAAGCGGCCATGGATCTTGCGCTGCTGGTGGCGGCCAACGGGCCCCTGGCGGTGCGCACCGCCAAGTCCATCGTGACGCAATCACGCGACTGGCGCCAGGCGGACATGTTCGACCTGCAGCGCCCGCGTATCGCGCACATCTTCACCTCGGCCGACGCCAAGGAAGGCGCCACCGCCTTCGCCGAGAAACGCAAGCCCGTCTGGACGGGCAAGTAAGCTGGCTGCTCCGCAGGCCCGCCCCGGCGGGCGCGCCGGGCTATCCGCCATTTTTCATTTCAAGTGCCAACCATGACAACCATCATCAAAGAAAGCGACCTGATCCAGTCGATTGCGGACGCCGTCCAATTCATCAGCTTCTATCATCCCGCCGATTACATCCGGCATCTGGCGCGCGCTTACGAGCGCGAGGAGAGCCCGGCCGCCAAGGACGCGATCGCCCAGATCCTGACCAATTCGCGCATGTGCGCGGAAGGGCGCAGGCCCATCTGCCAGGACACCGGCGTGGTCAATGTCTTCCTGAAAGTGGGCATGAACGTGCGCTTCGATACGCAGCGCAGCATGCAGGAAGTCTGTGACGAAGGCGTGCGGCGGGGCTACTTGAATCCGGACAACCCCTTGCGCGCCTCCATCCTGTCCGACCCGCTGTTCACCCGCAAGAACACGCGCGACAACACGCCCTGTATCGTCAGCGTCGAGCTGGTCGCCGGCGACAAGGTCGATGTGCAGGTGGCGGCGAAGGGCGGCGGTTCCGAGAACAAGTCCAAGTTCGCCATGCTCAATCCCAGCGATTCGCTGGTCGATTGGGTGCTGAAGACGGTGCCGCAGATGGGCGCGGGCTGGTGTCCGCCCGGCATGCTGGGCATAGGCGTGGGCGGCACGGCCGAAAAGGCCATGCTGATGGCCAAGCAAGCCTTGATGGAAGACATCGACATGTACGAGCTGCTGCAGCGCGGGCCGCAGAACAAGCTCGAAGAGCTGCGCATAGAGCTCTATGAAAAGGTCAACGCCTTGGGCATAGGCGCGCAGGGCCTGGGCGGCCTGACCACCGTGCTGGACGTGAAGATCAATACCTTCCCGACGCACGCCGCTTCCAAGCCCGTGGCCATGATTCCCAATTGCGCGGCGACGCGCCATGTGCATTTCGAGCTTGACGGCTCCGGGCCGGCCGAACTGACGCCGCCTGCGCTGTCCGAATGGCCGGATGTGCACTGGGCGCCGGACTATAACAAATCCCTGCAGGTGGATCTGAACACGCTGACGCGGGAACAGGTGGCAAGCTGGAAGCCCGGCCAGACCTTGCTGCTGTCCGGCAAAATGCTCACCGGCCGGGATGCCGCGCACAAGCGCATCCAGGACATGCTGGAGCGCGGCGAATCGCTGCCGGTGGATTTCACCAACCGGGTCATCTACTNNGTCGGCCCGGTCGATCCGGTGCGCGACGAAGTCGTCGGCCCGGCCGGCCCCACCACATCCACGCGCATGGACAAGTTCACCGACATGATGCTGGAGAAAACCGGCCTGATCTCCATGATAGGCAAGGCCGAGCGCGGCCCGGTCGC
>DJWC01000156.1:11047-22193 GCA_002441445.1 Pusillimonas sp. UBA6240
CTGGGCATGGAAGCCATTTATGAATTCGATGTCAAGGACATGCCGGTGACGGTCGCGGTGGATGCGCAGGGCACGTCGGTGCACGAAACCGGGCCGCGCGAATGGAAGGCCCGCATCGCCGAGATTCCGTTGATTCCGGTGGCATAGGGTATAACTTGCCGCTTTCCTTCGGGGCCGAACGCCCCGATGCGTTTCAACGTCGCTGCTCGGGGGCAAGCGTTTCCTCCACCCTGGACAGTGGCCCCCAGGGCGGCGGGCTTCCGCCCGCTTAGTCATAAGCAAAGCGGGTCTTATTGAAAAACGAATTCAAAAATCCGGCCGCCGCAGGCAAGCTACGAGTTTCGAGTCTTAACCGAAAAATTCCGGGGCTATGCATGAATACACAAGACCTAGCGGCATGGGTGGGGCGCCAGGAGCGCTGCGACGACAATATCGACATCGGGCACGTGGGCAAGATCGCCCTCAGCCTGGACGCCCCAGCGCCCGCCCCGGGCGATGCTTTGCCCCTGCTGTGGCAATGGGCCCTGTTCGTCCATGCCGTGCCTTATAAAGAGCTCGGCGCCGATGGCCACCCGCGCCGCGGCGGCTTCCTGCCGCCGGCCGATGACCGCAATCGCATGTGGGCCGGCGGCCGGGTCCGGTTCCTGCAGCCGCTGCGCGTGGCGCGCGCGGCGCAAAGGGTCTCGACCATCATGGCGGTGAACGAAAAATCCGGGCGCACCGGCAAGCTGCTGTTCGTGACCGTGCAGCATGAATATTTCCAGGACGGCGCGCTGTGCATATCGGAAGAGCAGGACATCGTCTACCGCGAACCTTCGCCGCCCAAGCTGGAAGGCACGATAGCGGCCGGACGGGCCGAATGGTCGGAACGCATAGAGACCGACCCGGTCAAGCTGTTCCGCTATTCCGCGGTCACTTTCAACGGCCACCGCATCCACTACGATCATCCCTATGCGACACAGGTCGAGGGCTATCCCGGCCTGGTGGTGCATGGCCCCTTGATCGCCACCTTGATGTGCCGGTCATTCATCCATGCGCATCCCGACAAGCAAGTGCTTGCTTTTTCTTATCGCGGCCTGCGGCCCCTGATCTGCCCCCAGCCCTTCGACGTGGCCGGCCTCATCGAAGGCGATGGCCTGGCGCGGCTGTGGGCGGAGCAGGACGGCACATTGGCCCATCAGGCGGAGCTAAAGTTCAAGCCATGAAAACAGATCGACAACCTCAATCCGGCCAGGCGGAAGCCGGCGCGAAGGCCGCTCCGCGGCCGCTGGACGACATCACGGTCGTCAGCCTGGAGCACGCGATCGCGGCTCCCTTCTGCACGCGGCAGCTCGCCGATATGGGCGCGCGCGTCATCAAGGTCGAGCGCCCGGGCGTTGGCGATTTCGCGCGCGGCTACGACGAACGGGTGCGCGGGCTGGCTTCGCATTTCGTATGGACCAACCGGTCCAAGGAAAGCCTTACCCTGGATTTGAAGCAAGCCGAGGCGGCTTCCATACTGCAGCAATTGCTGGGACAGGCCGACGTGCTGGTGCAGAATCTGGCGCCGGGGGCGGCCGCCCGCCTGGGGCTGTCCTTCGAAGCGCTGCACGAAAAACATCCGCGGCTCGTCGTTTGCGATATTTCCGGCTATGGCGAAGGCGGGCCTTATCAGGATAAAAAGGCCTATGACCTGCTGATACAAAGCGAAAGCGGCTTCCTGTCGGTGACCGGCGGGCCGGACAGCCCGGCCAAGGCGGGCTGCTCGATATCCGATATCGCCGCGGGGATGTACGCCTACAGCGGCATTCTTTCGGCGCTGCTGCTGCGCGAACGCACCGGCCTGGGCAGCCGGCTGGATGTCTCCATGCTGGAGAGCATGGTGGAATGGATGGGCTTCCCCCTATATTACGCGTTCGACGGCGCCAGCCCGCCGCCGCGCGCCGGCGCCGCGCACGCCACCATTTACCCCTACGGCCCATTTCCCGTCGGCGATGGCGGCGAAATCATGCTGGGCCTGCAGAACGAACGCGAATGGGCGGCATTCTGCGCGACGGTGTTGGAGCAGCCGGAATTGGCCCAGGACAAGCGCTTCAGTTCCAACACCCTGCGGGTGGAGAACAAGGAAGCCTTGCGCGTGCTGATCGTCACCGCCTTCGCCGCGCTGACCCGCGGGCAAGTGATTGCAAGGCTGGAGGCGGCCGCCATCGCCAACGCCAGCGTCAATACCATGCAGGATGTCTGGCGCCATCCGCAACTGGCCAGCCGCCAGCGCTGGCGGGAAGTCGACAGCCCGGCCGGCACTTTGCCGGCTTTGCTGCCGCCCGCCAGCAGTTCGGCCTTCCAGCCGCGCATGGACAAGATACCCGGCCTGGGCGAGCATTCAGCGGCGATACTTCGCAGCCTGGGTTATACCGAAGATCAAATACAGGCTTTCAAGCAACGGGGAATCATCTGATGAATGCAACAGTCAGGACCGCCTTGTTCGTTCCCGCCACCCGGCCGGAACGGTTCGCCAAGGCGCTGGCGGCGGGGGCCGACGCGGTCATCATCGACCTGGAGGACGCGGTCGAGCAAGACCTCAAGGCCGCGGCGCGCGAGCATGTGCGCGCATTCGCGCTGGCCCGGCCGCAAGCGTCGATACTGCTGCGGGTCAACGGCGCGGCCACGCCCTGGTTCGAAGAAGACCTGGCGGTATGCGCCGGCCTGCCCGCGGTGCAAGGCATGCTTCTGCCCAAGGCCGAATCCGCGGATCAGGTCGCCCGTGTCGCCGCCTGCGGCAAACCCGTGCTGCCCATCGTCGAAAGCGCCCGGGGCGTGCTCGCCCTTGGGGAGCTCGCCGGCGCCGAGGGCGTCAGCCGCTTGTCCTTCGGCAGCCTGGATTTGATGCTGGAGCTTGGCACCGCGCCGGATACGCCGGCCGCTGAACTGCTGCTGAACCACATACGCTGCCAAATCCTGCTGCATAGCGCCGCGCACGGCCTGGAAGCGCCGCTGGACGGCGTCTATCCGGATTTCAAGGACGCAGCAGGCCTGGCCGCCTTGGCCGGCCGCGTCCGCGACATGGGTTTCGGCGGCATGCTGTGCATACACCCGGCCCAGGTGCCGGTCATCCACGCGGCTTTCGCTCCCACTCAGGCCGACATGTCCTGGGCCGCCCGCGTCGTGGCCATGGCCGATGAGACCGGCAGCTCGGCGTTCCAGCTCGATGGGAAAATGGTGGATGCGCCGGTAATAGAAAGAGCGCGCCGCATATTGGCTGCGGCGGCGTAGAACCCCTTACCAGCCGATTGCCGACGAGGCGGCCCGGCGGGGATCCGCGCCGCCTTCCAGTACGCCTCGTTCCATATCGTATCGAACGGCGCACACGCCGCCCGCCCTCCAGAGCCGTTCCGGCCAAAGTACGACTTCATGGCCCAGCGTCGACAAAGCGTTGGCGGTGTCCTGGGGAAAGCGTCCTTCCAAACACAGCCGGCCTGGGAATGCTTTATGCGGCGAGAACGAATCAGGATGGCTATAAGTGATGAATCTCGGCGCCTCGATGGCCGATTGAGGGTCCATGCCGAAGACCACCATATTCAGTATGGCCTGGATATTGGCCTGGGTCTGGCTGTCGCCGCCCGGACTGCCAATCGGCATGAGCCACTTGCCCGGCTGAACCAGCATGGCCGGGCTCGGCGTCAGGCGCGGCCGCTTACCAGGGGCGACGGAAGATGCGTGGCCGCGTCTTCCCCATGACTGTGAACCGCGAGAAGAGGGCGCAAGCCCGGTGCCGGGAATGACGATCGTGTCGCTGCATACATCGCTCGGCGCGATACAGATCGCGTTGCCTTGGCCGTCCACGACGGTGACGCAGGACGTGTCGTAAGGGCCCTCCTGCTTTTCCTGAGGATCTCCGACAAGAGCGTCCACCATCCCTTTGCCGGAAGGGGGTAAGCCGGGCCACGCTTCGTCGGGGCGGATCAATTGGTGGCGTTGATCTGCGTATGCTTCGGAGAGGAGCCAATCGGCCGGCGCTTCCTGGAATCGAGGGTCTCCATAGTAGGCTTCCCGGTCCGCGAAAACCAGTTTCAATGCTTCGGCCACATGATGGACATAAGCCGGCGAATTGTGCCCCATGGATTTCAAATCGAATTTTTTGACCAAGTTGAGCGCTTGGCCAAGCGTTGGCCCCTGGCACCAGAACCCGCAAGCGTGAACCTGGATGTCCCCGAAGTGTGTCATGACCGGCTTTTCGATCCGGACCTGGTAGTCAGCCATGTCCTTCATGGTCATGAGGCCGCCATTGTCACGATGAAAGTCTGTGATCGTGCGAGCCAGGTCGTGAAGATAAAACGCATCGCGCGCCGCTTGCAGGCCGCCCAAGCGGTCCGCGCCCCGTTTGAGCGCGGCGCTTTCCTCGTCCATCATGTAACGTATGCTGGCTGCCAGGTCGGACTGTACAAAGAGGTCGCCCACAGCGGGGACCTGCCCCCCGGGGAGATAGATGGCGGCGTTGGATGGCCAACGGGCGATCTTGGCTTTGACCAATTCCAATTGTTCGCTCATGAAGGGATACATGACGAATCCCTCGCGGGCGAAGCGCTCCGCAAATGAAGCGACTTCGCCAAACGATTTCGTGCCGAACCGGCGCAGCGCTTCGATATGCGCTGCTGGTGCCGCGGGGATCACGGTACGCAGCAATCCTTCTGGTATTTCGCCGCCATGTTCCTTTTCGAAACTTTCGCAACTTGCGGCAGCGGGCCACTCGCCCAGGCCGTCGATCGTAATCATCTCCTGGCGGTCCGCCAGCCAGATGATCATGGGTGCAACCCCGGCGATATTGACTTGGTCGCTATGGACGACTCCGAGTACCAATGCTGCCGCTACACCCGCATCGATGGCATTTCCTCCTGACTCGAGGGTCTGAAATGCGGCCTGGCTGGCAAGATAATGACCAGTGGCCACGCAATGCTTGCGCGCGGCGATGACCGCTCTGCCGGCGGTGAACTTGCTGGCTACGGCTGAGCCGCTTTGCGAGACTGAATCGACTGACATGTTGCTGTGTTCCAGAGGGCTAAGGTTTATGTCATTGCGGCTGAATATTGGCAGCTTTCACAAGTTTCCCGTATCGGGCCTCTTCGGAGACGGCGAATGCCTTGAATTTTTCACCGAACAGGCCATCGGTGGGCTCCGCGCCCAATTGCTCCACCAGCCGCTTAATGAGTTCTTTGTTTTGCAGCGTGCGCTGCATGGCGGCGATCAAGGTGTTCACTTTGTCTGCGGGCATGCCTTTTGGTCCCCACACCCCATACCAGTTTCCATAGACAAAATCGGGGTATCCAGCCTCGACCATCGTCGGAAGTTCGGGCGCGACTTTGCTCCGTGTTGCGCTGGTGACGGCCAGTGCGCGGACCTTGCCGCTTTGCACGAACGGCAAGATGGATGGGGCCGAATCAAACATCAACTGGATGCGTCCCCCGATGAGCTCAGTAATGGCGGGAGCGCTGCCCTTGTAAGGGACATGTTGGATGCCCAGCTTCTTCAGAGCGCTGAACTCCTCACCGGCCAAGTGCGCGGAGGAGCCGATACTGGAGGAGGCAAAGTTCATGCTCCCCATATGCTTACGGCTATAGTCCACCAATTGATCGACACTGGTAGCCGGGATGTCTTTATTGATGGCAAGAATCAAGGGCACGCTGACGAGCGCGCCGATATGGGTGAAGTCCTTGATCGCGTCATAAGACATGTCGCGGATCAGGCTGGGCAAGATAACGTGGATGGTTGGATTAAGAAGCAGCGTATTGCCGTCAGGCGCGGCACGGGCCACGAAACTGGCGCCTATCATGCCACTGGCGCCTGCACGGTTGTCAATAACGATGTCCCGGTTCAGTTCGGAACCGAGTACCGGAGCAATCACTCTGGCCACGGTATCAGCCGGGCCTCCGGGAGGATACGGGACCACCAGAACCAGCGGCTTCTCCGCAGTTTGTGCGCTTGCATTGACCGACAGGACAAGAGCAAGGAAAAAAAATAAGCTGCCGGCAAATCTTTTGATGCAGGGAGACATGCTCTACTCCTTCTCGGTGGCGAATGAGACGCTGATCTGGCAATCAGCCGTTAAGTTCAGGCTCAGGAGTGCGCGAGAATCGAGTATGCCGACCGCGCGACGTCTCCAATTAGCCGAGCGTCCTATTTTCGGTTTTGTCCAAAAAAATTACCACTATAGTTTTCCCTATAAAAAATTATGGTGAAGTTTTTTTGTGACCAATCTTGCAGGAAGACAAGTCTAATGTCGGACGCGCAGGCGACCATGTTGGAGAAATTCGGCTGACGCGAGGTGTCATAGCAAAAAATGTCGTGTGTGTTCAACCGTTCCGAAACTGACCCACCAAGCGGTCGGCTCCCTGGCGCAGTAGATTGATGTCGTTGCCGACGACAAAAAGATTGACGCCTGCGGCCGTCCAGCGTGGCAGTGTGTCCGCCTTCGAAATATGGACGCCGACGCGGCGTCCCGCGTTGACGCAGGCACCGCAGATCTTGGCGATTGTTTTATCCAGCTCAACGGCGGATGTGAGAGGAATGCCAAGAGAGAGCGCAAGGCTGAGACTGCCGACAAACACCGCGTCGATGTCGCTGGCGCGGGCGATTTCTTCAGCTTTTTCGGCCCCTTCCTTCTCATCGATTTGTGCGATGGTCACCAGTTGACGACGCGCCTCGTCCTTGAATGTTTCCCATGTGGGGCGCCGGTAGTCGGCGGCCCGCCCCATCCCGGCATAGGCGCGTTCCAGGCAGGCGGACGCTACAAAATCGGCGGCCTTTTGCGCTGCTTCGCCGTCTGCGATGTGTGGAATGATCACGCCGCTGGCGCCTACCGCGATGGCATGATGGATTTCCGATTGATGATAGCCGGATACTCGCACGATGACCGGCATATCATGGGCGCGCGCGATAGCAACGATACGATTGATATCGCTGCGGGCAAGCGATCCATGTTCCGCATCGAGCACGACGAAGTCAAGCGCGCTCGCGGCCAAGGCTTCCACTGCGTCGGGGTCGACCAGCCTGGTGAAAATACCGAAGATCGGTGTGCCGGTCAGCAATTTGGCTTTTAAGGTCTTGATGCGTTCCATGTATTACGCCTTTGTATAAGTGATAGGTGCTTCTGGCTGCCCACCCGGGCATCTTGCCGCAGATGGATGGAGCGGCTATCGAGCAGGGCGCCACCGGTGTCCTTCTTTAGAACCACTCGTCCTTGATCGTGTAGTATCCATAGGCTGCTCGTTGCGCCAGGCGCCGTAGCGATGGTATTTCAAAGCGGGGCAAAGGTGTAGAGAGTTTTGGAATGTTTGCCAAAGCTGATTTGCCCATCAATCTGTCCGCGATCTGCTTTCCGGAATAAGTCGATGCAGCGACACCGGTTCCCGCATATCCCAAGGCGTAATGCACCGACCCGCCTTCAGCGTCGCCGAGATGCAGATATTTATCTCGTGCAATATCGACATGGCCCCGCCAGAAATAGTCGCAGCGTACGCCTTCCAGTGCGGGAAAAAAATCGCTCAAGCGCTTCAAGAGCCATGCCTTGGTTTTCATATTGCTTCGAGCATCGTCGACAATTCCGCCCCTGGCTCCAAACAGTACGCGCTTATCTTCCAGCAACCTGAAATAGAAGCGCAACATTCGAGTGTCAACGAGCATCTGATGGGTTTTCCAGCCGCATTGCTGAAGCTTCTCTTCGCTCACGGGCTCGGTCACAATGACATTGGACAAGACGTTCAACAGCTTGTTGGAAACCGCGGGATGTAAATAGTCCGGTGTGTATCCCCCTGTGGCGATGACGACCCGCCGCGTCTTGATGCTGCCTTTGGGCGTATGCAGTTTATGCAAAGCGCCTATGCGTTCCCAGCCTTGGACGGGGGTGCGCTCGTGAACTTGTGCTCCATATTGCCGTGCGGCTCTTGCCAGCCCCTGTACATACTTCATCGGATGTAGCGAGATATGTTCGGGATGAAACAGCGCGCCGTGGTATTCCCGGCTATTCAGATATTGCGTCCGCACTTCTTCACGGCTCAATAGCCATGTATCAAAGCCGAATTTGTCCTTTAAAAGATTCTGCGTTTTTTTCAGTTCGTTGAAGCGATTTGGCTTGTGGGCCAGATAGAGATAGCCCTCGTGGGGCGAGGCGGCGTCGATATCGTTTTCTGCCAGCATTGTTTTAACGCTACGCACTGCATCCCTGGCATAATCGAAGAGATGGCGGGCGCCCTGAACGCCATACTTTCGTATCCAGCCCTCATAGGAATCTTTTCCTATCCCGATCATTGCAAATCCGCCGTTGCGGCCACTGCACCCCCATCCTATCCGGTTGGCTTCCAGCACATGCGCTCGTACACCATGCAGCTTTGCCAAATGATATGCGGTCGAAAGGCCCGTATACCCGGCGCCAATAATGGCGACGTCGCAGTCGATGTCGCCTTCTACTTCCCCGCTAGGCGAGCTGCCCTTATATCCGGTAGCCGCCCAGTACGAGGGCTCATGTGGCAAGCCATAGCCAGGGTCACATTGGGTTTTCATCGTACGCATGCCTTTATGGTGCGCGAGCTTGGCTGGGTCGCGTAAATGGCATCGGTCCGAATCGCCTGCTCCACGCGAATTGGCCGAGGCTCGGTAAGTATAATGACCAATGATGATGTGACGATTTTCATTGCGGAATCTTCAATTGCAAAACGCTATCAATATGGAAAAAAAGGAAAAAAACTCTCTTGGCGCAAAGCTCAAAGCGCTTCGGCTGGAGCTGGGTTATTCACAGCGTCAGCTGGCCAAGCTTTCCGATCTGTCGCATCCGACGATTTCCCTCATTGAAGCGGACAAAATCGACCCCTCCCTCGGGACGCTGAAAAAACTGCTGACTGCCTGTGGCCAGAAGGTGTCGGACTTTTTTGTCGAGTACGAGGAAATGACGAGCATCAAACGCAAGGACGAGATTGCTTCGGTAAGCTCTCGCGGCGTCACGCTGCGCTACATCACTCCTCGCAACAAAGACAGTGCGCTTGCCGTTACCCAGGAGATCTACACGCCTGGGGCGGATACGGGCGACATGCCGCTTACCCATCATGGCCAGGAAGCAGGCATTGTCATCCGCGGCCGCTTTGAGTTGACGCTCGGCGATCGTATCTACATACTGGAAGCGGGAGATGCCTACTGCTATCCCAGTACCACACCGCATCGTTTACGCAATCTGTCGGAATTCGAAGGGGAAATCATCAATGCTGCTTCCCCGCCCAGTTTTTAAACCCGGCATCCGTCCCTCAAAACACCACAAATACTTTGCGTGTGGTTTCATGGATCGTCCATTTCCCCAAGCTATTGGGTTCGAAAAGTACGGAATCACCCGCGGCAAAATGTAGTACTTGGCCGTCGTCTCCTTCGAATGTGCATCGACCCTGAAGGAAATGGGCGAACTCGGCTCCGACTATAGTGCGGCGCCAGACGCCCGGTGTGCATTCCCATATTCCGCTTGCGACCTCTTCCTGCTTCGCATCGGTAATTGACTTGGTGCGTACCGCTGAAATCGTATCGCCAATAGGCAGCGGCACTTGCGCAGGCGCGCCCAGATCGGACGATGCCAGCGCAGCTGGATTCTTGATAATTCTTCCCGGCATGGTGTGTGTCTCCTGGTAGTGGTAAATATATTAACCATGATAAGTGTTTTTATGCGAATGCACAAGGGTGGTCTATTGTCTATCGTTAATGATATATTCCATTGTGCAGCGGTTATTTCCAGAAGTGGCCCCGATCTCTATGAATTTTCGATATAAATGGTAAATTTGATTTCCAACCTGCATCGAATACGATCTCTGCATAGGAGGATCGCCCATTTCGCGTTAAAAATAACGAACGGATGTCACTGTAGTGCCGATAGATCTGAATTCCCACAATAGACGAAAGCTGAAGGAGACTGTATGAAACGAATTACCAACATCATTCGCGGCGGTTGTATCGCCTTATTGACTGTGTTCGCGGGAGCAAGCTACGCTGCGCCGTCCATCAAAGGACCTATCACCATCGTTGTGCCTTATGCCGCAGGCGGGCCGACGGACATCATCGCCCGCATCGTGGCAGCGGGCCTGGCGGAGAAACTGAAAGTCGACGTCATCGTGGACAACAAGGCCGGAGCAAGCGGCACGATCGGGGCCAGCACAGTGGCCCGCGCTGCGCCGGACGGTCGCACATTGCTCGTCAATTCGTCCATTCACGAGGTGCTTCCCAGCATCTCCAGCAAACTGCCTTATGACACCGCGAGTGCATTCACGCCGTTAGCGCGATTGGTCGATGTGCCGTTGGTATTGGCGGTCACGACTTCCTTGCCGGTGCACTCCGTCAAAGAGCTGACTAAATATATAAAAGCCCATCCTGGCACGGTTAACGCCGGCAATCCGGGAGTGGGATCATCCGACCAATTGGCTACCGCGCTGTATCGCATGCGTGTGGGCGTTGAAATTGAAGACATTGCTTATCGCGGAAGCGCCCCGGCCATTGTCGATCTGATCGGTGGGCAGGTGCAGATGATGTTTGATGCTGGCCCTTCCATATACCCTCATGTAAAGAGCGGCAAATTGAGGGGGCTGGCAACAACGGGACAAAAGCGTTCTGCTATCGCCCCTGAACTTCCAACCATGCAGGAAGCGGGCGTACCCGACTACGCGCTGGTGAATTGGTACGGGATGTGGGCTCCGGCGGGCCTTACTCCTGAGGTGGAGAACCAGCTGCTGGATGCGTTGCGTAGCATCCTGAATGATAGGGATATCCGTAGGCAGCTTGCGAATCTGGGCGCGGAAGCTACCGACGTGCTCGGCAAAGATTTCAAACGCTTTGCCGAGCAGGAGCGGGAGAAGTTGGGAAATATTGCCAAGACCGCCGGTATCAAGATGAACTGAGGGGTGCGGGGTCAAAAGCGCATTCCATTCCGTTGGTCGCGGCCCAGCAAGCGCTATTCGTTGATGACGTGCAGAACCTGGGCAGCACAGCGTTCGATCAATTCGGTCAGACTGCCTTGTTGAAGGTGCAGGCCGGGCGCCAGCTCGGCCAGCGGGCGCAGGACGAAGGCGCGCTGATGCATGCGCGGATGCGGAACGATCAGGCCCGGCTCGTCGATGCGTTCGGCGCCATACAGCAGCAGGTCGAGGTC
>DJWC01000098.1:0-151 GCA_002441445.1 Pusillimonas sp. UBA6240
GGCTGTCCATCGTCCACTTCTGGGCCCTGGCCTTTACTTACATGTGGGCGGGCCCGCACCATTTGCTGTACACCTCTTTGCCCGACTGGACGCAATCGCTGGGCATGGCCCTGTCGCTGGTGCTGCTCGCGCCTTCCTGGGGCGGCATGAT
>DJWC01000098.1:263-828 GCA_002441445.1 Pusillimonas sp. UBA6240
GGGTGGCGATGATCACTTTCGGTTCCTTCTACTACCTGATTCCGCGCCTCTACGGCCGCAGCGCCATGGCCAGCCCCAAGCTCGTCGAGCTGCATTTCTGGGTGGCGACGCTGGGCGTGGTGCTGTANNNACGCTGACCTACAGCTTCGTCGAGGCGGTCAAGGCCACCTATCCCTTCTATGTCATTCGTCTGCTGGGCGGGCTGTGCTTCCTGTCCGGCATGGGCATCATGGCCTGGAACACCTGGAAGACCATCCAGGGTCAGGTCAAGGTCAATCCCGCGGTGCCGCTGTACAGTCCGGATGCGCGCGATCCGGCCTTTATCGGCCCCGCATCGGCCACGGCTTAAGGAGTATCAAATGGCCCAGAAAAGCACAGGCTTTACACACAAGTGGATCGAAACCAACGTCGGTCTGTTGATCATCCTCAGCATTGCCGTGATCTCGTTCGCCGGCCTGGTGCAGATCGTCCCGCTGTTCTTCCAGCATTCGACGACCGCTCCCACGCCGGGGGTCGAGCCCTACGAGCCGCTCAAGCTGATGGGGCGCGACATCTACATACGCGA
>DJWC01000098.1:846-8783 GCA_002441445.1 Pusillimonas sp. UBA6240
GCTCCAAGCGCACCGGCCCGGATCTGGCGCGCGTGGGGCAGCGCTATTCCGACGAATGGCACCGCATCCACCTGCGCAATCCCCGCGACGTGGTGAAGGAATCGAACATGCCCGCCTACCCCTGGCTGCAGCGCAACTCGATGGAAGGCGCCAATGTGCAGGACCGCATGCGCGCGCTGCGCAGGCTGGGCGTTCCCTATACCGACGAGCAGATCGAAAAGGCGCCCGAACAACTGAAAGGCAAGACCGAAGAAGACGCGATCGTCGCGTATCTGCAAGGGCTGGGCGTGGCGGGCCGCGAAGCCGCCGCCAAGTCGGTGTCGGAAGGGGCGCTGCAATGATGGCCGTCCTCAATGGAATAGCGACCGTGGTCGCCATGATCACATTCTTCGGCATCGTGTGGTGGGCGTTTTCGCGCGGCCGGGCCGACGCGAACCGCGAGGCCGCCATGCTGCCTTTTGCGCTCCCGGACGAGCGTGCAACAGATAACAAAGGGGTCACTCATGAGTGATTTTGTCAGCAGCTTCTGGAGCTACTTTATTGCCGTCATCGCAGTCGGCGGCATTGTGTTTTGCGTCTGGCTGCTGTTTTCGCAACGCGCCTGGCTGGGCAGGAAGGTGGCGCAGGTGGAAGACACCGGCCACGTGTGGGACGGCGACTTGACCGAGCTGAACAACCCCGTGCCGCGCTGGTGGACGGTGTTCTATCTGCTGCTCTGTATCACCGCCGTGGCCATATTCGTGCTGTATCCCGCCTTGGGCAGCTACGAGGGTACGCTGGGGTATACGGCCGCCAAGCAGGTGAAGGCGCAGCAGGAAGCGCTGAATGAGCAGATCAAGCCGGTTTACGCCAAATACCAGCAAATGCCCATTCCGGAAATCGCCGCCGATGAAGCGGCGCGCGAGATCGGCCAGCGCCTGTTCCTGAACAACTGCGCGCAATGCCACGGCTCGGATGCGCGCGGCAGCGGCAGCTTCCCCAACCTGACGGACGGAGACTGGCTGTACGGCGGCGAGCCGGAGCAGCTCCTGCACACCATCACCAAGGGGCGCCACGGCATCATGCCGGCCTGGAGCGCGCAGATCAAGCCGGCCGAAGCCTCGGACATCGCGCAGTATGTGCGCTCGCTGTCGGGCCTGGCCGCCAATCCGCTGCGCGTCGTGCCGGGCAAGCGCGGCTACGAGAATTTCTGCGTCGCCTGCCACGGCGTCGACGGCAAGGGCAATAAAGCCGTGGGCGCGCCCAACCTGACGGACAACGTGTGGCTGTACGGCAGCTCGGAAGCCTCCATCGTGGAAACCATTCTGAACGGACGCGACAATCGCATGCCGGCTCAGGAAGGCATCCTCACCGAGGATCAGATCCGCATGCTGGCCGCATGGGTATGGGGCCTGTCCAACCAAGGCACCCCCGTCGCATCCAAGTAAACAGCAAGGCACACACCGGAAAGGCACACCATGAGCAGCGAACCGCCTGTCAACCCCGCAACTCCGCAAGGCCCGGCTGTACCGGCCTGGCAGCCGCCCAGGGTTACCAAGGTGGGTGGTGGGGGGGCTTCCCCCCACGTGGAAAAAGCGCTGTCCGATGTGCGCAGCAAGATATACCCGCGATCGGTCTCGGGCCTGTATGCACGCTGGCGCATCGTCATGGTGTTCGTCACCCAGCTGATCTTCTACGGCCTGCCGTGGCTGCAGTGGAATGGCCGCCAGGCCGTGCTGTTCGACCTCGCCGCGCGCAAGTTCTACATCTTCGGCATGGTGCTCTGGCCGCAAGACGTCATTTACCTGGCCGTGCTGCTGGTCATTTCGGCCTTCGCGCTTTTCCTGTTCACGGCGATGGCGGGGCGGCTGTTCTGCGGCTACGCCTGTCCGCAAACCGTGTACACCGAAATCTTCATGTGGGTGGAGCGGCGCATCGAGGGCGACAGGCTGGCGCGCATACGACTGGACGAGCAGCCCTGGAACCTGCGCAAGGTCCGGCTGAAGGCGACCAAGCACATCATCTGGCTGCTCATCGCCTGGTGGACGGGCTCCACCTTCATCGGGTATTTTGCGCCCATACGCGAACTGGGCATGGGCCTGCTGACCTTGTCGCTGGGGCCCTGGCAGTGGTTCTGGATGGTTTTCTATGCTTTCGCCACCTGGGGCAACGCCGGCTTCATGCGCGAAGCCGTATGCAAATACATGTGCCCCTACGCGCGCTTCCAGAGCGTGATGGTGGACGACGACACTTTTGTGGTGACTTACGACTACGTGCGGGGAGAACCGCGCGGCGGGCGCTCGCGGCGCGTCGACCACAAAGAGGCCGGCATGGGGGACTGCGTGGATTGCAGCCTCTGCGTGCAGGTCTGTCCCACGGGCATCGATATCCGCGACGGCCTGCAGTATATGTGCATAGGCTGCGGCGCCTGTGTGGACGCCTGCGATACGGTCATGGACAAGATGGGCTATGACCGCGGCCTGATCCGCTATACCTCGGGCCGGGCGATTACCGACGGCATGACGCAAAGCCAGGTGCGCAAGCGCATGCTGCGTCCGCGCATACTGGCTTATTCACTCATACTCGGCCTGATCGTGGTGGGCTTCGTGCTGTCGCTGGCGATGCGCACCACCTTGCGCGTCGACGTCATCCGCGATCGCGGCGTGCTGGGCCGCGAAGTGGCGGGCGGCATGATAGAAAACGTCTACCGCCTGCAGTTCATCAATACGTCGGAGTCGCCGGTTACGCTGACGCTCAGCGCCGAAGGCCTGCCCGAGCTGTCCATCATGACCGCCGACCATGGCGCGAACACAGTGCACGTCGATGCCGCTTCCAACCGCCTGGTGCCGGTTGTGCTGCGGGCCCCGGCGGGGCAGGTCGCCCCGGGCCTGCACGACATCGAAATGAAAATCACGGGCGAATACGAGGACGGACGCAAGGCGGAAGTGGCCGAGCGATCCAGCTTCTTCGTGCCCAAGTAAGGAGCAGCCATGTCCCAGGAGCAGGATAGCAAGGACCCCAAGGACGCGGGCGCAGGCAAGCCGTGGTGGCGCGAGCCCTGGCCGTGGATACTGATGGCGGGGCCCGCGGCGGCCATCGTGGGCTGCATCATCACCATCGTGCTGGCCATGCAGCATTATGGCGACCAGGCGATCAACGATGGCGGCGTCAAGCGCGGCCTGGTCGTCACCAAGCAGGTGCATCAGCCGGCGCCCCCGCCGGCGCAGCCTTGAGGCGTAACGGGAGCCGGGCGCTTGGCGCCTTCGGCGCGGCGGTGCAACAGCTTTGATGGGAATAGGCTTCGACTGAATCGCTCCGGCGGGGGGATTCAAGCGACGAGGCTGCGATATCGCTTGTCCATTGCGGCTTGTTCGATGTACTTTACGACATCTATCAAGACAGCTTCAGGCAGCGGTTGCCATGCGGCGGCTTTGTGCAGTAAGGAGACCCGGTTTTATGCGTTTGCGTCGTTCATTGATGTGGATTTTGTGGCCATCGTTTCTCGTCGCCGCGGCGACCAGTGCGACAGTGTTCGCCCTGGTGGACCCGCTGGATGTGACCTTCCTGGGCTATATCCATGCCAGCCGCCAGGAAGTATACGCCTACGGCTTCTTTCTATTCTGGCTGATGGCCGCCTTGTCCAGCGCGCTTACCCTGCGGCTGGCTCCACGCGGCCGTTTGGTGGACGAGTTCGGCGACCCCATCGAGGACTAGGTCCGCGTCCGGCCGGGCGTTAGCCGCAGTCGGTGCCTGCCAGCATGCGCAGGCTTTGCATGTCCAGGATGTGGACTTCACGCTGCTGGACCCGGATCATCCCTTCCCGGGCAAAGCGGGAAAACAGCCGGCTGACGGTCTCCAGGGTCAGGCCCAGGTAGTTGCCGATTTCCTCGCGGCTCATGCGCAGGATGAATTCGTTGGGCGAATATCCCAGCGCCGACAGCCGCTGCGACAGGTTGATCAGGAAAGCGGCGAGCTTCTGTTCGGAACGCAAGGCGCCCAACGCCATGATCAATTGGTGGGACCGGCTGATTTCCTTGCTCATCAGGCGGCGGAATTGCTGCTGCAGCATGGGCAAATGCAGCGACAGGCGGTCCATGTCGTCCAGCCGTATGACACAGACCTCGCTGTCTTCCAGCGCGATGGCATGCGAAACGTGGCGGTTTTCCAGCAGCCCGTCCATGCCGATGATTTCACCGGGCAACAGAAAGCCCGTGATCTGCACCTGGCCGGACGCGTCTTCCAGTTGAGTTTTCAGCGAACCGGAGCGCAGGCCGTAGACGGCTTCCGTCTTGTCGCCGTAACGAAACAGCGCGCTCCCCTTGGGGATGCGTATGCGCTCCTTGACGAGTTCGTCGAGCTTGGAGACTTCACTGCGAGGCATGCCCAAAGGAAGGCAGACTTCGCTCAGCATGCAGGCGGAGCATCGGCTGGAGTCTGGCGTAACAGCAATTTTTTTTTGCATGCGACCGTCGGAAACGAAAGTAATGGGCCCAGGACGATCCTGTGATGAAAGAACATCCATTTTAGCCGTCCTTGGTTAAGGGTAAACCCGCAAGCCCATATTTGATCTACATCAAATACTGTAGGGCAAGTATACGGTAGGAATTGCGCATAATGGCTACAACGTGCTACAGCGAGGCGGCTTTTTTTCCGCCACGCCCCAATAGGCGGGCGAAGAGTAGTGCGCTTTCAACATGTCCAGAAAAAGGCGCAGCCGCAGCGGCAGGTGCCTTCTTTCGGGCAGCATGGCGAAAATGCCGTTGGCCGGGGCGGCGTATTCATCCAGCACGCTGACCAGCCGCCCCGCTGCCAGGTCGTCGCGCACTTCCCACAGCGAGCGCCATGATAGCCCGATTCCCGCCAGCGTCCATTGGTGCAGGACGGAACCGTCGCTGCAGGCCATATTGCCCTTGACGCGGATGGCCCGTAGCTGGCCGTCCTGGCGCAGCAGCCAGCCCCTGGCCTGATTGCCCTGGCTGCCGAAGGACAGGCAATTGTGATGGGACAGATCGTCGGGCGTGGCGGGCCGTCCATGCTTGCGCAGGTAGGCCGGCGCCGCCACGATCACGCGCTGATTGTCGGCCAGGCGCAGGCCGACGATCTGGGAATCGTCCAGTTCGCCGATGCGGATGGCGCAGTCGTAGCGTTCTTCGATCAGATCGACCAGCCGGTCCGTCAGGTCCAGGGTAATGGCGACTTCGGGATACATGGCGATGAAGTCGGGCAGCAAAGGGGCGACATGGCGCCGTCCGAACCCGGCCGGGGCGCTGATACGCAGCAGGCCGCTGGGGCGCAGGCTGCCCTGCGTGATGCGGGCCTCCGTATCGTTCAGGTCGCGCAGCAGGCGCTGCGCTTCTTCCAGGAAGGCGCTGCCTTCGGATGTGAGCGACAGGCGGCGCGTGGACCGCAGCAGAAGTTTCACGCCCAGCCGGCTCTCCAGGGCATTGATGCGCCGGCTCATCATGGTCGGGGCGATGCCTTCGGCGCGCGCGGCCGCCGACAGACTGCCCAGCGTGGCCGCCGCGACGAAGCTTTCCAGTTGCTTGAATTTATCCATATCGTCCGGGTGTTGTCAGCGCTGAGGGGCTGCTATGTGGAATCGGGACACCGGCTCCGAATCGGGGGCCGGTCCGGAGCCAAGGGGTCGATCCGTCGCTGGGCAGCCGATTCGCAATCGGAACGCTGGGCGGGTTTGTCCGCGGGCGCCCCACGGCGATGGCCGGTGGAAGATTTGCGTGCGTCCGGCGCGATTTCCCGCCGGCCCAGCAGCACCGCGCTCGTCAAGGCTTGAAGACCAGGGCGTGCAGCTTGGCGCGCACCTGCGCCAGTTCGGCGGGGCTGGCGCGGCCCTGGAAGCTGATCTTGGCGTGCATCCAGTCCAGGCTTTTGACCTGGTCCGACAAGACGGCCCGCGGGGCCTGCGCGCCCTGCGCGGCCAAGGGCACCTCGAAGGGGTAGCCCTTGATCTGCGAGGTGATGGCGCAGCATACGACCAGACCCGTCTTGCGATTGTAGGCCGCCGGGCTCAGGACCAGGGCGGGCTTGTAGTCCGCCCCGTCGCCGCCGGCTGGCAGGTCGAAGTGCATCCAAATGATGTCGCCGCTATCCGGAATATAGCGCTTGCTCATGGCCGCCGCCTTAGCCGCCGGCTCTGGCCGAGCCGGCCTTGGCCAGGCTGGTTTTGGCCAGGCCAGGCTTGCTTGCGCCGGCTGCGCTTATGCCGGCAGGGCCCCTGCCGGCTTTGGCTATGGCGGCAGGGCCCGTGCGGGCCGAATCTGCGCCGGACACGTCTGTGCTGGCCGTGACTACGCCGGCGGCACCTACGCCGGCGGCACCTACGCCGGCCGCACCTACGCCGGCCGCACCTACGCCGGCGGCACCAAAATCAACTTCGGGGTGGAGGTTTTTGGGTTTGATGCCGCTCAGCAACTGCGTCAGCACGTATTCCTCGGAGCGCAGCGGCTGGATCACCAGGCTGCCGCGTTCTATGCGCATATCGACGAGATCTTCCAGGCCGAGCCTAAGGGATTTCATCATCGATGAAGGCAGGCGTATTGCCGCGCTATTGCCCCATTTCTTTATGACACCGCGCATGGCTGGCCTCCTTTGCATCCAACAAAATAAGTTGAAGTGAATAGTTTAAACGGTGTAGAGCCAATTTTGCACCGCCGGACCGTTCCGCGCCGGCTTGTTTCTTGCGGCGGCCCGCTGTCCGTGCCAAGCCGCTACACGTGTCGGCCCGCTCTTGGGCTGGTCCGCTTTCTGTGTCGGCTGTCTCCTGTATCAACCTGTCTTCTATATCAATGCTTCCTATATCAGCCGCCCTATATCAGCCGCCCTGTATCGGCCGCTTCTTGTATCGACATATTTCCTGTATCGGCCCGTTTCCTGTGTCGGCCTGCCCTCTGCGTTCGTTCGCATCCTGTGCCAGCCCTTCCGCGCCGCGGGCGGCCTGTGAAGCCCGGCATGCCGCCGGCGCGGACCGACGGCACTCATCGAGGATAAGGCCGTCGCGTACGGGACGCATAAGGCCGCCGCCCTCCGGAGGCGCGTTGAATTCCGGGATTTCTTTGAGCGCGCGCAACGACGGCCTGGATGAGAAAGGCCAGCATGATCACTTTGAAGAGGGCCGATAAAGAAGGGCCAACATGATCACCCTGACGCTGGATTTCGGATTTCCTGGCTCAGCGCCTGGCGCAATGCGGCGCCGGCGGGCGGGCAGGCCGTTTGCTATGGCGCCCCCAGGCGGGATTCTTTACGGCGCCCGAGACCCCGAAAGCGCCGGCGGCGGCTTGAAATATCGGCTTCCGTCCGCACATATCCATTATTCGAGCACGTGCTCTCTTTAATTCCCCTGGACGACTATGCGATTCGACAAACTTACAACCAAATTCCAGCAGGCCATCGCCGATGCGCAAAGCCTGGCGGTGAAACACGACAACCCTTATATCGAACCCGCGCACGTACTGGCGGCCCTGCTGGCCGACAGCGACAGCGGCGCGGGCAGCCTGCTGGCGCGCGCCGGCGTGGCGGTCAACCGCCTGGGCCCGGCCCTGAACAACCTCATCGACGGGCTGCCGCAAGTGCAGGGCTCCGAAGGCAACATCCAGATCAGCCGCGATCTGCAGGCAGTGTTCGCGCGCACCGACAAAGAGGCCTCCAATCGGGGCGACTCTTATATCGCCAGCGAGCTCTTCCTGCTGGCGCTGGCCGACGACAAAGGCGAAGTCGGCCGCATCCTGCGCGAAGCCGGCCTGCAGCGCAAGGCGCTGGAAACCGCGATCGAAGCCGTGCGCGGGGGCGCATCCGTAACGGGCGCCGAAGACGAGTCCAATCGCGAAGCCCTGTCCAAATATACGACCGACCTGACCGAAAGGGCGCGCCAGGGCAAGCTGGATCCCGTCATTGGACGCGACGACGAAATCCGCCGCAGCATCCAGATCCTGCAGCGCCGCACC
>DJWC01000098.1:8810-8963 GCA_002441445.1 Pusillimonas sp. UBA6240
AGGGCAAGCGCGTGCTGTCGCTGGATATGGCGGCCCTGCTCGCGGGGGCCAAGTACCGGGGCGAATTCGAAGAACGCCTGAAGGCCGTGCTCAAGGAGCTTTCCCAGGACGCCGGCCAGACCATAGTATTCATCGACGAGCTGCACACCATGG
>DJWC01000133.1 GCA_002441445.1 Pusillimonas sp. UBA6240
AGCGCTTGACGGCCTTCATGAGGCCCACATTGCCCTCTTGAATGAGGTCGGCATGCGCCAAGCCATAGCCCAGGTACTGCCGGGCGATGGATACGACCAGCCGCAAATGCGAGGTGATGAGCTGCCGGGCGGCATCCAGGTCGGACTCGTCGCGCAAACGCCTGCCCAGAGCGGTTTCCTGATCTTGCGTCAGCATGGGCAGCCGATTCACAGCGCTGATATAGGCTTCTATCGTGCCCAGCGCGCCGGGATTGGAAATGGCCACCGCCAATTGCTTGTTGGTCAGAGCCAGAGCATGCGAACTTTGAGTCATCGAGTAATCTTTCCTTGGAAAAGTAGAGACCGTCGTCCAGTATTGGCTTTCTACTATGGAATTTTATAGCTTTTCGCAGATATTAGCACTCTACCAGCCAGAGTGCTAATCATCTAAAAACCCCAGTGGTTTACATGAATTCAGAGCGTTTTTTAGCTAAAAAGTTCCATTTTTTGGGTTTTTCAGCAGATCCACTCTACAAATTCGCCCATTCCGGCCGCGGGAGCGATTGGGGTAAATCCTTCAGGCGGGCTCCGGCCGCCGAGTATGCTGTATGGCAGCCGCGCCGGCGCGATCGTTACGGCGGGATGGCCTTGGCGGCGGCTGGCCCGTGCACCTTTTCAGCACAAAACATACCCGCGGCGGGACAAGCGGGGCAAGTCGGTGCAGAATACGGGCTGCGCTCGATGTCCGGCGACGATTATACCGGCGCCTCTATTTTGGAGAACTTAATGTCTGTCAAATACCTTGCCGCCTCCATCGCCTTGCTGTTCGCCGCCGGGTCCGCCCCGACGCTGGCCCAGGTGAAAATCGGCGTCGTCACCTCGGCGACGGGGCCCACCGCCATGGTGGGCATACCCCAGAAAAACACCGTGCCCCTGCTGCCCGCCAAAGTCGGCGGCCTGACGGTGGACTATATTTCCCTGGACGACGCCAGCGACCCCACCCAGACCGTGACGGCGTTCAAGAAGCTGATCACCGAAGAAAAGGTCGACGCTTTCATCGGCCCCACGGGTTCGCCCAATGCCATGGGCGTCATCCAGTTCGTGGCGGAATCAGGCACGCCCATGCTGGCGCCAGTAGGCACGGCGTCCGTCGTACTGCCCATGACGCCCGAGAAAAAATGGGTGTTCAAGACCACGCAGAACGATGACATCATCGCCAAGGCCCTGGTGAATCATATGACGCGCAACGGCGTCAAGACTGCGGGTTTCATTGGCTTCAACGATGCATATGGCGAGAATTGGCTGAACGTCTTCACCCAGCTCGCGCAGCAGAACAATATCAAGCTGGTGGCGGTCGAGCGCTACCAGCGTTCGGACAGCTCCGTGACGGGGCAAGCCTTGAAGATTCTGTCGGCCAAGCCCGACGCCGTGCTGGTGGCCGGCACGGGCACCGCCGCCGTCCTGCCGCAGGCCACGCTGGCCAAGCAGGGTTATAAAGGCAAGTTCTACCAGACCCATGGCGCCGCCTTGCCGGCCTTCCTGAAGTTGGGCGGCAAGGACGTCGAAGGCACCATACTTGCGGCCAGCCTGATGCTGGTGCTGCCCGAAATCGACGACGCCAACCCCTCGAAGAAGATCGCGCAAGACTATGTCGAGCGCTATACCAAGCGCTATGGCGAACCGCCCGCCACATTCGGCGCGAACGTGTATGACGCCGGCCTGCTGCTGGAAAAAGCCATACCGGAAGCCGCCAAGGCGGGCAAGCCCGGCACTGCGGAATTCCGCAGTGCGTTGCGCGACGCCCTGGAAAAGACCCGTGAATTGGTCGCCACGCAAGGTGTCTACAACATGAGCCCCGAAGACCACAGCGGTTTCGATGACCGCGGCCGCGAGCTGATCACGGTGAAAGACGGCCAGTGGCGGCTGGTCAAATAAATTTCAATCCGCGCCCAGCCGTTCCGCATGGAAGGCCAGGTGGTCTTCCATGAAGGTGGAAATAAAGTAGTAGCCGTGGTCGTAGCCTTCGTGGCGGCGCAGGATCAAGGGCTGCTGCGCCTGGGCGCAGGCGGCTTCGAAGGCTTCGGGGTGCAGCTGCTCGGCCAGGAAGCCGTCGGCCAGGCCTTGGTCCACCAGTATCCCCTTGGGAAAGGGACTTTGCGACTGTTCCATCAGTAGCGTGGCGTCGTAGGCGGCCCATGCCTGCCTGTCCGGCCCCAGGTAGCCGGAGAAGGCCTTTTCGCCCCAAGGACAGCGCATAGGCGCGGCAATCGGCGCGAAGGCCGAAACCGAGCGGAACTTGTCCGGATGCCTTTGTGCCAGGACCAGCGCGCCGTGCCCGCCCATGGAATGGCCGAATATCCCGGCGCAGTCCGGGTTCCCCGGCAACACCGTGGTGACAATGCCGAACAGCTCGTCGACGACATAGCTCTCCATGCGGTAATGCCGGCTCCAGGGTTCCTGGGTGGCATCCACATAGAAACCCGCCCCCGTGCCGAAGTCCCAGTCGTCGTCTTCGCCCGCAATACCGGCGCCGCGCGGGCTGGTGTCGGGCGCGACCAGCATGATGCCGTGCTGGGCGGCGTAGCGCTGCGCCCCGCCCTTGATCATGAAGGTCTCTTCCGTGCAGGTCAGGCCCGCCAGATAAAACAGCACCGGAACCCGCCCTTCTTCGGCCTGCGGCGGCAGATATACGGAAAAGCGCATCGGCAGGCCGATGGCGCTGGATTCGTGGCGGTAGTAGCGCTGCATTCCGTCGAAGCAGCGATGCTCGCTGAGCAGCTCCAGCTTGCTTTCAGACATGGGGTCGCCCTCCGCCATCAGTACATCACCACCGAGCGTATGGATTCGCCTTTTTTCATGAGCTCGAAGCCATCGTTGATCTTTTCCAGCGGCAAAGTATGCGTGATCAGGTCGTCGATGTTGATCT
>DJWC01000051.1 GCA_002441445.1 Pusillimonas sp. UBA6240
GACGAGCCCACCGCCAATCTGGACGAAGAAAGCGCCCGTAAAATCATGGAAGTATTCCGCGACTTCAACCGAGTGGGGGTGACCACGCTGATCGCCTCGCACGACCGCGCCCTGATGGCCTCGTATGCCTCGCGCACGCTGCGCATCGAAGCGGGCCGCTTCAGCGACATGCCGGGGGTGGCGCCATGAAGCGCTGGCTGCGTCAGCATCGCTATGCGCTGCGGGTGGCGCTGCGCCGTTTGCTGCAGCATCCCTTTTCGTCTCTCGCCAACATAATCGTCATCAGCCTGACGCTGACCATCCCCATCATCGCCGCCTCGGTGCTCGTGTCGGCGCAGCCCGTCGTCAGGCAAATACCCGTCACGCCGGAAATCACCCTGTTCATGAATCCATCGGCCCCGCCCGAGCGCGCCGCGCAGCTGGCCGGCGAGCTTCAGGCAAAGCACGGGGACGACATCCAGGCGGCGCGCGTCATCAGCCGCGAGCGGGCGCTGGCCACCTTGAAGTCCAACCCTTCATGGAGCGATGCGCTGACCGTCCTGCCGNNCCAACCCCCTGCCCGACGCCATCGTGGTCACCCTGCGCGAGTCGGCCGAATTCGCCCCGCGAGCCACGGCGCTGGCCCAGGAATGGCGCAATCTGGAAGCGGTCGACTCCGTCCAGTTGGACAGCGACTGGGTTCGGCGGCTCGAAGCCATTTTGCGCTTCGTGCGCATCGGCCTGGGCATGCTGGCGGCGGGCGTCGCCGTAGTGGTGCTGGCCACGGTCTTCAATACCGTCCGCATGCAGGCCTTGACGCAGCGCGAAGAAATCGGTGTGGCGCGCCTGGTGGGGGCCACGGAATCCTTCGTCCGCCGGCCGTTTCTATACCTGGGAGCGCTGACGGGCATCGTCGCCAGCGGCCTGGCCGTCGTGCTGTCCATGCTGGCCCTGTATCCGCTCAATGCGGCGCTGGCCCGGCTGGCCAGCAGCTACGGCGCGCAATTCGTGCTGCGCCTGCCCGATGCGCTCAGCCTGTCGCTGGCGACGGTCGTGGTCGCCATATTGGCGGCGCTGTCGGCCAGGTGGTCGGTGACGCGCAACACGCGGGTGTAATGGGCGTGGGTGTAATGGGCATACCGACCATACCGGCCGACGCCGGCATCGGCGCTTTTGCGAGCGCCATGGTCGCGTGGCAAAAGCGGCACGGCAGGCACCACCTGCCGTGGCAGGGCACGCGCGACCCTTATCGCATATGGCTGTCGGAAATCATGCTGCNNCCGCATCCAGCAGGCCGCAGGCGGGCTGGAAGAGCGCATCCGCGAAATCGATGTGCAGGAAGCCACACTCGACCAGCTCGACATCAAGCTGGTGGAGCTGACCGACTACCTGATCTCGTCGAACGACACGCACGCGCTGTCCACGGAACTGGAGTTCGCCTGAGCGGTACTTCGCCGCAAGGCGATTTCGCAGCGCAGGTCGTCCAGTGGCAAAAGGTCCACGGACGCAATAGCCTGCCCTGGCAGAACACGCAGGATCCCTACCGGGTCTGGCTGTCGGAAATCATGCTGCAGCAAACGCAGGTGGCGACCGTCATCGACTATTACCATCGTTTTCTGCAGCGCTTTCCCGATATCGCCGCGCTGGCCTCGGCCACCCAGGAAGAAGTTATGCCCTATTGGGCGGGGCTGGGCTATTACGCCAGGGCGCGCAATCTGCATCGCTGCGCGCAAGTCATCCAGGCGGAATGGGGCGGCCGGTTTCCGCCCACATCCAGCCAGATCGCCGAGCTCCCAGGCATAGGACGCTCGACGGCCGCCGCCATCGCCGCATTCGCCTATGGCGAACGCAGCCCCATCATGGACGGCAATGTGAAGCGTGTCTTTACGCGCTACTTCGGCATCCATGGGGAAGCCGGCGCCAGGCAGACCGAGCAGGCGTTGTGGGCCAAGGCCGAGGCGGTGCTGCAAGCCGCCCCCGCCGCGCTGGACATGGCCGCCTATACGCAGTCCCTGATGGATCTGGGGTCGGATTGCTGCACGCGCAGCCGGCCCGACTGCCCGTCCTGTCCTTTGCGGGACGGCTGCTACGCTTATCGCCACGATAAACAGTCGGCGCTGCCCAGCCCCAGGAAAAAAAAGGCCAGCCCCGAGCGGCAATGCAAAATGCTGATCCTCAAGCGCGGCGGCCGCATCCTGCTGGAGCGCCAACCGTCGCCGGGCATCTGGGGCGGCCTCTGGAGCCTGCCCCGCTACGAAGACGAGCTGCAATTGCGCGCGGCCTGCGCGGAACTGATGGCGGACGCGAGCCAGGCGCGGCGCATGGCCGGCCTGACGCATGTGTTCACGCATTTCAGGCTGCACATCGAACCCTGGTATCTGGATAGCGGTCTGGAAAGCGGAACAGCGGAGAGCGGAACAGCGGAGAGCGGAATATCGGCTGCGGCGCCGCGGCCGGACTCCGCCCCTGTGCGCCAGTGGCTGCCCATCGAAGCGCTGGCGGCGGCCGCCTTGCCCGCGCCCGTCCGCAAGATACTGGACGGCTTGTTCCCCGAGGCCGCGGCCGCCGACGCCCCGCAAGCCAGCCTGCCCTTGTGCCAGCCCTGACAGCGGCATCCGGGACCCGCCGCCCGGCGACCGCGGGACACAGGCCGGAGCATGCGGCGTCCCGCCCTATTGGCGTACCGGCCGGTAGCGGCTGATGCTCATCAATATCCCGCAGGCCGCGCCCAGTGTCAGCAAGGCCGTTCCGCCATAGCTCATGAAAGGCAGAGGCACGCCCACCACCGGCAGAATGCCCGTCACCATGCCGATGTTCACAAACACATAGACGAAGAACATCATGGACATGGAGCCCGCCAGCAAGCGGCTGAACTGCGTATGGGCCTTGACGGCGATAGCCAGCCCGCGCACCACCAGCAAGCCGTACAGCACCAGCAGCATGATGCCGCCATACAGGCCGAATTCCTCGGCATAAACGGCGAAGATGAAATCCGTGGTGCGTTCCGGGATGAAATCCAGGTGGGCCTGGGTGCCCATCATATAGCCCTTGCCGTAGATGCCGCCGGAACCCACCGCTATCATGGACTGTATCGTGTGGAAACCCTTGCCCAGGGGGTCCGAACTGGGGTCCAGCAGCGTGCAGACGCGGTATTTCTGGTATTCGTGCAGGACCACCCAATCCACCTCGGGCCTGCAGATATCGTGCTCGTAATACACCAGCGTACTCAGGCCGGCCGCCAGGACGAGCACGATGGGAATGAGCAGCCTGAACGACAGGCCGCCGAAATAAATCACGCAAAACCCCGAGCCGAAAACCAGCAAGGCCGTTCCCAGGTCGGGCTGAAGAACGATCAGCCCGAACGGAACCGCCAGCAGGATCCCCGCCACAAAAAAGTCCAGTATCCGCAGCCTGCCCTGGTTGCGATGAAAATACCAGGCCAGCATCAAAGGCACTGAAATCTTCAACATCTCGGAAGGCTGGATGCGCACCACGCCCAGGTTGAGCCAGCGCGTGGCCCCCTTGCTGGTTTCCCCGAAAAACTCCACGCCCAGCAGCAGCGCCACGCCTATGGCGTAGAAGTAGGGGGCCAGCCGCATCAGCAGCGGCGGCGGCACCATGGCGGCGCCCCACATGAAAGCAAAGGCGATCAGGAAGTTGCGCGATTGGTCGGCGAAGCGCCAGTCCGTACCGCCCACCGCCGAATGCATGACCGTCATGCCCAGTATGCTCATCAGGACCAGCAGGGCCAGCAGCGGCCAGTCGAAGGCCGTAAGCGCCCTGATCGCCCATTGCACGATGCGTTTCATGGCCGGCCCCGCCTGCTTGCGGCGGCATGCTCGCGCGTCTGCCCGCGGGTGGTGTTGCGCGAAACGTCGGACGACTCCTCTTCGTCGGACGCCGGCATGTCCTCGGGGCGCAATATCGCGTCCATCGATTCGCCCCGCGCCCCTTCCTCCACGGGCTCGACGGGCGCCGGATCGGAGGGCTGGGCCTTGGCCTGGGCCAGGCGCTCGGGCGACAGCCAGTAATCAAATACCGCGCGCGCGATGGGCGCCGCGACGGAGCCGCCCCAACCGCCGTTTTCGACGATCAGCGCCACGGCTATCTGCGGGTTCTCGATGGGCGCATAAGCCATGAACAGCGCATGGTCGCGCAAGCGCTCATCCACCGCGCTGGCGTTGTATTTCGAGCCCCTCAAGCTGTAGACCTGCGCCGTGCCCGTTTTGCCCGCGGCCTGATAAGGCGCGCCCTGGAACGCCTTGCGCGCGGTTCCCTTGCGTATCACGTCCGCCATGGCGTTGCGCACGACGGCCAGGTTTTCGGGCTTGAGCGGAATGGTATAGGACGGCTCGGTGACCGTGCGCTTCATCTGGCCAGTCTGCGCATTGCGCACGATGCTGACCAGATGGGGCTTCATATAGGCGCCGCCATTCGCCAGCACGGAGGTGGCCTGCGCCAGCTGCAGCAGGGTGAAGGCGTTGTATCCCTGCCCGACCGCCACGGAAACCGTTTCACCCGCATACCAGCGTTGCTGCGCGGGCTTTTTGTAGGCCTTGCGCTTCCATTCGGTGGACGGCAATACGCCGCGCCGCTCGCCGTCCAGATCTATGCCGGTGATCTGGCCGAAGCCGAACTGCTTGCTGAAGTCGTGTAGCGCATTCACCCCTATTTCGGGCCCCAATGAAAAGAAATACGTATCGGACGACACCACAATGGCCCGATGCATGTCCGTCGGCCCATAAGCGGCGCCCCCGGCGTTGCGGAAACGCTGGCCGCCGAATTCGAAATAGCCCGGATCGGATATGCGCTGCGTGGCCGAGCGCTTGCCCAGTTCCAGCGCCGCCAGCGCGACAAAAGGCTTGTAGGTCGACCCGATGGGATAAGTGCCGTAGAGAGGCCGGTTGATCAGCGGGTGGTCGGGAGAATCGTTCAGCTTGCGCCAGTTTTCCACATCTATCCCGTCGATGAACAAATTGGGGTCGAAAGAAGGCGCGGATACGAAAGCCAGCACATCGCCGGTCTGCGGCTCGATGGCCACCAGCGCGCCGCGCCGGCCCTCGAACTGCTCTTCGGCCGCCTTCTGCAAGCCTATGTCTATGGACAGGTGCAAATCCGCCCCGGGGACGGGGTCGATGCGGCTGAGCGTGCGAACCGGGCGGCCGGTGGCCGTGACCTCGACCTCTTCTATGCCCGTGCGTCCGTGCAGCGCTTCTTCCCAAGTCTTTTCTATGCCTTTTCTGCCTATGACATTGCTGCCGCGGTAGTTGCCCAGGCGCCCCTGTTCTTCCAAGGTGCTCAGGTCAGCCTCTGAAATGCGGCCGACATAGCCGATGACGTGCGCGGCCGATTCGCCCTGTGGATATTCGCGCACCCAGCGCGCGCTCAGCTCCACGCCGGGGAACTTGTAGGAATGCGCGGCGAACCATGATGCTTCCATGTCGTTCAGATTGTTGCGAAGCAGCACCGGCGAGTAGCGCCCGCTCTGGTTCATGGCCTGCATGAAACGCTTGCGGTCCGAAGCGCTGAGATAGACCAGCGCGCCCAGTTCGTCCAGCACATCCTTGATGTCGCCGTCGACATGGGCGGGCACGACGGAAAGCGTATAGTCGCGGTAATTCCTGGCCAGCACCACCCCGTTGCGGTCCAGGATTTCGCCGCGCCGCGGCGGGATGGGCACGACCGCGATCCGGTTCTGGTCGGCGCGCGCCGCCAGGCCTTCGTGGCGCACCACCTGCAAATACCACAGGCGCCCCGCCAGCCCCAGAAAACACAGCATGGCGAAAACGCCGGCCACCACGACGCGTATCAGCATGCGCCGCTTCTGATGGTGGGTGGTTTTCTTGAATTCGAACATGGGTCGTGACGATAGCGCTGCCGGATTCAGGGGCCGGGGTCCGGATCATCCAGGCGGCGTTGCGGCAGCTGCAGCAGCAGATCCGCCAGCGGCCACAGCGCCACGGTGAACAAAGCCGACCACAGCCAGCCCCAGCCCGCCCATTCGCCTGACAGCCAGGCATAAGCCAGGCGGGCCAGGCCTTCGGACATGACCACGATGGGCAGAATATGCAGCGCCTGGACGACGGCGTGAAAGCGCAATAGCCTGCGCCGCAGGACGATGACGCCGTATGCGGCCAGCGTATAGGCCAGCGCCTGCCCGCCGAGCAGGGCCGAGTCGTGCACGTCCATGAGCAGGCCGAAAGAGAAAGCCACCAGCATGGACACGCGCTGGGGCTCGTGCAGGCACCAGAAAGCGATCACCAGCAAAAGCAGATCGGGAGCCGGTTCCCACAGCCGCCACGGCAGCAGCGATATCATCCAGACCAGTATCAGCGTGAACCAGATGAAGACCACGCTGTACGGCTTCTTGAACGGCGAACTGTCGATGGGCTGCAGGGCGCTCAGCTGGGAGCGCCTGTAAGCGGACACGGGCACGCTGTCATTCGGTCTGCGAACCATGGGACATGCTCTCTTGCTTGGCTTCGTGCGCGGACACGTCGACCCGCAGGACCAGGAAATGACGATAGCGCTCGGGGTGCGACAAGGGTGTGGCGGTCGCCAGCGCGAAGCCCGATGCGGCATCGCGGGTGACGCTATCCACCGTGGCCACCGACAGGCCCGCCGGAAAAAGGCCGCCGATGCCGCTGGTGATCAGGGTATCCCCGGGCTCCAGGTCGACATTGGCGGTCAGGTAGCGCACTTCGACCTTGCCCGATACATTGCCGCCAAAAGCGATCAGGCGCAAGCCGTTGCGCAGCACCTGCACGGGTATGGACACCCTGTCATCGGTCAGCAGCGCGGCCTCCGAGGTGAAAGGCGTCACCCTGACGATCTGGCCCACCACCCCGCCTTCGTCGATGACCGGCATCCCCGGCCTGATGCCGCTGGACGTACCCTTGTTGAAGACCAGATGGTGCGAAAATGCGTTGGGGGGTTCGTACAGGACCTCGACCGCCACCGCCTGCTGCGTCACCGCTTCCGCCACGTTCAGCAAGCGGCGCAGTTGTTCGTTTTCAGCGGCGAGCTGCGCGGCATGCGTGGAAAGCTGGGCGAGCTCGATGCGCTGGCGCTGCAGCGCTTCTTTTTCGGTGCGCGCCAGGGCGGCCGCGTCGGTCCAGTCGTTGAAGCGCTCCACGGCGTCGCGCGGCGCGAACATCAAGCGCTGGAAGGGATAGATGCTTACCGAAATGGCCTGTCTGACCGGATCCAGCACAGTCCAGCGCGCATCCACGACGAGCAGGCCGAGCGCCAGCGCCACGAGCACGAATAATCTGAACTCGGCGGTGGGGCCGCGCTTGAATAGCCTGATCGTGCCGGTTTCTTGCATGGATAAAGACGCTTAGCCCTGGATACGCCCGGCGCACGCGTATCGGCACCCGACGGATACCCGGGCTGTTAATCGTAGATGAAGACGGTGCCCAGGCGCTCCAGGTGCTCCAGCGCTTCGCCGCAGCCGCGCACCACGCAAGTGAGCGGATCTTCGGCCACCACCACCGGCAGGCCGGTTTCTTCCTGCAGCAGACGGTCCAGATCGTGCAGCAGGGCGCCGCCGCCGGTGAGCGCGATGCCCTTGTCGGTGATGTCGGCGCCCAATTCGGGCGGTGTTTGTTCCAGCGCCGTCTTGACGGCCGAAACGATCTGGTTCAGCGGATCCGTCAGCGATTCCAGGATTTCATTGGACGAGACGGTGAAGCTGCGCGGCACGCCTTCCGACAGATTGCGCCCTTTGACCTCGATTTCGCGGATCTCGGAGCCGGGGAAAGCGGAGCCGATTTCTTTCTTGATGAGTTCGGCCGTGGGTTCGCCGATGAGCATGCCGTAGTTGCGGCGTATGTAGTTGATGATGGCTTCGTCGAATTTGTCGCCGCCCACGCGCACCGAGCCCTTGTACACCATGCCGCCCAGCGAGATGATCGCCACTTCGGTCGTGCCGCCGCCGATGTCGACCACCATGGAGCCGCTGGCGTCGGATACCGCCAGGCCCGCGCCGATGGCGGCCGCCATGGGTTCTTCGATCAGGTAGACCTGGCTCGCGCCGGCGCCCAGGGCGGATTCGCGGATGGCGCGGCGTTCGACCTGGGTGGAGCCGCAAGGAACGCAGACGATGATGCGCGGGCTGGGCGCGAACATGCTGCGCGGATGCACCATGCGTATGAACTGCTTGAGCATTTGCTCGGTGACGGTGAAATCGGCGATGACGCCGTCTTTCATGGGGCGGATGGCTTCGATGTTGCCCGGCACCCTGCCCAGCATCTGCTTGGCCTCGCGGCCCACTGCCTGAATGATCTTCTTGCCGCTGGGGCCGCCTTCATGGCGGATGGCGACGACGGATGGCTCGTCCAGCACGATGCCCTTGCCGC
>DJWC01000031.1:0-17387 GCA_002441445.1 Pusillimonas sp. UBA6240
AGCCACGAGGAGCAAGTCCGGCCCCCGCCACCCGGCACGCGGCAGAAGAATAAAGCACCGCCGCAAGCCACCCGGCACGCGTCAAAGGAACGAAGCAACGTCTCACATCACCCAACACGCGCCAGAAGAACAAGGCAACGCGCCACACTACCTCGGCGCGCGCCGGAAGAACAAGACGCGGCTTATTCCACCGTTTTCAGTACATCCCCTATGGTCTGGAAGATGTGCTGGATCTGCTCTTCCTCGATGATGAGCGGCGGCGAGATGGCGAGAATGTCGCCGGTGTAGCGCACCAGCACGCCCTTGTCGAAGCACTTGGCGAATACTTCGGCGGCGCGCGCGCCGGGGGCGCCGTCGCGCGGCTTCAGCTCGATGCCCGCGACCAGGCCCAGGTTGCGCACGTCGATCACATGGCGTGCATTTTCCAGCTTGTGGGCGGCGTCCTCGAAGGTTTGCGACATGTCCGCCGCGCGCTTGAAGAGCTGATCGTTTTCGTAAATGCCCAGCGTGGCCAGAATGGCGGCCGTCGCCATGGGGTGCGCGGAGTAGGTATAGCCGTGGAAGAACTCGATGCCGCTGGCCGATGCGGCAAGGATGGCGTCATGGACTTCGCGTTTGACGGCGACGGCGCCGGCCGGAATGGCGGCGTTGCTGATGCCCTTGGCCATGGTGATGATGTCGGGCGTGACGCCGAAATAAGCGCTGGCGGTGGAAGCGCCCAGACGCCCGAAGCCCGTGATGACTTCGTCGAAAATCAGCAATATGCCGTACTTCTGGGTAATGGCGCGCAGTTTTTCCAGATAGCCCTTGGGCGGGATCAGCACGCCCGTGGAGCCCGCCAGCGGTTCGACGATGACCGCGGCGATGGTGGAGGCGTCATGCAAGGCGACGATACGTTCGAGCTCGTCGGCAAAATGCTCGCCCCAGGCCGGCTGCCCGCGTGTGTTGGCGTTCTTGGACAGGTCGTGGGTGTGTGGCAGATGGTCGACGCCGGGCAGCAGGGCGCCGGAAAAAGTCTTGCGGTTGGGCGAGATGCCGCCCACCGAGATGCCGCCGAAGCCCACGCCATGGTAGCCGCGCTCGCGGCCGATCAGGCGCGTGCGCTGGCCTTCGCCGCGTGCGCGGTGATACGCCAGCGCGATTTTCAAAGACGTATCGACCGACTCGGACCCCGAGTTGGTGAAAAAGATGCGGTCCAGCCCTTCCGGCATGAGATTGGCGACGGCCGAAGCGGCGCGGAAGGAGTCGGCGTGGCCGAGCTGGAAGCTGGGCGCGTAATCGAGTTCGGACGCCTGGCGGGAAATGGCCTCGACGATTTCCTGACGGCCATGGCCCGCGTTGACGCACCACAGCCCGGAGGTGCCGTCCAGGACCTGATGGCCCGCGACAGCGGTGTAGTACATGCCTTTGGCTTTGGCCAGCAGCCGGGGCTGTTCCTTGAACTGGCGGTTGGCGGTGAAAGGCATCCAGAGATGGGAAAGATCCGGAAGATTGGCTTGCGTAGTCATGGCTACCTCGAAGGGCGACAAGGTGAAGAAGGTTTCCGGATATTCTCATCCGGGCGGATGATTAAACAAATATACAGTTGGGTAAAATGATCAGAACTGTATTGTTTAATTCTGAAAAACCGTATTGGTACTGAGCCATGCTTTTCTTTGAACCCGTCCGCGACCGAAAAACCGCTCCTTCCCTGGTGGATCAGGCGGTGGCGGCCATTGAGCGGGCCATCAAGCAGCAGCTGCTGCGCCCCGGCATGGCGCTGCCTTCCGTACGGCAGTTCGCCAAATCGCACGGCCTGAGCGCATTCACCGTATCGGCTGCCTACAACCGCCTGGTCGCCGAAAACTGGCTGACTTCCCGGCCGGGGTCGGGATACCGGGTCGCCGCCGCCGCGAAGACGCCGCGGCCGGCGTTCGCCGCTCATTGGACGCCGCCGCAGATAGGCGCGTCATGGTTGCTGGCGGACGTTTTTGCGGACCATTCCATTCCCATCAAGTCCGGTTGCGGCTGGCTGCCGCCGGACTGGGTGAATGAAGCCGGCGTGCAGCACGCCTTGCGCCAGGTGGCGCGCACCCCCATCAATCAGGTTGCTGGCTACGGCCATCCCTACGGGTATTTTCCTTTGCGCGAATATGTGCAGCAGTTTCTGGGCGGGCACGGCGCGGCTCTGGACATAGACCAGGTTTTGCTCACGCAGGGCGCCACCCAAGGCCTGGACATTGTCATCCGGACATTGTTGCGGCCGGGCGATGCGGCGGCGGTGGAGCTGCCCTGCTACGCCAATCTGCTGCCCGCCCTGCGGCTGGCCGGCGTGCGGGTGGTTGGCGTGCCGCGCACGGAAGACGGCCTGGACATCGAAGAGCTGAAAAAAGCCGCGGGCGGCGGCATCAAGATATTGTTCGTCAATACGGTCTTGCAGAATCCCACCGGCACCAGCCTGAGCATGGGCAATGCCTTCCGGATACTGCAGCTCGCCGAACAGTACGATTTCCGCGTCATCGAAGACGATGTGTCGCGCGAATTGATGCCGCAATTGGGCCCCATGCTGGTCGCCTTGGCGGGGCCGGGCCGTGTCGTCTATGTATCGGGTTTTTCAAAGAGCATCATGCCGTCCATGCGCGTGGGCTATATCGCCGCCGATGCCGGCTTGCTGAAGCAATTGGCGCAGACCAAGATGACCATGGGGCTGACCACGCCCGAAATGATGGAGCGCACCGTGTATCAAGTGCTGCGCCAGGGAAGGCATAGGGCGCACCTGCAGCGCGTGCAGGAAAAGCTGCGCGCCGCGCATGATCAATTGTGTGCGCTGATGGACAGCCATGGCTTCGAGGTGTTCTCGCGTCCCCAGGCCGGCCTTTTTCTCTGGGCGCGTCCGCCCGGGCCATGGCGCGAGCGGGGCGCGGCGCGCCTGGCGGAGCTGGCGCTGCAGGACGGAATCTGGCTGGCGCCCGGATCGTACTTTGATTCCGGCCGGGACAGGCCCGGCGGGGCCGATACCGGCTGGATACGTTTCAATGTGGCCTATTCCCTGCACCCCGCGCTCTGGCAATTCATGCGAAGAGTGGGCGCATCCTCCAGCTCCGCTTAGCGGCTAGGGGACGCCACCCGCGGCACCGGCGGGAAAGCGGCGTGATTCCGGCTCGATTCAGCCCGGCGTGGCGGAGCCTGGGCTTACGTTCTCGGGAGGGCGGGCGCCGCAGGCGACGGCGGTGGCTGCGAGCAGGATCGCGGCGGCGGCATATACATACAGCATGGGAGCGATGGGCAGCAGAATGCCGGCCAGCATGGGCCCCAGGCCCGCGCCGATGTCGCGCCACACCGAGCGGTTGGCCAATGCCTGCAGGCGTTCGGGGCCGGGCGTGCGCCGGGCCACGATGGGAGCCAGCAGGGGAAGCTGCAAGGCGCGCAGCACGACGATCACCGCCGCGCAGCTCCATAGCCAGCCCGCGCCGAATCCTATGAGCGCGACGGCGGTCAGCAGCGACAGCATCACGAGCATGCGCTCCGGGCCGGCGCGTTCCGCCATCCGCCCGCCTATCGGGCTGAGCAGGATTTCCGCCAGATAGCGCATGGCCATCAAGCTGCCCGCCACGACCACCGCGCCGCCCGGCAGTAAATCCTTGCCCAGGTAGGACAGGCCGATGATGAACAGTCCATCCAGAGTCAGGCCTTCCATGAAAGACCACATGTCCAGGCTGTTGGGCCAGACAAAGCGCCTGGCCCGCTTGGCCATGTGATGCGCAAGGCTGGGCAGCGGCCGCGTCACCAGCAATCCGAACAGCGCCGCGGCGGCAAGCACATAGAAAATGGCGCGAGGATCCACCCACATGGCCAGCAAGGCGCCCAGCGGCAGTGAAATGACCGGGCCCATGGCGATCAAGGCCCGCGAATGCCCGCTGCGGCGGGATGCGCCGTCGAGATCCGCGGTGGCGAGCAATTGGGTGGAAAGATTCAGCCCGGCATAGGACAGGCCCCACAGCAGGCGCAGCGGCAAGAGGGCCCAGAAGCCCGATAGCGTCGCATAGCCCAGCGCGCACAAAGCGGCGATGATGACCGCCATGGTGCAGGTCGGCCTGTCTCCCCGGCGGGCGTAATAGCGCGCCACCCACCCATAGCCTGCGATGCGGACCAGGCGGTTGGCGGCCAGCAGCAGGCCGGCTTCGGCCAGGGTTACGCCGAACTGGTCGGCATACATCGGCAACAAAAG
The DNA here is from genome assembly GCA_002441445.1 of Pusillimonas sp. UBA6240. Classification (GTDB taxonomy): domain Bacteria; phylum Pseudomonadota; class Gammaproteobacteria; order Burkholderiales; family Burkholderiaceae_B; genus UBA6240. The sequence goes on from DJWC01000031.1 coordinate 4,208, forward strand.
ATAAAGCGCGGTGTCCGCGGGCAAGGCCAGGCCCAGCGCAATGGCGGCGTTGCGGGAATTCAGATCGGTGCTGCTTGGATTGGGCGGCATGAAGAGAAGGAAAGATCGGATGAGCGCTCTATTCTATGCCATGCGAAGGCGCGTTTTCTCCGCTGTCGGGCATGCGATCAGACGGCGGGGCCCTCCGCCCAGGTTTTGAAGCTGCGCCGCAGCGCGGCCTGCATTTCGCGCGCCGCGGCGGTCAGCATGCGCCCCTTTCTGACACACAGGTTCACCTCCGCATGGAAGCCGGGGCAGCGGGTGATGGGCAAGGCCTTGAGCAAGCCCAACTGGCAGTCGTGCCGTGCCGAAAGATAAGGCAGGACGGTCGCCAGGTTTGCGGTCCTGACCATGCTGCGCGTCATGGCGATCGAATTGGTCGTCACCAGGCATCGTGGCTCCATTTTGATTTTCCTGGCCTGCCGGTCGAACAATTGGCGTACGCCGAAGCTTGTGTCGGGAAGCACGAGCTCGTGTTTGAGCAGCTCGCCGAAACCTATCGACTTGCGCCGGCTCAATTCATGCGTGGGCGAGACCAGAGCCACGAGGGCCTCCGTACGGCTTTCGATGACTTCTATCTCGGCTTTGCGGGGCGCTTTGAACATGACCGCGACATCGCACTTCTCGTCGATCAATGCTTCGATGGCCTGGTCCGCGCTCGCGACGATGAGCTGCAAGCTTATTTCAGGATACTCGGCGCGATAGGCGGCGACCACGCTGGACATCCACCAGTCCACGGCGCCTTCCATGCAATACACGACCACTTCCCCGCGCCGCAATCCTTCTATGTCGCCGATCATGCCCTGGACCTGGCGCAAGTGGGAATAGATGACGCCGATTTCCTTGGCCAGGATCTTTCCCGAGGGCGTCAGTACGACGCCCGATGGGCGCCGCTCAAAAAGAGTGGTTTCGAGCTGGTGCTCCAGCTTGGCGATGCGCCGGCTGACCGCGGATGGCGTCACATGAAGCCGGTCCGCCGCAAGCCTGATCGAACCGCTATGCGCGGCCTCAGAAAAAAAGCGAAGGGCGATGAGGTCGAGGTGTTGCATATTGCGCAATGAGTCGTAGCCGATTTAACGCTACTTCCTCCTGTCGATTAGCTTGTATTGTGCCTACTCTGATTTTTTGGAGGAGGCCGTAATGAGCATAATCTTACAGTGCCGCAGTGCGCTGGCCCGAATTCGAAGTTTGGGATGCAGACTGCCCAGCGCCCTGGCGCTGGCCGCCGCCTGCGCATGCCTGGCGCCGGCGGCCCAGGCGGCCGCGGCGGATTATCCCGCCAAACCCGTCCGTATCGTGGTGGGCTTTCCGCCCGGGGCGCGGCGGACATGCTGGCGCGGCTGCTGGCGGAAAAGCTGGGCAACGTCTATAAGCAGTCCTTCGTCGTGGAGAATCGGGCCGGCGCCGGAGGCACGATAGGCGCCGGCAGCGTCGCCCGGGTGCCGAACGACGGCTATACCCTGCTGCTGGGCGTGACGGCAAGCCAGACCATTGCGCCTTTCATCTACAAAAGCCTGCCTTATGATCCGGTGAAGGATTTCGAGCCCGTGGCGATGCTGGCCACGATCCCGGTGGCATTGGTCGTGAACGCCGAGGTGCCGGCAAAGAGCGCTGCGCAACTGGTGGCGCTGGCCAGGGGGGCCAATCCCCCCATGGGTTTCGGTTCCAGCGGCATTGGCGCCATTCCGCACTTGACGGGGGAACTGTTCCAGAAATCGCAAGGCCTCAGCCTGCTGCATGTGCCGTTCAAGGGCTCGTCGCCCGCCCTGACCGAACTGCTGGCGGGCCGCGTCCAGATGATGTTCGACCACCTGCCGTCCTCCTTGCCGTCGATCAAGGCGGGCAAGCTGCGCGCCATCGCCATTGCCGGCGACAAGCGCGCTGCCGCGCTGCCTGAGATACCGACCTTGGCGGAAGAAGGCATAAACGGCGTTGCCGTGCGCTCCTGGTTCGGCTTGCTGGCGCCGCGCGGAACGCCCAAGGACATCGTCGACGGCCTGAACAAGACGATCAACGAGCAGCTCGCCGCCGGGGATGCCGCGCAGGCCATGGCGGGGTTCGGCGCGGAGCCCGCGGCCATGAGCCCCGAGGACTTTGCGCGCATCATACGCGAGGACTCCCGGCAGTGGGAGGAAGTGGTGCGCGACACCGGCGTGACCGCGAATTGAATCATCCCCTATAACACCCTGGAGATAGGCATGAGCATCGAAATCATTGTCCCCATCGGGGCGGCGCCCCCGTTGGCCCCATACTCGCCCGCGACGCGGGCGGGCAACACTGTGTATATTTCAGGCACTCTGCCGATTGGTTCCAATGGCGAGGCCGTCGCGCCCGGAGACGTTCGGGCGCAGACCCGCCACGTACTTGAATCGATCAAGAGCACGCTGGCCGCGGCGGGCGCCACCTTGGCCGACATTGCCTACAACCAGATCTTCATCAAGAACCTGGACGATTATGCGGCGATGAACGAGGTCTACAAAGAATATTTTCCGGCTCATCCGCCCGCGCGCTATTGCATCAGGGCCGATCTCGTCAAGCCGGAGTTCCTTGTGGAGATCGCTTCGACAGCCTATTTGGGAGAGTCGGCGCGTGGCTGAAATCAAAGCAAACGGCATTGTGCATCGCTATGAAATCCATGGCGGCAAGGAAGACATACCGCTGGTGCTGATCGCCGGCATGGGCGGAGCGGGAAGCTTCTGGCAGCCCCAACTGGATGCCTTGTCCCGCCATCGGACCGTGCTGGTCTATGATCAGCGCGGAACGGGCGGGACCGAGCGGGTCACCGTAAAAAGCATAGAGCAGCTGGCCGACGATCTGGAAGCCTTGCTCGATGCATTGAACATTCCACGCGCGGACATGCTGGGACATTCCACCGGCGGCGCCATTGCTCAAGTCGTGGCCGCCCGGAATCCGGACCGGGTCGGTTCCCTGATGCTGTATGCCAGCATCCATCGCGCGGACGCCTACCGGCGGCGGATTTGGGGCTTGCGTAAGCTGATACTGGAGAAGCTCGGGCCCGAAGTCTATGCGCAGACGACGACGCTGTTCTTTTATCCGCCGGAACATGTTGCGCGGAACGATGAGGCGCTGAAGGCCGTGGAGGCGCGTTCGGCTTCGAAGGAACTCGCGGCCGCGGACATCATGGCGAGCCGGATCGACGCCATCCTGGCGTTTTCGTTCGAGGATCAGTTGCGGCGCATCCGCGCGCGCACCCTGGTGTGCTGCGCCAAGGACGACATGCTGACCCCAGCCTATTTTTCATGCGAGATCGCCGCGCTGATCCCCGGCGCCGAACTGACGCTATGGAACTCGGGCGGCCACGCATTTTCGCGCAGCCACCCCGACGAATTCAACCAATTGGCGCTCTCGTTCCTGGAAGGGGCGAATGCGCCTGCACAGTAGTGCTTGCGCTCGGCTGATACTTACGCGGACCGATGCATATGCTGACCGATGCATGCGCCGGCTGATGCGCACGCTGATCGATGCTTACGCCGGCCGCAAGCGCCGATAGACTACGAAATCGAAGGACAAGCCGTTTTCCTCGGGCTGCGGCTTTCTTTCCACTTCCTGCCACACTGCGGGATCCAGCGCGGGGAAATAGGTATCGCCTTCCATGTGCGCGTGGATCTCTGTGGCGATGATTTCGTCGGCGATATCCAGGGTGTGGCGGAACAGCTCTTCGCCGCCGATGATGCACACCTTGTCGGCCGTGGATGACGCCGCCAGAGCCGCGTCCAGCGTGGCATACACCGATGCGCCCGTCGCCTGGTAATGCGGGTTGCGGCTGATGACCAGGTTGGGCCGGCCCGGCAGCGGCCGCCCCAGGGATTCCCAGGTATTGCGGCCCATCACGATGGGGTGGCCCATGGTCACCCGCTTGAAATGCGCCAAGTCCGACGGCAGGCGCCAGGGCAACATATTGTCGCGCCCGATGACGCGGTTTTCGGAATAGGCGACGACGAGTTGAATGATGGGCGAGGGCATGGGGCTAAGCGGCAAAGTCACGATGCAAGCCCATATCAAACCGCCACCGGCGCTTTGATGTGCGGGTGCGCTTGGTAGCCCACGATCTCGAAGTCTTCGTAGCGGTAGTCGAAGATCGTATCGGGCTTGCGCTTGATGTTCAGCCGGGGATAGGGGTAGGGTGGGCGCGCGAGCTGAAGCGCGACCTGCTCCATGTGGTTGCTGTATAGATGGCAGTCGCCGCCCGTCCAGATGAAGTCGCCTGGTTCCAGGCCGCATTGCTGGGCCACCATATGCGTCAGCAGGGCGTAGCTGGCGATATTGAAAGGCACGCCCAGGAAAATGTCGGCGCTGCGCTGGTATAGCTGGCATGACAGCTTGCCATCGGCCACGTAGAACTGGAAAAAAGCATGGCAGGGCGGCAAGGCCATGTTGGGGATGTCGGCGACGTTCCATGCCGATACGATCAGGCGGCGGGAATCGGGGTTCTGCCGGATTTGCTCGATCAGCCTGGATATTTGGTCGATATGCCCGCCGTCGGGGGTGGGCCAGGAGCGCCACTGCACCCCGTACACGGGGCCGAGGTCGCCGTTTTCATCGGCCCATTCGTCCCAGATGGTGACGCCTTGTTCCTGCAGCCAGCGCACGTTGGAATCGCCGCGCAGGAACCACAGCAGTTCGATGAAAATGCTTTTGGTGTGCAGCTTCTTGGTGGTGATCAGCGGGAAGCCTTGCGACAGGTCGAAGCGCATCTGGTGGCCGAATACGGAGCGCGTTCCTGTTCCGGTGCGGTCGGTCTTGGAGGTGCCATGTTCGTAGACATGGCGCATGAAATCTTCGTACTGATGCATGGCATGGACAATGGGTGGGCGCGGCGGCGCGCGGGCGCCGCCCGGGTGTTCAGGCTTCGACGACGCTGACCGAATGGGTGATGGCGGCGGTCTTGGAGAGCATGGCGGAAGCGGAGCAGTATTTGTCGTGGGACAGCTTGACGGCCCGCTCTACTACCGGCACAGGCAGGTTCTTGCCCTTGACCACGAAAGAAAAGTGGATTTTCGTGAAGACCTTGGGGTCGGTTTCGGCGCGCTCGCCGGTCAGCTTCACCTGGCAGCCGGTGACGGTATGCCGCCCGCGCTTCAGGATCAGCACGACATCGTAGGCCGCGCAGCCCCCGGCGCCGGCAAGCATCATTTCCATGGGGCGGGGGGCGAGGTTATGGCCGCCGCCGTCCGGGGCGCCGTCCATGGCGGTGACATGGCCGCTGCCGCTGCGGGCGACGAACAGCATGCCATCCGGGCCGCCCCAGTCTATCGTGCATTCCATGTTGATCTTCCTGCTGGCAAATAAGTGAAGTATCAATGATACCCATATCGCGGCCCTTGCGTCGGCAGGCCGGGATGTGGGGCGGTTTCACTATAACAATATTCGGCATAGGGAAATGCGTAAATCTCGCGGCCGCATCCTTTATGATGCGCTTACTTACTTATATCGTGTAGCGATATTAATGCGGCGCCGCAGACGGGCCGCAAGGGGGTGGCGCCCGCATGTCCCCACCGCTTTTTTTCGGTGCGACACCGGCCAGCGGGGCGATGTCCAGCGCGACGCCAGTCGGCGCGGCGCGGGGCCGTATATGCAGCGGCCCACGCGGCGGCTGAGCGCGGTGCGCGCAGCCATGCCGTAACCCTCCGGCTTTGATTCTTGGTATTTGAATGAACACCACTACCATTTTGCTCCTGACATTCACCCTGTCTGTCACAGGACTGTTTGTTTTTATCTGGTCTCTGCGCAAGCACCTGTTCGACGACAACCCCGCCGCGGCGAATGTCATTTTCTCGGAAGGGGAAATCGGGCGGATCGAAGAGCCCGCCGCCACGGGGGCGCAGCAGCGCGCTTTGCAGCGGGCAGTGGACGCCACACACGCGCCCCTGCCGGCGCCCGTAAATGAAGCGCGCCTGGCCGCCGAGCTGGCGGAGCGAGTGCAGGCCGACAAATCGACGGCCTATGTGACTTTTGTGTTCCTGGCCTGCGCCGTGGTGTGGCTGATCATTGCGTCCAGCGCCGGCTTGATCTCTTCGATCAAGCTGCACCAGCCGGACTTCCTGACCGACTACGCCTGGCTGACCTTCGGCCGCATACGTACGCTGCATTTGAACGCGGTGGCCTATGGCTGGGCGCCCATGGCGGCTTTCGGCATCGCCATGTGGACTTTGCCGCGCCTGCTGAAGACGGAATTGATGGGCGGGCGCTTCGCCATCCTGGGCGCCATGCTGTGGAACGCCGCCCTGATAGCCGGCCTGGGCAGCATCGCGGCCGGCTTCAATGACGGGCTGGAATGGCTGGAGATACCCTGGCAGATCGATGTGCTGTTCGTGATCGGCGGCGCCTTGATCGGCCTGCCATTGGTGTTCACGCTGCAGAACAGGCGGGTGAAACATCTTTATGTATCCATCTGGTACATGGGCGCCGCGCTGTTCTGGTTTCCCATCCTGTTCCTCGTGGGCAATTTGCCCAGCGTGCATTTCGGCGTGGAGCAGGCCACCATGAACTGGTGGTTCGGCCACAATGTGCTGGGCCTCTTCTATACGCCGATTGCGCTGGCCTCCATCTATTATTTCCTGCCGAAGATCATCGGCCGTCCGATCCAGTCCTACAACCTGTCGCTGCTGGGTTTCTGGGCGTTGGCCTTCTTCTACGGCCAGGTCGGCGGCCACCACCTGGTGGGCGGTCCGGTGCCGGGCTGGCTGATCACGCTGTCCATCGTGCAGAGCGTGATGATGGTGGTGCCGGTGCTGGCGTTTTCCGTTAACCAGCACCTGACCATGCGCCATCATTTCAAGACGCTGATCTATTCCCCCACACTGCGCTTCATCGTCCTGGGCGGCATGATGTACACCCTGAGTTCGGTGCAGGGGTCGGTCGAGGCGCTGCGCAGCGTCAATACGGTTACTCACTTCACCCACTTCACGGTGGCGCACGCCCATCTTGGCCTGTACGGATTCTTTACGCTGGTGATGTTCGGCGCCATCTACTTCGTGATGCCGCGGGTGATGTCGTGGGAATGGCCTTACCCCAGCTTGATTGCGCTGCATTTCTGGCTGGTGGTCTGCGGTTTCGCCATTTATTTCGTGGGCTTGAGCGTGGGAGGCTGGCTGCAGGGCGTGGCCATGCTGGACGCTTCGCGCACATTCATGGAGTCGGTGCAAGTGACGATACCCTACCTCGAAGCGCGGACCTTGGGAGGGGCGGTGATGACCCTGGGGCACGTGGTGTTCGCCTTCCACTTCATTGCGATGGCGCTGCGCTACGGGCGCAGGCGCGTCGGTCCGGCGCTCTTTCACCAGCGCGGGGGCGCTGTCGCCGCAAGCGCCGTGGCGGTGGAGTCCTGATCATGGAGAACGAATACAAGCTATTGAGCGGCGCCATGGTGACGCTGGCGCTGGCCACCGCGACCCTGGTGGTGGTCCCCTACATACAATTGTCGGACGTCAAGCCCTCCGAAGGCCTGCACCCCTACACCTCCGCGCAATTGCGCGGACGCGACCAATACATAAAGAATGGCTGCGTGTACTGCCATACGCAGCAGCCCAGGGCGCAAGCGCAGGCGCCCGATTTCAAGCGCGGCTGGGGGCGCGCGCCGGTGGCGGGCGATTACTACTACGACCACCCGCATTTGCTGGGGACCATGCGGACCGGCCCCGATCTGCTGAATATCGGCGCCCGCCAACCGAGCGCGGACTGGAATCTGGGGCACCTGTACCAGCCCAGGGCTTATACGCCGGGCAGCATCATGCCGTCCTATCCGTATCTGTTCGAGATCAAGGACAAGGCGGATAAGGGCGACAAGGTCGTGAATCTGCCGCCCGCTTATGCGCCGGTGGGTCAGGTGGTGGTCGCGCGTCCCGAGGCGTTGGACCTGGTGGAGTACTTGCTGGCGCTGGACCGCACTTATCCCGTCAAACCGCCTGCCGGCGAAACCCCTTGATGCCGGCAAGCCCCCATGAGGACGGGCGCTACGCCCGGCATACGGCTGGAAGCGCGCGCGCCCGCGGTTGCGCGTGCAAGCGGAGCGCCCGGAACAGCGCCACCGGCCGGCTTGGGGCCTGTTGACGGGCCCTGGCCGCTATGGAGAACAGAATGTCAGATATTTCCAAGAAAATCGACGCGCAGCGGCGCGAAATGCCTGAACCCTATGAGGGCAACCGGCCCATTCCATGGCTGGTGATTCTTATCGTCGCCTCGATTTTTGCGTGGGCGATCGGGTATATCGCCTATACCCATCAAAGCAATCCGCCCGCCTACGGCGACAGGCGCAGCGCGGCGGATTTCATCGCGGCGAGTCCGGCCGGCGGGGCCCTGGACGGCGCGCAGATCTATGCGTCCCATTGCGTGGCCTGCCATCAGGCCACCGGCCTGGGCCTGCCCGGCGTCTTCCCGCCCCTGGCGGCTTCCGAGTGGGTGACAGGGCCCGGCGAGCTGGCCATACAGATCGTCCTGCACGGAGTTTCCGGCTCGCTTACGGTGGGCGGCACCACTTATAACGGGCAGATGCCGGCCTTCAAGGACAAGCTCAAGGACGAGGAGATCGCCGCGGTTCTCAGCTACGTGCGCGGCAGTTTCGGCAATTCAGCCGGCAAGGTGGACGCCGCAAGCGTGGCCGCCGGGCGCGCCGCCACCAAGAGCCAGGCTCAGCCCTGGAACGGCGAAGCCGAACTCAAGGCGCTGAAGTAGGTGCGCGGCTCATGAGAATGGCGCTGGCGATCTGCCTGGTCTGTATTCTGGGCGCGGGCGCCTTGTACTGGCAGACCGACGGCTTTACGGCCGTGACGACGGAATCGGCTCGCCGCGCGGATATCCGCCGGCAGCCGCGCCTGGTGCCCGATGCGGCGCTGGCCGGCTTGCCGGGCCATGCCGCGGGCGCACTGCGGGAAGAACTGCGCCGCGACGGGCGTCTGACCATTGTTGATTTCATGTACACCCGCTGCGCATCGCTGTGCCTGGCCATGGGCACGGTGTTTCAGCAAATGCAGCAAGCGATCAAGGATCGCGGCCTGCAGGACCGCGTGCGGCTGCTCAGTTTGAGCTTCGATCCCACCGATACGCCGCGGCTGCTGCAGGAGTATGGCAGGCGCATGCGCGCCGACCCCGCGGTTTGGGATTTTGCCGCCTTGCCGGCGGCGGCCGGCCGCGAAGCAGTCCTGAAGGCCTTCGGAATCGTGGTGGTGCCGGCGCCGCTTGGGCAATACGAGCATAATGCCGCCTACCATGCCGTGTCCGCCGGCGGCTATCTGACACGCATCGTGGATATCGGCGACGCCGAGGCGCTGCTGGATTATGCGGAGCGCGCGGCGCCCGCTGCGTCCGCGGGCCGCCGCGCTGCGTCAGGCCTGGCGCTGGCCGGCGGAGGCTCGTGATGGCGCCTGTCATGAAAGCACGCTTGCGCTGGGCCGCGAGCCTGGCCTTGCTGGCGGCAAGCTTCATTTTCCGCGATGCGCTGACGCGCACCATGACGCTGCACATGCTGGCGCATATCCCCATGATTCTCCTGGCCGGAGTACTGGCGGGCTGGGCAGCGGAGACCGGCGGCCGGCGATCCGGTGGCCGGCACTCCGGCGGCCGGTGGACTCGCGGCGGCTTTGCGGCAGGGCCGTCAGCGGAGAGGGCTGCGGCCATAGCGGCGGGCGCGGTCTGGCGGCGCTGCGCCGCGGAATGCGCTACGCAGTATGCGCGCTGCAACGAGTATGGTATCGCGGGCCTGCTGTTTGCATCGTTCGTAGGGGCATACTGGATGATACCCAGGGCGCTGGATCAGGTGCTGGTATCGCCTTTCCTGGCGGTTGGCAAGTTCGCCGGCTTGTATATTGCTGGCGTGGTGCTGTGCGACTCGCTGCGGCGCTCGAATGTCGTCATCAGGCTGTTTTTCCTGGGGAATTTTTGCTGGATGGCGGCCATTGTCGGCCTGCTGTACCAGGACAGCCCGCAGCGCCTCTGCAATTTCTATCTGCTGGGAGACCAGGAACTGGCCGGGCGCGGGCTGGTGGCGATCGCGGTATTATTGCCCTTGGCATGGCTGTGCAGCGAGCGCCGGCGCATTTGGGGCTTTTGCACAGGAATGCCGGGTCGCCAGGCAGGCAGGCCGGAATCAAGCAATCATGAAGGCAAGTATGGAAACGATGCAAAACAAGCCAGGCGCGAATACGGGGTTCTCCCGCCGCATGGGTACGCTGGACCGGATACTGTCCGAGCTTGGCCGGGCGGCTCAGGTCCTAGACGGTTCGGTGCGTGCCGGCCGGCCCAATCCCGCCGGCAAACCTCCGGTTCAGGCGGCGGGTGATTTATCTCCGCAAGAGCAGAAACATGCGGCCGGGTTGATGCGGGTAAACCATGTGGGCGAGATCTGCGCACAGGCGCTGTATCGTGGTCAGGCGCTTTTTTGCCGCGATGCAGCAATACAAGGGGTGCTCCATAAGGCGGCGGCGGAAGAGGTCGACCACTTGGTGTGGTGCAAAGAGCGGCTAGACGAATTGGGCAGCCGCCCCAGCTTGCTGAATCCCTTCTGGTATGCGGGCTCTTTCGGGCTCGGCGTTCTGGCCGGCAGGGCCGGCGTTGCAAAAAACCTGGGATTCATGGCCGAGACCGAGAGGCAAGTGGAGCAGCATCTGGACCGCCATCTGCGCGATCTTCCCCCCCTGGACCAGCGTTCGCGCGATGTCGTGACGCAGATGCGGAATGACGAGATCAATCACCGGAATACGGCGGAAAGCAGGGGGGCGGAGATCTTGCGCCTGCCGATCAGGCTGGCGATGAGGGCCATGTCCACGGTCATGACCACTACCGCCTACCGCATTTAGGCCTGATGTGGTATTATTTGTAACAATAGCGGGCTCAGGGTTAACACTAAATTACTTTGTCCCAAGCGTATTTCTGGCATAGTATCAAAAAAGCCACAAAACAACGCCGTTACAGTTTTTTTGAAGATTTATCTTGCAACGCACAAAAGAACGCTATACACTTTAGTTATCGGATGTCGAAACGTGATTGCCAAGGGAAAACCCCAATCACGCGGTCTCAAGCCCAGCTTTAGTAGCCCGACATGCCAAGGTTGTCTCCTCCACCCTCCTCCTTTGGTGGATTTAGCCCGAGATCTCACGATCTCGGGCTTTTTTTTACTTGAATGGCCTCGAACCGTCAGCCGAGAGGCCGCGGGTCCGCCGGACCGCCGGGACCGTCCCAAGATTCGATGCCCCTTGGCAAAAACTCGCCCTCGGGAGGCAGCGCTGCCGCGCAACTCGCAAGCGTGGGCCCCTTTTGCCGCCGGGCCGCGCCAAGCCAGGTGCTCCGGCAAAAAACGCCTCCCTTGGAGTGAAGCGTCGCCGTGCGGCGGCAAGCGTGGGAGGGAGCCTCTTTTCATTTTTTCAGCAATATGCAATAAAGTAGCTGTATACGCCCGCTGCGTGCATGGCACGGAGCTGCGGCGGCACGCCGGCAGCCTTGTCGCGCCGGGACGGTTTATCTTGACGCCCACTTTTTTGTTGCACTTATTACCGCCGATCCGGCCGTACTGTTACAAGTCCGGCCGATAATGGTGGTGCTTATTTATATTTAAGGTTTTTGTGATCTCGCCTCAACTTTGGGAATCCTTCACCTGGTTCTATATCTGTATTGTCGCGTTCATGGTGGGCGGGCTGATAGTCGTGTCCGAACGCTGGCATGGGGTGTTTACCGGCGATTCCGACATGAGCAAGCCCCAGGCCATGCACGCGCGCGCCGCGCCCCGTGTCGGCGGCCTGGCCGTGCTCGCGGGCAGCCTGGCGGGCCTGCTGGTGCTCGGACCCAGCAATATGACGCTGACCTGGCTCTGGCCCGTGCTCTTCATCGCTGCCATGCCGGTGTTCGTGGCCGGCCTGCTGGAAGACATCACCAAGGACGTCGGCTCGGGCAAGCGCCTGCTTGCCGCTTTTCTTTCCGCGGCGATCGCCTGGTGGCTGGTCGGCGGCGTCTCGCGCGTCGGGCTGCCCTGGGCCGACTGGATATTGTCATTCTGGCCGATCTCGCTGCTGTTCACCATGATCGCCGTGGGCGGCTGTACGCACGCTTTGAATATCATCGACGGCATGAACGGCCTGGCGGGCATGATCGCCACATTGATGGCCTTGTCCCTGGCGCTGGTAGCCTTGCAAGTGCAGGACATTCCCATTTTCCTGATCGCCGCCGCCCTGGCATCGGCGACCCTGGGTTTCCTGGTGTGGAATTTTCCCTTCGGCCGGGTCTTCCTCGGCGACGGCGGGGCGTATTTTCTGGGCTTCATGCTGGCCGAGCTGGCGGTGCAATTGGTGGTGCGCAATCCCAGCGTATCGCCGTTCTACGCCTTGGCGGTGCTGTTCTATCCCGTGTTCGAGACCATGTTCTCGATCTGGCGCCGCCGCTTCAAGCGCGGCACCCCTGTTGACCAGCCCGATGCGCTGCATCTGCATCAACTGGTGTTCCGCCGGCTGGTGCGGGTGACATTCACGCGGGACAGCCGCCATGCCGTGCCGGCCCTGTGCAACGCCATGACCTCCCCCTACCTGTGGGTGCTGGCGCTGATCGGCCTGGTGCCGGCCACCATATGGTGGGACAACGCCTGGGCGCTTTGCGCCAGCATCGCGGTGTTCTCCGGCGTCTATCTGTGGCTGTATTCGCGCCTGGTTTCATGGCGCCGGCCGTCGTGGCTGCTGCTGCCGTCGCTGGGCCGCGACCACCGCCGCAAATAGCGTTCTTATAATATCCATCTTCTTCTTTTTTGCGCACAGCGTGGGAGATTCAACTTGCAAATTCAAGATGTGAAACTGGCGGTAGTGGGTCTGGGCTATGTAGGTCTGCCTCTGGCGGTCGAGTTCGGCAAAAAGCGCCCGGTGTTGGGTTTCGACATCAACGCGCGCCGCATCGCGGAGCTCAAAGAGGGCAAGGACCACACCCTGGAAGTCGAAGCCGAGGAACTCGCGCAGGCCGCCCAGTTGGAATTCAGCCACGAGCCCGAACACTTGACGCGAGCCAATGTGTACATCGTGACGGTGCCCACACCCATCGACGAATACAAGCAGCCGGATCTCACACCCTTGATACGCGCCAGCGAAACGATAGGCAAGGTGCTGAAGCGCGGCGACATCGTCATTTACGAGTCCACCGTCTATCCCGGCGC
>DJWC01000031.1:17399-17573 GCA_002441445.1 Pusillimonas sp. UBA6240
CATCAATCCGGGCGACAAGGAACACCGGGTTTCGTCCATCAAAAAGGTGACCTCCGGTTCCACGCCCGAAACGGCCGAGCTCGTGGATAAACTCTATGGGCAAATCATCTTGGCGGGCACGCACAAGGCGCCGTCCATACGCGTGGCGGAAGCCGCCAAGGTCATCGAGAACAC
>DJWC01000139.1:0-9128 GCA_002441445.1 Pusillimonas sp. UBA6240
TGCCTTCCTGCAGGATGACGATCTTGTCGGACATGGTCATGGCCTCTATCTGGTCGTGCGTAACGTAGATCACCGTGCCCTTTACCTTTTTGAAAAGCAGCCGCAGCTCGCCGCGGGTCTTGTCGCGCAGCTTGGCGTCCAGGTTGCTCAGCGGCTCGTCAAACAGGAAAACTTGCGGCTGGCGCACAATGGCGCGGCCCATGGCCACGCGCTGGCGCTGGCCGCCGGACAGCTGCCGCGGCTGGCGCTCCAGCAGATGCGATAGTTCCAGTATCTGCGCCGCGTTCTCGACCCGGCGCTGGATTTCCTGCTTGCTGAACTTGCGTATCTTCAAGCCATAGGCCATGTTCTGGAAGACCGTCATGTGCGGGTACAAGGCATAGTTCTGGAACACCATGGCAATGTCGCGTTCGGCGGGTTCCAGGTCGTTGACGACTTTGCCGTCGATGGCGATCTCGCCTTCCGTGATGCTTTCCAGGCCCGCAACCATGCGCATCAAGGTCGATTTGCCGCAGCCGGAGGGCCCGACGATGACGATGAATTCGCCGTCGGCGACGTCCATGGTGATGCCATGGATGACCGCGACGCCGCCCGCATAGGTTTTTTTTACGTTGCGAAAGCTGAGAGTAGCCATGTGATTTTCCGGGATTTTGTTTCTTGCGGCAGGCCGTCGTGGGGCAGTGTCATTTTTCCGAATCCACCAAGCCCTTGACGAACCATTTCTGCATCAGGACGACGACGGCGACGGGCGGAATCATGGCCAGCAGCGCCGTGGCCATCACCAGATTCCATTCCGTCACGGCATCGCCGCCGGCGATCATGCGCCGTATGCCTATGACCACCGGATACATGTTTTCCTGGGTGGTGATGATCAGCGGCCATAAATACTGGTTCCAACCGTAAATGAACTGGATGACGAACAAAGCGGCGATGCTGGTGCGCGACAAGGGCAGCAGCACGTCCTTGAAGAAACGCATGGGCCCGGCGCCGTCCATGCGCGCCGCTTCCACCAGCTCGTCGGGGACCGTCAGGAAGAACTGCCGGAACAAAAAGGTGGCGGTGGCCGAAGCGATCAGGGGCAAGGTCAGGCCCGCATAGCTGTTCAGCATGCCTAGGTCGGAGACGACCTTGTAGGTGGGCGCGATCCGCACTTCCACCGGCAGCATCAGGGTGACGAAGATCATCCAGAAGAAAAACATGCGGAAACGGAAGCGGAAGTACACCACGGCGAAAGCGGACAGCATCGATATGGCGATCTTGCCGATGGCGATGACCAGCGCCATGACGGTGCTGACCCACATCATGCGCGCCACCGGCGGCGTGTTGGCCGCATCGCCCACCAGCACGGCGCGATAGTTTTCCAGGAAGTGGCTGCCCGGCAGCAGCGACATGGGCGCGCGCGCCACTTCCTGCGTCGTCTGTGTGGAAGCGACGAAAGTCACATAGAGGGGGAAGGCGATCAGCGCGACGCCCAATATCAGCACCAGGTGCGTGACGATATCCAGAATGGGTCGGCGTTCTATCATGGTTGGCCTCTGGGCTGCATGGCGCTGCGCTGGCGCGCGCGCATCATCAATATCAGTAATTGACCCTGCGGTCGATATAGCGGAACTGGATGACCGTCAGGGCGACGACGATGAGCATCAGAACCACGGACTGGGCGGCGGACGAGCCTATGTCCAGGCCCTTGAAGCCCGCGTTATAGACTTTGTATACCAATATGGACGTGCTGGTGCCCGGCCCGCCTTGCGTAACGATGTCGATGATCGCGAAGGTATCGAAGAAGGCGTAGATGACGTTGATCACCAGCAGAAAGAATGTGGTGGGCGAAAGCAGCGGGAAGACGATGGTCCAGAAGCGCCGCGCCGGGCTGGCGCCGTCGATGGCGGCCGCCTCGATCAGGGACCGGGGTATGGACTGCAGGCCCGCCAGAAAAAACAGAAAGTTGTAGGAAATCTGTTTCCAGACCGAAGCCAGGACGACCAGTATCATGGCATCGTCGCCGTCCAGGCGCGGGTTCCATGAAAGGCCGGCTTCCAGCATATAGACGGCCAGGATGCCGACTGAAGGCGAAAACAGGAACAGCCAGAGCACGCCGGCGACCGCCGTGGCCACGGCGTAGGGCCAGATCAGCAGCGTCTTGTATACCGCGGCGCCTTTTATCACGCGGTCCGCCATGACCGCCAGCAGCAGGGAAATGCCCAGGCCCAGCACGGCGACCAGGATAGAAAAAATCGCCGTGACCTTGAATGACTGGATGTAATCGGGATCGGAAAACAACTCGGCGAAATTGGCCAGGCCGACGAACTGGGACGACAGGCCGAACGGGTCTTCGAGCCGGAACGACTGCCACATGGCCTGCCCCGCGGGCAGGAAAAAGAAGACGATGGTGATCGCCAACTGCGGGGCCAGCAGCAGATAGGGCAGGGTCTTGTGGCTGAAGACTACGCGTTTTTCCATGGGAAGACATCAGTAAAAAACCGTGAGCAATCGCTGCAAGCCAGCCGATTGCCCACGGCGGAAGATCGATCGGCAGGCCCCTACTTGACGCTTTTCTCGAAGCGCTCCAGCAGCTCGTTGCCGCGCTTGACCATGTTCTTCAGGCCGGCTTCGGGCGCCACCTTGCCGGAGAAGATTTGTTCCATTTCGCCGTCTTCGATGTCGCGGATCTGCGGCAGATAGCCCAAGCGCACGCCGCGGGAATTTTTGGTGGTGTCGGCATCGAGCTGTTTGACGGCGATCTCGGTGCCGGGATTCTTGTCGTAGAAGCCCGACTTCCTGGTGAGCTCGTAGCCGGCCTTGGTGACCGGCACATAGCCGGTGCCCTGGTGCCATTCAGCGGCCTTTTCGGGGCTGGAGATGAATTTGAAGAACTTGGTCACGCCCTTGTAGACTTCGGGGCTTTTCTTGGCGAACACCCACAGCGAAGCGCCGCCGATGATGGTGTTCTGCGGCGCGCCCTTGACGTCGGCGTAATAGGGCAGGGTGGAGGTGCCGAACTCGAAGTTGCCGGTCTTGATGATGTTGGCGCGGTTGCCGCTGGATCCGGTGAACATGCCGCATTTGCCCGAGGTGAAGAGGCCGCCGGAAGCGTCGCCGCGCCCGCCGTAGGTGAAAGTACCTTCCTTGGACATGTTGGCCAGGAAAGTCATGTGCCGCACGAACAGCGGTTTGTCGATTTCCAGGCGCGCGCCCAGCCCGCCGAAGCCGTTATCCAGGGACGCGTAAGGGGTGTTGTGCCAGGCGGCGAAGGTTTCAAGCTGCACCCACGATGGCCAGGAGGTGGTGTAGCCGCACTCCATGCCGGCGGCGCGCAGCTTCCTGCCGGCCTCGGCGACTTCTTCCCAGGTCTTGGGCGGCTTGTCGGCATCCAGGCCGGCTTTCTTGAAAGCGTCCTTGTTGTAGTAGAAGACCGGCGTGGAGCTGTTGAAGGGCATGGATACCAGCTTGCCGTCCGGCGCGGAGTAATACCCCGCCACCGCGCCGATGAAATCGGCGGGGTTGATCGGGTCGCCGACTTTTTCGGACATTTCCTGCACCGGCTGCACGGCGCCCTTGGCGTACATCATGGTGGCGGTGCCGACCTCGAAGACCTGCAGGATGTCCGGCGCGTTGCCCGCTCTGAAGGCCGCGATGCCCGCGTTCATGGATTCGCCGTAAGCGCCTTTGTAGATGGCATGCACGACATAGTCGGACTGGCTTTTGTTGAATTCGTTCACCAGCGCGTTCACGCGCTCTCCGAGGGCTCCCTGCATGGAATGCCAGAAATTGATGTCGGTGGCGGCATGGGCCGCGCCCATGCCCGCAAGGGCGCCTGCAATAGAGAATGCAAAAAGTGTTGCTCGCATGGATGTTCTCCTGGTGGGTTGCCGGTGGGGCGAGGTTGCCGTGCGGATGTTTTGCCGTACTGGTGTTGTAGTTTATTGCGGGTCTATGACATGGACATGACTGTAACGACTTCTGGGCGCCCAGGTCAATGGCCGCGCGGACGGCATGGCGGCGGCGAAAATCGTACAATACCGGGCTATGAATAAAGAACTGACTATCGCATTCATCGGCGGGGGCAACATGGCCAGCGCCCTGGCCTCCGGCCTCATCGGCAAGCGCTGCGGCGCGCACGACGTGCATGTCGTGGACGTCCATCAGCCCACGCTGGACCGCTGGGCGGAACAGGGCGTGTCCGTCGCCGCCCAGGCCGGGCCCGCCCTGTCCGAGCACCGGGTATGGATTTTCGCGGTCAAGCCGCAGTACCTGAAGCAGGCGGTGGAAAGCTGCCGCCCCTATCTGCGGGCCGACACGCTGGTCATCAGCATCGCCGCCGGCATTTCCGCCCAGACCCTGGCCCGGTGGCTGGGCGACGAAGAGCGGCCCTGGACGCGGCTGGTACGCTGCATGCCCAACACCCCCGCGCTGGTGGCGGCGGGCGCCAGCGGCCTGATGGCGCTGGAAGGCGTTTCCCAGGACGACCGGGGCGTCGCGCAGCAACTCATGAAGGCGGTGGGCGAGGTCGTCTGGGTCGATGACGACGCCGGCATCGACGCCGTCACCGCCCTGTCGGGCAGCGGCCCCGCCTATGTGTTCCTTTTCATCGAAGCCCTGATCAAGGGGGGCATCAAGCACGGCCTGAGCGACGACCAGGCGCGCACCCTGGCCCTGGCCACTCTGGCGGGGGCGACGCAATTGGCGGCCCTGTCCCACGAAAGCTTGGAAGTGCTGCGCGAACGCGTCACCTCCAAGGGGGGCACCACCGCGGCCGCCCTGCAGGTGCTGCAAAGCCAGGGTTTTCCCGACATCGTACAGCACGCAATGGACGCCGCCCGCGAGCGCGCCGCCCAGCTATCCGCCGAGTTCGCCGAATGACTTCACCCAAACCCGTTTTCGCACCCATGACCCCCTTGCAGTTCTGGGTGGCGGTAGCCGCCATGGGCATCATCGTGGTCGGATCCAACATATTGGTGCAGTATCCCATCAACCGCTGGCTGACCTGGGGCGCAATTTCCTACCCCGTCGCCTTCCTGGTGGCCGATCTGCTGAACCGCCGCTTCGGCCCCCGGGCCGCCCGCAAGGTGGCCTATATCGGCTTCATCCTGGCCCTGGCGGTTTCGGTATGGGTGGCCACGCCCCGCATCGCCCTGGCTTCGGGGCTGGCTTTCCTGTGCGCCCAATTGGTCGACATACATGTTTTCGACCGCTTGCGCCATCAGCACTGGTGGCGCGCGCCCTTGCTGGGCGGTGTGGCCGGGGCTACGCTGGACACCTTCGTATTCTTCAGCGTGGCCTTCGCCGGCACCGGCGTGCCCTGGCCCTCGCTGCTGGTGGGCGACCTGGCCGTCAAGCTGGCCGTCAACGCCGTCATGCTGGCGCCCTTCAGGGCATTGATGTGGAACCTGGCAAAACCCGCTGCGTAAGGGCTTATCCGTAGTGACAGTACCTTCCTGAGTCGTCAGAATACGCTGGCCGTTCCTGGCGGAAGCTAACAACAATGGCTTGCCGTAACAAAGCAATACAGGTCGTCCGCAACATGGATGCCCTCTACGGCAAGCGCAACTGGAGATCAAGCAGGTATGAAGTTCCTAAAGCGAATAACTCCTTTGGTCATGGCGCTGGGCGCCGTCGCCATCGCCGGCAGCGCCTATGCGGCCAGCACCATCAAAATCGGCATCCCGCAACCCATGACCGGCCCCGCCACCCAGTACGGCGACCAGATCCAGGCCGGCGCGCTGACCGCCATCGAGGCCATCAACGAGGCCGGCGGCGTCAAGGGCAAGAAGCTGGAGCCCCTGCTCATCGACGACGGCTGCGAACCCAAGCAGGCCGTGCCCGCCGCCAACCGCGTGGTGAACTCCGGAGCCAAGTTCGCCGTGGCCCATGCCTGCTCCGGCACCACCGTGCCCGCGGTCAACGTGTACGAACAGGAAGGCATCGTCGCCATCACCCCGGGAGCCACCTCGCCGCTGGTCACGGACACCATCAAGCCTCATTTCTTCTTCCGCACCATAGGGCGCGACGACCAGCAGGGGCCGTTCGCCGCCAGCTACATACTCGGGCATCTCAAGCCCAAAACCGTCGCCATCCTGCACGACAAGCAAACCTACGGCTCGGGGGTCGCCACGCAGGTGCGCGACAATCTCGCCAAGAGCGGCGCCAACGTCGCCCTGTTCGAAGGCATCAACGTGGGCGACAGCGACTATTCCGCGGTCATCACCAAGCTGAAGTCGCTCAATCCCGACCTGATCTATTTCGGCGGCTACCACGCCGAACTCGGCCTGCTTCTGCGCCAGGCGCGCGAACAGGGCCTGTCCACCCAGTTCATGGGCCCGGAAGGCGTCGCCAACAAAGACCTCGTCGCCATCGCCGGCCCGGCGGTGGAAGGCCTGCTGGTCACCCTGCCGTCGGACTTCACCAAGCTGCCCGGCAACGAAAAAGTGCTCGAGCACTTCAAGAAGTACAAGCGCAGCCCTGACGGCGCCTTCACCCTGACGGCGTATGCGGCGGTGCAGATCCTGGTCGACAGCATCAACGCCGTCGGCGAAGATCCGGCCAAGGTGGCCGACTACATGCACAGCCATGCCTTCAACACCGCCATCGGCAAGGTCGAATACGACGCCAAGGGCGACTTGAAGGAATTCGAGTTCGCCGTCTTCAAATGGGACAAGGGCGGCAATCTCGAGCAGCTCAAGCTCTGACGCGCGTCCCGCCTGCTTCGGCCCGGTAGGGCCGGGGCGCCTTCCTTTCCCCTGGCGGCCGCGGCGGCCGCGCAGGGCGAACCATACGGCACTATCCGCTTATGTCTGACCTCATACCCCAACTCGCGCAACAGCTATTCAATGGCCTGTCGCTCGGCGCCATCTACGCGCTCATCGCCATTGGCTACACCATGGTCTATGGCATCATCGGCATGATCAACTTCGCNNTCGCCCATGGCGAAATCTACATGATAGGGGCCTATGTCGGCCTGGTCACCCTGTCCGCCATCGGCGTGAACAGCGGTCTGCCTCTGCCCTTGATCATTCTTGCCATGCTGGTCGTGGCCATGCTGGTAACGGCCGTCTATGGCTATGCCACCGAAAAAGTCGCCTACGCGCCTTTGCGCGGCGGACCGCGCCTGGTGCCCCTGATCTCCGCCATAGGCATGTCCATCTTCCTGCAGAACTGGGTGGCGCTGGGCCAGGGCGCGCGCGACATGGCGGTGCCCGCGCTGGTCACGGGTTCCCTGCAATTCCGGCTGGGGTCCGACTTCGTCGTCACCGCGCCGTATTCGCGCATCATGATCATCGTGGTGACCGTGCTGCTGATGATCGCCTTGTCGCTGTTCATCAAGTATTCCCGCGTCGGCAGGGCCTCGCGCGCCTGCTCGCAGGACTTGCGCATGGCCAACCTGCTGGGCATAGACACCAACCGCATCATCTCCTTCACTTTCGTCATAGGGGCCATGCTGGCGGCGGTGGGCGGCGTGCTGATCGCGCTGGCCATAGGCAAGCTCAATCCCTTCATCGGCTTCATCGCGGGCATCAAGGCCTTCACCGCCGCCGTGCTCGGCGGCATAGGCAGCATTCCGGGCGCCATGCTGGGCGGCGTGCTGCTGGGCCTGGCGGAAACCTTCGCGGCCGCCTATATCTCCTCGCAATACAAGGACATCGTCGCTTTCGGCCTGCTGGTCTTCATCCTGCTGTTCCGGCCGACTGGCCTGCTGGGCAAACCCGAAGTGGAAAAAGTGTAATGGGCATCAATATAAAAAACGCGTTCTTCGCCGCCGTCCTGGCCGGTGTCATCATCGCGCCCATATTCGGCCTGCAGATCGTGCGCAGCGGCATGCAGACCCATCTCGAGCCGGAATGGGACATGATCTGGTCCGGCATGGCCATCGTGTTCGTGTTCCAGATGCTGCGGCCGCCCCTGGCGCGGCTGTTCAAGCGCAAGGGCAAGAAGCGCGAACTCCCCGTGCTCACCGACCGCATGCGGCGCGTGATCATCTACATCATGATAGCGGTCGCGCTCATCTGGCCCTTCTTCACGGGCCGCGCGCAAGTGGATATCGCGACGCTGGTGCTCATCTACATCATGCTCGGCCTGGGGCTGAACATCGTGGTGGGCTTCGCCGGGCTGCTGGATCTGGGCTTCGTGGGCTTCTACGCGGTGGGCGCCTATACCTATGCGCTGCTGTATCACTGGGCTGGCTGGGGCTTCTGGGAAGCCCTGCCGTTCGCCGGCGGCATGTCCGCGCTGTTCGGCTTCCTGCTGGGTTTTCCGGTGCTGCGCCTGCGCGGCGACTATCTGGCCATCGTCACGCTGGGTTTCGGCGAAATCATACGCCTGCTGCTCATCAACCTGTATACGCTCACGGGCGGGCCCGACGGCATCTCGGGCATACCCAAGCCCACGGTCTTCGGCTTCCCCATGGCGCGGCGCGCGCCGGAAGGCGTGACCACCTTCCACGAACTGGTGGGCTGGAACTTCAACAACCAGGACGTCATCATCTATCTGTACCTGATGGCTCTCGGCCTGGCGCTGATCACCCTGTACGTGTCCAGCCGGGTGATCCGAATGCCCATAGGCCGGGCCTGGGAGGCCTTGCGCGAGGACGAGATCGCCTGCCGCTCGCTGGGCCTGAACCCCACTCGCATCAAACTGTCGGCCTTTACCATGGGGGCGATGTTCGCCGGTTTCGGCGGCGCTTTCTTCGCCGCCCGGCAAGGGCTGGTCAATCCCGAGTCCTTCACTTTCATCGAATCCGCCTTGATACTGGCCATCGTGGTGCTGGGCGGCATGGGGTCGCAGGTGGGGGTCATCCTGGCCGCCATCGTGCTGACCGTGGTGCCGGAAATCGCGCGCGAATTCGCTGAATACCGGATGTTGATTTTTGGCCTGGTGATGGTGCTGATGATGATGTGGCGTCCCCAGGGGCTGCTGCCCGTCAAGCGTCCCCAGGTGGAGCTCAAGGCATGAACGATGTATTGCTCAAGGTATCCGGGCTGACCATGCGCTTCGGCGGCCTGCTGGCCGTGGACCAGGTGGAGTTCGAGGTCAAGCGCGACGAGGTTTTCGCCATCATAGGGCCCAACGGGGCGGGCAAGACCACTGTGTTCAATTGCGTGGGCGGCTTCTACAAGCCCACCACCGGCGACATC
>DJWC01000139.1:9155-9356 GCA_002441445.1 Pusillimonas sp. UBA6240
CTGACGGTGCTGGAAAACCTGATGGTGGCCCAGCACACCCATATCGAAACCCGGCTGCTGCCCGGCCTGCTCAAATTGCCGTCCTACCGCAAGTCCGAACAGGAGGCGCAGAAAAACGCCGCCGATTGGCTGGATTTCATGGGAATACGGCAATTCGCCAACCGGGAGGCCGGCAACCTGGCCTACGGCCACCAGCGCCGC
>DJWC01000139.1:9475-9949 GCA_002441445.1 Pusillimonas sp. UBA6240
GTCATGGAGCATGGCAAACCCATCACCACCGGGCTGCCGGCCGACGTGCGCGTCGACCCGCGTGTCATCAAAGCCTACCTGGGGGAAGAATAAGTGCTGAAGCTTCAGAACGTCCATACTTACTACGGCGCGATCCAGGCGCTCAACGATGTATCCGTGGAAGTCAACGAAGGCGAGATCGTCACCCTGATCGNNCGGGCAAGACCACCTTGCTGATGACGGTCTGCGGTTCTCCGCGCGCCAGCGCGGGCACCGTCAGCTTCCTGGGCGAAGACATCACCCAGTGCGACACGCATACCATCATGCGCCGCGGCATCGCCATCTCTCCGGAAGGGCGGCGCGTCTTTCCCGACCTGACGGTGGCCGAAAACCTGAAAATGGGCGGCTTTTTCCTGAAGGCGCGCGACATCGACGCAGGCTTGGAGCATGTATATACATTGTTTCCGCGGCTGAAGGAAAGGGCCAACCAGCGCG
>DJWC01000080.1:0-171 GCA_002441445.1 Pusillimonas sp. UBA6240
TGCTGGTCGATGGCCGGCGCAGCAATTCCGGCCAGATCACCGCCGCCTACCTGGCCGCCATCGCGGCCGACGCCGGGGCCGAAGCCGTGATGGACGCTCAGGCGCCCGATCCGGTGAGCGTACGCCATTGGTTCAACCCCAACCTCGTCTACCGCTGGTTCATCGTGCCCG
>DJWC01000080.1:185-24355 GCA_002441445.1 Pusillimonas sp. UBA6240
TCGACCAATTGCTGGTGTCGCCCACATCGACGCCGGAGATCATCATTTCCAAGTCCTTGCCTGCGCTGGCCATCGGCAGCCTGGTGGGCCTGTCCATGGTCGGCGTAGGCGTGTTTCTGTTCGGCATACCCTTTACCGGCTCGTTTGGCTTGCTGCTCGCGAGCCTGGTGCTGTTCATCCTGTCGGTCGTCGGTATCGGCCTGATGATTTCCGCNNGGCGTGCCGGCGGTGCTGATGTCGGGTTTCGCCACGCCCGTGGAAAACATGCCTGTAATCCTGCAATGGCTTGCGCAGGCCATTCCGCTCAAGCATTTTCTCATCATCGTGGAAGGCAGTTTTCTCAAGGCGATGCCGCCCGGCGACATCTTCGCCAACCTTTGGCCGCTGGCGGCCATCGCCTTGGCGACGCTGACGATGGCCGCCATATTCGTCCGGGGACGCCTGCAATGACTAGAACCGACCACCTCGAAACAGCTGCGACGGCGGCCGGGCGCCCGCGACGGCGCCTGCGCGCCGCGCTCTCCATGCTTGGCGCCGCCTTGCTCGGCGCATGCGCCGCTGTCGGCCCTGATTACAGCGCGCCGCCGCCGGTTTCCATGGGCGCCGGCTGGAGCCAGCCGGCGGCCGCGGCTTCCGGGCCGGCCGACCTGGCGCACTGGTGGCGAACCCTGGGCGATCCTGTGCTGGAACGCCTGGTCGACGGCGCGCTGGCGCAAAACCTCGACCTGCGTCAGGCCGCGGCGCGCATCGACGAGGCGCGTGCGCTGCGCGACCAGGCCGCAGGCGGCCGGGCTCCCGCCGTGGCGGCCGGCGCCAGCGTCAACCGCCGCCGGCAAAGCGAGAACGGCCCCCTGCCGGTCGGCAAGGTTCCCGGCCTGGAGGCCACGCAGACCATCTACGACGCCGGCTTCGACGCGGCCTGGGAAACCGATGTGTTCGGGGCCAGCCGGCGCGCGCTGGAAAGCGCCGGCGCGAGGCTCGAGGCGGCCGAAGCCGAGGCCCAAGGAGTGCGCATGCGCATCGTCGCCGAAGTGGCCCGCGCCTGGTTCACCGCCGCCGGCGCCGCGGACGAGCTGCGCGCACAGCAGACGATACTGGAGACGCTGCGGCAGACGCTGGGGCTCGTGCAGCAACGCCAGGCGGCCGGCGATGCCACCGTGGCGGATGTGGATGCGGCATACGCCCAATGGGCCGACGCCGACGCCGCATTACCGGGTATCCAGGCGCGCCGGCGCGCCGCCGTGCTTGGCCTGGGCGTGCTGTTGGGCGCGCCGCCGGAGCGCGAGCTGGCGCTGCTGGATGCCGCGGCTGCGCCGCCCAGCCTGCTGCCGCTGCCGGTGGGCGAGCGCGCCGACGTGCTGCGCCGCCGGCCGGATGTCCTGGCCGCCGAACGGCGCCTGGCCGCCAGCACGGCCGATATCGGCGTCGCCACGGCGGAGCTGTTCCCCAAGCTGTCCATCGGCGCCGGCGGCGGATTCCAGGCGCTCGCCACCGGCAATTGGTTCGATTCATCCAGCACGCGTTTCTCCATCCTGCCCTTGATCTCCTGGCGTATATTCGACGGCGGCCGCGTGCGCGCCGAGATCCGCGCCCGCAAGGCGGCCGAACGGCAAGCCGCGCTGGCCTATGAGAAGACCGTATTGACCGCGCTGGGCGAGGCCGAGCAGGCGCTGGGCGACTATCACGCCAGCCTGGATACGCTGGAACGCCGTCGGGTGGCCTTGGACGCTACGCGCCGCAGCCACGACCATGCCAAGGCGCGCTATGCGGCCGGCGACATCGCGCTGATCGAACTGCTGGCGGCGGAGCGCCTGCTGCGGGTAGCGGAGACCGCGGCCGTGCGCGCCCGCACGGACGCCGCCATCCAGTTGGCGGCGCTGTACAAAGCGCTGGGGGGCGGCTGGGACGCGCCCGCCACGGCGCCGGCCGTCGCCGCCGCCGGTAGCGGCGCCCTACCTCATTCCCATGCGACAAGGAGAAAACCATGAAGCTCCATCCCTGCCTGGCCGTCCTGTGCCTGGCCCTGGCCGCCGCCCCCGCCATGGCGGACGACGATTGCGACGTGCCCATACGATACTGGCAGCCGCGCGACGCCGTACTGCAGCATGCGGCAAGCCAGGGCTGGCAGGTACAGCGCCTGAAGATAGACGATGGCTGCTATGAGATCCGCGGCCGCGACGCCCAGGGACGCGCCTTCAAGGCCAAGCTCGATCCTCAGACGCTGCGCGTGGTGAAGATGAAGCTGCGTGACGGCGATGGCAAGCACGGGCGCGACCGTGAACGCCGCCACGAATCCGAAGGCCCTCAGGCCCGGGATGCGCCCGCGCCCGCTACCGCTCTTCCCGTGCCGCCCCCGGGCGCCACGCCGCTCGACCAGACCCAATAACACCCTTCGCATCGGAGATCCATCATGCTCACCAAACCCCTGCTCACCACCGTGGCCGCCGCCTGTGCGCTGGCCCTGCCCGCACTGGCGCACAGCCGCCAGGTCACGCTCTCGGCCACGCTCAAGAACTACGGCGGCGACGGCGCCTACCTGGCCGTATACCTCACCGACGCCAAGGGCGCATACGCCGGCACGCTATGGGTGGCCGGCGGCAAGGCCAAGTACTATAAGCACCTGACGGACTGGAATCGCCTGTCCGCCGGCGACGGCAAGCGCCTGCAGGGCGTGACCGGCGCCAGCGTAGGCCAGGGCCGCAAGCTCGAGGTGACGGCCGATCTGGCCGACGCGCTGATCGACGCCGGCTACGAAATCCGCATCGACGCCGCCGCGGAAGACATGCGCGACAGTCCATCGGAAATCCGCGTCCCCCTGTCTTCGACTCAGGCGGGCAAGCCTCAGGCCGGCAAGCAGTACATTCAGTCATTCACTTATCAGTTGCAATAAGCGAAGGGGACCCACATGGTTTGGCGGTCTATCCATCGCTGGCTGGGCCTGGCGGCGGGCGCAGTCGCGCTGGTGCTGGGCATCACGGGCACGCTGCTGGCGCTCGATCCGCTGCGCAATGCCATTCAGGCGGCGCCCGCCGCGCAGGACATGCCGGTCGCCGCCCTGGTGCAGCGCATACAGGCCAGCGTGCCCGGAGCGGAGGAAATCCGCCGACAGCCCTCCGGCATCATCGTGGTCTACGCCTTCGACGACGGCCAGGCCCAGGCGCTGCGCGTGGACCCGGCCGATGGGCGCGTGCTGGGCGACTATCAGCCTTCGCTGCTGCCGCGCTGGGTGAAGAACCTGCACCGCGCGCTGTTGATGGGCGATGAGGGGCGCATGGCCGCGGCTCTGGTGGCGCTGTCCATGCTGGCGCTGTCGATCTCCGGACTGGTGCTGCTGCTGCGCCGCATGGGAGGCTGGCGGCGCCTGGCCGGCCCGGTGCGCGGCGCCCCGGCGCAACGCCTGCATGTGCTGGCCGGACGGGTGATAGTGGCGATCCTGAGCCTGTCGGCGATCACCGCGCTGTACATGAGCGCAAGCACCTTCGGCCTGGTGCGGCTGGACGCGGCGACAGAGCCCGACGTGGCCTCTCTTCCCAACGGGCAACCGCCGCTGCCCGCTGCGCAACTGCCGCTGCTGCAGAGCCTGCGCGTGGACGACCTGCGCAAACTGAACCTGCCTTCGGCCGATGATCCTCAGGACATCTGGGACATCGTCACCACCCAGGGCGAGGGCTGGGTGGACCGCTACAGCGGCCAGGTCCTGGCCTGGCAGGATGCGACCGCCGCGCAGCGCCTGCACGAGTTGGCCCGACTGCTGCATACCGGCGACGGAGCCTGGGTCTGGGCCGTGGCGCTGGGCGCCATGGGCGCCAGCATTCCGCTGTTCTGGATCACGGGCCTGCTGCTGTGGCGGCAGGCGCGCCGCAGTCGCCCCGCCATCGAAAACAACAGCCCGCCGGCGCAAGCCGACAGCCTGATTTTCGTGGCCAGTGAAAGCGGCGGCACCTGGGGTTTCGCCCAAGCCCTGCACGCTGCGCTGGCGGCCGCGGGCCATCGCGTACACACCACAGGGCTGGAACGCTGGCGCGTCCCGCCGGCCGTGCGCCATGTCTATGTGCTGGCCGCCACCTATGGCGAAGGGCAGCCGCCCGCCCATGCGGCGCGCGCGCTGGATGCCATCATGCGCCAGCCCGTCACCGACGCCCAGGTGGCGGTGCTGGGCTTTGGAGACCGACAGTTCCCGGCCTTCTGCGCCTTTGCCGANNCGCTGCTGCCGCTGGAGCGCATCCACCAGCAGTCCGCACAGGAATTCGTCCGCTGGGGCCAGGCTTTGGCGCAAGCCCTGGGCGAGCCTTTGCAGCTCGTCTACCAGCCGCGCCTGCCGCGCACCGCGACGCTCACGCTGGCGGCGCGGCAGGACTTCGCGGGCGGCGCGGGCGAACCCGCGGTCATCCTGCGTTTCGCCTTGCCCAGCCACGGCCTGCGCCGCTACGCCGCCGGCGACCTGCTGGGTATCGTGCCGCCGGGAGAGCAGGCCGTGCCGCGCTACTACTCGCTGGCTTCGAGCTCGCGCGACGGCTTCGTGGAGATCTGCGTACGCCGTATGCCCGGCGGCTTGTGCTCCAACTACCTGCACGGCCTGCGGCCGGGCGATAGCGTGCAGGCCTTTATCCGATCCAACCCGGGTTTTGCGCTGTCCGGCTCGCGGCGGCCGGTGCTGCTGATAGGCGCCGGCACCGGCGTGGCGCCGCTGGCAGGCTTCATACGGGACAATTCGCGGCACAGGCCCATGCACTTGTATTATGGCGCGCGCGATCCGGCGCGGGATTTCTACTTCGGCCGGGAACTGCAGGCCTGGCAGGCCGAGGGCCGCCTGGCGGGCCTGCACACTACATTCTCGCGCGCTCCAAACGGCGGCGGCTATGTGCAGGAAGCGCTGCGCCGCGATGCCGCGCAGGTGCGCGATCTGCTGGCCCGGGGCGCCATCGTGCGCGTGTGCGGCAGCCGTCCCATGGCGCGCGGCGTGGCGCAGGTCCTCGATGACATTCTGGGCAGCCTCGGGCAAAGCGTGGCTCAGCTCAAGCAGCGTGAACGCTATGCAGAAGACCTGTTCTAATCATCGGCGCCTGACGCTGCATGGCCCCGCCATGGGGACGCGCTGGTCCGTGACCTGCGACGCCGCACCGGGCCTGGACGCGCAGGCGCTGCACCGGACCCTGGCCGCCTCCGTGCAGCAGGTGGATGCGCAGATGTCGCCCTGGCTGCCCAGCAGCGACCTCAATCGCCTCAACCATGCGCCGCCCGGGGCATGGCTGGCGCTGCCTGCGGAGATCCTCGAGGTGCTGGCCTGCGCGCTGGACATCAGCCGTCTGAGCCGGGGCGCCTTCGATCCGGCCGTCGGCGCTCTGGTCGATGCCTGGGGCTTCGGTCCCGCAAGGGATGCGCCCGATGCGGCGGCGATCCGCGCCGCGGCGAGCGCCGCGCACCCTCCTGCGCATAAAATGCTGGAGCTGGACATGGCCGCGGGCCGCGCCCGCAAGCATGCGCCGCTGCAACTGGACTTGTGCGGCATCGCCAAGGGCTACGCTGTGGATCGCATGGCTGCCGCCCTGCAGCGGCATGGCGTGCGGCATGCCCTGGCGGCGCTGGACGGCGAGTTGCGCGCCGTGGGCGGCCAGGCCGGCGGCCAGCCTTGGGCGGTAGCTGTGGAAAGACCCGAGGCCGGACGGCGCGCCGTGCACAGCGTGATCGAAATGCGGGACTTGTCCGTAGCCACTTCGGGCGACTATCGGCGCTATCTGGAAATCGGCGGCGCACGCGTGGCGCACACCATGGACGCGGGCCGCGCCGCGCCGCTGCGCAACGACGTGGCCTCGGTCACCGTGCTGGCGCGCACATGCATGCACGCCGACGCCTGGGCCACCGCGCTGTTGGTGGCCGGCCCGGATACAGGGCTGGCGTTGGCGCAGCGCATGGGACTGGAGGCGCTGTGGCTGCTGCGCCGCGAAGGCGCGCTGGCGGCGATGGGGCTGGGGCGGTTCGGCATTGATGAAACCACAGGCGGCGCGCCATGGCCGGGGGCTCGCGCGCCCGTGTCCGGGCATGGCGCAGCGACGCGCCGGCCAGATTACCCGGCGGATACGCTATGAGCACCACACCAAGTTACCAGGAGCGCTTGCGCGCCATCATCGAATCGCCCACGTACCGCCTCGCATACGAGGACATGGACCTGCTCAGCGAGGACGATTTGCGTCCGCTGCGCCTTCAGCTCGAATTGCTCAAGCCAGAACGCATCTTGCGCCAGCAAGACGTACATTCGACCGTGGTGGTGTTCGGCAGCGCGCGCGTACTGGACGCCGCCACCGCGCGCAAGCGGCTTGCCGCGCTGGAACAGCGTAAGGCTGACGCCTCGCCGGACCCAGCGCTCGAACGCGAACTATCCCTGGCCCGCCGCCGCGTGGAACAGGTGCGCTATTACGAAGAAGCGCAGCGCTTCTCGCAATTGATCTCGATGCGCTTCCAGCAGGAACAGCGGCGCGATTTCGTCGTCATCACGGGCGGCGGGCCGGGCATCATGGAGGCCGCCAACCGCGGCGCCTTCGATGCCGGCGCGCGCTCGATCGGGCTCAACATCACCCTGCCGCACGAGCAGGCCCCCAATTCTTACATCAGCCCCGAACTGGCGTTCCGCTTCCATTACTTCGCGCTGCGCAAAATGCATTTTTTGATACACGCGCGCGGGCTGGTCTCTTTCCCGGGCGGCTACGGCACGCTGGACGAACTGTTCGAGGTCCTGACCCTGATCCAGACCGGCAAGATACCGCGGATCCCCGTGGTGCTCGTCGGACGCGCCTTCTGGCGCCGCCTCATCGACTTCGATTACCTGATCGACGAAGGCTATATCGGGCCGGAGGACGCCGACCTGTTCGAATACGCCGACGACGCCGAGGAAATCATCGCCACCCTGGAACGCTTTTACGTCACCCGCGTGGCGAAGAAAGATGCGCCAAGATGATGCGGATTCGCGGCGCGGCAGGGTTCAACGGCTCAGCAACCGCGCCCCCTGAATCTTCGCCGCGCCTTTGTCAAATGTCCAGAAAGGCTGAGCGCCGGCCTGGACCGCAAGCGCGATATGCAGGCAATCCGCGAAGTCCGCGGCTCCCTTCCGGAAGAGCTGAAGGGCGACCTCAAGGGCCCGCTCTGATTCGAAACTGAGCTCCGCGGCCGAAAGCAGATTCGACAGTACGTGCAGCACATCGTCTTTCCCATAATGGAAGCTGGAGCGCAGGACCCACTCGAGTTCAAGTACTACAGTGACGGGAACGAAGAGCGGCAAATTTTCAGCCACAGATCGGCTGATGAGGCGCTTGGCGGCTGCGAGCTGAGCATTGTCGTCCCGCACCAGATAGCGGACCAGAACATTCGTATCGAGGGCTGGCATATCCAGGCTTCAGCGCCAGGGATCCATATCTTCCACACGGACATGCTTGCCCTTGGGCGCCTCGAGCAGGCCCGCCATGTCGAGAATGGACTTGCTCTTCGCGCGCACGATGATGGTCCCGTCGGGCATGACCGACCAGACGAGCCGGGTGCCTGGCTTGGCCTGCACCTGCGCCCGGATATCGGCCGGAATGGTCGTCTGGCCTTTGGCGGTGATAGTGGATTCGGTCATAGAGGCTCCTTACATTTATGCCTATTGTAAGGCAATCGATAAACAGCCGGAAGAGCAGGCGCAGCGAACATGTGACGCCGGACGCGCCGCCGCAAGTCCGGCGGCGCCGGCCCGTCACATCTCGATAATGACGCCGGCCGCGATGATGGCCAGTACGAAGCCCGCGATGACGGCGTAGGTGTAGTCCCGTTCGCGCAGGAAGATGGCCAGCATCAGGATCACCCGCGCAACCGGCAGGAGAATGAACACGGCTACGCCGGCTTTTATCGCGCCGTACCCGCTCAGCGGCAGCGCGGGCGCAGCCAGCGACGGCTCGATGGCCGCCAGGAGCATGCCCGCGGCGATCAGGACCGAGGCAAACCACGTTCCGTACCAGAGCAGCCCGGCAATGATGCGCTCCCGCCGCTCGAGATAGCTCGTGTCCGGCTTCATGCGGCGCCTCCTGAAACATCGACGCCCAGGGCGCTCAGGAACATCTGGATCGCCAACAGCACGAGAATGGCCACGAAGAAGATGCGCAGCTTGTCGGCCGGAAGCCCCATCAGCATGCGCGCGCCGGCGAGCGCGCCGACGACCGAGCCGACGGCAATGGGGCCGGCGATGCCGATGTCGATATCGCCCCGCACGAAATAGGCGCCCGCGCTGGCGGCCGCCGTCACGCCGATCATGAAATTCGACGTGGCGGAGGAAACCTTGATGGGAAGCCGCAAGGCGGTATCCATCGCGGGGATCTTCAGCACGCCGGAACCGATACCCAGCAATGCGGAGATCAGCCCCGCCGCGTACATCAACACCATGCCGAGCGGAACGCGGCTGACCTGGTAAGCTATTTCCCGCCCCGACGCGTGATCGGGAAAACTGGAATGCAAGCGCAGCACCGTAGCCCATTGCTTCATGTCAGGGGCGCTCGCGTCGACCGCCTCGCGCCGCCGCGCCAGCATTTGTTTGGCCGAAACCGCCAGGATGACCGCGAACAGGCCATACAGCACCGGTGTCGAGACGATGCCGATGAGAAACACGCCGGTCAATGCGCCAAGCGTGGTGGCCGTCTCGAGGACGATGGCAAGGCGAATGTTGGTCAGGCGGCTTTTCAGGAACGGGGCCGCGCTGCCGCAGGAGCAGGCGATTACCGACACGATGCTCGCGCCGATCGCAACATGGATATCCAGGCCGAAAAGCAGCGTGAGGATCGGCACGATGAAGATGCCGCTGGCCATGCCGAGCACACCGCCGAGTGCGCTGGCGCCGAAAGCGGCCACGAATAGCCATAAGGTATCCATTGCTTCGCCTTTGCGCTACGGACGGGCTCGCGGACGCCGGGCCAGGCGGGTGACAAAGCTGATCAGGTCGCCGCGATAATGAAGCTTTTCGTAATCGATGGGCCGGCGCCCTTCGGTGTAGGACGTACGCTCGATCAGGAAGACCGCGCTGCCCGGGGCCATGCCCAGGGCCTGCGCCACATCCGGCGCGGCGGTGACCGCTTCCAGCCGATATTCCGCCTCGGTCAGCGGCAAGTCGTATTTGTCTTCGAGCAGCGAAAAGATGGGCTCGGCGTTCAAGTCGTGCGCGACGACCTTTTCGCCGATCTCGCGCGGCAGATAGGTTTCATCGAAGGACACAGCGACGCCGTCGGCCAGCCGGGCTCGTTGAATCCGCATCACCAAGCTGCCGGGCGGCATTGCCAATTGCCGGGCGACATCCGCATTGGCGGGCACCACTTGCTTATCCAGCAGCCGCGCGCTCGGCTTGCGGCCGAGCGCCTGCATATCCTCGACGAAGCCGGTCAGCTCGGTCAATTCCTGGATGATCTTGCGCTGCGCGACGAAAGTACCTTTGCCCCGGCGAATTTCGACCTCTCCGCGCGCCACGAGGTTTTCTATCGCCTTGCGTACCGTCGTGCGGCTGACGCCGAAGCGCTCCATCAAGCCATCTTCGGGCGGGAGCTGACTGCCCGGCGGCAGCGCCCCTGAGGATATGTCCGCCGCCAGCGCGGCCTCGACCTGCGCATATAGCGGGCTATGATCGCGTTCGATATTCATCACGACATAATGACATCATGATGTCATTATGTCAACCGCTATTCCTAGAGAATGTTATGGCCCGCGTCCTGATATCCGCCCGCTCACTGTATTGGAAGAATTTCGCAATGGCCCCGTGCGTAATTGTGCTGTATAGTGTACGTAATTTTGTACAATCAGCAGCCCGGGAGCTAGCCATGGCCATCTCGTCCAGTGATGTGATTCCACTGTCCCAAGCCAGGGCCCATCTGTCCGAGCTGGCCGAGCAGGTGAAAGCCGGGGCCGAGAAAATCATCACAAAAAACGGTGAAAGCTACGTTGCCATCATCGACGCCCAACGTTTGGATTACTATCACCAGTTGGAGCGCGAGCACATCCACTTATTGCTGATTGAAGACGCCAGCAAGGGCTTGTCCGATGTGTCTGCCGGCAAGATAAAAAACGCTCGCAGCGCCCTTTCCGCCATCAAGCGCCGCCGCGGCACCAAAGCTAGCGGTTGATTGGCTGATTCACACCGTGACAGCGCGTCATACAGCCAAGCTCACCGCCAACTTCGAACACAACTTGGCGGAAATCGAAGCCTTCCTTCTTGAAGCCGATATCCCGCAAGCCTTCGATGTGCTGCTGAATGAATTGACGGATACCGTCATCCCCAATCTGGAGCGCTTTCCCGGCATCGGCCGCTTGTTCTTCGAACGGCCTACCCGTTCTATCGAAGCAGGCAACGGCATTGCCCGCCTGGCTAAACAACTCGATGTCATTGCCGCGGACGGAGAGCTGCGCGAATACGTGACGGCGAACTATCTGCTGCTGTATGCGCAAATCGAAGGCACGATTTATCTGCTTTCGATTCGCCATCAAAGGCAGCTGTCGTTCAAAGGGGGATCAAGCCCAGCAGCTTGAACCAGCCATAGTCCAGCGGCACCAGCACTAGAAAGGTGATGGCAGCCAGCGCCAGGCAGAGCCGGATGCCATCCCTGGCCGGCACTCGAGCCATGCCCATCGCGACGACAATGGGCGATGCCTGATAAGGCAGCAATGGCGTGGCATAGCCAATGACTTGCACCATGAGTACCGTCAGCAGGGGCAGGCCGGAGGCCTGGGCCAATGGCTGCGCGAGCGGCGTGAACAGGGCCGGCACGCCGTTGGCGGTGACGGTGAAGTTCAATGCGCTAGTCAGCGCCACCAACGCCCCGAAACTGCCCCCGGGGCTGGCCGGGTCGATCGGAAGCCTGTGCAGCAGCCACGTGCCCATGATCGCCCCCAAGCCCGAATGGTTCACAAGCGCAGCCAGCCCCAGGATGCCAGCAACGTAGATGCAGGTACGGAAGTTGACGCCGGCGGCAAATTCCTCGCCGTTCAAAAAACCGATGCGAGGCAGCAGACAGATACAAGCAGAGGCCAGGCCCACCCAGGCAGGCGAGATGCCATGCAAGGAATCGGTCATCCACAGCGCCAAGGTTGCAAGCAGCAACACGCCCAGGCGTTTTTCCGCCGCACTCAGGGGGCTAACCGGCTCTTCCGTCGCATTGGCCTGCAGTGTCGCGGGGAACAGCAGGCACA
Source organism: Pusillimonas sp. UBA6240 (assembly GCA_002441445.1). Classification (GTDB taxonomy): domain Bacteria; phylum Pseudomonadota; class Gammaproteobacteria; order Burkholderiales; family Burkholderiaceae_B; genus UBA6240. The sequence continues at coordinate 11,376 of DJWC01000080.1, forward strand.
GGCAAACCACCAAGGCCAACCCCTTGAGCACGCCGAGGATGGGCGCATGCAGCAACAGATACGGCAGGTAGGAAAAATGGATGCCGAATGCGCTTTCCGCAGCGCCCGCCATGACCAGGTTGGGCACATTGGAGGGCAGAATGCTGGCCGACAATTGGAACGTACCGAAGCCGACCGCCAGGGCCAGCCCGATTCGGCCGCGGCTGCCTTCGGCCAGCCCGGCGCGATCGGCCAATGCCATGATGATAGGCATCAGCAAGGCGATGCGCCCCATGTTGGACGGCATGACGAAAGCCAGGCCGTAGGTAAGCAACACCACGCCGCCGACCATGCGGGGCCAGGACCCCATGAGACGGTTCGCCATACGGCGGGCGAGCCGATCGGCCAGGCCGACCTTGCGAATCGCAGCGCCAAGCACGAAGCCGCTAAGCACCAGCCAGAACGCCGCCGACGAAAAACCCGAGAACAACACATCGGGCGGTGCAAGATGCAATACGGCGGCGGCTGTGAAAAACAGCAAGGCGACAAGATATTCCGGCAGCCGGGCCGTCGCCCAAAGAGCAATCGTCACGGCGACAACTCCCCCGCTCATCCACGCGCCCGCTGTCATCTCGTCTCCTGGCCGATATGTATCCACGAAGGATAATTCATAAGAAGAACATCCAGCAAAATCCTTGATCCGGTATGTCTGGTATGGATTTCTTTAATCTTCCAATTCCAAAGCGCGCCGGCGCGGTATCCGCCGCTGCTCCTTTGCAATATTGACGTGCATGGCAACCTGGGCCACCTCCAGCACATGCCCAGCAACAGCATATCCGCCCTTCGCCTGCAACCAGACCGGCACATCCGCCAAGTGCCAGATGGAAGCACTGCCCTCATGCACCGGCGCCGGAAAGCCGCCCGGATGGGCCAGCATCAGCTTGCGCAAGTATGCAGCATTGCGAAGATGTCGAACGCCTGTAGCGATCGATAAATCACATGCGAGCTGCACCCTATTCTTATGAACCATCGAAGTACAATTCCTGACGCTTGGACCGAATCGCCCCATGCCAGCTTCCCGCATCAGCGCCGAAATTGAGAGGAACGACAGTGAAATTAACTTATCAGTGGCTCCACGACACGGTACGTGCGCGCTTCGATTCGGACGAAGCCATGGAGGCCTTTCTGCCCCAGGCGCTTACGACCGATGAATTGAAGAGCAAAAGCGATGACCGCTACCTGTCTGCGATGACGCAGCGGGTATTCCAGGCGGGCATGCAGCATTCAGTGGTCGACGCCAAATGGCCTGCCTTCGAGGAAGCATTTTCGGGTTTTACGCCAGAGGCCATGGCCGTGCTCGGCGAAGCAGACATTGAGCGCCACATGCGAAACGAGCAAATCATCCGCGACCGCGCCAAATTGCAGACCATTCCCAAAAATGCCCGGTTCATCCTGGATGTCCGCCAGGAACAGGGCGGCAGCTTCGGTGCATTCATCGCCGATTGGCCGGTCGCCGACATCATTGGCTTGTGGCGCCTGCTCGCCAAGCGTGGCGCCCGCCTGGGCGGACGCTCGGCGGCCGGATTCCTGCGCCTGGTCGGCAAGGACACCTTCTTGCTGACCAGCGATGTCGTCGCGCGCCTGGTGGCGGCAGGCATCATCGCCCGCGAGCCTGCGAGCCAGCGCGATCTGCAGGCGGCGCAGGATGCTTTCAATGCCTTGCGGCAGGACTCCGGCAGGCAGCTATGTCAGTTATCGGCCATGCTCGCATTGAGCATCCATCCGGCTTTCTGAAGGCGACGGATCGCATTTGGCTCATGGGAGCTTCCGATGCATCCGCCCCGCCACGTCGCCAAATCATCGTCGGCAAGCTCATCATGGCAGGATGTTCTTGACCAAGCTGCCATTCTTCATGATCACGACGAAGTTTTTCTCTGGATTGGCGATCAGGTCGATGTCGGCGATCGGATCCCCTTCCACGAGCAGCAAGTCGGCGAGCGCCCCTTCTTCGACGACGCCAAGCTTGCCGGTGTAGGGATTGCGCGGACCCGACAGCGCGAGCAGCTCTGCATTGGTGCTGGTGGCCATCCGCAGCACTTCGGACGGCGCATACCAGCGCGTCATCGTCGCCAGCATCGCTCCTTGATGGACAGGCATGCCAGGGTCGAAGAGAATGTCGGTGCCCCAAGCGACCTTGAGTCCGTATTTCTTTGCGAGCCGGTAAGCGTTGTCGGTTCCGGCGTATACCTCGAGTTGCTTGGCGCGCGACTCGCCGGTCTTCGGATTGGAAAACTCGTTGTCGATAAAGGCCTGGGCACTCAGCCAGACCCCCCGCTCGGCCATGAGCCGGGCGGTCGGCTCGTCCATCAATTGGCCATGTTCGATGACCTTGACACCAGCGCGGACGGCCGCCTGGATGGCACGCGGCGTGTATGCGTGAACCGCGACATAGGTGCCCCAGTTTTCGGCTGCTTCGACGGCGGCGCGGAACTCCCCTTCGGAGTACTGGGCGACATCGATCGGATCGTAATGCGACGACACGCCGCCGCCTGCTGCCAGCTTGATTTGGGTCGCGCCAAGCATCAGCTGCTCACGGACGCGCTTCCGAACCTCGTCCTCGCCATCGGCGATCACGCCGCCATTGATCGCTTCGCCGCGACTGAGCGGAGCGTCCCGCCCGGCGGGAACCTCGTACGGCATGCGGAAATCGCCATGCCCTCCCGTCTGCGAGATCATCGCCCCGGAAGGCCAGATACGCGGCCCTTCCACCAGGCCTTCGTCAATGGCCCGCTTGAGCCCGAAGGCGGGGCCGCTGAGGTCGCGGACACTGGTGAAGCCTCGCATAAGCGTGTTGCGGGCTTCCTTGCCGGCCACCAGGTTGATGTAGCCTATGTCGCTGGTCAACAGCACCGGCAACGGAACAGCCGCCATCATGGCATGCCAGTGCGCATCGATGAAGCCAGGCATCAACGTCCGCCCGTCGCCCTGGATGATGCGCGTATCGGCCCGGCGGTCGACGGGAATCGGATTGGCGGCGATCTGTTCGATCACCCCGCCCCGCACCAATACATTCGATGGAGCGGAGAGTGTATCGCTCTTGCCATCGAAGATTCGTACATTCTCGAACAGCACGGCAGTCGGCTGCAAGTCTTGCGCATATAGAACGGTTGGCGCAAGACAGCCGATTGCGAGAAATAACCTCAGTTGCATTCCCAACATGAACCGCATTGCGCCCCCCTGATTTCCGGTTGAGTTTATGCCTGACATCAATGAGGTCCGGCCGGTCTCATGATGTGTATTTATTTCCGCGCGGGTTGAGATACCCTTGCCAGTAACAGCACGCCGTCCAACCGCCCGCCAGCTTCCGCCCGCGTGATGCCGCCAATACCGTAGCAACCAGGCGCCGTGGTATCTTGCCGACCGTTGATCGAGTAATTGTAATAAATTCCAATAGCAGTAACTCGACGCCTCGCCCTCGGCCATGCCAAACCCCGGAAGTCCCAAATCATCGTGGACCAGATGGGGATGACCTACGCCACAAAGCGAAGATGCGGCCGTTCCGATGCTGCCGATGGGCTTAATAAATCAGCCACAAGAGGGGCAACAATCAGCGCTACCATGCTCCGCGCTGCTCCGGCACCCATCTGGCCAGCGGCATCGCCAGCAACCGGAGCACCGCCAGAAATACAAAAATCCCTGCAAGTGTCCGACTCGTATCGCTACTGCCCGACAAAATGGCTGTGGCAATGGAGATGGTGGCGATCGAGCCGATCTGCAGTGACAGGGTGCGCAGCGCCGCCAGCATGGAAGAGGACTCGGGTGCAAGCTGCAACCCCGCATTGCGGGTCGCTGGGTTGATGATGCCATTGCCCGCTCCCACAAAAACTGCGGCCAAGGCCAGCCAAACGTATGGTGAAATGCTCAAGACGGGCGGCAATGCGAGCAGCACCAAGCCAATCACTGTAATGGCGCTTCCCAAATACAGCGGCAGGCGGTAGCCGCTGCGGCGCAGCATTGCCACGGCAAGTAAAGAACAAATCAGCGTGGCAAGACCCTGCGCCGTAAGCAGCGTGCCCGATTGCAACACGCTCATGCCATAGCGGCTGATGGCATACAACGGAACCAACGCCAATCCGCCGATGACGACCCCGCTATAGCTCATGTTCACAAGATTCACCGCTCCGAAATAGCGACCGTAGATCAGCTGTGGCGCGATAAAAGGCGTCTCGACACGTCGAATGTGACGAAAGAAGGCTGCGACCATGACTGCCGCAAAAAACATCAAGGCCAGAGCCAACCATAAGTCTTCGGACAGACGCCCCTCGCTCAGCGTGCTGACTGCCAGCATGCCGGCGAACAGGCCACAGCCCAATAGCGCCAGCCCGGCGAAATCCATGCTGTTCGTGCGATGGCCGGTACGCACCGCATCGTGCGGGACAAAGCGCAAGGCGAATATGATAATGAGCAGGCCTATCGGCACATTGACATAGAATATGCCGCGCCAAGACCAATAATCGATAAAATAGCCGCCGAAAACCGGACCGATCATCGCTCCGATCGGAAAAACGCTGCCGAAAAGGCTGACATAGCGATCACGCGCTGCACCGAAATGCTCCACGATAATGCCCGTGGCGGTCGGCGTGAAACCGGCGCCGCCTGCAGCCTGAATGGCCCTGAGCAGAATCAGCGTATAAATATTGTCGGCCAGCGCACAGCCAAGCGAGGCCATGGAAAAGATGATGACAGAGGCTAGAAACACTTGGCGACGCCCGAAACGTTCAGCCAATTTGCCGCTCACGGGCAGCATCAGCACGAAGCCAAAGGAATATGCTGTCAACGTCCAGCCTGCTAGATTGATCGACGTGTGCAGGCCTTGCTGAATAGCGCCCAGCGCCGTGGCGACAATAGTCGAATCGATCGACATCATGAGTAGCGCCGCACCCACAATAAGAAAAACAGTATTTCGCCGAACAGGCATTGCGATAATGGAAGACATGAGAACGGCCGCAAAAAGTAGTGTCGATTTTACGTAAATGGACAAGCGGATTCGGCTGTATGAATCTCTGCATCTTGTCACCATGCATGCCATTTTATCCACGCCGAGCGTGCCAAGCGCTGCGAACTTCACGCGTGCGCAAGCCCTGGCCTGCGTCGCCAAGTCATACGCCTCCGACATCTTTGCAAGGCCATGGCCAACTTGATTTCATGCGGCGACCACTGGTTGGGACCGTCGCCCACCATCGGATAGACCGACATCACGTCGTACAGCGGAGTCAACTGGAAACGCCCGCGCGGCAGGAGCTGAATGCTGAAATTCTTGGCATGGCCATCGGGCGCGCGCAGCAACAAGAACAGCACCTGCGCCGCCATCAACGTCTTCATGTCGGCCTCGGCGTTCACCGCCTGCCGCAGCCTGCCAAACAATACCTTGAGCCCTGGACCGCCATCGTTCTCGTACTTGCGCAATGGCGAGCAGCCCTCGATCTGGCAAAAGTCTTCCTGTGGCAGACGCATGAGCCACTGCCCATTGGGCGCGACGCGCCGGTTGAAACGCTCTACCACCAGCACGCGCTGCCAGCCAGGACGGCGGCGAACGCGGTTTTAGCCGCTAAAAAATGGACGGGTTTCATGGCCGAGTACCTCTCGATGTGATGAGTTAGCTATTACGGCTAATCTGCCCCACGTATTCCTGTGGGGTTGGGCCATCACGTGGCAGTTCGCCAAAATCTGCCAAGGGTACCCGCCCTTGCGACACCGTCACGCCGGGCTTACGTTTTTATTGAGATCGGTGTGTGTCATGCAAACCTGCACGATGACCGCTTTACTCTTGATCTTCCCAAGGGTTGATTACTCTCACGCCGGCCGCTTCATAGGGCGATGTGTCACGCGATGCCACGATGAAGCCACGCGAGGCCGCCACGGCCGCGATGTAGCCGTCAGGCGTCGGAAAGCCACGCCCACCATTCTTGGCCGTCACAGCCAGGTCGGCGTAGTGGCGCGCTGCGTCCGTATCGAACGGTAGAATCCGATCTTTGAACAGCTCCAGCAGTTCATTCAGGGCGCGATCCAGCATGTTCTTACGCTTGCCTGCCGACAGCGCTCGGATGCCAAACAGCAACTCGGCCAGCGTGACGCTCGACAAATACAGCGTTTCCGCCACTTGGTCGTTCAGCCACGCCCTTACGGTCGCGTCTGGCTCCGGCTTCATCGCCTCAGAAACGACATTGGTATCCAGAACAATCATTTAATCAAAGCTCAAGGGTTTGGCTGGCGTCTTGTCGCGCACACTCTCGAAGACGGCGAAGTCTTCGTCAGTCAAGCCGACCTTGCGACCGATGGCGGCTAGGGCATCCCCTATGCGTACACGCTTCTCTGGCTTGACCGCAGCCGCGAGAATCTCCCGCACCTCTGCTTCCGTGCTGCGACCATGCTCCGCCGCCCGCACACGCAAAGCACGATGCACGTCATCCGGCACATTTCTTACAGTCAGGATTGCCATAATTCAAATACTCCAACTTGCTGTCTATGACAGCAATTATAGGATCATGCAGTCACTCATACAAGCCGCAACCGCTACCACCTTCTAGCCCTAGCGCTCCGCCTTGTTGGCACCTGCTTACTCAGGCGATCCCACCTCGCGCTGCACCGGCTCGGACGACACGGCCCTCGGTCGCATCACGGCTTTCATGACGCGCCCCATTTCATCCTGGGTAGCCTCGATCCGGCCCAGCAGCGCCAAGATAGTTGCCGCATCAAACTTGGCCGTTCGCATGTCATCGGTCAGCGCCCGCAAGTCCTCATGGATTATCTCCACCAGTTTTTGATTGCTGAATTTCGGCTTCAGCTCGCGCTCATGGACCGAACGGCGCATATCACGGGTGGAGTCATCTGGTAGCCGCGCAGCCACTTCTCCGCCCAAGCAATGAGTTATTGATTTTCAATACCATGAACATACAAGAAAATGCAGCATGGTATCGGCATCAATCATGGCATCGTTAGCCGATAAACCAGCTTTATGCCATGCTCAAACGGTGCTTGGCGCTTCCTTCTGTTGCCAGACCATGCCAGACATAAACACAAAAAAGCCCGCAATGACGCGGGCTTAGCGGCTTTTCATGCCTTCAGGCGCCTGGCCGTGCCAGACGCGGGATCACTCCCACTCAGTTATCAATAGGAAGAAAAAGCCGTTTTAAATCAGAGAATTGAAACAGACAGATCCACCAATGCCACGAAAAATACCATGGCGAGCCAACCGTCCCGCTCATCAGTGGCGCAAACGCGCAGCGGTGTCGATTTGTCTTCTTCAGACGTCATTGAGTCAAAAGAACTTGCTCCACGCAGCAGGGCAACAGCGATCCGGCCTCATCATCTCCTATCTCTCTTTCGTTTATTGCGTTTTTCGTTTATTTCGAATACACTGGACTCTGAGATTGCTTCACAGCCCAGGAGCTAGCCATGATCACCACCGCCCCAACCAAGATGACGCTGCCCGCCGAACGGGAGGTTCAGGCAGCCGTGCAAGGCCAACGCGCCTTAGCGGCCTACTTGGCAACGCGCTTCGAAACACAACACATCCAGATCTTCGATGACCGGAACCAAGCTCATCAGGTGGAGTTGCCCACCTCCGCGCTGCGTTTGCTCGTCGATATCCTGGCTGAGTTAGCCGACGGCAATGCCGTGAAAGTCGTGCCCGTCCATGCGGAGTTGACGACACAGGAGGCCGCAGACATGCTCAACGTCTCCCGCCCTCATCTGGTCAAGCTACTAGAGGATGGTGTGCTGCCGTTCCATCGAACGGGGAAGCATCGCCGAGTGCGGTTCGCGGACCTGATGCAGTACAAGGATGCACGCGATCGTGCTAGCGAAGAAGCCATGGCCGAACTCGCCCGCCAAGCTCAGGAATCCGGCATGGGGTACGAATGAGGCACTCCCCCTTCACTGCCATTTTCGATGCCTGCGTTCTCTATCCCGCGCCGCTGCGCGACTTTCTGATGTGGCTAGGGCTGTCAGGACGGTTCCGTGCCCGCTGGAGTCGCGACATTCATGAGGAATGGAAACGCAATCTACTACTCAACAGGCCCGATCTGACACGTGCGCACGTGGATCGCACTTCAGACTTGATGGATTGCGCTATCTCCGATGGGTTGGTGGATGGGTATGAAGAGCTCGTTGCGGGACTGACGCTACCCGATCCCGACGACCGCCATGTGCTGGCTGCGGCCATCCGCTGCGGTGCCAGTGTGATCGTGACCTTCAATCAACGGGATTTTCCTGCGGACGTGCTCGCTTCCTACGGAATAGAGTCTCAACATCCCGACGAATTTGTGGACAACTCTTCGATCTTGATGCAGCAGCGGTGGTAGCCGCAGCGCAACGCCAGCGAGCACAACTCAAGAATCCACCTATCAATGTTGACCGCTACCTGGAGATTTTGTTTAGACAGGGATTGGTTCAGACAACCAAAGCCTTGGCAACTTATCGTGCCATTCTATAAATGGGACGATCGTTCAGAAATACAGTGATGCCCAAGGAGTTACGCTAACAATGAGTCAGACTAGTTTCAACATCCCACCTCTGGCGAAGAGGTCAAAATTGATATTTTGGCTCACAAGGCCTTATTTATCTTGGGGAGAAACGGCACAGGAAAATCGGCGCTTGTTCATTATATTCATGGCCAATGTCGCAATCTGTCCGTTGGCAGCGTAATCTATCTTCCTGGCTCTCGGCCAAGCTATTTCGAGGGCGACAGCCTCAACATGACGGCGAACTCTCGCTCTCAGTTCGAGACAAATAGCCAAGCTGGGATTCTTCACCGGACATACGTATAAGGCCAATTTCCGGCACGTCACGAAATGAACGCGCAATCTATGCTTTACAAGCAGCGGAAGTGCAATATCGAATTCAGGCTGCCAACGAGATTGAGGTGGAAGGCGCAGTATCCTCAGCGATAGTACGCCTTCAATCAAAGTCGTCTCCCCTCGACCGAGTAAACCGACTCCTTCAGCAGGCGAACCTCCCAGTTCGAACCATCATCGACTCTGGCGAGCTGAAGGCAGCAAGGGACGGGAATATCTACAGCATCTCCCAGATGTCAGACGGGGAAAGAACCGCATTGATACTGATCGCAGACGCAATCGCCGCAAAACCTGCCTCGGTATTCCTTATTGATGAACCGGAGCTCCACCTGCATCGTGCCATTATCGTCCCCCTTCTTTCTGCCCTATTAGCAGAACGATCCGATTGCACGATGATCATCAGCACTCATGAGCTTGCCCTGGCAAATAGTCATCCTGAGAGCCCCATAATCCTAGTACGTAGCTGCACTTGGAATGGTCGAATCCCTTCGGCATGGACAATCGACGTCCTTCGAAGCTCTGAGAGCATTCCCGATGATCTGCGTATTGATCTTCTCGGCTCCCTTCAAACTATTTTGTTCATTGAAGGAACATCCTCCAGCCGAGATCAACCCTTGTATGCGACCTTATTTCCTAAGGTCTCGCTGAGGCACCGATCTTCCTGCATGGATGTGAGGCGTGCAGTTGTTGGTCTTCGCCAAGTTGAGGCATTTCATCACGCGCGGGCCTTCGGTTTAGTCGACAACGATAGTATGGACGACGCATATAAGAACAAGCTGTTGGCCGAGGGTGTCTATGCCTTGTCTGTTTTTGCGGTGGAGAGCCTTTATTATTCCCCAGAAGTGATGGCAGCAGTCGCGGCTCGCCAAGGCGAAACCTTCAAGGTCACCCCTGACACGCTCATTACCGCCGCAAAGGAAAAAGCGCTCTCGACTCTACGCCAAAATGGCAAAGTCGAGCATCTAGCGGCACGCGTCGCTGAACGCCATATGCGTGACAAGCTGCTTGAAGCGATACCAAGTCGAATGGAGATGGTGGGAACTGATTTTTAAAAACCATGAAAAATACCATGCTCCATTTTATTCTGAAAAACACGCTCTTTTCGCTCTCGCTGATGTCGAGCCAGGGCCTCACTCACGGTTCTCTTTTTCGCAGTCCATACAGCTCTCGGGCCTTGGCTGTGGAGATGAACCTAGGCAACACGGCATTTGGGCCATCATTGTCTAACAAAGCTGACTGTTCTGGATAGTCACTGGAGCACTATTCCAATAAAGCGTCAGGCAGGAAAGATGATCCAGTCATGCACGGTCTCTGCATGCGCTAATGCGGAGCCGTGTCTTTGCGCACTCCTGGCAGCAAGAAGAACACCAGAACGGCCAGACCAGCAATCAATGCGGCAGTTGTCAGGAGCAGCACTGAATGTGTGGTCGAAAAAGCCGCCTTGCCCGCAGCGACCAATGCGACAGCCTGATCGTCGGCAAGCTGCCGCGCCGCCAGATACGTATCGCCCATCGAGACGGCAGCTCGATCTGCGATATCAGGGGACAACCCAACAGGTACGGTGAGGTTACGCCCGAAAATAACCGACATGAACACACCGAAGAGGGTGATCCCGAGACCTGTGCCCAGTTCATACCCTGTCGCTTCCAGCGAGCCTGCGGCACCGCCCTCGCTTGCGTCGACCGAGCCCATAATGGCGATGGATGACGCGGTCAGGCCAATGCTGAGCGCCAAACCCAGCAATGCCAGCAGCACCGGCACGATCAGATCCGGGGCATGGAAATCCTCGACGGCAAGCCAGCCCAGCGATAGAGCTGCGACTACCAACGACAGGCTGGCCACCGACCGCAGCCCGTAACGGGCGGATAGCCAACCAGCGACCGGACCGCCCACCGCCGCCGCGGCCATGATGGGGATCATGAATATCCCGGCTTGAAGCGGTGTCTTGTCCAGGACGTACTGCAGTTCCTGCGCCAGCGTCAGTTCGACCCCCGCCAGTGCGCCACTGGCGACCACCGCCATGATGATGCCGGCGACGATGGCAGGGTGCCCAAACAAGGATAGATCCAGCATTGGCACGGATGCGCGTAACTGCTTACGGACAAACAGAGCCAGCATTGCCACGCCGAAGGCCAGCATCAGCAACACCACGGTAAGCGGTTGTTTGCCACCAATACCAGCTTTGGTCGCATACACCACTGCAATCATGCCCGCGACCAGCAACAAGGCCTGGCCAATCGGCCAATGGCCGGGCGTGGTCTGCTCGTGACGCGGCAGCAGCAGCAAGCAGACGGGAGCCACGACGAACATAACCGGCACGTTGATCAGGAATACGGAGCCCCACCAGAAATGTTCCAGCAGCGCACCTCCCGCCAGCGGGCCAACGGCCGCACCAGCAGCACCCACTGTCCCCCATAGGCCCAACGCAAGCCCGCGCTCCGTATCGTCCTCGAAAGCACGGCGGATGATGCCAAGCACGCAGGGCATGATCATTGATCCCCCAACCGCCAGCAGAATGCGTGCGCCAATCAATATCTGCGCAGTAGGCGCAAAGGCCGCCAGGCCTGAGGCAACCCCGAAGACCACCAAGCCAATCAGCAAAATGCGTCGGTTACCAACCTTATCGGCCAAAGTGCCCATGGGAACGAGCAAACCCGCCATTAATAGCGGATAGATATCGATGATCCACAGCACTTGGTTGTTGGACGCTCCCAACGCTTGAGTGAGCGTCGGAACCGCGACATGCAGGATGGTCATGTCGAGGACGACCGGCAAAAATGCCAGCATTACTGCCAGCAGGATCAGCCAGCGCTTGGGGTTTGGGTGGCGTAAAGACACGAACTCACCTATGATTTTGATGCTACTTGCAATATAAATACGATCGTATTTTAATGAGGCATAAATAAAGGCGTCAAATGAGAAAGACAGTGGGCAGAAAACCAACCATCACCCGTGACGGGCTGTTGGACGTGTCCGAAGAATTGGTGCGCGAGCAAGGCGGCTCCGCGCTGACCATTGGCGCCTTGGCAAAGGCGGCGGGCATTTCAAAAGGCGGTGTGCAGTATTCGTTCGCCAGCCGGGACGACCTGGTGCGCAGCCTAGTACACCGTTGGACAACCCGATTCGATGCGATGCTGGACGATGCGGCGACGGATGATCCGGTTGACTTTATTCGAAGCTACATCGCGGCGACGCGAACCTCACAACAGGCAATGGACGCGAAGACTGCGGGTCTGATAGTTAGCTATCTGGAAAACCCTGAGCATCTACGGGAAACAAGCGACTGGTACCGGGGTATTTTTGACCGTCTAGCCGGCACGTCGCCGGATGCACAAGCGGCACGTGTGGCCTTCCTGGCCGTCGAAGGGCTGTTCCTCTTACGCATCAATGGCATTGACGATGATGGCCTCTGGACAAGCTTTCTGGACGATGTGGAGGCCGTGTTGACGCGCTTGGCGTGATCTGCAGCCACTGAGTAGCATGATCTGTCCATTAGCCAAAATGCCATTGGCAATGCAATAAGCATCGTCAATGGCATTTATTTTACCTAACAGAATCAATCAGGTAGAAAACACCCTCACTCCCACTCTATCGTCGCAGGCGGCTTGCTCGATACGTCATAAGTCACACGATTAATACCGCGCACTTCGTTGATGATCCGCGACGATACTTTCTTGAGCAGCGCATAAGGCAGTTCAGCCCAGTCGGCGGTCATGAAGTCGGAGGTCTGCACGGCGCGCAGCGCCACGACGTAGTCGTAGGTGCGGCCGTCGCCCATGACGCCGACGGATTTGACGGGCAGGAAGACGGCGAAGGCCTGGGATGTCAGGTCGTACCAGTTCTTGCCGCTGATGGGGTCGACGGTCTTGCGCAGTTCTTCGATGAAGATGGCGTCGGCGCGGCGCAGGAGGTCGGCGTATTCCTTCTTGACTTCGCCGAGGATGCGCACGCCCAGGCNNGAAGGGATGGCGGTAGACCATGGCGGGGGGCAGGCCCAGGGCGATGCCCAGCTTGCGCACTTCGTCCTTGAAAAGTTCGCGCAAGGGTTCGAGCAGCTTCAAATTGAGCGTATCGGGCAGGCCGCCGACGTTGTGATGCGACTTGATGGCGACGGCCTTGCCGGTCTTGGCGCCGGCCGATTCGATC
>DJWC01000080.1:24379-26532 GCA_002441445.1 Pusillimonas sp. UBA6240
GATCTTGCGCTTGGCTTCGGGGTCGGCGACGCCGGCCAGCTTGCCCATGAAGGCGTCGGTGGCGTCGACGTGTATGACCTTGATGCCGAAGTGGTCGGCGAAGGTGTCCATGACTTGCTTGGCTTCGTTCAGGCGCAGCAGGCCGTNNAATCCACGCCGCCCGACAGGCCCAGTATGACTTCGTCGCCGCCGACCTGCTCGCGTATGTGGGCGACCGCCTCGGCGACGTAGTCCGGCATGTTCCAGTCGCGATCGCAGCCGCAGATCTCGCCGACGAAGCGGGCCAATATGGCTTCGCCCTGGGCGGTATGGGTGACTTCGGGGTGGAACTGCACGGCGTAGAAGCCGCGCGCCTCGTCGGCCATGCCGGCGATGGGGCAGGATGGCGTCGAGGCCATGAGCTTGAAGCCGGGCGGCAGCGCGGTGACCTTGTCGCCGTGGCTCATCCAGACGTTGAGCATGCCATGGCCTTCGGGCGTGGTGAAATCCTCCAGGCCGTCGAGCAAGCGGGTGTGGCCATGGGCGCGCACTTCGGCGTAGCCGAATTCGCGGTGGTCCGACCATTCCACCTTGCCGCCCAGTTGCGCAGCCATGGATTGCATGCCGTAGCATATGCCCAGCACCGGCACGCCGGCCTCGAATACTTTGGCGGGTACTTTCAATGATTCATCGGCGTAGGCCGAAGCGTGGCTGCCGGACAGGATGATGCCCTTCAGGCCTTGCTGGGCCTCGATGAAGGCGTCGTCGACGTCGCCCGGATGGATTTCGCAATACACGCCGGCCTCGCGCACGCGCCGCGCAATGAGTTGGGTGACCTGTGAGCCGTAATCGAGGATGAGGATACGCTGATGCATGGTGGAGGAAAAAAAGAAATCAAGGCGTTAATGTAACGTATTGGGGCTGTTTTCGCTGGCGGAATCGGCCCCGAGCCGCTACAGTTTCGGTAAATTGGAGCATCGATGTCGAACAAGCTGTCCGCCAGTGTATTGGCGCTTTCCGGGTTCATCGCACTGGCCGTCGCCATGGGCATAGGCCGCTTCGCCTTTACGCCTCTGCTGCCCATGATGCAGGCGGACGCCGGGCTGGGCCTGGCCGAAGGCGGCTGGCTGGCCAGCGCCAACTATCTCGGCTATCTCGTGGGCGCGCTGACCGCGGCCGCCCTGCCCGGCACGCCGGCCGCCGTGCTGCGCGCCGGGCTGCTGCTGGTGGTGGCGTCCACCGCGCTGATGGGCCTGACGCAGGGCTGGTACGGCTGGATGGCCTGGCGCTTCATCGCCGGCCTGGCCAGCGCCTGGGTGCTGGTCAGCACCGCGGCGCTTTGCCTGTCGCGGCTGGCCGCCGTGGGTCGGCAGGCGCTGGCGGGCTTGGTCTTCGCGGGCGTGGGCATAGGCATCGCCTTGGCCGGCCTGCTCTGCATGGGCCTAGCCATGGCGGGAGTATCGTCCGACCATGCCTGGCTGCTGATGGGCGCCATTGCATGCGCGGGTGCGATCAGCGCGCGCCGCCTTTGGGCCTCAGGGCCGGCGGCCGCCATGGCCAACGCACCCGTGGCGACGCCCGCCGGCGGTCAGCTCAGGCTGATCGCCAGCTATGGCCTCTTCGGTTTCGGCTATATATTGCCCGCCACCTTCCTGCCCGCGCAGGCTCGCCTGCTGGCGGATGATCCCGCCTTGTTCGGCCTGGCCTGGCCGATCTTCGGCGTGGCTGCCGCCGTATCTACATTGTTGATCACGAGGCTGGCCGGCCTGTATACGCGCAGGACCCTCTGGATCGCCGCCCACATCATCATGGCGGCCGGCGTCCTGTTTCCCACCCTGGCGCCCGGCCTGGGCGCCATCGCCGTCGCCGCCGTCTGCGTGGGAGGCACCTTCATGGTGATCACCATGCTGGCGATGCAGGAAGCGCAGGCGGTGGGCGGCCTGCGTGCGCGCCACTTGATGGCGGCCATGACGGCGTCGTTCGCCGCCGGCCAGTTGGCGGGGCCGATTTTCTTCAGCCTGACCAATACCTGGTTCGGCGCGGGCCTGGATTTCGCGCTGGAGCTCGCGGCCGCGGGCTTGCTGTTGGGGGCCGCCCTGCTGTGGCCTGCCGGAACACGGCGGGCCACCGACACCGGCGCTTGATTCAATCAGCGCGGTAGTTGGGCGCTTCCT
>DJWC01000170.1 GCA_002441445.1 Pusillimonas sp. UBA6240
CAGGGGTTGTAGCACTTGTGGCAGATGGTGCAATGGTCGGCGACGTCTTCGAACTCTTCCCAATGCTTCAGGCTGACCCCGCGCCGGGTCTGCTCTTCGTATAAGAAGGCCTCGATCAGCAGCGAGGTGGCCAGTATCTTGTTGCGCGGGGAATAAAGCAGGTTGGCGCGCGGCACATGCGTGGCGCACACCGGCTTGCATTTGCCGCAACGCAGGCAATCCTTGATGGCGTTGGATATGGAGCCGATCTCGCTGCGCTGCATGATCAGGGACTCATGGCCCAGCAGATTGAAGCTGGGCGTCCAGGCGTTGCGCAAGTCCGCGCCCGGCATTAGCTTGCCTGCGTTGAAGCGCCCCGCCGGGTCGATGCGCCGCTTGTAGTCCTGGAAGGGCGCCAGTTCTTCCTCGGTCAGGAATTCGTATTTGGTCAGGCCTATGCCGTGTTCGCCGGAAATCACGCCATCCAGGTCGCGGGCGATCTGCATGATGCGCGCCACCGCTTCGTTGGCTTCGCGCAGCATGTCGTAATCGTCCGAGTTCACGGGGATATTGGTGTGCACGTTGCCGTCGCCGGCATGCATGTGCAGCGCCACGAACACCCGGCTTTTGAGCACGCGGTCGTGTATGGCCTGGATTTCCGCCAGCACCGCGGCGCAATCCGCCCCGGCGAAATAGCGTTCCATCTGCGCCCGCACCTCCGTCTTCCAGGAAATGCGCAGCGTGTGGTCCTGGACGATGTCGAAGACGGTTGCGCCGGGCTGGCGCGCCAGCCTTTCCTGCAAGGGCGCAAGGAAGTCGTGCAGGCCCAGTGCTTCGATCTGGTCCAGGCTCTGGGCCAGCGGCTGGTCCAGGTTGCCCAGCAGCCAGGACCACCTGCGCCGTACGGCCTGCAGGCACTGGATGGCGTCGCGCCTGCGCTCGGCCAATATTTCTTCGCGCGTGTGCTCGGCATCGTCGTGATCCTGGATCTTGCCTATGGGCAGCTCGCCTTCCAGGAAGCTTTCTAGGCGGTCCAGCAGCCGTAGTTTGTTGCGCGTGGACAATTCGATATTGATGCGTTCGATGGCGTCGGTGTATTCGCCCATGCGGCTCAGCGGAATCACCACGTCTTCATTGATCTTGAAGGCATTGGTGTGGCGGGCAATGGCCGCCGTGCGGGCGCGGTCCAGCCAGAATTTCTTGCGCGCCTCGGCGCTTACGGCCACGAAGCCTTCGCCATGGCGCGTGTTGGCGATGCGCACCACTTCGCTGGCCGCCACGGCCACCGCATCGGCATCGTCGCCGACGATATCGCCGATCAAGACCATTTTGGGCAGCTCGCCGCGCTTGCTCTTGGTGGCGTAGCCCACCGCGCGCAGATAGCGTTCATCCAAATGTTCCAGCCCGGCCAGTATGGCGCCGCGTTCGCGGCCCGGGCCGTCCAGATAGTTCTTGACTTCGACGATGGACGGAACGGCGTCGCGCGCCTGGCCGAAAAACTCCATACAGACGGTGCGCGTATGCGCCGGCATGCGATGCAATATCCATTGGGCGGCGGTGATCAGGCCGTCGCAGCCTTCCTTTTGCACGCCCGGCAGCCCGGCCAGGAATTTATCGGTGACATCCTTGCCCAGGCCCACCTTGCGGAAGCGCGAGCCTTCGATGACCAGTATTTCACTGCGCAGCGGCGCCACGCCCGGCGCGGCCGCGCCGTCGAACCATTGCAGCTGGAAGCGCGCTTCCTTGGCATCGTGGATCTTGCCCAGATTGTGATCCAGGCGGGTCACTTCCAGCCAATTGCCTTCGGGATCGACCATGCGCCACCAGGCCAGGTTGTCCAGCGCGGTGCCCCACAGCACNNCCTTCTTGCCGCCGGCATTCATGGCGACATTGCCGCCCACACAGGACGCATCGGCCGATGTGGGATCCACCGCGAAAACATAGCCCGCCGCCTCGGCGGCCTCGGCGATGCGCCGCGTAACGACCCCCGCGCCCGTGTGCACGGTATGGACCGGCTCGCTGACGCCGGGCAATTGGGTGGCCTGCACCGGCCCCAACGCATCCAGCTTTTCCGTATTGATGACCGCGGATTTCCAGGTCAGGGGAATCGCTCCGCCCGTATAGCCGGTGCCGCCCCCGCGCGGGATGATGGTCAGNNACAGGCCGTCGAACTTGATGTTGTCTTTGTTGGTGATGTGCGCGAGACGTCGCAGCACTTGCTTGCGCAAGTCGCGCGTCAGGGCGAATTCGTGCTCGAACGCCGCCACGGCGCTGCGCGCCGCGCCCAGCAGGCGCGCCACTTTGGTATCGCGCTCGGCGACGCTGGCGTCCCGGCGGTTGTCGATTTCGTTGAGCCTGTGGTTCAGCGCCTGTATGAGCAGATGCAGGCGCTTGGGGTTGTGCAGCAGGTCGTCCTGCNNCAGATATCGCCCAGCACTTCGAACAACATCCGCGCAGACCGTCCCGTCCGCCGCTGGCCGCGCAACTCGTCGAGCAACTGCCAGGATTCCGTACCCAATAACCGCAGAACAATCTCGCGATCGGAGTAGGAGGTGTAGTTATAAGGAATTTCGCGCAGGCGCGGGGTGCTGGCGAGGGGAGCCTGGACGGCAAGCAGATGGCTGGCTACGGGGGCGTTCATGACCTGAAGAAGAGAGGGCCCTTAAAGACATAGTGTAAGGGATAAAAACCGGATTTTAGGCCAAACCGCCGACCAGCCCCCTTCCTCGGCCGTTTCTTTGGTTATTTGCTAATTGCTGTAAGCAGTAGATGTTTGGTTT
>DJWC01000046.1 GCA_002441445.1 Pusillimonas sp. UBA6240
ATAGGCGTTGCCGTGGGCGGAACGCCTGGAGCCGTCCATGACGAACAGCCCGTTGAGGGCGAAACCGCAGCGCTCGGCCAGCCCCTTGATGCGCGCGGCCATCTCGGGATTGTCCAGAGGAGTGAACTTATTGAAGAGCGGCGCGATCACGGTGGGGAACAGCCACAGCACCAGGAAATTGAAGCCCACCCATATGCCCCACGCCCACCATACCCAGTTGCGGCCCGCGTTGCCCATGATCCACAGCACGGCGGCCGCCAGGGGAGTGCCCAGGATCAGCGTGACCATCAGGGTTTTCAGGCTGTCCTGAATGAAAAGCGCGGGCGTCATGCGGTTGAAGCCGAAGCGCGCCTCGAGGCGGAATTTGCGCCAGGCCGAAAAGGGCAGGCCTATGGTGCCCAGCAGGGCCAGCACCGCGCCGATCAGGGCCAATTGCCGCAGCATTTCGTTGTCGATCAGCAGGCCCAGCTGCATATCCAGGAATTGCAGCCCGCCCAGCAGGGTCAAGCCCACCAGCACCCCGGCCTCGACGATGTGCTCGACCATGGAAAACTGCATCTTCGCCGCGGTGTAGTCCGCCGCCCGCTGATGGCTATGCAGGCTGATGCGGTCCGAAAATTCGGCCGGCACGGCGGGCCGGTGCTTTTGCACGTGGCGAACCTGGCGGAACGACAGCCAGAGCCGGGTTGCGACATCGCCCAGCAGGAAGAGGACAAACAGCAGGGTAAACATCATAAAGGCCGGATAAAGGTCATGAATTGCGGGCGTATGCGAAAATCACTGTTTTAAGGAAGGATTATATGGCGGCGAACGATCAGCGTTTGGTGTGGCTGGATATGGAAATGACCGGGCTGGACCCGGAAAAAGAACGCATCATCGAGGTGGCGGTCGTGGTGACCGAAGCCGACCTGAGTTTCGTGGCGGAAGGCCCCGTCCTGGTTATACACCAAAGCGACGCCTTGCTCGATGCGATGGACAAGTGGAATCAGTCCACGCACAGCAAGAGCGGCCTCATCGACAAGGTCAGGGCTTCGACGCTGACCGAAGGGCGGGCGGAAGAGCAATTGCTGGCCTTCCTGTCGCAGTACGTGCCAGCGGGCAAGTCGCCCCTATGCGGCAACACCATAAGCCAGGACCGCCGCTTCATGGTCAAGTACATGCCCAGGCTCGAGGCTTTCTTCCATTACAGGAACCTGGATGTCAGCACGCTGAAGGAGCTTGCGCTGCGCTGGAAGCCCGAAGTCTATAAAAGCTTCGTCAAGCAAAGCCGCCACGAGGCGCTGGCCGATATCTACGAATCCATCGAAGAGCTCAAGCACTATCGCGAGCATTTCATCAAGCTGTAGCGGGGAGCGGCGCAT
This sequence comes from Pusillimonas sp. UBA6240, assembly GCA_002441445.1. Taxonomy (GTDB): domain Bacteria; phylum Pseudomonadota; class Gammaproteobacteria; order Burkholderiales; family Burkholderiaceae_B; genus UBA6240. Next base: position 1,362 of record DJWC01000046.1, read on the forward strand.
CGGCGCCCGTTGGCGCCTTGAGCGCTGGTGGACAAGGTATGATGCTATGTTCGTTCACGCTTACGGATAACGCATGATCACCCATACAGGCCCGGCCGCGGTGGCGGGCATAGGCGTCGACCTGCTGCGGATGGACCGCGTCGAGCGCGTTTTCGAACGCCACGGAGACAGGTTTGCGCGCCGCGTCCTGGGGCCGGAGGAATTCCAGGTTTTTCTTGCGCGGCATGGCCGCGATCCGCGCCGCGGCATACGCTACCTGGCCACCCGCTTTGCGGCCAAAGAGGCGTTTTCCAAAGCCATAGGCCTGGGCATGCACAGCCCCATGTCCTGGCCGCGCATGCAAACGCTGAACGCCCGCGGCGGCAAGCCGCAAGTGCATCTAGCGGAGCCTCTGGCAAGCTGGTACGGCAAGCGTTTTGGCGCCGCCCATGTTTCAATTACGGATGAACACGACATCGTGGCCGCCTTCGTCATCGTCGAAGCGCTGCCGGCCGGCGGAGCCTGAGCCAACCGCTACCGCCTTCCGACACGATCGCCTTGCCAGAAATCGCAACCCACCCATCGCCCGCTTATGACCGCCAAGACCGCCAAGACCGACCATGCCACGCACGCAACCCTGCCTCCCGGCCCTGTCATGGTGGACATCGCAGGCACGGCCCTTACGGAGCACGAACGCGCCCGCTTGCGCGATCCGCTCGTGGGCGGCGTCATTCTGTTCGCCCGCAACTTCCAGGACCGGGGCCAGTTGGCCGCCCTGTGCAACGCGATCCATGCCGAACGCGACGAGCCCTTGCTGATCGCGGTCGACCATGAAGGCGGGCGGGTGCAGCGATTCCGCAGCGACGGTTTTACTGCCATACCCGCCATGAGCGTGTTCGGCGAAATCTGGGAACAGGACGCCTTGGCGGCCATGCGCCTGGCGTCCGAAACCGGCTATGTGCTGGGCGCGGAACTGCGCGCTTGCGGGGTGGACCTGAGCTTCACCCCGGTGCTGGACCTGGACTACGGCGTCAGCAAGGTAATCGGCAACCGCGCTTTCCATCGCGATCCGCGAGTGGTGGCCATGCTGGCGCGCGCGCTGATCCAGGGCCTGATGCTGGCGGGCATGGCCGCCTGCGGCAAGCACTTCCCGGGCCACGGCGCAGTCGAAGCCGATTCCCATCACGAAATTCCGGTCGATACGCGCGGTTTCGACGAGATCATGCGGGAAGACGCCGCGCCCTACGGCTGGCTGGGCGACCTGGTGCTGCCTTCCGTCATGCCGGCCCATGTCATCTACCCCAAGGTGGATGCCCAGCCGGCCGGATTTTCCCCGCACTGGATACAAAAAGTGCTGCGCCAGGATCTATCCTATGATGGCGTCGTGTTTTCCGACGACCTGACCATGGAAGGCGCCACTGTGGCCGGCGACATCCTGGCGCGGGCGCAGGCGGCGCTGGGCGCGGGCTGCGACATGGTGCTGGTGTGCAATCGTCCCGATTTGGCCGACGATCTGCTGGGCCGCCTGGATTTCCAGCACAGCCCGGCCTCCGTGCGGCGCATACGGCGCCTGATGCCGCGCCTGCCGGCCCCCGGGTGGGATGCGCTGCAAGCTGATGAACGTTATCAATATGCCCGACGAATTCAATCTCAAATCGTTTCTGGCTGACCTTCCGCATCTGCCGGGCGTGTACCGGCATCTGGACGCCGAAGGGGAAGTGTTGTACGTGGGCAAGGCGCGCGATCTCAAGAAGCGCGTCAATTCCTATTTCCAGAAGAACCCCGGCAGCCCCCGCATCGCCCATATGGTGGCGCGCGTGGCCAGGCTGGAAGTGACCGTGACGCGGTCCGAAGCGGAAGCGCTGCTGCTGGAAAACAACCTGATCAAGCGGCTCAAGCCGCGCTACAACATCCTGTTCAGGGACGACAAATCCTACCCGTACTTGATGTTCAGCGGCCATGATGTACCGCGCATCGCCTACTACCGCGGCAGCACCAGCGGCAAAGGGCGCTACTTCGGCCCCTATCCGAACGCCTGGGCCGTGCGCGAAACCATACAGATTCTGCAGAAAGTGTTCCGCCTGCGGACCTGCGAGGACAGCGTCTATGCGAACCGTACCAGGCCCTGTCTGCTGTATCAGATCGGGCGCTGTTCGGCGCCCTGCGTGGGTTTGATCAGCCAGGAGGCCTATGCGGCGGATGTGGAGCGCGCCATACGCTTCCTGGACGGGCGCGCCGACGAGGTGCTGCGCGATCTCGAACAGCGCATGCATCAGGCCTCCGAAGCGCTGGAATTCGAGCAGGCCGCGGTGCTGCGCGACCAGATGGGCGCTCTGGCCAAAGTCCTGCAGCAGCAGTCCATGGAAAAGGCCGGCGACGACGATGTCGATATCATCGCCATCGCTTCGGCCGGCGGGCGCGTCTGCGTGAACTTGGCCATGGTGCGCGGCGGGCGGCATTTGGGCGACAAGCCTTTCTTTCCCGCCCACACCCAGGATGATCATCCGGGCGATGTGCTGGCCGCTTTCGTCGCCCAGC
>DJWC01000054.1:0-173 GCA_002441445.1 Pusillimonas sp. UBA6240
GGTGAACCATTCGCCGTCGGCCCAGCTCTGCAGGACCGCCCGGGCATGGACGTTGCCCTTGTCGGCCTTGTCCTTGACATCGTGGAAAGCATCGAAGATCAGCAGGGTATTCTTCAGGCCGTCGGCCGCGACGGCGCCCAGCTCGGCATCGTCCAGCAGCTCGATCAGCGGGC
>DJWC01000054.1:206-4408 GCA_002441445.1 Pusillimonas sp. UBA6240
ACCTTGGCGGCGTCGTCCACGCCGGCCGGCACGCGATGCGTGAGCAGGTCGAGCAGGGCGGCTTCCTCGCCCGCGGGCGGCGCCTTCAGCAGCTCGATCAGGTCGGCCGTCTGCTGCGCGGAAAGAGGAAGAGGGGGGATGCCCAACGCGGCGCGTTCGGCAACGTGTTGACGATAGGATTCCAGCATTTGCATGCCCTTTGACGAATGGTGTAGGGGGAGAGGCTATAGCTGAATTGTAGAAGGAAGGCCGGGCGGAGGCAAATGTCTTATATAAGATATAAGACATATGAGGCGGCAGTGTTGCTTATACAGTTCAAGCGGGGGCGCGGGCGGGTCCGTTGGCGCCGCCGCGGCGACGGCTACGCCAGCAGATCCTGGTATTGCGCCTTGCGCTGTATGTAGCCGGCCACATAGGAACATAGCGGCCGCACGCGCCAGCCCCGCAGGCGGGCGGTGTCCAGCGCGGCCTGGGCCAGGTCCGCGGCGATGCCGCGCCCGCCCACGGCTGCGGGGACTTCCGTATGCGTGATGACCATCACGCCGTCGCGCAGTTCATATTCCAACACGCTCAACTGCCCGTCTTCCGTCCATTCGAAACGTTGCTGCGCCTCGTTGTGTTCCACTGCACGGCTCATTCGACGCTCCCGGTTTCGCAAGGTTTCAGACGGCCATTGAAAGCAGGATCAGGCCCCAAAGCGCCAGCATGGCGGCCAGCCCCAGAAAGCAGCCGCCCCAGAAACCGATGAGCGGCCATTTGATCCTGCCGGATATGTCGGCCGGCTCCACGTGCGCGAGCAGCCGGTTGGCTTCGCCCATCACCCAGAACTTGCTGCGCGGAAAGCTCAGGCGCAGGAAATAATCCAGCAGTATGGTGGCCTTGATGGTGAACGGGAAACGCTCCCAGGGCTGTTTGTCCAGATACGGATGGCGCAGCGTCTGGTTGGTCACGCGCAAGCGAAAGAGAAACAGCACCAGGCCCGAGACGACGCAAGTCAAGGCGCAAGTGGCCAGCAGCGTGAAAGACAGGGGCAGGCCGTAAAGTATGATGGTGGTCAGCATAGCCGCTTATTTTGCCATATTCCGCGCGGCCGCTATCTTCCGGCATTGTTGGTCCGGCATTATCGGCCCGGACGCGGCTCAGATCACATACAAATCCACGTATTCCCGCACGGGCATCGCCTCCAGCGTCTGCTGGTCCAGCGAGGCGTCGAGGATGCGCTGTTGCTGCGCGGCCCCGTAGCGGCGCCTCAGGTTGGTCTTGAACTTGGCTTCCAGCAGCGGGATGCCTTCCTTGCGGCGGCGCTTGTGGCCCAGCGGGAATTCGCACACGACTTCCTCGAGGGCGCTGCCGTCGTTGAACTCCACGCGCAGGCCATTGGCGATCGAACGCTTTTCGGGGTCGTGATAATCCGCCGTGAAGGCGGGGTCTTCGACGCAGACGATTTTGCTGCGCAAGGCGTCGATGCGCGGGTCGGCGGCTATTGCGTCCTCGTAGTCGGCGGCGGTCAGGCGTCCGAAGATGATGGGCACCGCCACCATGTATTGTATGCAATGGTCGCGGTCGGCCGGGTTGTCCAGCGGGCCCTGCTTGTCGATGATGCGCAGGCAGGCTTCATGGGTGCGGATGGTGATGCGCAGTATGTCGGCGTCCGTCTTGCCCAGGGCCTGCATGGCCTGGTGGATGCCCATGGCGCACTCCACCGCTGTCTGCGCGTGGAATTCCGCGGGAAAGGATATTTTGAACAGTATATTTTCCATGACATAGCTGCCGTAGGGCCGCTGGAAGCGGAAGGGGCGGCCCTTGAACAGCACGTCGTAGAAGCCCCAGGTGGGGGCCGTCAGCGCCGATGGGTAGCCCATTTCGCCGGCCCCGGCCATCAGGGCCAGGCGCACCGCGCGGCTGGTGGCGTCGCCCGCGGCCCAGCTCTTGCGGCTGCCGGCATTGGGCGCATGGCGATAGGTGCGCAGGCTCTGGCCGTCCACCCAGGCGAGAGACAAGGCATTCAACGCTTCTTCGCGCGTCAGCCCGAGCAATTGCGAGACGGTGGCGGTGGAAGCGGCCTTGACCAGCACTACATGGTCTAGGCCGACCTTGTTGAAGGAGTTTTCCAGCGCGATGCAGCCCTGGATTTCATGCGCCTTGATCATGGCGGTCAGCACATCGCGCATGACGGGGCCGCGTTTGCCTTCGGCCGCCGCGATGCGCGACAGCCAGTCCGCGACCGCCAGAATGCCGCCCAGGTTGTCGGAGGGATGGCCCCATTCCGCCGCCAGCCATGTGTCGTTGAAATCCAGCCAGCGTATCATCGCACCGATATTGAAAGCCGCCTGCACGGGATCGAGCTGATATTGCGTGCCGGGCACCCGGGCGCCATGGGGCACGACGGTGCCCGGCACGATAGGCCCCAGCAGCTTGGTGCATGCCGGATATTCCAGAGCCTCCAGGCCGCAGCCCAGGGTGTCGATCAGGCAATGGCGGGCGGTCTCGTAGGCAAGCGGGGATGTGATCTCGTACTGCCGGACATAGTCGACGATGTCGACCATGACTTGATCCCAGTCGGGGCGGGTGGCTAAGGCCATGGCGATGGCTCCTTGCATGTGTTTTGGTCAGAGGTCGTGTTTTGCACGACCTACTATACGCCTGGGGCCCCCCGGCCGCACGCCCGCGCGCCCGGCTTGCCGGGCGATCGATCAGGCGATCAGGCTGTCGGGCACGCATCGCCGGGCACACGCACCCAGCCTTCCATCAAGACCCGGGCGCTGCGGCTCATGATGGCTTTGGTCACGGTCCATTCGCCGCCTTCCTGGCGGGCCTCGGCGCCGACCCGCAATGTGCCGGAAGGATGGCCGAAGCGCACGGCATTGCGTGCGCCGCCGCCGGCGGCCAGATTGACCAGCGTGCCCGGAATGGCCGCCGCCGTACCGATGGCGACCGCCGCCGTGCCCATCATGGCGTGATGCAGCTTGCCCATGGACAGCGCGCGCACGAGCAGGTCGATATCGCCGGCGGCGACCCGCTTGCCGCTGGAGGCCGTGTAATCCGCCGGCTTGCCTACGAACGCCACCTTGGGCGTGTGCTGGCGCGTGGCGGCTTCGTCCAGCCGCTCGATCAGGCCCATGCGCAGCGCGCCGTGGGCGCGTATGGTCTCGAACATCGCCAGGGCTTTGGCGTCTTCATTGATGGCGCCCTGCAGTTCCGTGCCGGTGTAGCCGATGTCTTGCGCGTTGAGGAATATCGTCGGGATGCCGGCATTGATCAAGGTCGCCTGCAGCTTGCCGACGCCTGGCACATCGAGTTCGTCGACCAGATTGCCGGTGGGGAACATGGAGCCGCCCGCGCCGTCCTCATCGGCGGCCGGGTCCATGAATTCCAGCTGTATTTCGGCGGCGGGGAAAGTCACGCCATCCAGTTCGAAATCGCCTGTTTCCTGCACCTGGCCATCGGTGATGGGCACATGGGCGATGATGGTCTTGCCGATGTTCGCCTGCCAGATGCGGATGGTGGCGATGCCGTTCCGCGGTATGCGGGCGGCATCGACCAGCCCGTTGCTGATGGCGAAAGGGCCGACCGCCGCCGAAAGGTTGCCGCAATTGCCGCTCCAGTCGATGAAGGCCTTGTCGATGGCGACCTGGCCGAACAGGTAATCGACGTCGTGATCGGCTTTGGCGCTTTTGGACAGAATGACGGTTTTGCTGGTGCTGGAGGTCGCGCCGCCCATGCCGTCGGTGTGCTTGCCGTAGGGATCGGGGCTGCCGATCACGCGCAGCAGGAGGGTATCGCGCGCGGCGCCGGGCGCTTGCGCCGCCGGGGGCAGGTCCTGCAGCCGGAAGAACACGCCTTTGCTGGTGCCGCCCCGCATATAGGTGGCGGGTATTTTGATCTGTGCCGGGTGAGCCATGAAGATTCCTTCGATTGCTTGATCTCGATCTCTTAATTTTTGGCGGTGGCCGATTCCAGGAAGTCCTGCGCGAACCGCTGCAGCACGCCTCCGGCGTCGTAGATGGAGACTTCCTCGGCGGTATCCAGGCGGCAAGTCACCGGCACTTCCTGGCGCTCGCCATTCTTGCGCTTGATGACGAGCGTCAGGGTGGCGAGCGGCGCTGGGCGGCCAAGCACGTCGAAGGTTTCCGTGCCGTCGATGTCCAGCGTCTTGCGGTTCGTGCCGGGCTTGAATTCGAGCGGCAGCACGCCCATGCCGA
>DJWC01000020.1:0-5878 GCA_002441445.1 Pusillimonas sp. UBA6240
GGCGGCGCATGAGCTCCAGCACCTGCTCGGGCAGGCCGGGTGGCATGATCCGGCTTTCGCGCAGGGCGACGAATCGTTCTATGATGATCGCCAGGGTGGCGACCGACGTGGCGACCAGCAGCCAGATCGGCCAGCCGGCCGCCTCGATGATGTCCAGCAAGATGAGCCTCTCGGGGTGCGATGCGAAACGGCTATTTTAAGGCCTGCTCGCCGCTGGGTCGCGGTTTTACGACGGAAAAGCCCGCGCGGCCTGAAATTCGCGCCGACGTGGCTCGGCGAGGCGTGTGAAATGGCGGCTTTGGGGTCGAAAGTGGCGTATCTGCTGGCTTTGCGGATGGTATCCACAGAATCTGTGGATAATTCTGTGCACAAGGTCCGTCATCCGCTTGTTTCATGCATCTCGTCGGTTGATTGGTTGATTTTCGAACATGGCTTCATATCTTGCCTTATTGTTTAGAATCAACGGCTTGCATGATTACATTAAAGTCATATTTAATGTTGCGCCCCAAAAAGCTTGAAAATAGGCGTAGTTGACAAAAGGCGCATTGCTGTGGATAGGTTTTCATGAATTTTTCGGATGCGGACGGCCTGCGGGGCGGATCTTCGAGCCCGGACGGCGTGCTGACGGTCAGCCAGCTCAATCGGCAGGTGGCGCGGCTGCTGGAATCGGGCTTTCCACGGGTCTGGGTGTGCGGCGAGGTCTCGAACTTCACCCGCGCGGCCTCCGGGCATTGGTATTTTTCGATCAAGGACGAGTCCGCCGCGGTGCGCGCGGTGATGTTCCGGGGCCGGGCGCAGGCCGTGGGCTTTGTGCCCCAGCCGGGCGAGCGCTTCGAGTTCCGCGTACAAGTGTCCTTGTACGAGCCCAGGGGCGACTATCAGGTGCAGGTCGAGGCCTTGCGCCGGGCGGGGCGGGGCGACTTGCACGAGGCATTCCTGCGCCTGCGCGACCGGCTGGCCGCCGAGGGGCTGATCGATCCGGCCCGCCGGCGGCCGCTGGCTCCCATGCCGCGCGCGGTGGGGGTGGTGACCTCGCTGGCCGCCGCCGCCCTGCGCGACGTGCTGTCGGTGATGGCGCGCCGCGCGCCGCACGTGCGGGTGGTGGTCTACCCCGCACCGGTCCAGGGCCGCGAGGCCGCCGCGCAGTTGTGCGATGCACTGGCGCTGGCGATCGCGCGCGCCGAGGTCGACACCCTGTTGCTGGTGCGCGGCGGCGGCAGCCTCGAGGATCTCTGGAGCTTCAACGACGAGGCGCTGGCGCGCGCCATCGCCGCCAGCCCCATCCCAGTGATCAGCGGGGTCGGGCACGAAACGGATTTCACCATCGCCGATTTCGTCGCCGACCTGCGCGCGCCCACGCCTACGGCCGCGGCCGAGCTTTGCTGCCGCAGCCGCGCCAGTTGTATCGGCCAACTGAGCGCCGCGGTCAATGCGCTCGACCGCCTGCAGCATCGCATGCTGGAGCGGGCCACCCTGCGCCTGGACCGGGCGGTTGCAATGCTGGTCTCGCCGCAGCAGCGGCTGCGCCAGCAGGGCGAGCGCTTGCAGGCCGTCAAGGCGCGCCTGGCCCGCTCGGCGGCGTTGCCGCTGGAACGCCGCTCCAGCGCGCTTGCGGCGCTGGCCGCAAGGCTGGTACGGGCCGAGCCCCGCCTGACGCCCCAGCGTCAATTGCTCGATCGCCAGGTGCATCGCCTGGCCCAAGCCGCCGACCTGCGGCAGGAGCGCGCCCGGCAGCGCCTAGCGGCCGCCGTCCAGACGCTGGAAGCGCTCAGCCCGGGGCGCATCCTGGAACGCGGCTACGCGATCGTCCGCAAGGATGAGGGGAGCGTGGTCAAAAATGCGTTAGACTTAAGAGTCGGCGATGAGCTGAGTGTTGAACTTGGCCGGGGCCGGCTGCGCGTGGGCGTCATACAGGTACATGGCTTGCTCTGATGCCGCGGCGCTGGAAATCGACAGGCGCGCCCCAGACAAAAGGGCGCGCCCACGTATCGCGCCAGTGAAAACGCTTATTCATCTGGATCCTCAACCGGTTTTTTTCGAAGGAATAGAACATGGCTTTTACGCTCCCCCCGCTGCCGTACGCAATGGATGCTCTGGCTCCCACCATTTCCAAGGAAACGCTCGAGTTTCACTACGGCAAGCATCATCAAGCTTATGTCACCAATCTGAATAATCTGATTTCCGGCACCGAATTCGAATCCGCCTCGCTCGAAGAAATCGTCAAGAAGTCGTCGGGCGGCATCTTCAACAATGCGGCCCAGGTCTGGAACCACACCTTCTACTGGAACTGCATGTCGCCCAATGGCGGCGGCGAGCCCACCGGCAAGCTGCTCGACGGCATCAAGGCCAAGTGGGGCGATTTCGCGGCCTTCAAGGAAGCCTTCAACAAGGCCGGCGCCGGCAACTTCGGTTCGGGCTGGACTTGGCTGGTCAAGAAGCCGGACGGCTCGCTGGACATCGTCAACACCAGCAACGCCGCCACGCCCCTGACCACGGACGACGTGCCCCTGCTGACCTGTGACGTGTGGGAACACGCCTACTACATCGNNACATCGACTACCGCAACGCGCGGCCCAAGTATCTGGAAAGCTTCTGGAACCTGGTGAACTGGGACTTCGCGGCCGGCAACCTCGGCTAAGCCCCCATGGACGCATGCCTCATACGCATGCTGCGACACATCAACCCCCATCCTGGGGGTTTTTTTGCGGCTGGGCGGCTCCCAAGGCTTGGCGCCCCGGCAGAAACCCTCCTTTGGGGGGCGCCACCGCGGCAAGCGTGCGGGTATTTTTTTGCGGCCGGCGTACCGGCGGCCGGCGGCGGCGTATGAAGCGACCGTGGGGTGGACGTTCCAGGGCCTGAAGGCGTAGAAATGGGCAGGGGTGGGCTAAGATCAGTCCATGCTCTGGCCGCTCCAGCGCACGCCAGGCGCGCCGCGGCCGCCGGATTTCCTTTTTTGACCATCAGACCTTATTGAATCATGACGATACAAGCATTTATCTGCGATGCCGTTCGCACCCCTTTTGGACGCTATGGCGGCTCGCTCGCGCCGGTGCGCGCCGATGATCTGGCGGCGATTCCCATCAAGGCCTTGATGGAGCGCAATGCCGGCGCGGCCTGGCAGAGGCTCGATGACGTGCTGTTCGGCTGCGCCAACCAGGCGGGAGAGGACAACCGCAATGTGGCGCGCATGGCCGGCCTGCTGGCGGGCCTGCCGACGCAGGTCCCCGGCGCCACCATCAACCGCCTTTGCGGCTCCGGCCTGGATGCGCTGGGTTCGGCCGCGCGGGCGATACGTTCGGGCGATGCGCAATTCATTCTGGCCGGCGGGGTAGAAAGCATGAGCCGGGCGCCCTTCGTCATGGGCAAGGCCGAGAGCGCGTTTTCGCGCAATGCCGCCATTTACGACACCACCATAGGCTGGCGCTTCGTCAATAAGCGGCTGAAGGCGCAATACGGCGTGGATTCCATGCCCGAAACGGCCGAGAACGTCGCCGACCAGTTCAAGGTCAGCCGGGAAGACCAGGATGCCTTCGCCCTGGCCAGCCAGGCCAAGGCCGCCGCCGCGCAAAAATCAGGCGTGTTCGAGGCCGAGATAGTGCCCGTCCACATCCCGCAGCGCAAGGGCGACCCCATCGTCGTGGACATCGACGAGCACCCGCGGGAGACCTCCCTGGACGCGCTGGCGCGCCTCAAGCCCATCGTGCGCCCCGACGGCACCATCACCGCCGGCAACGCTTCCGGCGTCAATGACGGCGCGGCCGCCATGCTGGTGGCCTCCGAAGCTGCGGCGCGCGAGCACGGGCTGACGCCGCGCGCGCGCATAGTCGCCATGGCGACGGCGGGGGTGGAGCCGCGCATCATGGGCATAGGCCCCGCGCCCGCCACGGAGAAAGTCCTGGCGCTGGCGGGACTGCGCCTGGATCAAATGGACGTCATCGAACTGAACGAAGCCTTCGCGTCCCAGGGGCTGGCGGTTTTGCGTCTGCTGGGCTTGCGCGATGATGATCCGCGCGTCAACCCCAATGGGGGCGCCATCGCGCTGGGCCATCCCCTGGGCGCCAGCGGTGCGCGCCTGGCCCTGACTGCCGTGAATCAGTTGCATCGCGCGGGCGGCCGCTACGCCCTGTGCACCATGTGCATAGGGGTGGGGCAGGGCATCGCCGTCATTCTCGAAAAAGTCTAGCGGCCCGGGCGCCGGGCGATGCTCGGCGCGCTGCTTAGCCATAGACCTCTTAGTAGCGGATGCGCGTTAGCGTCCATTCCGCGCGGGGCGAGGAAGGAGCGTCGGCGACCCGCCGACCGCGTCCTTTCCCGGCGGCGCCCGGCCATGCCCTTTCAGGGGCGGGGCAAGCCCTTGACCAGCGCCCCGGCCTTGATCTGGTGCTGGCGGAACCAGCCCTGCTGCATTTCCAGCGCATACAGCATAGGTCCCGCCGGGCAGTGGCTGTCCAGGGTATGGGGCTGCATGTCGGCGATGTTGATGATCTTGCCGGCGGCGTCGATGAAGGCGATGGATAGCGGCAGCGGCGTGTTTTTCATCCAGAAGCACACCGAGCCGGGAGCTTCGAAGACGAACAGCATGCCTTGGTTGGGCGGCAGGGACGGCCGGCCCATCAAACCCTGCGTGCGTGCGGCTTCGGTGGCGGCCACTTCGACATGGACCTTCTGCGGGCCGACCAGGATTTCAGCCGTGGGCAGCAGCATGGACTGGGCCTGCGCCGTTCCCAGGGCCAGCCACGCGGCGATAAGGGCGCAAACGGCGGCGCCAGCCCCAGGCTTGCCCCCGGCGCGGCGGCGCCGCCCAAGAGGCTGTTCCCGCCTTGAACCGGCGACGCGGCTGCCGACGGAGGCCGGGGAGCGGACGAATCCTCCATCAGCCATCCCGCCGCCGCCGACCCCGCCGCCTGCAGCCTGGCGTTCCCGCTGTCCGGCCGAAAAAAAAACAGGGCTGTAAGGCCCTGTAGGTCGGTAAAATTTATGCATTGTTATTAAACGTGAGGCGGCGTCCGGATGGCAGCCCGCGATGCCGGAATCAGCCGGCGGTGATATTGAGTGCTTGTTTGCCTTTGGGTCCCTGCGCAATTTCAAAAGCGACTTTCTGGCCTTCTTTGAGGGTCTTGAAGCCGTTCATCTGGATGGAAGAAAAGTGTGCGAAAAGGTCTTCGCCCCCATTGTCGGGAGTAATAAAACCGAAACCTTTGGCATCATTGAACCACTTGACGGTACCTGTCAGCTTTTGCGTATCCCCAGGCATGGAGGTTGCGTTTGAATCAGACATGCGAACTGCCTCTCGACTATAGTGTTAAATTGAAACTCGACTACAAGGGTTCCCTTTAGCCCTGGATTCTGGCATGCAGCTACTTCCAAGCACTCAGAATATTACGATAATGCGCAATTTTCCCTACCATAGTCAACTATGGAAACCACTAGTATGTCTACCCAAATCGGCAACCAGTCAGATACGGTTCTTGATAGGCAAGCGGCCAGGCTCGCACCCCCACCGATGTACCAGGTCGTGCTGCTGAACGACGACTACACCCCTATGGAGTTCGTGGTGGTGGTTCTGCAGCGCATCTTCGGCAAAAACGAGGACGAAGCGGCACGCATCATGCTGAAAGTGCATCATGAAGGGCGCGGGGTCTGCGGCGTGTACCCGCGCGATATCGCGGCGACCCGCGTGGAAATGGTGCGACGGATGGCGCAGGCGCGGCAGCATCCCTTGCAATGCGTGATGGAGCCCGCACCTGATGTATAAGCGCAGCGCGCCGCTATATTTAATTTAATGTTGATACGCAAGGTCGATTTAGTCATAGAATAGGATTTATATCGAATTGTTTGTCCGCTCCGATATGCAATGGAGGAAGCGTGATCTCCGAAG
>DJWC01000020.1:5962-6084 GCA_002441445.1 Pusillimonas sp. UBA6240
TGTTGCGGGCCTGCTCGGCCAACATCGACGTCTTGCGCCAGGAACTGCGTAAATTCATCAACGAGAACACGCCGGTATTTCCGGGCGAGGATGAGGTCGACACCCAGCCCACGCTCGGCTTC
>DJWC01000053.1:0-7152 GCA_002441445.1 Pusillimonas sp. UBA6240
GCAGGTAACCGCGTCGGCAGGCAGGCTACTTGCTCCGCTGGGGTCGAAAGGGCCGAAAATAAGAAGTAATGGTGGGGTTGTTGCTTGCACAGCGCTGCCGTTCACAGTGGTTGCGATATCTTTTGAGTAATATCCAGGGTATCGCTATTGGGTTTAGTAACATTGACCCCCATTCTAATAGAACGGTTCAGAACTCAACATGTTTTGGGCTTGTAATTTTCTGAGAGTTATAAAAACATGCGCACATGGATGTGTTTAATATGCGGTTGGATTTATGATGAAGAGGCGGGCCTTCCCGAAGAAGGCATAGCTCCCGGTACGCGCTGGGAAGACGTGCCGCCGAATTGGGTGTGTCCCGAATGCGGCGCCCGCAAAGAAGACTTTGAATTGATCGAGGTTTAAGCCTATTGATTTCTGTTGTATCACCCGTAAATCTCAGGAGGGCGAGTCATGAATACCACAGCCAAGCGTTCCGGCTCGGAAATGAGCGTCGACTTGTCCCAACAGCTTTTGCTTGCCATGCCGGGCAAAGTCGCCGGCAATCTCGCCAATACGGTGATTTACATCTGCGAGCACACCGAGCACGGCGCTCTGGGGCTGGTCATCAATCGGCCCACCGACATTACGGTGGGCGACCTGCTCAAGCGCATAGACCTGGACTTGTCTCTGGAAATCGGCCCTGTGCAGGATGCGCCGGTTTTCTTTGGCGGCCCGGTGCAAACCGACCGGGGCTTCGTGTTGCATGCGCCGGTGGGCGGCTACAATTCCAGCATACAGTTGGGCGACATCGCCCTGACGACTTCGCGCGACGTATTGCAGGACGTGGCCCAGGGCAAAGGCCCGGCCCAATTGCTGATCACCCTGGGCTATGCCGGCTGGGGCGCCGGCCAGCTCGAAAGCGAAATGGCCCAGAACGCCTGGCTGAACGTAGCCTCGACCAACGATATCCTGTTCACCACGCCGTTCGAAGAGCGTTACAGCGTTGCGCTGGCCCAATTGGGCATAGACGCATCCATGCTGACCGGCGAAGCGGGCCATGCCTGAGCAAACCCTGCTGGCGTTCGACTACGGCACGAAAAAAATAGGCGTCGCCATCGGCAATACCCTGACCCGGCAGGCGCGCCCGCTGGATATCCTGCTGCCGGTCACCCGGGAACAGCGCTTCGCCGCAATCGCCGGCCTGCTGGCCGAGTGGCAGCCGGATGCCGTGGTGGTGGGCCTGCCGCTGGCCGCCGACGGCCAGGAACAATACGCCAGCTTGCGCTGCCGGCGCTTCGCCAACCAGTTGCGCGGCCGCTTCGGCGTCGAGGTGGTGCTGGTGGACGAGCGCGGATCCAGCATGGAGGCCCAAAGCATGCTGGGCACGCATGCGCCGGACGACGCGATGGCGGCGGCCGTCATCCTGCAGCGTTATTTCGATGCGCTCGAGCGGCCTGAGGTATCATCATCGCGGCATGGGATGCCGACATGATCAGTCGTAAATCATAAAAACCACAAAGAGAGCCTAGCTTGAGCTTATTGCGTTTCGCCGTGCGCGGCGTGGCCGTCGCCTTGTTCATCAGTTGGGGTCTGCTGTGCGTCACATTGATTTTTCCATGGGTTGCGCCGCATGTGCGAGCCGCCATGAACGGGCGCTGGTCGCGCGGACTCATGAAGGTGTGCGGGGTGCATATCCGCGTCCGGGGCGAACCGCGCAAGGCGGGGGCCGTTCTTTGGGTGGCCAACCACGTGTCGTGGGTGGACATCTTCGTGCTGAACAGTGTCCGTCCGACATCCTTCATAGCAAAAAGCGATATACGGGCCTGGCCCATCATAGGCTGGCTGGTGGCGGGCGCCGGTACGGTATTCATCGAACGTGGCCACAGGCATGCAATCAGAAAGGTGGGCCATCAAATGAAAGCCCAGTTCAGCCGGGGCGCGGCGGTGGGGCTGTTCCCCGAAGGCACGACCACGCCCGGCTTCGACGTGTCGCCTTTCCACACCAGCCTGTTCGAGGCCGCCATCAGCGCCCAAGTGGATATCCAGCCCGTGGCGCTGCGGTTTTTCCACAAAGGCCGGCGCAGCGATTACGTGGCCTTCGTCGGCGAACAGAATCTGGTGCAGAACCTTTGGCGCTTGCTGGGAACCACCGGCGTGGCGGTGGAGCTGGTGTTTCTTCCCGCCATGGCCAGCCAGCGCTGCGCTGAAGAAGGGCGCGGCAAAACCGCCGCTCACGCTCATCACGCAATACGCCAGGCCGTCGTGGAAAAGCACAGCTGAGCCGCATTCCAGGAACTGCACGAAGACGGCGGGCTGCATGCCTTTGCCCCAGGGGCGCGGCATGCGGGACGCGGCTCAGCCGTGGGGTATCTGATACTGAGCGCAGGGAATCTGCACCATGTTGTGATCGTGCAGGCGCAAGGCGGTCAACTGGCGCCCCCAGACGCAGCCGGTATCCAGGCAAATGGCATCGGGCCGTATCATTAGCCCCAGAGTCGACCAGTGCCCGAAGACCACGGTGACTGGGCCGAGGGATCGCCCGGGCAAGTCGAACCACGGCAGCAGCCCGGCCTCGCCGCCTTCCGCCGGCGCGCCCTTGTGCGAAAATTCCATGCGGCCGCGGCGGTCGCACATGCGCATGCGGGTCAGGGCATTGATGATGACGCGCAGCCGTTCGCCGCCGCGCAAGCCGTCTTCCCAATAGGCGGGCTGGTTGCCGTACATGCTGTCCAGCAGAGTCTTCCAGTCGGGGCTGCGCAAGGCCTCTTCGACTTCCGCCGCCAGTTCCATGGTTTTCTTCAGCGTCCATGCCGGCAGCACGCCGGCATGGACCAGCAAATGCCCTTGATCGTAATGCGCCAGCGGACAATGCCGCAGCCAATCGATCAGTTCCTGCGCATCGGGCGCGTCGAGTATGGCGGCGATAGTGTCGGACTTGCCGGCTTTCTTGATGCCGGCGGCCACGGCCAGCAAATGCAGGTCATGGTTGCCCAGCACGGATACGGCGCGCTCGCCCAAAGCCATCACGGTCCGCAGAGCGCCCAGCGAGTCGGGGCCGCGGTTGACCAGATCGCCGGCGAACCAGTAGCGGGCATCCGCATCCCGCGCGATGTCGGGGTGTTCCAGCAAGGCATGCAATGGCCGGCAACAGCCTTGCACGTCGCCTATCACCCATATGCTGCGTCCGCTTTTCATGCCGCCGACCTGCTCCACGGCCAGCGCGTCTTATTGAAGCGCCGCACATTATGCTGGTTTTCCATCAGGATCAAAGCCCCCAGCGCCAGGCCGAGGGCCCCCAGGTTGGGGATGAGCGCGGTGACCCAAGGCGCCCATTTGCTGAGCATGCCGACATTCAGCGCGAGCTGGTTCAGCATGAAGAAGCCCACGCCCAGCAGGATGCCGATGAACACCTTGCTGCCGACGCCGCCGCGCCGCGTCTGCATGAAGCCTATGGGCGCGGCGATGGTGATCATGACCAGCAGCGTGAAGGGATAAGCCATCTTGCGCCACAGGGCGACGACCTGCCTTTCGGTTTGAAGCTGATTGTTTTTCAGGTAGTCGATATAGTCGACCAGATCCAGCATGGACATGCGCTCCGGCGTCAGGATACGGGCGATCAGCCTTTCCGGGGTCAAGGTGGTGGCCAGCACGCGCGTGGGCAGCGTGCGTATCTGCGTCAGCGGCGCTTCGGGCTTGGCGGCATTGGCCAGCGCCGATACCGATTGAGCCGCGATGGCGGTTTCGGTCACGTCTTCCAGCACTAGGGTGCCCGAGGTGAAATGACCGTCCTTCGCCTTGGAAAGCGAGGCCAGTTCCTGGCCTTGGTTGAATTCGTAGAGCGTGATGTCGCCGACCCCGCCGCTGGATTTGAGCTGGGATATGTTGATGATGCGGGTGCCGCCGTCGGGCGCGGCTTCCTTGAACCAATAGCCGCTGTTCAGCCTGCCGCCGCCCGCCTTGCCCAGCAGGGTGAGGCTGACCTCGCTCGCCTTGATTTCAGCCGCGGGCGTAATGACTTCCGACAGCACGAAGGCGCCGACCACCAGCGGTATGGTGACGGTCCATAGCATGGACAGCAGTTTGATGCCGCTGACGCCCGAGACCCGCAATATCACCAATTCGTTGCGCTGGGCCAGGCCGGCCAGAGCCAGAATGGCGCCTATCAGCAAGCCTATGGGCAAAAGCTCGTACAGGCGGGTGGGCAGCGCCAAGGCCTGCATGTAAAAGAGATTGAGCAGCGTGAACTTGGTGCCCACGTTGTCCAGGTCTTCGATCAGGGCGAAAAACGTGAACAGGCCGACCAGCGCCACCAGGACGACGGCGCTGGAGCGATAGATTTCACGGGCGAGGTAACGGCGTGCGGTGCGCATTGAAGGCTGGAGCAGCGGCTGAAGCGTGGTAAAGGCACAAGCTTAACATTTGCAGAAGCGGACCGGACCGGGTCAGCGGGATCATTTTGGGATGTCCACCATGCCCATGCGCTTCTGTATGGTGGCGGCGCGCGAGCGCAGGTAGCGCGTGTTGCGGTGGCTGTCGTAGTAGGCCGGATTGGGCAGCATGGCGGCCAGCGTCGCCGCCTGGTACTGGGTGAGCCGCGCGGCGCTGCCGCGGTAGTAGTGCTGCGCGGCGGCCTCGGCGCCGAAGACATCGCGGCCCCATTGCGCCACGTTCAAATAGAGTTCGAGTATGCGTTCCTTGCTCATGACAAACTCTATCATGTAGGTCAGTATCAATTCCTGGCCTTTGCGCCAGTAAGAGCGCGAGCCCGACAGAAACAGGTTTTTGGCCAATTGCTGGGTGATGGTGGAGCCGCCGCGCATCTTGCTTTTGCCGCGTTCGGCCTGCTTCTTGTTGTATTCCCATGCCTTGCGTATGGCGTCCCATTCCACGCCTTCATGGTCGGTGAAGTTGGCGTCTTCGGACGCCACCACGGCGCGCTTCAGGTTCTGGCTGATCCGGTCGTAAGGCACCCATTGGTACTTCAGGCTCGCCTGCGGGTCGCTGACGCGCAAGGTGGCCAGCGTGGCGTCCATGAAGGCGCTGCTGCCGGGATTGCGCACGCTCAGCCACAGCACCAGGATGAACAGGCCGAACTGGTACAGCAGCAATGCGGCCAGCCCTGCCAGCACGGCCACCGCGAATACCTTGGTTTTGTTGAGTTTTCTTCCGCCGGGCATGGAGGCGCCTGTCAAGCTTGGCTGGCCCTAAGCCAGACTTTGCCGCAACTGGCGCAACACGCTTTCCATCTCCGGCATGACGCCATGCCAGATGGCGAAGCTGGCCGCGGCCTGGCCTACGAGCATGCCCAGCCCGTCGGCGGTCCGGGCTGCGCCCATCGCTTCGGCCTGGCGCATGAAGGGCGTGGGCTCGGCGCCATAGACCATGTCGTAGGCCAAGGCCTGCGGCGCATATAGCCCGGCGGGCAGTTGCGGCGGGGTCGAGCCCAGGCTGCTGGATGTGGCGTTCACAACGATGTCCCACGGGCCGCCCGCGTCATCCAGGCCGCCCGCGTGCAGGCGCGGCTCGAGTTCCGGCATATGGCCCAGCATCTGTGCGCGCAGGTCCCGCGCTCGCTCGGATGTGCGGTTGACGATGCGCAGCATGGCGCAGCCAGCCTCCATCAAGGGAAACACGACCCCTTTCGCGGCGCCGCCCGCGCCGACCAGCAGGATGCGTTTGCCGGCGGGCGCGTACCCTAGCCTTTCCAGGTCGCGCAGCAGGCCGATGCCGTCGGTGTTGCAGCCATGCAGCCGTCCTTCGTGCATCCACAGCGTATTCACCGCCCCGGCCATGCGGGCGCGCGGGCTGAGGTCTTGGCGGGCCAGCCTCCATGCCTCTTCCTTGAAAGGCACGGTGACGTTCAGCCCCGCGCCTCCGCCGGCGAAGAAGCGTTCGACCACGCCCTCGAAGCCGTCCAGCGGCGCCAGGATTTTTTCATAGCGCAGAGCTATGCCTGTCTGCCGCGCGAACTCGGCATGGATGAAGGGAGACCGGCTATGTTCGATGGGATGGCCTACGACGCCATAGCGCTTGAAAGAAGTCGGGGAAGTCACGGGGAATGGGTTTCCAGTTTCTGGTTGACGAAGTTCCATGTCCTGGTGATGGCCAGCACGTCGGTATGGGCCGCCATGGACGGCGGCAGCGGAGCGAAGGGGGCCGCCAGCTGCACGATGCGCGAGGCCGCCAGATTCAATATGGCATGGCTCGATGGGCGGTCTATTTCGATGCGCTCCAGCGAACCGTCCTTGCGTATATAAACCGTAAGCTGCAGGCTGCCGTACACTTTGCCGCGCGCTTCGGCGGGGTAGTGCTCGGTGCCCAGCAGCTCGATTTTCTGGCGCCAGGCCTCCACATATTCCGCATAATCGACGGCGCGCGTCGACGGCCCTGTGAATTGCCTGCGGGGTTGGGCGTTGTAGCGTTCGACGCGTTCCTTCAATGCGCTGATCTGCGCATTGAGCAGCAGGCTTTCCTGGTGGCGGGCATCCGCGCCCGGGTCGTTGGACTGCTCGAACAGATCCGGCTGTTTGCGCTCGGGCGGGGCGCCATGCGTGGAAAACAGCTGCGTATAGAGGCGCAGCTGTTCGGCTTCCAGCTCTTCCTGGCGCTTGCGCAGCGCGGCCAGTACGATTTCGTCGGCCGATTCGGATACCGTGCGGGGCAAGGGGGACGAGGCTTGTCCCGTCGCCGCCGCGCCGCCCCCGTCCAGGGAGGCCTGGGCGAGCGCCTCCGGCTGGACGGGCGCCGCCGGGCTGCGCGCGTTCACCAGCGTCACTTCCAGGGCGCGCATGCGCGGAGCGGGCGCGGGCGCATCGGCGAAGCGCAGCGCCAGCAGGGCGGCATGCAGCGCCAGCGACAGAACCAGCGCTATATACAAATAGTCATTGCGCGGCGGCTGCAGTCTCGACAGTGAGTAGCGTGTCGACATGTCCTTTTAGCGTTAACAGGCCCTGGGGAAGGGTTCAAGCCGCCGCGGCCTCGCGCAGCCGGCAATCCAGTTCCAGGGCGAGTTCGTCGAAGCCCAGTATATCCAGAGTCACCACCTGGCCGCGCTCGAGTTGAGGCAAGGCGGGCACGCGGATGACGAGCGGGGCGCAATCCAGGCGCACCAGGTCGTCGCGCAGCACACTGGCCTGGACGGTGCGCAAGCCCTGCTGCTGCAGCCAGCGCAGG
>DJWC01000053.1:7159-12346 GCA_002441445.1 Pusillimonas sp. UBA6240
TAGCGCCGCAACGGCGAAGTGCACCATGCGTATTGCGGCACGCCTATGGCTTCATGGGGCAGGGCATGCGTGGACATGCGCACCTTCCCGGCCTGCTGCGAGCGATAGATGCCGGGCACGCCGTGTTGCGCCAGCAGGCCGCCCCACAGGTTGTTGGCCAGTATCATGTATTCGGCCACCAGCAGGTCCAGCGGCGCGTTGCGGCGGCGGGGGACCAGTTGGACCCGGGATTCCGGGTCGTCATAGGGGCCATGCAGTATGAACGAATATTCGACGCGGTTATTATTTTCGGGCTTGCCGCGCACGGCATCGCGCTGAGCCGACAGATGGCGGGAGAAGCGCCACAAGGGGCGCAGCCAATCGCCGTAAGGCAGCTGCGCTTGCGGATCATCCAGGGCTTCCGCGCTGATTTGCGGGTCCAGTATGTCGTGGCGCAGATTTTCCCTGACTTGCACGCGTTCGATGCGGGTTTCCGATGAAATCAGTTCGCCGNNTACAGCGATAAGGCCGGCCGCGGCTGGCCCGCATCCAGGGAAAAGGCGCTGATCACTTCGCTGGACAGCATGGGAATCTTCAAGCCCGGAATATAGACGGTGGACATGCGGCTGCGGGCGAGCTTGTCCAGTTCGCTGCCCCGGGTCACCGCCAGGCCGGGCGCCGCGATATGGACGCCGATGACGGCCACGTCCCCGCCCAGCATGGTGACCGAGAGCGCGTCGTCCACTTCCACGGTGCTGCTGTCGTCCACCGAATAGGCGGTGACCTCGGCCAAAGGCAGGTCCGCGCCCGCGGCGATGGCATCCATGTGGGGGAAACGCGTGCCCTTGGGAAAGTGGGTGGACAGGAAGCGGTGCTGGTGCAGNNCCCAGCGACAGCAGCAGCTTTTCGGGGCTGGTATTGAGCTGCTCGACCGCGGCGTTGAACGCCTTCCATTGCGGCGAGTTCTTGTCGGGGCGGGTCAGCAGGGTGTCGGCGATCTCGGCGATTTCGGGCGGCAGCTTGCCGGAAGCCATCTGGTCCACCCATTCCTGCTGCTGCGCCGCCTGCTTCTGCTTTTTTTCGATGGCGGCCAGCGCGGCCGCCAGAATATCCGGAGGCGCCGGCTTGTAGCGCCCCTTGCCGCGCCTATGGAAATAAGCGGGGGCGCTGTTCAAGGCGAAGATCAGCGCCGCCTTTTCAACCGCGCTGGGAACATGGCCGAAATAATCCTGGGCGAAAGCGGCGGCGTCGAATTCTTCCTGGGGAGCGCATTCCCACAGGAAGTCGATTTCCAGCGTGGCGGCCAAGGCGTGGGCCTGCTCCAGCAGTGCAGCCGGC
Organism: Pusillimonas sp. UBA6240; assembly: GCA_002441445.1. GTDB lineage: Bacteria > Pseudomonadota > Gammaproteobacteria > Burkholderiales > Burkholderiaceae_B > UBA6240. The sequence goes on from DJWC01000053.1 coordinate 8,477, forward strand.
GCCGGCTGTTCAAAACTGAACAGGACGCTGGCGTTCTTTATTTTGCTGCGCTTGCCGGATTCGGATTCCACCTGCATGGTGGAGTCGCTTTGCGAAAAAATCTTTTCCGCCTTGAAGTTTCCGCTGTCTTCGTAAAGAACGTACATAGATATCCATAGTGCGCATGCCTGCGCGAAGATTGCAAGATTATTGAGGCGGCTGCGCTTTGCCCGGGGACAGCGCGAAATCCAGTACTTCGGGCAGCCACTGTTCGAACCCGGTCAGCCCATGGTCGCCGCCTTCCAGGATACGGCCCTGGCTGCCGGCATACCAGTCGGCCATTTCGCGCCAGTCCAGCACTTCGTCTCCCTTGGCGGCCAGCAGGTAATAGCGTTCGGGATGGGATGGCCGCCCCACCGCCATTTGCGCCAGTTCGTCCACGTATTCGGGCAGAAAGGTAAAAGGGCCGTCGGAATGGTACATGGTGTGGTCGCCGACCTGCGTGGCCAGGTCGCGCGCCGCATGGACCACCGGGTTGAGCACGACCGCGCGGCACTGCCAGCGTTCCGCCAGGCAGGTGGCGTAATAGCCGCCCAGCGAGGAACCCATGACGACCAGCTCGGACGCCGGGTCCAGGCCTTGCGTGTCGCGCGCCTGTTCTATTAGCTGGTGGGCCAGCTCGATAGCGCGCTTGGGGCTGGCGGGCAGGTGCGGGCACAGCCACTGATCGGCCAGGCCGCGCTCGCGCATGGCTTGCGCCAGCAGCGTGGCCTTGCAGGATTGCGGAGATGAGCGGAAGCCGTGCAGGTAGAGGATCATGGAGAAAGCCCGTGGTGGTCGATGCGCGGATAGTGACTGGCGCTACAGGCGATCCAGCAGCTTTTGATGTATGCCGCCGAAACCGCCGTTGCTCATGACCAGGATGGAGTCGCCGGGGCGCGCGGCCTTGCAGATCGCGCCTATCAGGGCGTCCAGGTCGCTATAGGCGCCGGCGCGCTCGCCCAGGGACGCCAGGACTTGCGCGGGGTCCCAGCCGAGGGCATGTTTGCCCTGGGCCTCGCCATAGCAGAATACCAGGTCGGATTCCTTTAGCGCCTCCGGCAGGCGGGCCGCCATGGTGCCCAGTTTCATGGTGTTGGAGCGCGGTTCGAGCACGGCGAGAATGCGGCCCCGGCCCACCTGCTTGCGCAAGCCCGCCAGGGTGGTGGCGATGGCGGTGGGATGATGGGCGAAGTCGTCGTATACGTCGACCTGGCGCACGCTGCCGCGCAATTCCATGCGGCGCTTCACGCCCTGGAAACTGGAAAGCGCTTCCGCGCCGGTTTCGGCCGCCACGCCGGCATGCTCGGCGGCCGCCAGGGCGGCCAGCGCATTCATGCGATTGTGCGCGCCCGTCAGGCCCCAGCGTATGGCGCCCACCGGCTTGCCGCCGCGCAAGACATCGAAATGGCAGGCATGCGCGTCCGCGCTGGCTTGCCAATGACTTGGCGAGCGTCCATCCGAGGCGGCGCCGCCTGCCGGACCGAAGGTTTGCACGGGCGTCCAGCAGCCGCGGTCCAGGACGCGGTCGAGCGCATCGCTGTCCGCCGGCCGGATGATCAGGCCATTGGAAGGTATGCTGCGCACCAGGTGGTGGAACTGGGTCTCGATGGCGGCCAGGTCCGGGAAGATATCCGCATGATCGAATTCCAGGTTGTTGAGCACGGCCGTGCGCGGCCGATAGTGCACGAATTTCGAGCGTTTGTCGAAGAATGCCGTGTCGTACTCGTCGGCTTCGATGACGAACGGGCCGCGGCCCGGCTGATGGCGGGCGGATACCTTCAGGTCGCTGGCGATGCCGCCGATCAGGAAGTTGGGACGGCGCCCGGCATATTCGAGAATCCAAGCGAGCATGGAACTGGTCGTCGTCTTGCCGTGGGTGCCTGCGACCGCCAGGACATGCTGCCCTTGCAGCACGTGCTGGCCCAGCCATTGGGGCCCGGACGTATAGGCCAGGCCTTGGTCCAGTATGGCTTCCATCAGCGGGTTGCCGCGGCTGACGACATTGCCCACGATGAAAAGGTCGGGCTTCAGCGCGAGCTGGTCCGCGCCGAAACCCTCTATCAGCCGGATGCCCTGCTCCTCGAGCTGCGTGCTCATGGGGGGATAGACGCCGGCGTCGCAGCCTGTAACAGTATGGCCGGCCGAGCGCGCTATGAGCGCGAGCCCGCCCATGAATGTGCCGCAGATGCCCAATATGTGAATATGCATTTATTTCCTCCGGCGTCTATTGTAGTTGTAGTGATTCGCGCCGCGGTACCCGTGGAAAACCGGCGGGTGCTATGATGAATTGCCAATTGCATTATCGGACAAACACATGAAAAGGCGAGATTTTTTACGCTGGACAGGCGTTTCGGGCGCGCTGGCGCTGGGCGGCGCGCCGCTCGCGCCGCGCGCCGCGGCTTTGCCGCCCGACCCTTTCTATGCGCATTCTTTCGCGGATCTCAGCGATACCCAGGTCGCCCTGGACAGCTACCTGGGCAAGCCGCTGGTGCTCAATTTCTGGGCGACTTGGTGCCCGCCCTGCGTCAAGGAAATGCCCGACCTCGAAGTGCTGCACCAGAAATATACGGCTGCGCATTTTGTGGGCCTGGCCGTCGATACCGCCGTGAATGTGCGCAAGTTCGGCGAAAAAGTGAAAGTCTCCTACCCTTTGCTGCTGGCCGGCCACGGCGGGATCAAGCTGATGCGCGACCTGGGCAACAAGCAGGGCGGCCTGCCTTTCACGGTCGTATTCGACGCGCAGGGGCGGATTGCCGAACGCATATTGGGCCAGGTCGAACCCTCGAAGCTCGAGCGCATCATTTCCGGCCTGATTTGAGGCGGGCCGGCGTCGGGCGGGGGGCTGTACAGGATTGAAACGGCGGCCGGCCAAACCCGCGATGGCATGGCTTTAATGGACAAATACCACTTTTTAGCGTAAAAAGGCGGTCTGTCTTCACAAAATTTTTGCGTAATGGCGCAGCACATCCTGGTTTTGCACGGCCCCAACCTCAACCTGCTCGGCACCCGCGAGCCAGAAGTCTACGGGCGGCATACTTTGGCGGACATCAATCAGCGCCTGCAGCATCTGGCATCGGAAAGCGGCGCGCGCTGCAGCGCGTTCCAAAGCAACCACGAAGGCGAACTCGTTGACCGGATCCAGGCGGTGCGCAAAGAACAGGTCGATTTCATCATCATCAACGCCGCGGCCTACACCCATACCAGCATCGCGTTGCGGGACGCTCTGGCCGCCGTGGATGTCCCTTTTGTCGAAGTGCATTTGTCCAACGTGCATAAGCGTGAAGGCTTCCGCCATCACTCCTATCTTGCCGACAAGGCTGTCGGCGTGATCGCGGGCCTGGGGCCATTCGGGTACGAGGCCGCCATGCGTTATGCTTTGTCCAGTTAGGGAACTGGGAATATTTCTTTACTTTAATCATTCACATGCGCCTCCTGAAACGGCAGCGGGGCGATGTCACGGGAAGTGGTATGGATCTTAGAAAACTGAAAACCTTAATCGATCTCGTTGCTGATTCGGGCATCGCCGAACTTGAAATCACCGAGGGCGAGGGCAAGGTCCGAATCGTCAAGTTCTCGCAGGCGGTGCAACCGGCGCCCTACGCCATGGGCGCGGCGCCGGCGCCGGCCGCTCCGGCGGCCGCGGCCGAATCCGCGCCGGCTCCCGCCGCGGCGCCGGCGGTACCCGACGGCCATATCGTCAAAGCGCCCATGGTAGGCACTTTTTACCGCGCGCCGAACCCGGGCGCCGCGCCGTTTGTCGAGGTGGGGCAGGCCGTCAAGGAAGGCGAGCCGCTGTGCATCATCGAAGCCATGAAGCTGCTCAACGAGATCGAGGCCGACAAATCCGGC
>DJWC01000044.1 GCA_002441445.1 Pusillimonas sp. UBA6240
ATGCGGAAGTACTCGACCGTGCGCGCCAGGGCGAAGGAATTGGGCGGGATGATGCAGACGTCGCCATGGAAATCCACGAAGGATTTCTCGTCGAAGGCCTTGGGGTCGACGATGGTCGAATTGATATTGGTGAATATCTTGAACTCGTTGGCGCAGCGCACGTCGTAGCCGTAGCTGCTGGTGCCGTAGCTGACGATGCGATTGCCGTTCACCGATCGCACCTGCCCCGGCTCGAACGGCTCTATCATGCCGTCCGCGGCTGCGCGCCGGATCCAGCGGTCGCTTTTAATGCTCATAACCCCTTACCCCCATGACAATAGCCGCGTATTTTATCCCTTGTGGCCGGCATGGTGTCCCGTTTGGCTGATTTGCATGCTCAAATCCCCGGCGTCCGTAGCGCCCGCGCCGCGCCGCAAGCCGCCGCGGTGGCGGCGGCATCCCCGCGGCCGAGTGCTCACTCCCTGGAAAACCAGCGATAAATCAAGGCCAGGCCATTCACGGTGCCGGCGCTCAATTCGGCCGTGAGCCCGCGCGCCAGCCGGTAGCTGATTCTGCCCACCGTCCCGGTTTCAGCCAGCGCCTGCTGGATGCTGACGGTGAAGCCCTTCGAAAGCGCCTTGCTGGCCGTGACGAAGCGCCGCTCGATATCGCTGGTGCCGCTATCCAGGCCGCTGACCACGCTTTCCGCCGGCAGAATGCTGCCCACGGAACCGAGGTCGCCCGAACGCATGCTGACCTCGTCGATGCCGAATTTGCGGTAGAAGGGCTCGCCGTCCCCCAGGAAGGAGGTGCCCACTGAAAACAGCAGGGCCACGTCGCCGCCCGAGTCGTTCGGACCATGGCCCAGCAGCAGCCATGACAGCTTTTCGATTTCGCTGACCGCCGGGTAGGAAACCAGGTCTATGCGCGGCCGCTTGGCCGTGCCCGCCACCCTCACGCCGGCTTCGACCGCCAGCCCCGTGCGCAATGCCTCGATATCCAGGACGGGACTGGCGATATCGCCCTGGAAAGTAATGGTGCCGCGCCGCAGTTGCAGGCGCTGCCCATAAGCCTCGATCGCTCCGCCGCGCGTGCGCAGCGCCCCCATGCCGGTCAGCCTGCCATCCACCATGGTGATCCGCAGGTTGCCGACCAGGCCCGAGTTGACGCCGTAGCCGGTCAGGTAGAAACGCGGGCCGAGGTCCACCTGCAAGTCCATGGAAACATCCATGGGCGCGCTGACCTCCTTCCGCTTTTCCCCGGGCCGCAGCACCACCACGTCGCTGTCCACGGTGGGAATGCCGCCCAGCATATCCAGGTCGAACCAGCCCGCGTCCGCGGTGATCGAGCCGGTAATGTCGATTTTCGGCAGTTCGGCGGCCAGCCGCAGCTGGCCCGTGACCATGGCATAACGGTCCGAGCGCTGCAATATCGGGTAGCGTTTCAGGACGACGTCTATCACGCCCCGGGATTCGAACAAGTTCCAATCGCCGCGCAAGGTCAGGCTGCCGCCCTTTGCGTCCGGATTGGTGCTCACCCATTCCGCCGTGCGCCATTCCTTGGGCGTGACTCTCAACAAAGCGGGGAAAGACAGCTGATCCAGGATGATGCGCTCGCCGTCGAGGCGGGCCGCCAGGGTCCCGTCCAGCAGGCGCACGCCGTCGTCGATGCGCAATACGCGGATTTTCTGCCCCGCGATGGCGCCGCTGCTGTCCCAACTGCCGTCGGGGCGGCTTTGCAATTGGATTTTGGCCTGGACCGCGCCGCCCAGCTCCATGGAGTCATCCAGGAACAGGCTGGTCCAGCCCAGGTCCTCGATATCGGCGTCCAGCTTCACCGTCTTCACATCTTTCGGGTCCAGCGCCAGCCCGCCGCCCGGCGTGGCGTGCAGCAAGGTGCTGGCGCTGGCGGACAGACTGCCCATTTTCGCCGTTGCCGCGCGCAGGTCGGCCGTGATGCGGCTGGTCGTATCGCCGGCGCGTTTAGCGCTGATGTCCACCCTCAGCGCCTGCAGGCCCAGGGGGAAAGCGGGCTCGGCCGGCACCATGACATCGCCCGACACGCGCTTGATGCGCGCCTGCCCTTCCAGCGCCCCGGCGAAGCGCAGATTCCAGTCCAGGGCCAGGACGATCTCCGCCGTATCGGCGCCCCGGTCCGCCTTGAGCTTGACGCCGCCCCTGTCGGCTTCCTCTTTATAGGCGGGATCCAGTTTTTTACGCAGGTTCGATACCAGCTTCGGCGACACAGTCAGGGCGCGGATGGCGCCCTGGGTTTCCCATCGGCCGCCGCCGCCACGCGACATGCCATGATTCAGCGTCAATATTTTATTCGAGTCCAGGACCAGGTCGAGCTGCCCCGCGCCCAGCTGCCATTGCCATGCGGGCGCGGCCGCGCCGGGGATGAAGCTGGCGGACATGGGCGTCCCTGTCGCAATTCCCAGGCCGGCATGGTCCGCATCCAGGGACTTGATCGTTCCCCTCCAGCCTTCCAGGCTATCGGCTTCGCCGCCCCGCCCCCAGCCGCCATCCAGCACGACGTGCGCCCGCACTGGCGCTGTTCCGATATCCGTGGACTTGCCATCGCCTTGCATATAGACGGCTTTCAGGTCCGCCTTGTGGCTGGCGAGGGTGCCGGCGACATCGCCCTGCAACTGCGCTCCGCCCGGCAAGCCCGGCCAGAATGCCGCCAGATCGGGCGCCGCCAAATCCAGCTTCAGGCCGCTGTCCGCCGCGCCCAAGGACCCCTGGGCTTGCAGATGGTTCCTGCCCAGCCGCAAATCCATGTCCAGCGCCAGGAGTTGCAGCGTTTGCCAGACGAAGGCGCGTTCCTTTTCCTGCGCCGCTTCGGTCTCTGTGGAGCCGGCTGCGGCTCCAGAGGGTTCGACGAGTTTTACGGTATCCGCGCCGGCGCTTGTTTCCGCCTTTGCGTCGCTCTTCGCATCTGTCCTTGTATCGCTCTTTGTATCCGCCTTTGCCTGCGCTTTGGCGCCGGCCTTTGCATCGCTCTTCGCGGCGGCATCGGTAGTAATAGAGACAGACGCGGCGGTCGATGCCGACAGGCTTCCGTCGACGACATGGGCTTTCAGCCGGCCGGCGAGCGCCTGCTTATTCCAGCGCGAGCCTTCCGCGAATTCCACCGCGAGCTGCGCGGACCTCAGCCTGCTGCGGTCCTCCAGCAGCACATCGAATTCGGATGCCATGCTGAGCACGGCGTCGGGTATGGAAGGGCCGACCAATTGGCCCAGGTTCAGCCGCTCCGTGCGCAGCGTTCCCGTCAGGCGGTCTCGTGTTGGTCCTGTCGCGGAGTCGGCGGCCGCGGTGTCGCCTGGCGCAGGGGCGCCCGCCGCAGGATGGCCTGCCCCGGGATCGCCCGCCGCAGGATGGCCTGCCCCCCCTCCCATCTTCCATTCTAGTTTGGCGTCCAGCGACGAGCCGTCCGCCAGATGCAGGGCGGCCACCATGTCCTTCAACGGCAGGCTTCCCCGCGGCGTCAAGTTGGCGTCGGCGTCCACGCTCATGCCCTGGCCGTCGCCTCTTACGGTGACCCGCAAGGCGTTCAGGTCGCCGCTGACCCGGGTTTCCATGTCCAGCGTGCAGGGCTGCGCCAATGGCTCATCGACTGCACTGTCCAGCTTCCCGGCTGCAACGGCCCCGCCCTTGGACTCCCGGACGTCCTTTTGTCCATTGGCGTTCTTGGGCTCCAGGGCGCCCTTTTGCTCTGCGGCGCTCTTCCGCTCTGTAGCGGCCTGCTGGTTCTTGCCCTGCGCCTCTTTTTCTCCGGGCGCCCGCTTCCGGGAGTCCGGCTGCGCCGGCTCCCGCCTGGCGGAAGCGGGGCGGGCAGCCGGCAATGTAGCAAGATAATTTCGGGCGCATAGGGGCGAATCGGCCGTCGTCCCGCTGGCCTGCGTGCTCAATCGAAGCTCTAACGGCCAGGGATCGCGCAAGCTGGCCAGCGCCAGCTCGCCCGAAAAAGCCGCCCTCGCCTGCTCATGCTCCACGTTCAGGCTCTGAAGCACCAACTGCCCGCCGGCTTCATGCAAGTAAACCGCCGTGGACAAATTCCTTACATCGACCGGCAGCGCCTCGCCATTGTGCTCCATCCACAGTCGCCCCACCGCCAGCCGATCGAGCGCGACCCGGACCGGCAGCGCCGGCATCTCGAAAGGTTCTTCCTCTTCGCCGCTTTCCTGGTCCTCGATGCTGACCCGGACGCTATCGGCCGACAAATCGTTGACATGCAGGCGCGCATCCAGCAATTCCCGCCAATTCGCCTGCAGGTGCAGCCCATTGAGCTCGATGGAAACGCCCGGCATGGCCATGGAGAATTCCCCCACGCTGACGCCGCGCCAGATCGTCCCCCTGATACCGCTGACCTGCCCGTCCAATTGCCCGGCCGCCGTCACCAGCGCCCAGCGCGTGCCCGCCTGCGTGCCCAAAGCCCAGAACAGAAAGCCGCAGCTTACCGCCAACAACAGCACCACTATGGGTCCGACCCATATGAATATCCGGCGCAGCCAGCGCAATACCATGCTCAAAACGCAATACCCAAAGAAAAGTGCAGGCGCAGGCGCTTGTCGCGCTGGCCATAAGCCAGGTCCACATAGAACGGGCCCGCGGGTGTGCGCACCGCAAGGCCCACGCCATAGCCCAGCCGGATGTCCATGCCGCCGAAGGACTCGGCCGCATCGCCCGCGTCAACGAAGAAGTTCATCCCCAGTTGCTCGGTGATGTAATGAGTGTATTCCGCGCTGACGACCGCCAGGGCGGGCGCGCCGATGACGGCGTCGCCGCGGTGCAGGCCTATGCTCTGGTAGCGATAGCCGCGTATGGACCGCGCACCGCCCGTGCGGTAGCCGAAGTCCTGCGGCAGCCTGTCCGTCTTCGACCATACCTTGCCCACTTCCCCTCGCACCGTGAACACATCGCGCCGCCCCACGGGCCACCACTGCTGCGCGCGCAGGCTGGAGCGGTAGAAGCGCTCGCCTTTGTCCAGGGTGACGCCGGCCCCCAGCCCGAAGTCCACCAGATTGCCTTCGCGCGGGTCGTATTTTTTGTCGACATCGCGGCGCAGCCACTGCCAGGTGGCGACCAGGGTCGGCACTTCGAAACCGGGCGCCCCGCTGATGCGCGTCTTGTCGTGCGCCGCGGTCAGCCCCCACTGGGTTTCATATTCCACCCGGCTGTCGCCCGCCGCCTTGCGTTCCTGGCGGCGCTTCCAACCCAGCCCCACCCTGCGATTGTCCAGCCCTTCGATATCGGAATGCTCGTACAGGATGCCGACGCTATCCTTGTAGCCGCTGCGCGTAGGCGGCAGATAGACATCGAGAAAGGCGCGCTGGCGATCCTTGTCTATGCCCGCGCCGGTTTCCACCCACACCGGCTGGCCGAACACCACGTTCTGCCGGTACAGGCCCTCGACGCGCAAGCCATGGTCGCTGTCCACGCCCAGGGATGTCGTCACCCGCCGCGCCGGCGCTTCGGACACCTGCACCCGCATCGGCAGCTCCACCTCGCCATTGGGCAGCACTTTCTGCGCCGATTCGTCGCGGTTCAAGGTGACGAACGCCCCGCGGAAAAAACCCGTGGACTGCAGCGCCTGCTGCCATTCGTCCAGCAGATCCTGATCGTAAGGGTCGCCCGGCGTGTATTGCACATAGCGATGTATCAGGCTGGCGGGCACACGTTTCAGGCCCACCAGGGTCACCTCGCCCATCCTGACGCGCGGCCCGCTATCGACCTCCACGAACAGATCCGCCTTGGCGTTTTCCGCGTCCACCGTCGCCTGGGTATTCGACAGGCGCGCAAAATAGAAATCCTTGCGGCTGACATTGTCCAGCAGGTCCGCCTTGGCGTTACGCCAGGACTCGTTGATGAAGGGCATGCCCTTGTCCAGCGGCCAATCCTGCTTCAATGCCTGCACACGTCCGGTGAATTCAGGCTGCGCGATCTGGCCCTTGAAATTAAGGGACACATCGTCCACGGCGGTCAATTCTCCCGGCCGAATGGTGATGTCCCAGGTTTCCCCGCCGATATCTTCGCCGACCTCCAGGGTCACCTTGGGCGTATAGTAGCCTTGGGTTTCCAGCGCCGAAACCGTCGCATCATAGGCCCGGCGGCGCAAACGCGAGACCTCGCCGCCGTCCTGGTCCTCGGCCAGCCGGGTAATGGCCTCGACCGCGCCATTGATGGCCTGCAGCGCGGCCGGCGGCACACCGCCCGGGTCGATGATGACCTCGGGCCGAGCCGCCCAGGCGTCCAGCGCCATGCCCCAAGCCAGCACGAAGCATACGGCGCCCCCGCGCATCGAGCTCGGGCCTGTCAATTTAAACCTTGCGCGCCACGACGGTGGGCATCTTGGCGGCCGTATCGCGCGGCAGCGACGCCACATTGACGGCGATGCGCCGCGCGATGTCCAGATAAGTCTGGGCCGCCTGGCTGTTAGGCTCGGAGATGACGGTGGGGTGGCCCGAATCGGTGCGTTCGCGGATGCTGAGCTGCAGCGGCAGCGCGCCCAGCCAGGGCAGGTTGAATTCAGCCGCCATGTTGCGCCCCCCATGCTCGCCGAAAATCGGCTCGGCGTGGCCGCAGTTCGTGCAGATGTGCACCGACATGTTTTCCACGATGCCCAGGACGGGCACGTTGACTTTTTCGAACATGCGCAGGCCCTTGCGCGCATCGGCCAGGGCCAGATCCTGCGGCGTCGTCACAATGATGGCGCCCGTCAGCGGCACCTTCTGCGCCAGCGTCAGGGCGATGTCGCCCGTGCCGGGAGGCATGTCGACGATCAGGTAATCCAGGTCATTCCAGTTGGTCTGGTTCAGCAACTGCACCAGCGCCTGCGTCACCATGGGCCCACGCCAGATCGCGGGCGCGTCCTGGTCGATGAGAAAGCCGATGGAATTGGCCTGCAGGCCATGCCCCACCAAGGGCTCCATGGACTTGCCGTCCAGGCTTTTGGGTTTGCCGGACAGACCCAGCATGATGGGCACGCTGGGCCCGTAGATGTCGGCGTCCAGCAGGCCGACGCGCGCGCCCTGGACGCTGAGGCCCAAAGCGAGATTGACCGCCGTGGTGCTCTTGCCCACCCCGCCCTTGCCGGAGGCCACGGCGACGATATTGCGTATGTTGGGCATGGGTTTCAGGCCCGGCTGCACGGCATGGCTGGCGATGCGCGTATCCAGGCGCAGCGATTTCACGGCCAGGCCCAAGGCGTCCAGAGCGGTTTCAATACGTTTCCGTAATTCAGGCTCCCCATTGTGCAAAGGATAGCCCACAGGTACAGTGATATCTACATCCCTTCCGTTCAGCTTGATTTCGCAGTCCTTGGCCGTTACGGCAAGCTTTTTCTTGGTGTTGGGGTCGGTTACTTGGGACAACGCCCCCAGGATTTGCTCGGCGGTTACGCTCATGTCAGTGGCCTTACTTGAAAATTTTCACGCTCAAGCCTCAAGAATAGCGGATTGAGGGAATTTTTTTACCCCCACGGGGTCTACAAAGTACGATGAATACATTTAATCAAATTATCCGCGGCGTCATTTTCCTGATTCTTGCCCTTTGCGGCATGGCGATGGCGTTCATTTTCATGATTTCCACCGCCATCGCGGTCGCCATTCTTTATGTCGTGGCGCGCATCAAAGGGCGTCCTTTCGGCGTAAAAGCTTATTGGGAAGAACGCCGCCGTCCCTCGGCCGAAAAAAACATTTTTCGCAACAAGGATGTAACGGATATAGAAATGCGGGAAATCCCCTAAGGCCTGTGCCGCGTATCATACGCAGGCGCCCGCCGCCCGGGCGGGGCGATACACCAAACTTAACAATTCATCACGAATCCACACCGGCGGCGCGCCGGATGTGGATGCTCGCCGCGCCGCCCGGCTGCAGTGCCGCGGCCGCCAAGGCCCGGTTACCCTGACGGCCGCCTTCCGGCACTGGCGGGCCCCCACTCCATCAGCCTTCCTGCACGACGCCCAGGAAAGCCCTAAAATCGTGGATTGCCCGCCGCGGGGCGGCCCGTGTTCCAACTTTTCCCATTCAAGCACATGTCGCGCACGATTTTTGTCACCACCGCCTTGCCTTATGCCAACGGATCCTTCCACATCGGCCATATCATGGAATACATCCAGGCCGACATCTGGGTCAGGTCCATGCGCATGTCGGGGCATACGGTGCATTTCGTCGGCGCGGACGACGCCCACGGCGCGCCCATCATGCTCAAGGCCGAAAGCGAGGGCATCACTCCGCAGGCGCTGGTCGCGCGCTACGCGAGCGAGCGCCCGCAATATTTGAATGGCTTCCACATCGCTTTCGACCACTGGCATTCCACGGACTCCGCCGAGAACGTGGCGCTGTCCCAGGATATCTACCGCCGTCTGAAGGCGGCGGGTTTCATCGAAACGCGGACCATTGAGCAGTTCTATGATCCGGTCAAAGGCATGTTCCTGCCCGACCGCTATATCAAGGGCGAGTGCCCGCGCTGCCACGCCAAGGACCAGTACGGCGATTCCTGCGAGTCCTGTGGCGCCGTTTATTCACCGACCGAGCTCATCGAACCCTATTCGACGCTGACCAAGGCCAGGCCGGTGCTGAAATCGTCCGAGCACTTCTTCTTCAAGCTGTCGGACCCGCGCTGCGTGGAATTCCTTCAGGAATGGACCACCGGCAGCAATGCCAGCGGCGCCAAGCGCCTGCAGCCGGAAGTTCTCGCCAAGACGCGCGAATGGCTGGGCGCCGGCGCCGACGGCGGGGAAGCCAATCTAGCCGACTGGGACATTTCCCGCGACGAACCCTACTTCGGCATCCCCATTCCCGATGCGCCCGGCAAATACTTTTATGTATGGCTGGACGCCCCGGTCGGCTATCTGGCCTCCCTGAAGGCCTATTGCGACAAGCAAGGCATGGATTTCGACGCCCTGCTGGCGCCCGGCGGCAGCACCGAGCAGGTGCACTTCATCGGCAAGGACATCGTGTACTTCCATGCGCTGTTCTGGCCTGCGATGCTGAAATTCTCGGGCCGCAAGACGCCGGACGCCCTCCACGTGCATGGCTTCATCACGGTCAGCGGCGAAAAAATGTCCAAGAGCCGCGGCACCGGCATCTCGCCGCTGCGCTATCTGGAGATCGGCATGAATGCCGAATGGCTGCGCTATTACATCGCCGCCAAGCTGAATTCCCATGTCGAAGATCTGGATTTCAACCCCGAGGACTTCATCGCGCGCGTCAACAGCGACCTTATCGGCAAATACGTCAACATCGCCAGCCGCGCGGCCAATTTCATCAGCAAGCACTTCGACGGCAAGCTCGCCTACCTGGGAGATACCGAGGCCTTGCAAGAGCAGCTTGCGCAAGTGGCTGAAAAAGTGCGCGCCGACTTCGAACTGCGCGAATACGGCCGCGCCATCCGCGGCATCATGGCCCATGCCGACCACATCAACCAGGCTTTCGACGCGGCCCAGCCCTGGGTAATGGCCAAAGGCATAGCCAGCGCCGGCGAAGAACAAAAGGCGGCGCTGCAGAATGTCTGCTCGCGCGCTTTGGCGGGCTTCAAGGCCCTGTCCGTCATGCTCGCGCCGGTCCTGCCCGCCCTGGCGGCCCGTGTGGCGCAGGAACTGTTCGGCGCAGCGCAAGGCTATATGTGGGCCGATGCCGCCCGGCTGCCGACCGAGGTAGCGCCTTTCAAGCACCTGATGCAGCGCGTGGATCCCAAAATGCTGGACGAGCTGTTCGAGCCGCCCGCCGAAGTCCCGCCCGCGCCCGGCGGCTGCCCCATTGCCGAAACCATAGACATCAAGGACTTCGCCAAGGTGGACTTGCGCATCGCCCGCATCGTCGCCTGCGAAGAAGTGGAGGGCTCCGACAAATTGCTGCGGCTGATCCTGGATCTGGACGAAGGACGCCACCGCCAGGTGTTTTCCGGCATCAAATCCAGCTACAAGCCCGCCGACCTCGTCGGCAAGCTCACTGTGCTGGTCGCCAACCTGGCCCCGCGCAAAATGCGTTTCGGCGTATCCGAAGGCATGGTGCTATCCGCCAGCCACAACGACGCCAGCGTGGATCCGGGCCTCTATGTCCTGGAACCCTGGCCGGGCGCCCGGCCAGGCATGCGCATCGGCTAGCCGCCCGCCATGGACGGACCGCAGGACTACGGCATTCCCTCCCCCGGCGGGCGCCAGCAGGCGGCCTACCGCAGCACCATGGTCAGTGTCGCCGTCAACATTTTATTGACGGCGATACAGTTGTTCATAGGGCTGTTTGCCCATTCGCAGGCGCTGGTCGCCGACGCCATCCATTCCTTGTCCGACCTGGTTTCCGACGGTGTCGTCCTGTTCGCCAATAAGCACAGCCGCAAAGCGCCCGACGCCGACCATCCCTACGGCCACCGGCGCTTCGAAACCGCCGCGTCGCTGATCATCGGCGCGCTGCTGCTGGCGGTCGGCCTGGGCATGCTATGGAGCAGCTTCACCAAGCTTCAGAATCCCGCAGCCATTCCGGAAGTGCACCGCGCGGCCTTGTTCGCCGCCGTGCTCGCGCTCGTGGCCAAGGAACTGCTCTTCCGCTATCTGCTGCATGTCGCCGAGCGCGTGCGCTCGTCCATGCTGGTCGCCAATGCCTGGCACGCCCGTTCGGACGCCGCCTCGTCATTCGTCGTGGCGCTGGGCATAATCGGCAATCTCGTCGGCTTCCATCTTGCCGACCCGCTGGCGGCGCTGGTGGTCGGCCTGATGATCGTGCGCATGGGATGGAAGTTCTTCCTCGCTTCGTTCAATGTCTTGATGGACTCGGCGGTCGACGGCGAAACCGAAGCCCGCATCCGCGGCCATTTATTGTCCACTCCCGGCGTGATGGGCATACACGGGCTCAAAACCCGCAAGCTGGGCGACATGATATGGGTGGAAGTCGATATAGAAATGGACGGCGAGCTGACGGTCGCCCAGGGCCACGCCATCGCCGTCGAAGCGCGCAGGCGCGTCATGCAGAACGAAGCCGTGCTCGACGTCACCACCCATTTCGATCCCGTGCGAGTGTCTCGCCCCGCGGCTACCCCGGGGTCCAATTCGACCGCGCCCTGAAAGCCCGGGCGCCCTGCCCGCCGGCTGGGGCGCAAACGCCTCGGACGCGGCGCCGAAACCTGTGCCTACGCGGGGCGGCGACGGCATCGGCATTGGCGCTGGCATGGGGGTACGGCACACGATGCCAAGGCGCCGTCCATGCTCTACACTATGGATTCCGGCGCTGCGTCCCCGAACGATGAAACTCAAATCCAATCGCCTTCGATCCATCGTGCTGGGCTGCGTCCTCGCCGCCTGCTCCGTCATACTCATCACCTGTTGCCTGAGCGGCACGCGGGCCGCCACCCGGCTGATCCATACCGAGCCTTCCGACTTCGCCCCCGTCCTGGTGTTCGAAGAGTACGGCCAGCGCTGCATGAACTTCAACACCATCGAAGACAACGGGCGGCAGACCTGCTTCGACCTGGAAGAGCCCGACAAGATGGTGTTCGCCTATACGCGCATGATGACCAGCGCGCTGTTCATGAAGCCCGATCCCGCGAACATCCTGATCGTCGGCCTGGGCGGCGCGACCATGCAGCGCGCGCTGCGGAAGATACTGCCCGAAACCACCATAGACAGCGTTGAAATCGACCCCGCCGTCGCACGCGTCGCCGAACGCTACTTCGGCTACAAGCAGGGGCCGCGGCAACGCCTGTTCATCGAAGACGGCCGCGCCTTCATCGAGCGCGCCCTGCAGGAAGNNGTTCATCGAAGACGGCCGCGCCTTCGTGGAACGCGCCCGGCGCGAAGGCCGGCAGTACGACATGGTGATGCTCGACGCCTTCGACGTCGACTATATCCCGCCCCACCTGCTTACCCGCCAGTTCCTGGAAGAGGTGCGCGCCATACTCTCGCCGGACGGCGTGCTGGTGGCGAACACCTTTACCCGCAGCCGCATGTACGATCAGGAATCGGCCACCTACGCGGCCGTATTCGGCGGCTTCTTCAACTTGCGGGCAGGCAACCGCGTGATCATCGCCAGCAGGAAGCCGCTGCCCGATCACGCCCACCTGGCAAGCAACGCCACGGCGTTGGCCGATACGCTGGCGCCCTTCGGAATAGATGTGGAGCGCGAACTTCAGCGTTTTTCAAGGGCTCGCGACTGGAACGAAAACGCCGCTGTCCTGGTCGACTGAATGGTGACACACCGGATGCCCGCACCCTATGCTTACGCCTTCGCGCCGGCCCATGCTTGGCGACAATAAAACATCCCTTTCACACTCACCTGCGATAACTTCATGCATGCCGACATTACGGACCTGCGGCCCTTGTTTTTGAACGATATTCCCATGATGGACGTCCGCGCGCCGGTCGAATTCCATAAGGGCGCATTTCCGAATACCGTCAACCTTCCCCTGATGGACGACGAAGAGCGCCGCCGGGTCGGCACCTGCTACAAGCAGCATGGGCCCGAGAAAGCGCTGGCGCTGGGGCATCGCCTGGTTTCCGGCGAGATCAAGGCGCGGCGGCTGGCGGCCTGGACGGAGTTCGCCCGCGCGCACCCCGAAGGCTGCCTGTATTGTTTCCGCGGCGGGCAGCGGTCCGGCATCGTGCAGCAATGGCTCTCGACGGAAAGCGGCATTCATTACCCCCGGGTGGCGGGCGGCTACAAAGCCATGCGCGCCTTCCTGATCGACGCGCTGGAAATGGCCGCCGCCCAATGCAGCTATACGATACTGGGCGGCCTGACGGGCAGCGGCAAGACCGAGGTGCTGGCCCGCCTGCCTCAGGGCGTGGACCTCGAAGGCCTGGCCAATCATCGCGGCTCCAGCTTCGGCAAGCGCCTTACACCACAGCCGTCCCAGATCGATTTCGAAAACGCCCTGGCGATACGCCTGCTGCGCATGCGGCACCAAGGCATGGACCATTTCGTACTGGAGGACGAAGGCCGTTTCATCGGCAGCCTCTCGCTGCCCCTGGCCCTGCTCCAGCGGATCCAACACAACCGGCTCGTATGGCTGGACGAACCATTCGAAGCGCGCGTCACGCGTATCCTCGACGACTATGTCGTCGACCTGTATGCGGCGCTGTGCGGGCACCTGGACCAGGACCAAGCCTGGGCCGCGCTGTCGGACCGCCTGCAACAAAGCCTGGCTGGCATCGCCAGGCGGCTGGGCATGGAACGCTTTCAGCGGCTGTCGGCCCTGATGCGGGATGCGCTCGCCCACCATCAACGCCATGGCGACCTCAGCCGCCACCGGGACTGGATCGCCGCCTTGCTCGCTGAATACTACGACCCGATGTATGCATCCCAACGCCACGCCCGCGAGCGGCGCCTGGTTTTCCGCGGCGGCCGCGCAGAGGTCCTGGAGTATCTATCGGCAAGCACGCTGGCGGCGTAGCCCCCGCGGTTCCGCAGGGGGCTAGCTACCGATAGCCCATGCCCATCACGTAATCGCGCAGCAGATCTTCTTCGTATTCCGCTTCTTTCAGCAGCAGTTGCAGCGCATCGTTGGCATACAGCACCCCCATGGGCCGCGATTGCGCATCGCTGATCGGCACCTGCTTCAGCGCCCTGCTCTTCATCACGTCCCAGACGCTGCGCAGGTGATCCTCCGGCCGGCACTTCACAATGTCCCGCGTCATGATATTGGCCACGCCCTCGGTGCAGCTACAGCCGGTGCAGTGGCTGATCTGCCTGACGATGTCCGATTTGGTCAAGACGCCGGACATGGCGCCATCCCGATCGCAGGCCACCACCAAATGCGTGTCCGGCAAGCTCAACAGCCTGGCCGCCTCGATCACCGGCGCGGCAACGTCAAGGGTCACCAGCCGTCTCCGGGCAATAGGAAGTGTCGCGCTGATTAGCATGATGGCTCCTGTTCGTCGAGGGCGCCTGAATCACAAACAGCACCCTGCTTTCGCCGGTAAACGAGCACATGAAACCGAACCCGCCGGCTGGCGCCGGACCGACCGTATCCAGACTAAGCTTCAGGATAGCACCGCCCATAGGCGCGGCACCATACTCCCATTGTGGGAATAGGGATATCTCGCCATGCCCGCCGCCACCTCAAACACACCTTGACCTTCCCACAATGGCAAGGTTTAAAGTATCGTCTAAGTGATACTAAAGTCGGGAAACAACCATGGGCGTGTCATATACAAAAGGCGGTCGCGCCGGTGCGGCGGCGATCAGCTTGCCGGTCGAGGGCATGACCTGCGCTTCCTGCGTCGGGCGGGTGGAAGCGGCGTTGTCCAAAGTGCCGGGGGTGGGTAGCGTAGCCGTCAACCTCGCCACCGAGCGGGCGGATATCCTGCCGGCCGGGCCGGTCGACCGCGCGGCGCTGGTCCGGGCTATCGAAAATGCGGGCTACGACGTGCCCGCGGCTACGGTTGAACTGGCGGTCGAGGGCATGACCTGCGCTTCCTGCGTCGGGCGCGTCGAGCGCGCGCTCAAGGCTGTGCCGGGCGTGTCGGAGGCGGCGGTGAATCTGGCGACGGAACGGGCCACGGTGCGCGGGCACGCGGACCCGGCCGCGCTGGTGGCAGCCATCGACAATGCGGGATACGGCGCCAAAGTCATCGACGCCCTCGCCGAAGGCGGCGACGATGACGCCGCCGCCAAGCGGGAAGCGGAACGCGCCGCCCTGAAGCGCGACCTGATCGTGGCGGCTGTGCTGGCGCTGCCGGTATTCATACTGGAAATGGGATCGCACATGGTGCCAGGCATGCATGAACTGATCATGCACACCATCGGCATGCAATGGAGCTGGATCCTGCAATTTGCGCTGACCACGCTGGTGCTTGCCATCCCGGGCCGGCGTTTTTATACCAAGGGCTTTCCGGCGCTGTTCCGGCTGGCGCCCGATATGAACTCCCTGGTGGCGGTCGGCACGCTGGCCGCTTACGCCTATTCCATCGTCGCGACCTTTGCGCCGAATCTGCTGCCGGCGGGCACGGCGAATGTATATTATGAAGCCGCCGCGGTGATCGTGGCCTTGATTCTGTTGGGCCGCTATCTGGAGGCGCGCGCCAAGGGCCGGACTTCGGAAGCCATCAAGCGGCTGATCGGCCTGCAGGCCAGGGTCGCGCATGTGTCGCGCGACGGCCGAGTCGTCGATCTTCCCATTCACGAGGTCGTCGCCGGCGATATCGTCGAAGTGCGGCCGGGCGAGCGGATACCGGTCGATGGCGAGCTCATCGACGGGCTAAGCTATGTCGACGAATCCATGATCACCGGCGAACCCATCCCGGTAGAAAAATCCGCAGGCAGCCCTGTGATCGGCGGCACCATCAACCAAACGGGCGCCTTCACCCTGCGGGCCACCGCCGTAGGCGGGCAAACCGTGCTGGCGCAGATCATACGCCTGGTCGAGCAGGCCCAGAGTTCCAAGCTGCCCATCCAGGCGGTGGTGGACAAGGTCACGATGTGGTTCGTCCCGGCGGTGATGGCGGCGGCGGCGCTGACTTTCATCGTCTGGCTGGCCTTCGGCCCATCGCCCGCGCTGACCTTCGCCCTGGTCAACGCAGTGGCTGTGCTCATCATCGCCTGCCCCTGCGCTATGGGCCTGGCTACTCCCACCTCCATCATGGTCGGTACCGGCCGCGGCGCTGAATTAGGGATATTGTTCCGCAAGGGCGAGGCCTTGCAGTTATTGAAGGACGCCAAGGCCGTGGCGGTGGACAAGACCGGAACGCTGACCGAAGGCCGGCCGGCCTTGACCGATCTGGAACTCGCGGAAGGGTTCGATCGCGCGCAGGTGCTCGCTTACATCGCCGCGGTGGAATCCCGTTCCGAGCATCCCATCGCACGCGCCATCGTCGACGCCGCCGCACAGGAAGGCGTGGTTCAGCCGGCGCTGGACGACTTCGAATCGGTAACGGGAATGGGCGTGCGCGCCAGCGCGGGCGGCGTGCGCGTGGAAGTCGGCGCGGACCGCTATATGCGTGAACTGGGCCTGGATGCCGGCATTTTCGCCGCGACGGCCGAACGGCTGGGCAAGGAAGGCAAATCGCCCTTGTATGCGGCGATCGGCGGGCGTCTTGCGGCCATCGTCGCCGTCGCCGACCCCATCAAGCCGACCACCCCCGACGCCATCGCCGCCCTGCATCGATTGGGCCTGAAGGTCGTGATGATCACCGGCGACAATCAGGTCACCGCGAAAGCGATCGCCGCCCGGCTGGGTATCGATGAAATCGTGGCTGAAGTCCTACCTGCCGGTAAAGTCGATGCGCTGCGGCGGCTCAAGGCCGAGCATGGCCGCATCGCTTTCGTCGGCGACGGCATCAACGATGCGCCGGCGCTGGCCGAAGCCGACGTAGGGCTGGCCATCGGCACCGGCACCGACATCGCGATGGAGGCGGCCGACGTCGTGCTGATGTCCGGCAATCTGCAAGGGGTGCCCAACGCCATCGCCCTGTCGCGAGAAACCCTGGGCAACATACGGCAGAATCTGTTCTGGGCTTTCGCCTACAACACGGCTTTGATTCCCTTGGCGGCCGGGGTTTTGTATCCCAGCCACGGCTTGCTGCTCTCGCCCATCTTCGCGGCCGGCGCCATGGCGCTGTCCAGCGTGTTCGTAGTGGGCAATGCGCTACGGCTGCGGCGCTTCCAGCCGCCCATGGCGGCGGACCCCGCCCATTGAGGAGAGGAAATCATGAATATCGGAGAAGCGTCCAAGGCATCCGGCGTCTCGGCCAAGATGATCCGCTATTACGAGCAGACCGGCCTGGTCCCGCCCGCCGAGCGCAGCTCGTCCGGCTATCGCTCTTATTCGCAGGCGGACGTGCACAGGCTGCGCTTCATCCGGCGCGCGCGCGACCTGGGTTTTGCCGTCGCCGAAATCGGCGACCTGCTGGACTTATGGAAGGACAGCGCGCGGCAAAGCGCCGATGTGAAGCGCCTGGCGCAGGCGCACATCGATGAGCTGTACCGGAAAATCAACGGCTTGAAGCAAATGGCCGACACGCTGCAGACCTTGATCGATTGCTGCGCCGGCGACGAGCGCCCCGACTGCCCTATCCTGGCAAAGCTGGAGCAGTAAGGGCAGCTCGACAGCTAAGGCTTATGCGGCGCGCGGCGGAAAGCCCGCGGCGCGCAGCGCCGCTTCAAGCTGTTCGCGGCTCGCCGACGAGATGACTTTTACGCTGCGGGTCGGCGGGTCGGCCATGACAGTCGCATTGGGATCGACCGATTGAATCGCCTTGGTGACACCGCGCGCGCAGCCGCCGCAAGTCATGTCCTCGATATGGAACTGCATGAGAATCTCCTTGAATTGATAGCCAGGACAGTGTGAAGCTTGCCACTGTTGGAAGGTCAAGGTAATTCTTCACATTCATCCTTCATTCATTCAAGCATGCCCTCGGCGCTCATGCAGACTTTTCCGCCATTGTCGGTAACCCAGGCGGCAAAGCGTTTATCCTCGATCGTATCAAGGCGTGTGTTCAGGAGGAAGGGATGGAGATCGAATACGGGGTTCACCGCTTTGAAAGAGAACGCCCGTATGCGGCGATCCGGGAAGCTATGTGCGACAAAATCCAATAATAAAGTAGCGAGCAACGGGCCATGCACCACCAGGCCCGGATAGCCTTCAGTTTGCGTTGCGTACGGGCGGTCATAATGAATGCGGTGCGAATTGAAAGTCAGCGCGGAATAACGGAACAGCAAGATCTCGTCGGCTACGATTTCCCTGGAATATTCCGGCTCCGGTAAAGGCCGCTTTTCAGTATCCCGCCGCGCCGCAGGGGCGGAGGAACCGCCTTGCAAGGATTCCGCCGCCGGCTTTTCTTCCAGCCCGCGAAACACCATGGTATGCCGTTCGGTCAGAGCCGCCCCGCGCGGACTCGTCAGCGTGTGCACTGTCTCGACGAAAACCAGATCTCCGGAGCGGCCTTGCTTGAGCGCCACATCGGCGACCTCCGATACTCTGCAGACCTTGTCGCCCACATATAAATCACTATGGAACTGCAGCGCGCTGGAGGCCCACATCCTTCTGGGCAAATCGACGGGGGGTAGCAGAGCGGATTCCCGCGGCATGCCGTCAACCCGAAGCGCGGCCCGGTCCGGGGCGGACTTGCCGTATAGCCAGTGCCATAATGGCGGCAGAACGGGCTTCTCGGCGTCCATCATTCCGGTTCGCCCCAATGTCGCGGCCATGCCGGCGAATGGCTCCTCTGTAATCCGGCCATTCCAGCTTGCGGTTTTTCCTATCCATTGCCGTAAATGCTGGATATCTATCTTTTTCGCGCCCATGAGCTTGCCCCGCGTAGCCTATGCTAAAAATGCACCAGAGTGCGCCCGGAGGTCTTGCCCGCCAAATGGCGTTCGGCGTAGTCCAGCAAATCGCCGATGCGGATTTCATGGATGTGAGGCTGGAGCAACGAAAAATCGGGACGCCAGTCTGTAGCCAGCCGCCGCCATAGCCGTTCACGGACCGGCCAGGGCGCATTCGCCACGATGCCGAACATGTCGACGCCGCGCAGGATGAAGGGCAGCACATTGGTCTCGAACCCGTTCCCGGACGCATTGCCGACCGAAGCCAGCGCGCCCCCGTCCTGGAGGGAGCGCAGCAGCCAGGAAAGCGTACGGCCCGACACATTATCGATGGCCGCGGCGAAACGCGCTTGCTCCAGCAGGCGCGACTCATCCGCCAGCCCCTTGGCGTCTATGACTTCCGACGCCCCAAGAGCCCTGAGCGCCGCTTCTTCCCCCATTCGTCTGGTCAAAGCCGCCACCCGATAGCCGGCCCGCGACAATATCAGTATCGAAAGCACGCCCACGGCCCCTGTCGCGCCGCTGACGGCGACAACCCCCGATCCGGGTTCGATGCCCAGTTGCTGAAAGCGGTCCAGCACCAGCGCCGCCGTGAAACCGGGCACCCCGATCATGGCGGCCTGCAATGGGCTCAAGCCGTCGGGCAGCGCCATGACATGCGCCGCGGGCGCCCGCACGTATTCGGCAAATGCGCCATCGAAGGCTATTCCGGTCTGGAAGCCATGCACCATAACCGGCTGGCCCGGAGAAAACGCATCGGAGCGGGAATCGGCGACCTCCCCCACCAGTTCGACGCCTGCGATCCGCGGGTAGCTGGCTATGACTTTCGCCTTGCCTTTTATGGCTAGGCAGTCTTTATAGTTGACGCCGGCATACCGGTTCTTGATCACGACCTCGCCGGCGGATAAATCGTCCAGGGCCAAGGGGAGCAATTCAGAAACCACGCGTTTGTCGATATAGTCCGAACGCAGGGCAAGAAATTTATCGGGCAGGGCGGATGGGCTCATGATGCCTCCAATCAGACGGCGCCGGCTCGGCGCAAAGACAGGATTTCCTCCCTGGAAAACCCGAGTTCTTCATAGACTTCGTCATTGTGCTCGCCGACATCCGGGCCGGATCGAGGCGGCTCGACGCTGCGGCCGATGACGCGCGGAACAATACAAGGCGCCGGCAGGCTGCCGTAGTCCCGATCGGGCAGCCGGATTATGGCTGCGCGCGCGCGAAAGTGGGGATCCTCGACAATGTCCTCGATGGTATATACCTTGCTGAAGGGCACGCCCGCGGATTCGAGCCGTTCCCGAATGGCCTCGTAGGGATGGCATTCAAACCACCCGCGCAGTTCCGCGTCGAGAGCGGCCATGTTTTCGACCCGGGCCGGGTTGGAACTGAAACGGGGGTCCGTTATCCATTCCGGCCTGTTTATGCAGCGGCACAGCCGGGCGAAGATCGCGTCCGATGATGCGACCAGCGAGATATACACTCCGTCTTCGCTCCTGTACATGTCCGAAGGCGCGGTATAGCCCGCGCTATTGCCTGCATGCCCGCGGACTTGCTGAAGCTGCTCGTATTCGACGGGCAAGGGGTCGAGAAAGCGGAACAAGGCTTCCGTGGCCGAAAGGTCGATTTCGGCGCCCATTTCATGCGGGCCGGAGCGCAGCCTTGCTATTTCCGCCGCAATCGAGAATGCGCCGAACAAGCCGGCGACCGCATCGCCTATCGGGAAATTCGAATGTAAGGGCGAGCCGTCGACGGGCCCCGTCAGGTTGGTGAAGCCGCTCATCGCTTCGAATATCCGGGCGTAGCCCGGCCTGGCCTTATAAGGCCCCGATTGGCCGAAACCGGTCAGGCGCAAAATGATCAGCCTTGGATGCGCCGCGAACAGCGTAGCGGCATCCAGGCCCCATCGGTCCATGGTGCCGGTGCGGAAATTTTCCACCAGCACGTCGAATTGCGGCAGCATGCGCAAGAAAGCCGTCCGGCCTTCTTTGACGCGGACGTCGAGCGTGATGCCTCGTTTCCCCCTGTTCGCGGTCTTCCACCACAAGGGCTTGCCGTCCTTGATAGGCTGCAGGCCGCGCAGCGCATCGCCGCCGTTGGGCAATTCCAGCTTGATGACATCGGCGCCCTGATCGGCGCACAGGGTGGCGCCGAAGGGCGCCGCCACTACGGTCGCCATATCCAGGATCCGGACTCCCGCCAATGCTCCAGCCACAGTTTTGTTTCCCACTCCATGCTCCGTTTGCATTTGGGTTTCGGACAATTGGGGACTTTATAGATTCGTGCGGCATATTTACAAGCACTGTTCCGCTAAGCGAAACATAATGCGGATATGCGGCACGATCCGTTGACACGGCCCTCGCCGCTGATCATCATGAATCAGGCGCTCCGGAGAAATCTCGACCATGCCAATGAACGAACACATAGCCGAACAGCTTCATGCCACCGACCGCCAATTCGCCGTCAGTCTGGCGCGCGGCATGGCGATTCTCAGGGCCTTTACAGCCGACCAGCCCATTTTGGGGAACCGGGAAATCTGCGACCGCACAGGCCTGGCGAAAGCCACCGTATCGCGATTGACCTACACACTGACGCTGCTCGGCTACCTCAGCCATGTGAAGGGCCTGCAAAAGTACCGGCTGGGCCCGAGCGTGCTTTCTCTGGGCTATCCCTTTCTCGCCAGCTTGACCATACGCCTGGTCATCCGTCCCATCATGGAACAACTGGCGCAGGATACCGGCTGCACCATCAATTTGGGGATGCTGGACCGGACTCGCGTGGTGTTCGTAGAAACCTGCCGATTGGACGAAAGCAATATCTACAGGCCGGATATCGGAAGCACCAGGCCCTTGTTGACCACCTCCGTCGGCCGAGCCCTTTTACTCAGCAGCGAACCCAAAGAAAGGGAATCCCTGCTGAACAGGATCAGGCTCGAAGACCCTCTTGAATACAAGCGCGCTCTTCCCCTTTGGCAGGCGGAAGTCAAAGAGTTTCCGCGCCGGGGCTTTTGCCATTCCAAGGGTGATTGGAGAAAGGAGATACATGGGATCGCCGCCCCGATACGGCGGTCGGCCCCGGAGGAGCGCATCG
Organism: Pusillimonas sp. UBA6240; assembly: GCA_002441445.1. GTDB lineage: Bacteria > Pseudomonadota > Gammaproteobacteria > Burkholderiales > Burkholderiaceae_B > UBA6240. Next base: position 21,326 of record DJWC01000044.1, read on the forward strand.
CGCTCAACTGCACGCTTACGGATACCGAAGCGGGCAACGATCTGCTCGTCAAAACCGTGGCGCCGCGCCTATTGAAAGCCGTGCGCCAGATCGAACACGCAGCCGGCCTTATCTGAAACCGTCATCAGTGAAAAGACGCGCATGAGGCCGGACAGCTGCGTGCGCTGGGAAATAAATAATTTCAAACCAATGGAGAGACAAACATGTTCAAGTTCAACAAAGCGCTGGCCGGGCTGTTCATAGCTACGGCGGGAATTTTCGGCATGCAGCAGGCGGCGATGGCCGCCTATCCCGACAAGCCGATAAAAATCATCGTGCCTTTCACAGCCGGAGGCGTGGTGGACCAGACCGCCCGCATCATCGGGGAAAAGCTGTCGCAAAAATATGCGCAGCCGGTCATCGTGGATAACAAAGCGGGGGCCAGCGGCGCGATCGGTACGGAACTCGCCATGGCGGCTGCTCCGGATGGCTACACGCTGCTGTGCGTGAGCCCTGGGCATGCCATTCTGCCTTCGCTAATGAAAAGCGCGAAATGGAATCCGAATTCCGACTTCCGCGGCATATACGGCTTCGGAGAAATACCCAACGTCATCGTCGTTCCCTCGTCCCTGCCGGTCAAGACGATAGGCGACTTGATATCCCTTGCGCGAAGCCGAGCGGGCAACCCCTTGACCTTGGCGTCGCCCGGCGTCGGCACATCCGTGCACCTGGCGGGAGTAATGCTGGCCCAGCAGGCCAAGATCAATTTGACGCATGTGCCTTATCGCGGTCAGCCGGACGCCATAGCGGATTTGATCGCGGGGCGCGTGGATTTGATGCCGCTATCCAGCTCATTGGCCAAAGCCCACATCGACACCGGGAAGCTGCGGGCGCTAGCCGTGACGACATCTTATGAATCGGCGCTGGTGCCGGGCGTTCCGCCTCTGGCACAGGCCGCCAACTTGCCGGACTATCAGGCAAGCACCTGGTTTGGCTTTGTGACTCAAGCCAAGGTGCCCGACGCCATTGTTACGCAGCTTTCCAAGGACATCGCCGAAATCCTGGCAATGCCCGATGTCAAACAGAAGTTCGCCGCCCTGGGCATGGAGCTGACACCCCGCGACCCTGCGCAGTTCGATCGTTTCGTCGCCCAGGAATATGAAAAATGGAAGACCGTCATCAACGAAGGCAAACTGCAAATAGACTGAAGCGCAACAGCTCGATAAGCAATGGCTCTGAGATCAGCGGCCGATCAACCAAGGTAAAGCAATGTCCAGATTATTCGGCGACCACTACTTGAACAAACTCACTGCCGACGAGCAGAAGCTCATCGCCAGGCTACGATCCCTCTGTGATTCCGACATAGGGCCGAACGCCGCAAAGGTCGGCGGCGAAGATGTCTTCGCCTGGGACACCTTCCGCCTCCTGGCCGACAACGGCATCATCGCCTCCGCTTTCCCGCGCGCCTATGGCGGCGCAGGCTCACGGCAAGCAGTGAGAATACGCATCATTGAAGAGCTTGGCAGGGTGTGCAGCGCCGCGGCCTCCATGGTTACCGGAGCCGACTTGTCGGCGCGGGCGATCGTCGCCGGCGCGTCGGACAAATTGCAGGCATCGCTGGTGCCCCGGCTTGCGAGCGGAGACATACAGGCCGCATTCGGCCTTACCGAACCGGGAGCGGGATCCGACGTCCGCTCGTTGAAGACCACCATGGAGCGTGCGGGCGACGACTACATCATCAACGGCGAAAAAAAATTCATCACGCGCGCGGGAACGGCGGACTGGCTGGTGATCGTAGGGCGCGCCACCGACGACCGTTCGAAATTCATTGCCATGCTCGTACCCCGCGACACGGAAGGCGTAACCATAAGCCCTACCACTGGAAAGCTGGGGTGGTATGGGGTGCCTATCGCCTCGATCCATCTGGAAAATGCAAGGGTGCCGGCCAACCATCGCCTCGGCCAGGAAGGCGACGGATTCAGCCTGGCGCAGGACGCGCTCGTCAGGGCCCGCATCGGCCATGCCGCCATGGCGCTGGGCCGGGCCATAGGCGCGGTGGAAATCGCCGCCGCCTATGCATGCGACCGCGACCTCTTCGGCAAACCCTTGGGCGGCCATCAAGGCGTGCAATGGATGTTCGCCGAGATGGCCACTCAGATCGAGGCGGCCCGGGCCCTCGTTGCGCTGGCCGCCGAAAAATACGACGACAACGACCCCGACGGCCCCATATACGCGTCAATGGCCAAGCTGCATGCAACAGACCTCGGAATGAAAGTAGTGACCGACGCCCTGCAACTGACCGGAGGGCGCGGCTACCTGAAAGACTTCCCGCTCGAACGCTTCTTCCGCGATGCCAAGCTGAACCAGATCGGCGAAGGGTCCAGCGAAGTGCACAAGACGCTCATCGGGCGCGATTTGATCCGGCGCACGCCTGGCGCGGAGCGCCATCCCTGCCTGAATCAGGGGCCGGTCACGGACTATTGACTCGGGGAGCTATCGCCTCTGCCCAATACCGTGGCTGTACACCAGTTTGGCTCCGAGCCAGCCGCCGACAACGAGGGAAGCAAAACCGCAAGCATCGAGCAACAAGGCCACGGCGTCAGGCGCCAAGGGGCGAAAATCGTCCAAACCCAAAACCAGACGAGTGCCGAACAGCGCCAATGCCACGAGCATTGCGCCCATGTGCGCGTAGGCATCGCGCATCGCTTCGCCATCCGGCACTCGAGCGAGCTCCACCAAGCCCGCAACCATCGCGGCGACCGCCATGACGCAACCCACAGCCAGAAGGCCGGCGGACCAGCGCCAGGCGGCTTCACCGAACCACAGGCCGGCGAAATCGGCCGCCGTCGCCAGCGACCAACAGGCTATCGGGAAGTGCACCACAGCCGGGTGCAGCGGATGACGGCTCATCAAAGCACCACACTAAGCAAGGTAAGAAAGCCTATGACCGCCACTGCGGCGTGGACAATGACGACGGCCTTTGGAGGCAGTTTTTTCCGCACATGGAAGGAAGCCAAAAAAAAGCCGCCCAATGCCGCCAGCAAAAGCAAGACGAAGCCGATCGGGATCTGCGCGGACGCGGGCCCCTGGATCAGCAACACAATCAATAGAATCAAGCCAATGGCGCCCAGCACGGCGTGCAGCAACGACAGCAGCCAGGGCGCGAACTTATTGCGCAACACATGGCTGGCCAATATCACGCCGCCAACGGCGGCTATCGCAAAGATTACTAAGGCATAGTTGATCATCTCATTTCTCCTGTGCATTTGATGGGCTGCGGCGCTTATGCAGGCAGGCGCGCGACGGGCGCCCTGCTGCAACGCGCGGATATTGCTCAATCGACACGAGTGTCTTTCAAGATATCGCCCACATCGGGAAAAGCCGCCAATGCAGCGGGCGGCAGCGACGCATCGGTCTCGGCATAAGGCCGCGGGGCCGTGTCTGCATGGCCCACTACGATGCGGCCGACCATGCCCGCCTGCTCATGGGGAATGCAGTAATAGTCATAGACGCCGGGTATATCGAATACCATCACAAAGGAGTCATTGGGCATCAGATAATCCGAATTCCAGGATTTGGCTCCTTCCGGAACGCGCCGGGGCTTGCCGTTAGCGGGATGGTAAGCCGTTGATGTATGGACATTGCCCGCATCGCGATTGACCCACCGGACAGCCTGTCCAGGCCGGATCAGCAAGCCGCGCGGGCGGAACCATACATGGGAACCGGTAGGGGTGCCGGACAGGGCGATTTCGATCTCATCCGCCGCATCGGCGCGGCGCATCAAGGCGGCCGACAGCAGCAAGCCCCCACCCGCCGACAACAACAGGCGCCGGCGGGGATCATAAGCACGGGTCCTCATTTGGCGACGCGGCTTTCCTGTTTGGCCGGCACATTCCAGAGCACCACGTGAATATGCGGCTCGGCAACACCGGGGTGGCCCGCGTTGTACATGACATCGACGTGATCGACAGACCCCGCAGGCGCCTTCAGGTCGTTCAGACTCATATCCGGCTTCATCATGGATAGCGGAATCATGTAGGTGGTGCTTACCAGCTTGCCATCGTGGTCATATCCGAGGAAGGGGCCTGCGGGCAAGGTGGCGGGGTCGACAAACAATTGTCCCAGGCCGGGAACGAAGTCCGGCAGCTTGACCAGCGAGCTGACTGCTTTGTAAGGGGCGGCGGGAGGAGCTTTGAGCGCGGAAGATTCCGCCGCCAAGGCGCCCGGCGCGCCAACGGAGAATGCCAGGGCAGCCGCGGCGACGGTAAGAATAGAACGGATCATGAAGTGACTCCAAAGGTGCGCAGCGGAAATCGCCGCGTCTTGCCCATTGGATGCAATCAAAACCGTTTCCGTTTCAAAAATTTTTAGAAGGGGTGCGGGCGGAGTGGCTTGCGGCGCGCCGAACTATGTTCACATGAAAGCGGACAATAGCGCCGGGTTCTGTTCGCATGCGCTACGGCATGACGACGTCGCGGCACGCACGGCCGTCGCCCCCAGTCCCCCATTCAGTCGAGCCTGCCGCCCGACTTTTCAACGATATCCGCCCACTTCTTGTTTTCCTTGCTGATGAAGCTGGCGAATTCCTTGGGTGTCATGATCATCGGGTCCGAACCGATGGCCACCAGCTTGGCCTGCATTTCGGGCTTTTCAACGACCTGGCGCACGGCATCGGAGACCTTTTGCACCACTTCGTCGGGTGTATGGGCGGGGCCAAGAATGCCGTACCAGATCGTTACGTCATAGCCCGGCACGCCGGCCTGGGCAATGGTGGGCACGCCCGGAAACAAGGGCGAGGTCTTCGTGCCCGATACGCCCAGCGGACGCACCTTGCCGGCCTTGGCGAACTCCACGTGGCTGGGGATGTTGTCGATCATCATGTCGATCCGGCCGCCGATCAGGTCGGTCACGGCCGGCGCCGACCCTTTGTAGGGAACATGGGTCAGTTGGACGCCGGTAAGCGATTCCAGCATGACGCCGGCCAGGTGGCTGGAGCTGCCCACTCCGGACGATCCGTAGGTGTACTTGCCGGGATGCTCCTTGGCCAGCGCGATCAGTTCCTTTACGGACTTCGCGGGTACTTGCGGGTTCACCACCAGCACGTTGGCCGATTCGCCCACCGGTGCAATGGGCGTGAAGTCGTCGATGCTGTAGCGCAAATTCTTGTACAGATGGGGGTTGATGACCAGCGCGCCCGTGGTGGTGAAGAACAGCGTGTAGCCGTCCGGCTTGGCGTTGGCCACGGCCTGGGCGCCAATCGATCCGGCGGCGCCCGCCCGGTTCTCGACGACGATATTCGCACCCAGGATGGGACTGATGGCCTCCGCGATCAGGCGCGCGGTGGCGTCGGTGCCGCCGCCGGAAGGAAAAGGCACGACGAGAGTGATCGGCTTTTCAGGATAGGCGGCCTGGGCGGCCGAGCCGATGGCCAGCGCCAGGCAGGCGAATAGCCGCGAAAGGGTTTTGAAGGTCGGCATGTTGGAATCTCCTGTGTAGTAGTTATGTGATGCTGCGTAGTTGGACCATCAAGTCCGTCACGGGCAGCACGTCCGCGTATTTCTGTCCTATGTCGAACAGATTCACTGCATGGGAAGTCGCACCCCGGTCGTATACGCACTCCTGGGGCACCGCGACTTTGAAATTCAGCGAGAAAGCATCCACCACCGTGCCGCGCACGCAGCCGCTGGTAGTGCAGCCAGCCACGATCACCGTGTCCACCCGCTTGTCGATGAGATGGCTGCACAGCGCCGTGCCGAAGAAGGCGCTTGGATGTTTCTTGGGCAGCAGAATGTCTTCGGGCTGCGGCGCCACTTCGGCCACGAATTCGTAGCCCTTGGCGGATATGCCCATGATGGCCGGCACCTTCTCCGCCAGCCGCCCTCCGTCGTAGGCCTGTTTGGGGGCCACGTGCGGGTACAGCACCGGCCAGCCTTTCTCGCGGAAGAGCGCAAGCAGGGGAACCAGGGCATCCACCGCCTTCCAGCCCACTTCGCCGCACGAGGTCGGAAATTCCTTGATGGCTTCCCAGAACGGCTCGCGGCGCGTTCCCACGGTGCGGTATTGAATGTCGATGATCAACAGCGCGGGGCGGCTGCCCAGGCCGCTGGGCCGGCCGAAACCAGCCGCCGCGTAAGCGCGCTGCTCTTCCTCGCCAATGACTTCGTCCCAGGGTTTCATGATTGCTCTCCTCAAATGTGTGGCGCCTAGCGCGCCGGATCCAGGGTGCCGTCGTTGCGGCGGAACAGATAGCGCCCGTCGCCCGGTGAGCCTGTAAGCTTGCCGTCTTTCATGATGGTCTTGCCGCGCAGGATGGTCTCCACCGCCCATCCCTTGAAGGTCCAGCCGTCGTAGATGCTGTAGTCGGAATACGAAAGCAGGTCTTCGTGGCGCACGGTGCGCTCCAGTTCGAGATCCACCAGCGTCAAGTCGGCGTCCATGCCGGGGGCCAGGGCGCCCTTGCGGCTATCGATGCCGAAGATGCGCGCCGGGGCCGCGCAGACCAGCTGGGCGATTCGTTGCAGCGACAGGCCCCGGCGGTGATAGCCTTCGTGCAAAAGCACCGGCAGTATGGTGGCCGTGCCCGGAAATCCCTGGGAAGCCAGCCACAGGCTTTTGTCCTTGGTCGCGCGCTTGCGCGGACAATGGTCCGAGGCCACCACGTCTATCGTGCCGTCGAGCAGGCCTTCCCACAAGGCCTCGCGCTCGACCTTGCCGCGGAACGGCGGATTCGCCTTGCCCATTCCGCCCAGATCCATGTCGCTGGTATGCGTCAGATAATGGGGACAAGTCTCCACGAAGATACGGTCGTAGCGCTGCCGCCAGTGCCGGACCTCGTCCAGCCCCATCTTCGAGCTCATGTGCGGGATATAGATGGTTGCGCCCAGCTTCTCGGCAAACAGCATGGCTTTCACGGCGGCCTCGGCCTCGGTGATCGGCGGCTTGATCGCCTCCCATTGCTGCAGATCGTCCAGGCCGGCCTGCAATTGCGCGTTGCGCAGCCGGTTCACGATTTCGATGTTCTCGGTGTGGCACACCACGGTCACGCCGCCCGTGGCGGCCGCCCGCTCCAACAGCGCATAAAAGTAGCCGTCGTCGGTGCCGTCCAACCCCAGGTAGCGGCCCTCTTCGCCCTTGAAATTCATGAAGTACTTGAACGAGGTGACGCCGTAGTCCCGCACGTACGAAGGCAATTCGCTCAAGTGCAGCTCCGAAGCCGTGCTGAAGTGAAAGCCGTAGTCGGTGTGGACGCGCGGCCGCGCATAGGCCTGCTCGCGCCGGTAGACGTCCCCGTAGGCTTCGTTGTTCAGGAAGTAGGCAAGAATCGTGGTGAAGCCCCCCACCGCGGCATGGGCCGTCTCGGTCTGATATTCGGTAATCTTTTCGCCGAAGCCGAAGTGCATATGCGCTTCGATCAGGCCGGGAAAGACGTGCAGCCCGTCGATGCGCCGCTCGGATACATGCTCCGGAACGGGCGTGCCCGGCATCAGCAGAGCCGCGATCACTCCTTGGTCAACCAGAATATCCAGTGCTTGGGGCGCCTGGTCGGCGCGCACGACGGTGCCGCCGCGAAGAACAAAGTTTTCAGCCATGATGATCGTCGGAAGTAGAGGAAGAAGAGAACGCAGGCAGGCCGGGAATCCCGGCTGCGATGGCGGCCAGATCGCCGGCCGCGACGTCATCCACGATGCAGACCAGGAAGGCGTCGCCGGACCACTGCGTACCGGCGGGCAGGCGGGATGGCGGAGCGAAGTAGCCTTGCACGCCCTGTATTACCCAGGCCTGGCCGTCTTCCATGCGCAGCACGCCTTTGCAGCGCAATAGGCGGCGGCCCAGCTGCGCCATCAAGGCCTGGGTCCAGGCTGCGTACGCGGCCCAGGACAAGCTGTGCGTACCGACATGCAGGGTGTGGGTACGCAGGCGCTGGTAGGCCGCGCCGTGGGCCGACTGCCGCAGGCCGGCGCCCGGGCCGGCTTCGAACAAGGGGCCGGAACCGCCGGCGCCGCGGGCCGCCCCGCCCTTGCCGTCCCGCATGCGGCGGGCATGCAGCAGATTATCCAGCCATGCATCCGGCCGCTCCAGAAGGGAAGACCCTGGCGCACCCGCATCGTGGAACAGGCTTTCGGGCGGGACGCCGGGATGCCACTGCCGTATCGGCACATGCGGGTTGAGATCGCGCAGAAAATCCGCCATGCGCAACACCTGCTGCTCGGCGACTTTATCCGTCTTGGTGATCACCAGTTGATCCGCGAACGCCACTTGGTGGCGCGCCTCCGAATACTCCGCCAAGGTCGCCATGCCGTTCTCCGCATCCACCAGGGTCAGCACCTGCGACAAGCCGCAGCGCGGCCGGATGGCGGAATCCCCGATGATGGTGGCCACCAGTGGCCCTGGATGCGCCAGGCCGCTCGTCTCCACGAAAATCCGGTCGAATGGTTCGACGGCGGCGCCCGCCCGCCGGGCGAACAGATCGATCAGCGTATCGCGCAGGCTGCCGGATGCCGCGCAGCACAGGCAGCCTGAATCCAGCAATACCACCTGGTCCTGGGCGCTGCCGACAAGCAGATGGTCGAGCCCGACCTCCCCGAACTCATTGACGATCACCAGGGTGCCCGCGAAAGCGGGATTGCGCAGCACGGCGTTCACCAGCGTCGTCTTGCCGCTGCCCAGGAACCCGGTGATGAGCGTGAGCGGCACGCGCCCTTCACCGCTCGAGCCGGTACGGGCTCCGTCTGGCGCCGCAGCCGCTGCGCGCGGCATTGGAGTATGAGATGCGCCGGCCATGGTGCCTACGATGAAGGATCCGTTTCGCCCGCAGCGTTCGAGGCGATCCCCGCGCGCTCGCGGAATCGGCGGGTGTGCTCGATCACAGCGGCCGGCGGGCGCGCGTGCAGGTAGCCCCTCCGGGTCACACCGATGCCCAGCGCCTTCAGGTCGGCCATGGCTTCGGCCATCTTCAGATTGGCGCTCAATCCGTCCACGACCGGCGCATCGTCGATGCGGGTCACGCCCGCGCGCGCGATGGCCTCGCTGAGATAGAGCTGCCCGGGGATGATGGCCTCGGCGCCGTCCGCGATCGCTTTCCGCGCGGCCGCGGTGAAAGCCTCGACGAGCTGCGCGCTTTCCGAAAGCCCGCGGCTGACTTGATTGAAGTCGGCGTCGATCACGACGGTAGGCAGTGCGCGCGCCGCCAGCCCCAGGCGCTGGATGCGCAGATCCATCATCTGGTCGAAACCCTGCTCGAAGACCAGCACCGCGTAGCGGCTGGACAGGCAGCAGGCGAAATGCATCGCCGATTCGCCATAGCCCACCACCGGTATATCCACCAGCGCGCGGGCCTGTTCAAGCGCTGGGTCTTGCACGGATCCGATGGCGAACACATCGTAGCCCTCGGCCTCGGCGCGCAGCGCGTGATCCAGGATGAACTGTTCGGCCATCGCCGCCACGTAGGGATACTTGAGCACTTCCGAAGGCGCATGGGCGCCGTAGATCCCGGCCGGCATGCCGACGAAATCCACCTCGACGCCGGGGCGCGCGATGGCGGCGGCGCGGGCCTGCATGCCGGAAAAATAGGCCGGCGTGCGGCCCATTTCGATCAAACTCTGGAACCATATCTTCATGACGCCTCCGTTCACGCCCCTGCCTGCAGGGTTTGCACCGCCGCCGCCCAGGGGCTGCCCGCCAAGGGGCTGTTGCCTTCTATCAACCGTGCCGCCACCTCGGCCAGCGCCGGATAGATCCCGCCCGTCAGTTGCCGAATCTTGTCCATGAATGCCTCGGGCGCAAACGGCCGGTCCGCTCCGCCGCGGGCAGACAAGCATTCGCCGGCCAGCAGCGAGCCGTCCGTGAACCGGATCTCGACCCGCGCGGGCCTATCGTTGGGCGCCGGCGGGATGGGCCCGGGCCATGGCTCCATGCTCACCCGGTCACGCAAGGCCTGCACGGCGGCATCGGCGACGGCGCCGCTGTGAAAAGCGGCCGCGCCCCCCTGCCCGGAAATCAGCGCCGCCGCAATCGCATGCGCCATGGAAAACTTGGCCGACAAGCTGTTGTGCGGCCGGCGATTCTGCAGTGGCAGAGCCAAGTCGTGAGTCAGCACGCGTATGCCGGCCACCTTGTCCACGCCCTTTTGCCAGACCATCGCGCGGATGTCCAGGACGGCCTCCACAGCCGCGTGCAAGTGCTGGCAGCAGGCATACATCTTGGTATAGCCCTGCGTCACCGCCCATGATGCGCCCAGATCCTCGGTCAGCGCCCCAGGACGAAAGCCGCTGCGCAATACGGTGGCATAGACGTCGTAGAAGCTGCCCGGCGAGCCGCTGATACCGGCGGCCGCCCAGTCGATGGCGCTCATGCCCGAGCGGGCTCCCACGCCCGCCCACACATTGCGCACCAGGGCCCCCAGGGCCAGGTGATTGCGCGGCGCGGGCGTGATCAAGGTTACGGCCGCACTGGCCGCATCCATCAGCTGCGCCGCGGTCAGGCGGCGATGCAGCGCCACGGCCATTGCCGCGCCCAGGGCGGCGTAGCGGCCGTGCGACTGCATGACGGCGGGCTGCTGCGGGAAGGTCCGCGCCACCCGGGTGATCAATTCATACGCCACCGCCAGCGTGGCGATCATCGTGTCCGTCGGCGTGCCGTCGGCCTCGGCGCAGGCCATCAAAGCCGGCAGGACGTACAAGCCGGCATGGCACGGCGTCGCACGGTAGCCTTCGTCGAGCTCCAGCCAATTGGCGGCCACGGCATTCGCCATGGCGGCCGTCTCCAGGTCGGCCTTCACGCCGGGCCGGCAGAAAATAGTGGCGGCGCCGCCCCGATTCGCTTGCATCAGCACCGGGTACAGGCGCTGGAATTCCGGCTCCTGCCAGGCGCCCACCATCGCCGCGATATCGTCGAACAGGATCTGGGTGGCCCGCCGTTTGGCATCGGGCGGGATATCGCCGGGCCGGACGGACACCGCCCAGGAAAACAATTGATTCAGGCCCTGCTCGCAGGCCTGGCGGTCTTGATCGATGCGTGACGAAGACATGCGATGCCCTCAATGTGAACGGGCGAGCAGCGACGCGGCGGCATGTTCGCCGGCGATAAGGCCCAGGCCGTAGGCGCTCAGCAGCCCATTGCCGGACAAGTAGCCTTCTGGCCTATCGCCCGACAGGCCGGCCGCCGACCCGCCGCCCGCATACAGATTGGGGATCGCCGATCCGTCGGGCCGCAGCACGCGGGCGTGGACATCCACCACCAGGCCGCCCTGAGTATGCACCATCGCCCCGGTGATGACGGCGCCATGGAAGGGGGCTTCGGCGGGCGCCGGCAGACGGGCGCGTCCGAAGGGATCGGGCAGGTCTCCGCAGCATTGGGCGAAACTTCGTTCCAGCGCCTCCGGCGGCAGCTTGAACGCGGCGGCCAGTTCCTGCAGCGATTGCGCCGACTTGACGGCCCCCGAGGCTACTGTGTCTTTCCAGTGATCCAGCCGCGCCACGACATCCACCATGCGCTGGTCGAAAATCGCCACCGCTGTCTGGCCGTCCTGCGCCAGCACTTCGCGCGCGAACTCCGAATAGCCCTGGTCTTCGCGGGCGAAACGCTCGCCTTGGCGGTTCACGATAATGGCGCCCAGTTGGGGGATCTCGGGCACCAGGCGCGTGCCGTAGCCGGCGCATACCAGGCCGTGCCCTTGATAGCCGCTCATGTGGGCGACCGCCGCGCCCAGTTCCATGCCCCAGCGGATGGCATCGCCGGTGTTTCCCTGCACGCCTATCGACTGCACGCCGCGCATCTCCGGGATATAGCGGGCGATCATCTCGGCGTTGGAGCCGAAGCCGTCGCAGGCCAGGATGACGCGCTGCGCGCCCAGCCGCTGCTCGCCCCGCATGCCGGCGCGCACGCCCATGACCGCGCCGGAACCATCGGTGATCAGCCCTGCGCCGGGCGTGCGGTCGGCGCAGGTGACGTTGCCCATGCCGGCCAGGGCGCTTCTGAGCGCCTGGATCAGCGGCGCCCCCGTGCGGCCCGGGCCGTTGTGCAGCCTCAAGGCCGAGAATCCGTAGCGTCCCGCATCCGTATTGAGTTCCATCGCCACGCCCAGCTCGTCCTCGAATATACGGATGAGCTCCGGCGAGCGCTCGCACAGTGCGCGCACGATATCCGGATCGGCCTGATTGCCGCTCTTGCGCAGGATGTCGCCCATCATCTGTTCGGCGGAGTCCGTCACGCCCGCGCGGCGCTGGTGCGCGGTGGGCGCGGCCGGGATCGAGCCGCTGGCGATCTCGGCATTGCAGCCCAGCCGAGAGTCCTTTTCAAGCAGGACCACATCCAGCCCCCGGCGGCCGGCCTGGTACGCGGCCATCAGCCCGCAGGCCCCTCCCCCGACCACCACGATGGCGGCCTCGTAGTCAAACCCCTCGGTGCTCATCATTCCTCTGCGTGTGCTACGGCGCGATCTTGATGCCGGCCTTCTTGATAAGGTCGCCCAGACGCTGATAGTCGTCCTTCACGAATTCGGCGAAGTCCCGCGCGCTCATGTCCGAGGCCGGCTCCATGCCCTGCTTGATGAAACGATCACGCAGATCGCCGCTGAGCGCCTTGTTCACCGCGGCGTTGATCTTGTCGATGACATCCTGGGGCGTGCCCTTGGGCGCAAAAATGCCATACCAGGTGCCGGACTGGTAATCGGCGATGCCCAGCTCCTTGACGGTAGGCACATCGGGCAGAGGGGCCGAGCGTTTCTCGCCGGTGACGGCAAGGATCTTTACGCGATCGGAGTGGGCATGAGGCGCGGCATAGGCGATGTCCGCAAAGGCGAAGTTCACCTCGCCGCCGAGCACGGCGTTCATGGCCGGCCCCATCCCTTTGTAGGCGACCGGCAGGAACTCTATGCCCGTGGCCGCGCCCAGCATTTCACCCGCGAGGTGGGGCGCTCCCGCCACGCCGGACGTGCCGTAAGTGACGGTGCCTGGCTTTTGGCGGGCCAGATCCAGCAGTTCCTTCAGCGACGAGACATTGGCCGAGCGGTGCGCCATGATCGCGTAAGGCGTCTTGACCACCAGCGCCACAGGCACGAAGGCTGAAAGCGGGTCGATGCGCAGGTCGTACAAGTGCGGCGCGGCAACCATGGGGCCGGCGGCCGCGAACAGCAGCGTATAGCCGTCGGGTGCCGAGTTGGCGACGTCCTGGTTGGCGATGACGCCATTGGCGCCGGGCTTGTTCTCGATGATGATGGTCTGGCCAAGGATTTTCTCCAGCTCGGGAGCAAGCGGGCGGGCCACGGAATCGCTGCCCCCGCCAGGGGCGAATTGCTGGACCAGACGGATGGGCTTGTCGGGATATGCCTGCGCGGCATGTCCGCCGGCCAGCAAGGCCGTGCCCAGCAAAAGCGCGGCTGTTTTCAGTACGCGGAACATTTTCGTCCCCCTGTGAGGAAAGAAACGGCCTAAGAAACCTGGTTCTGAAGGGCCGCCGGAAGGCTTTGCAGCATGGCTATCCTGGCGATGGCGAGGTAATCCAGCATGGTCTGGGAGGCTTTTTCCGCGTCCCCGGATTTCAGATCCGCGCAGATTTTCTCCATGGCGTCCAGGACCAGGACTTGCCGCTTGCGGTCCGCCAGGCTGAGGATCTGCAGCGAACGCACCAGCCCGGCGTAGAGCTCCACGGCGGCGACGAGACGCCGATTGCTTACCAGGGCCAGCCACGCCGAGCGGAACTCGAGGTTGGCCGAGATGAAGCCCTCGTCGTCGCCTTCGCCCGCAGCCTGCCTGGCGTGCTCGATCGCTTCCTGCACACGCTTGATGCTCGACGGACGCCGCTTGACTTCTTGCGCCGCCATGCCTACCGCATCCGTCTCCAGCAGGACACGCAGGTGATAGATCTCTTCGATGTCGTTTTCAGTGAGTCGAGGAACGGCGAAGCTGCGCCCCCTGTTTTCCAGAAAGCCCTCACTGGCCAGCCGGGTGAGCGCTTCCCGCACCGGCGTGCGCGAGACCCCCAGCCGCGAGGCCAGGACGCTTTCGCGCAGCGTTTCGCCCCACCTGACATTGCCCGACCAGAGATACGACCGCAATTGGCGGTAGACCCGCTCGCCCAACAGATCGATAGGTTGAATTTTCTGGAGAAAGTCGCTCATGTGATCGTAAGCCTGCGATAAGAAAAAGAAAAAAACCGCTGCGGAAGCCGGCAATCAAGCTTCCGTATTTCATTGCGTACGGTATTTACTATACTACATACTGAGTACGGTATACATCTTTTTCTTGGAAACGCAGCCCGCCGCGGCGAGGCCAGCGCAGCGCGCCGGTCGCTGTCAAACGGGTTGGTTGTGGCGTGAACGGAGATGGCCCTAAGCTAATGCCTGTAGCAGTCCTGGCAATCGATGGACGCCCTTCTGCCTGGAGAGATAGTTGTTGATTACATGCCGATGCAGATAAATCCCTTGCCCGCACTTGTATTGTTATAAGTACATCTTTACAATTAAAAAATGAATTGACATATCCAGAGAAGGACCTCATGGCAGCGCAAACCCTAGCTCAAAAGCTTATTGCCCGGGCCTGCCATCGCGATGCCGTGGCGGTGGGCGAGATCGTTACCTGCGACGTGGATCTCGCCATGTTCCACGATTCCAGCGGGCCTAGGCGTTTGAAGCCCATGCTGGACAAGCTGGGCGCCCGCATTTGGGACAAGTCCAAAGTGGTGCTGGTGATGGACCACTACGTACCGGAAGAAGACGACGATTCTCGACGAATTCTAAAGATTGCGCGGGACTGGGCGCGAGAGCAGCAGTTGCCCCATGTCTATGATTCCATCGGCATCTGCCATGTCGTTCTGCCCCAGAAAGGGCATCTGCGTCCGGGCATGTTCTGTGTCGGCGGAGACTCGCACTCGCCCACGGGCGGCGCTTTTGGCGCCTATATGTTCGGCATAGGCAGCACCGAGATGCTAGGCGTCGTGGTGACCGGCAAGATATGGATCAAGACGCCGCAGACCATCGCCATGCACTGGAGCGGCCGCCTGGCGGAAGGAGTGACCGCGAAAGACATGATGCTCCATATGACAGGCTTGTATGGCAGCAATGGCGCCAACTACAGCGCCATCGAATATACCGGAACAGCCGTGGCCGCGCTGTCCATGCAGGAACGGATGACCTTGTCCAACATGAGCGCCGAGCTCGGCGCGCAGGCGGGCTTGATCGCGCCGGACGAGACCACCCGGGAATACTTGCACAGCATGGGCGTAGAGGTGGACACGGACATGGACTACTGGCGCACCGATGACGATGCCGACTGCGAGATTCGCCGCTTCGACGCTTCGGCCCTTAGTCCCATGGTTGCAGCCCCGCATAGCCCGGCCAATGTGCATCCTGTGGAGGACCTGCGCGGGACGCCTGTTCAAATCGCCTACATCGGCGCCTGCACGGGGGCCAAGCTGGACGACCTGCGGGCCGCCGCCGAAGTGCTCAAGGGGCGCCGGATAGACCCCGGGGTTCGGCTGATGGTCGCGCCCGCCACGCTGCGCGACCAGCAGGACGCACAGCAGGAAGGAATCATGGACACCCTGGTCAATGCGGGCGCGCAGGTGTTCGCCACATCATGCGGCGCCTGTTCCGGCTACGGCAATGCGCTGGCCGGAGCTTCCAATGTGATCTCGAGCACCGCCCGCAATTTCAAGGGACGCATGGGATCCGCCGACACGAACGTCTATCTGGCCTCGCCGTACACGGTCGCCGCTTCCGCGGTGCTTGGACATATCGCGGACCCGCGCGACATTCTGGCGGAGGCAAGATAATGGCGATTCATCGAGTCTGGCGTGTGGGCGAAAACGTCGACACCGACGCGCTGGCCCCTGGCGCGTACATGAAACTGTCGATTGCCGATATGGCGCAACACTGCCTCGAAGCCCGATACCCGGGGCTGGCGGCGTCCTTGCGGCCGGGCGATGTGATCGTGGCGGGGCCTGGATTCGGCATAGGATCCTCGCGCGAACAGGCGGTGGGGGTATTGGTGCAGCTCGGCGTCAAAGCCGTCATAGCCCCATCATTCAGCGGGCTTTACTTCCGCAATGCCTTCAACCTCGGACTGCTGGCCATCGTATGCCCCGATGCCGAGAAGATCCCCGAAGACGGCTTCGTTGAAATAGACACCGAGCGTGCGGTCGTAAGGGTCTACGCCGCGCAGGCCGACGCGCCGGCGCATCCGATGCAAGAACTTGATTGCGAGAAGCTGCCTTCATTCCTGGTCCAGATGGCTGCCGAAGGAGGGCTGCTGGCGCAGTTGCAACGCCAGTACGCTGCGCCCTAGCCTGTATCGTTTGTCGTTTGCCCATAACCCATATCGGCCCCACGGATCCATATCGATCTGGCCGGCCCGATGCCAACAAAACCATTCCGCCCGCCCTCTTTATGAAATCTTTGAAATCCTTGCTGCAATCGCCTGAATGCCTGCTTGTCCCCGGCGTCTACGATGCCTTGTCGGCATTGCTCGTCCAACAGGCCGGCTTCCAGGCCGCCTACTTGTCCGGAGCTTCAATAGCCTATACGCGGCTCGGGCGTTCGGATGTGGGCTTGACGACCTACACGGAAGTGGAGCAAACCCTGTCGCGTATCGCCGATCGTGTCGATCTGCCGATCATTGTCGACGGGGATACCGGATTCGGCAACGCGCTGAATGTGATGCGCACCGTCAAGGGGTTCGAGAAGGCGGGCGCGGCCATGATACAGCTCGAGGACCAGACGTTTCCGAAGCGTTGCGGGCATCTGGCGGGCAAGACCGTGGTGGCCGTGGAGGAAATGTGCGGCAAGCTGAAGGCGGCGGTTGATGCGCGGCGCAGCAGCGAAACCTTGATTCTCGCCCGCACGGACGCCGTGGCGGTGGAAGGCCTGGATGCGGCGCTGGAGCGTGCGGAACGGTATCTGGACTGCGGAGCGGACGTGCTCTTCGTCGAGGCGTTGCGAACCGAAGACCAGATGCATCAGGCCTGCGCGCGCTTCAAAGGCCGTGCGCCGCTATTGGCCAATATGGTCGAAGGCGGCATGACACCCATACACTCCGCAAGCGAGCTGGGTGCGATTGGTTTCAGCGTGGTGATCTTTCCGGGCGGCGCGGCCCGCGCGGTGGCCCATGCCTTGCAGGCCTTCTACGGCTTGCTCAACGAGAACGGCTCCACCGCCGGCTCGGCAAGTGCGATGCTGAATTTTGATCAATTGAACGAGGCCATCGGCACGCCCGCCCTGCTGGAGCAGGCGAAGCGCTACGAGTAAAGCTAAAACTTCAGCGCCCGCTCAATGGCTGTTGTCGACTATCCAGCCATCCACGCCTTTGGAGCGTTTATTCGAGAGCGCCATGCGGTATTCGAAGCGCTCGGGGTTATATACGGCCACCAGGTATTCAACGGGCCGGCCGCTGGTGTCGCGCGTGAGCCGCTTGATGCAGAGCAATGGCGACGACATCCCGACATCGAGCGCTTGCGCATGGTGCGCATCGGCCACCGTCGCAGTAAAAGACTGTTCCGCCGAGCCGAGGCGTATGCCCAATCCCTTCAGAAGGGCCTGCAAAGGCCGCTGGGTCATGTCTTCTTCGGTGTAGCGCCTGCCGATGTCCTCGGGCACATACGTGACCAGATAGGAAAAAGGCATCTCGTTGTGGTAGCGAACCCGTATGGCCTTCTGCACCTTGCTGTTCGCGGGCAATTCCAACTGATGCCTGACCAGTTCGTTCGCCGATTCATAACTAAAGCTCAGCAGGCGCACCTGGGTGCCGGCCCCCATCTTGTTCAGATGGGCCACCAGCTTATTGATGTCGGCCCGTAAGGGCTGAGTCGCCGCATTGCCGGCGATGGGAAAAGTCCCCGAGCCCTGGCGACGCTCGACCAGGCCGTCCTGTTGCAGCAGGTCCAGCGAGCGCCGGATGGTCAGGCGGGATACTTGATACTGCGCCGCTAGAACGTTTTCGCCCGGCATCGCCTCGTCATAGGCAAAATGCCCGTTTTCTATCGCCTGCTTGAGCAGGCGATAGATCTTGTAATAGCGAGGCGTGGGGGTATCGATCATATTGCTGCTCAGTCGGCGGTCACTCCCGTGAATTTTACGATTTTCGCGTAGCGCTTGATGTCGTCCCTGACGAATTCGGCAAATTCTTCCGGAGTGTTGGTGACGACCGTGCCGCCCTCGGGCTCTATCAGTTTGACGAAGCTTTCACGCTTGGCGCCTTCCACGACGGCGCGATTGAGCTGATCCACCCGCTCCTTGCTCATGCCCGCCGGCCCGAACATGCCGAACCAGGCCTTGGAGGTGAATCCCTTGACTGTATCGCCTATGGGAGCAGCCGAAGGAAACTGCTTCATCGGCCCAGGGCTGGTCACGCCGAGGAATTTGATTCGATCAGTGCCATAGAACGGCATCACGTTGACGGCGCTGGCGAACATCAAGTCCACCTGGCCGCCGACCAAGTCCTGCAATGCGGGAGAGGTGCCCTTATAGGGCACCGACAGGCCTTTGATGCCCGCATCCATCTCGAAGCTGGCCGTGGCCATGTGCAGGGACGACCCCACGCCGCCGATGGCAAAGGTGTATTTACCGGGCTCCTTCTTGGCCATCTGTATCAGGCTTGCCACATCGGAAGCAGGGAAATCCTTGCGGGCCACCAGCACGCTGGGCACTTCCGCCAATATGCTGATGGGCGTGAAATCCTTTTCGGGATCGAAGGGAAGCTTCTTGTAAAGGCTGGCGTTGACAGTAAAGCTGGTAAAGCTCACCAGCAGGGTATTGCCATCCTTGGCCGAGCGCGCGACGGCGTCAGCGGCAATATTGCCCCCGGCGCCAGGGCGATTCTCGACGACCACCGTCTGCCTCAGGATACTGCTCATCTCCTGGGCGATGCCCCGGGCGACACGGTCCGTCGTACCGCCCGGCGACGCGCCGACGATCAGCTTCAATGGGGGTTGTTCAGCCGCCGAGGCGGAAGGAAGGACAGCGGAAACACTCAGGATTGCGCCAAGCAGCCCGGCGCAGATCAGTCGATTGCTCATGGAAACAGATCTCCTCTCGAATTGGGTCATGAACGAGTACGAGTAGAATCATATACATGTATTGATAACAATACAACTTAAGATTGCAAGAAAGCCGCGACACGCGGGCCATTCACGCAACCGATGCCTATACCCTCGGCAAAGGCCATCGGCTGTTTTCCTACACCCGGCTTGGCTAACTGGCCAGGCGGCATGCCGACTTGATAAGCGAAATGAAACGCCGCGGCCACAAGCCCGTTCCCAGGGGTCGAGCGCCATCAGTTTCCCGATATGCCGGACGCCTTCTGGAAGGGCTGGGGAACCGGCAAAAGATGCCATGGATTTGAATCGGCGGCGTATCGCCGAACGGACGAAAATGGCGGCTTTGCCGCTGCCGCGACAGTTCCTCAGGCCTACTCCGCGATGGCCTGGGCGAGCTTCTGGATGGAGAGCGGCGCGCAGCCTTCGGCATCATTGCTGACGGTCACATACGCCGGCTGGCCCGCGCCCGTGATGCCGCGGACGGTGCGCGCAAGCACGGCGCGTGTGTGCGGATCTTCGCTGAGGATGGCGTTGAACGGATCATGCTTCCTCTGCGCGTCAGCGTAGCCATAGGCGCCAAAGATGCGATTCAGGTTCCATCGACATACCAGCGGGCCCGGCCATAACGCGCGCAGCATGGGCAGCTGCGTCTCGATCGGCGGCATCTTGCCATGCAGGCCCAGACAGAAGGTGGCGCCATGTGCCTTGAGCGTGTCAACCAGCGCCTGGCCCAGTAGTTCAGGGTCCCGGACCTCCACCGCGACGATCACGGAGGCGTGCGCGGACAAGGCGTGCCGGACGGCGGCCAGCATATGGCCCAGCCTGTCCAGCAGCGACGCGGGGTGGCTGAGCAAGCCCCAGGGCAGCGGACTCAGCTGAAATACGAGGACACCCAGCTTGGCGCCCAAGCCTTCGAGCGTTGGCTGCACAAAGTGTTCGATAGCCAGTTGCGGATCGAGAAAGCCCGGATTGGGTTCGCGCGCCTTGCCTTCGTCGCCGCGCACCTGGGCGTCGGTGATGCTGGCCGGACATTTCACGACGAACCGGAAATCGCTGTCGACCTGGCCCGCATAAGCGGCATATTGGCTGACCGTCAGCGGACGCCAGAAGCTGCGGTCCACGCAAACCGTGCGCAATAACGGGTGCCGATGGTAAGCCTCGAGTCCGTTCTTTGACAGCGTGCTGGAATCGTAGCCACCATCCCAGACCAGGCCTTCCCAGCCCGGGTAAGACCAGGTGGAGACGCCAAAGCGCAACTGGGCTGGAAGCCGCTGCGCCAGTTCGCGCCAAGCTTCCGCTGCGGGGGCGGGACGCACCTTGGCCATGTCTCGGCGGTCAATGGATGCCGGATTCGCACCAGATGCTCCGCCGACTCCAGGTTCGGTCGAAGGTTGGGGAACAGCATCTCCAAAAAGATCGTCTTGCATGCTTCCCATACTAATACATGCGCTCATGAGGCGCGGAACCGCCCCAACTTTTCCTCGACCAGCGCCTCAGCCTGAGCATGCAGCGCCCAGAAGTCGGACACGAACTCCCCCTTGATGCGCTTCTCGAGTACGGCAAGGTGCGCATGCCAGCCGCCGCCGAAATTGACGGCATCGTCGCCGCCCCGCAAACCCGTGTGAGTCAAAATCAGCAGGGTTTTGTCGCCTTGGGGGCTCAATGCAAAAGTGACCTCGCCGCCATCCCAAGTAAATGCAAGGAGCTGCGGCGGTTCATACCGCGTGATGCGTTCTTCCCAGCTATTGCCGACGTAAGGACGGTACTTTTCCGGCGTGGGCACATTCTCGTCGGATAGATTGTCGTGGTCCATCTTCAAGCCAAAGCTACCGCCGACCTTCAGTTCGGACGGCCCGGCCATGAACCACCGCGCGCGCAGTTCGGGATCGACCAGATATCGCCAAACCTTTTCCAGGGGAGCATCGAGCAAGCGCTCGAAGCGCAAAGTATCAGGTGTGATCTTGTCTGCCATCTAGGTTCTCCTTTCATCGGCGAGATTCAATTGCCAAGATACGCCGAAGCGATCATTCAACCAGCCAAACCGCTCGCTGAAACCGTAGTCATCCAACGGCATCAGGACCTGGCCGCCGTCCAACAAAACGCCGAACACGCGGTCCAGCTCCGCCGCCGAATCGAATTCCACGAAAATGGAGCTCGAAGGCGTGAACGAGAAACCGTGTTTTATCGGGCTGTCCGAACACATGAACTCGCGACCGCAGATGGTGAATACAGCGACTTTTATGGTGCCGGCTGAACCAGGCTCGCCCTGGGTCCAGCGTTCGACCCTCACCATGCGGGAATCGGGGAAGGTGTCGAAATACAAATCCAGCGCAGCCTGCGCGCCACCGTCCTGAAACATGAGAAATGACCTCGCTATCGTCATGAAATGCCTCGATATGGGTTGGCGCCAGACGTCAAGAACGGCATTGGGTTATTCGGGGTCTCCCTTCAGTACGGCTTCCAGCGCGTCGAGACGATCAGTCCAGAATCGCTCCCATTGCCTGAGCCAGTCGCTGGTGTCTTTCAGTTGCCTGGCGTTGAGCCGGCACAATTGCCGCCGCCCGACCCTGCGCCGCTCGATCAAGCCCGCGCGTGCGAGCACGGCAACGTGCTTGGCGGCGCCTGCGAAGCTCATCTTATAAGGCGCGGCAAGTTCACCGACCGACTTTTCTCCCAGCATCAGATCGGCCAGCATCGCACGCCGGGTCGGATCGGCAAGTGCCGTAAACGTCGCGTCGAGTCGTCTTTCAACCATGTGGTTTAGTTTCCAATATGCTCATATCATTGTCAACCAATTGGTTGAATTTACTTCAGAGACGGAGCCGATCGTGCCCGGCACGCCCGGAATGCGCTCGCCGTCGGGCCTAGCGCTCGGTCGGCCCGGCGGGCCAGATAGGTCTGGAGCGTGGTCTCGCCGGCCTCGCCGAAAGCCGCGACGGACACAAGCAATGCGGTACGCCGAGTACCGCATTGATGGGCCAATAAATGTACCCGATGGGATAAGCTGTAAACAATTTCCTGGATGTCAGTGGACATCGCTTAGCAGGAAATTTCCTTTTGGGTCAAGGACTTGACCGCTCAGCAGAGGCCAATAGCCATTCTCGGAGTGAGCGGGCGATGGGAACAATATCGAGATAGTGCAGGCCTTATGCAAATGCTGGCTCAAAATCCACTAGATCAGTACCCCGCATGCCCAATCCCTTGGCCACAGCGCGCCAGCTCTCCACGGCCTGAGCCACCTCCGTCCAGATCTCAGCAGCTTCCTCTGCATCCAATCTGAAGTAAGGCGCCCCGTCCATCAGCACATCCCTACTGTCAATCGGCCCTGAATCCTCAGTCACCCATGTCTTGCTCTCACGACGATCGCCAGGCATAGGATTGAGGTCGAACGCTGGCGACAGACGCCATCCATGGTTGCGCGCGTCATACAGAAACCCGGTATTACGCAAGTGGTCATCCGTGTTGCAGATCAGAAAATTGAAGACCAGTCGGCGCCACAATTGATGGATGTCGGCAATCGGGTTGGCGCCTTCCTGCAGCAGGACGTCCACCAGTTCCGTATAAGCATGCGTCGTGTCGCGGCCATCGGATTGCAGCATCGTCGCGGCCGACACATAGGGAATACGGCCGCCATCATCGGTGCGGTCGAACCGCCTAATGATGGCCACCGCCGTCTCATTGATTACCTCCACACGCGCCGCTGCCACATTGATGCCTGCCTTCGCGGCAAGATGCATGGCCAGGACTTCGCCTCTAATCACGTCGCGCTTGTCCGCCTGGCTAGGAAACTTGCCCAAGGCCAAACGACCGTCCGTATCTCGAACGGTTGACTTCGGCCGGGCGCCACCCAGCGAGGTGCCTTGCCCCAGCAGATATTGCAAATCCTGCGCGCTCTCCGTGCCGGCCTCCAACGCGCGGGCCGCTTGCACGACTTTATCCAGCTCCACTAACGGCGGCACGTGCCAATGCGCTCCGCCAGAGCGCAAATAGACTTGGGCTTGACGATCAAAAAGACGCAGCGCGCCGACACGTGCCTCGTCATCCACCCACATCAAGAAGTCGACAGGCTCCAGCGCAGGCGTCTCACGGTCTTGCTGCCGCAACCTCGCATGCGCACGCCGAATCACGCGCTCACCCCACGAGTCTGGCGCCGTGTCCTCCAGCGCGCGAAAGAATACCTGCTGAGGATGTTGAACACTCAAGACCGGCTGCAGGTCGGGCGATAGTGTGAAGAATCGCGCATCTCGCAACCAACGCTCGTCGTAACTGAACGCGCTGCGCTTGCCGCTACCTAGATATAGCCGCCCCACGATCTGGCCGCTGGACCCTAGATGCACCTCCAGATCCCGACGCCTGGATGCCTTGGTAGCCATCAGAAGCCCTCCAACTCATCGGTGTCATCAGCTGCGCCCTCTTTGGCAGCAGCGGGACGACCAACTCGTGCTTTGCTGCCAGAAGAAGTCCGCACCCGCTGCGGCAACTGTTCCCGCACCAGCTCCATCCCCAGCGTGTCATTCTCCGTGGCCATCACCTTTACCATGTCCTCAAGACGGCCAAGCACATGCAAGGCACGCAGGAAGGTGTGCAAGGCAGTGCCGGGATAGCCGTCTTCCATGCGCCTGACCGTACTCAGTGATGTGCCAATACGCTGCGCCAGGTCTTCCTGGCTCAACCGGCGCACCCGGCGTGCGATCGAGATGTCCCGTCCAAGACGGTGCAACGCACGTTCTACAGGCCGCGGCATGGCAATCCGTAGACTGGAATTTCTCTGCTCGGAAGCTGGCATGTTTGTACCTGCTCAGATATGGCTAAAAAGCACCGTTAGGCAGTCATATTTAAACACATAGAGGCGGCACGATCAATCAATTATTTTCTAATAAACAGTCATATATGAATCATAAAACTCTATTTTTATTCATATATGACATTAAATGAACACCACACACGCTCGAGGCATTTTCCAGGGCCTGGACGCACTCAGCGGAATCATTCAGCAGCAGCCAGGCGGTCCATTGGTGCTTCGACCGCTCCTTCAGAGAGTTCTCGTCACCGCTCATATGCAGCTCAATGCTGGACGTAATTGGCAAGCGAAGGCCGCGGGCTGTCGCGAAACCCATGGTGCAGCGTTGGATCGATCCTAACGATGGATCAGTTAAGTATCCGCCTCGTCACACCAATGAACTACCTCGAACAAGTATGGCTCAGTGGTCAACAATATCTGAACGGATTTAAGCACGGTATTTGACACCAAAGGATTACGTGCGCCTATACGTACTTCACCGATAGTGTTGCCACAGAATTGCTCGCCGTCCTTTGAAAGAGTCATCGCAATAACTTGGTAGCCGACCTCTACCGGTAAGCCCAAAGCAGGCACTCTACCTATTGATGGACTGAAAAATGTACTTATTTGGAGTGACTGTAGGTGGATTTCCCAGGATGTCAGTGAACATCCCTCAGAAGGAAATTCCCTTTAGGATCAAAAGCTTAACCACTCAGCAGGCATCCATGGCCTTAGTTGGCCGCCCTTGGAATGAGCGGGTGATGGGAATCGAACCCACGCTTGAGGCTTGGGAAGCCGCCGTTCTACCATTGAACTACACCCGCATTAACCCGCATCTTCGGCCGCCATGCCTGTCGCAGGCAGCGA
The DNA here is from genome assembly GCA_002441445.1 of Pusillimonas sp. UBA6240. Lineage (GTDB taxonomy): Bacteria > Pseudomonadota > Gammaproteobacteria > Burkholderiales > Burkholderiaceae_B > UBA6240. Next base: position 45,978 of record DJWC01000044.1, read on the forward strand.
TGCAGCCGGGATATATCCGGCTGCCGGGGTAGGCATTATAGCGCCACCTTCGCCTGTCTGCTCGAATGCGCCGAGATCGAGGAAGGGCGAGCGGCACCGCATGAAATCGGCGCCGGCAATCACTACAATTGCGTTCATGAATATGACTGCACCCCCAAATTCCGGCGACACGCCAGGCAACACGCCAGGCGGCACACCAGACAATACGCAAGGCAACATACCGGGCGAGATGCCGGGCGACATACCAGGTGATATATCCGGCGACAGCCCGGGCGGCGCGCCCGGGCGCGAGCGCTCCGCCGATACGCCGCCACCTCAACCCACGTCGGCCGACTTCGTCGCCACCTCGACCAGCCCTTCGGGCACGACCCACATCCGCAGCTTCGTGCATCGGCGCGCGCATATCACGCCAGGCCAGAAAGAGGCGCTGGACCGGCTGCTGCCGCAGTGGTCCATCCCCTACCGCCGCGCCGCGCTGGATTTCGACAAGGTCTTTGGCCGCAATGCGCCAACCGTGCTGGAGATCGGCTTCGGCATGGGCGAAACCACGCAGAAGATCGCCGCGGCCCGGCCCGAGCACAACTTTCTGGGCGTGGAAGTCTTCAACGCGGGCGTGGGCGCCTTGCTCAAGCGCATAGAAGAATCCGGCCAGACGAATATCCGCATCATCCAGCATGACGCCGTCGAAGTGGCGCGCGACATGATCGCGCCCGACTCGCTGGCGGGCGTGCACATCTATTTTCCCGATCCTTGGCCCAAGAAGCGCCATCACAAACGCAGGCTGATCCAGCCCCCGTTCATCGCGCTGCTGGCCAGCCGCATCAAGCCGGGCGGGTATATACACTGCGCCACCGATTGGGAAAACTATGCCGAGCAGATGCTGGAGGTACTGAGCGCCGAGCCCAGCCTGCGCAATACGGCCGAGGACTATACGCCGCGGCCCGAATTCCGCCCCCAAACCAAGTTCGAAACGCGAGGCCTGCGGCTGGGCCACGGCGTATGGGACTTGATCTTTACACGCGTTTAACTTTGCAGGGCGGCCGCGGGCATTCTGCGCCGCGGCCGCCGCCTGTCACAAGGAACAGCCAGGTGTACCCGGAAATCCAACCTTATGCCCACGGTTATCTGAATACCGAAGACGGCCATCATGTCTACTGGGAGCTCTGCGGCAATCCGCAGGGCAAGCCCGCCATTTTCCTGCACGGAGGGCCCGGCGGCGGCTGCTCCCCGGCCCATCGCAGGCTGTTCAATCCGGAACGCTACAAGGTGCTGCTGTTCGATCAGCGCGGCTGCGGACGCTCTTCGCCGCACGCCAGCCTGGACAACAACACCACCTGGCATCTGGTCAGCGATATGGAGCGGCTGCGCACCGAAGTGCTCGAAGCCGAGAAGATGCTGGTATTCGGCGGCTCTTGGGGTTCGACCCTGGCGCTGGCTTATGCGCAGCGGCATCCACGGCATGTCAGCGAACTGATTCTGCGAGGCATATTCACCGTGCGCCACGAAGAACTGCGCTGGTTCTATCAGGAAGGCGCGTCGTGGCTATTCCCGGATTATTGGGAGGATTACTTGGCGCCGATTCCCCCGGAAGAGCGCCATGATCTGATCGCCGCCTACCGGCGTCGCCTGACGGGCAGCGATCGCACAGCCCAGCTTCAGGCCGCCCATGCTTGGACGCAATGGGAAAGCCGCACGATCACCCTACGGCCCAGCAGCGCCCACCAACAAGACCATGCGGCCGATGAATCGGCGCTGGCCTTCGCGCGCATCGAGAACCACTATTTCGTCAACCGGGGCTTCATGGAAGAAGGCCAGCTGCTGCGCGATGCACACTTGCTGCATGATATCCCCGGGGTCATCGTGCAAGGCCGCTATGACGCCTGCACCCCCGCCCGCACCGCCTGGGCCTTGCACCAGGCATGGCCGCAGGCGGAATTCCATCTGATCGATGACGCGGGCCATGCCTTCGATGAGCCCGGCATACTGGCCCAACTAATCGCCGCAACGGATAAATTCAGCGAAAGCCGCCAAAACCACCCCGCCCCAAGCCCTTGAGACCGCCCATGGCGCGCATCATCTTGGCCATGCCGCCTTTTTTCATTTGCTTCATCATGCCCTGCATTTGCTCGTACTGATTCAGCAAACGGTTGACTTCCTGCACCGGCACGCCCGCCCCCGCCGCGATGCGGCGCTTGCGCGAAGCCTTGAGCAATTCGGGCTTGGCGCGCTCGGCCGGGGTCATGGAATTGAGTATGCCTTCGCTGCGGCGCAATTGCTTTTCCGCCTGCCCGCTTTGCAGCTGCCCCGCCGCCTGCGCGAATTGCGCGGGCAGCTTTTCCAGCAATGAGCCCATGTCGCCCATTTTCTTCACTTGCAGCAATTGCTCGCGGAAATCGTTCAAGTCGAAACGCGTGCCCGACTTGATCTTGGCGGCCAGCTTTTCCGCCTCGGCCACATCGATATTCTTCTGCGCCTGCTCGACCAGGGAAACGATGTCGCCCATGCCCAGCACCCGCTGCGCCATGCGCTCCGGGTGGAAGGGCTCCAGGCCATCCAGCTTCTCCGACAAGCCGACGAACTTCAGAGGCTTGCCGGTGACATGGCGCACGGACAGTGCCGCGCCGCCGCGCGCGTCGCCATCCAGCTTGGTCAACACCACGCCCGTCAGCGGCAGGGCTTCCGCAAAGGCGCGCGCCACATTGACGGCGTCCTGCCCCTGCATGGCATCCACCACGAACAGGGTTTCTATGGGCTTGAGCAAATCATGCAGGGCGCGGATCTCGCGCATCATGGCTTCGTCCACGCCCAGCCGACCGGCTGTATCCACGATCAGCACATCGTAATGGTGGCGCTTGGCGTGATCCAGCGCGTCGCGCGCGATCTGCTCGGGCTTTTGCGTTGCGTCGCTGGGCAGGAAGTCCACCTTGACCTGGGCCGCGACGGTTTTCAGCTGCTCGATGGCGGCCGGGCGGTAGACGTCGGCGCTGACCACCAGCACTTTCTTCCTGCCCGTCTTGCGGCCGTTTTGCTGATGCCCGCCTTCGCTGAGCCACTTCGCCAGCTTGCCCGTGGTGGTCGTCTTGCCCGCCCCCTGCAAGCCGGCCATCAGGATGACCGCCGGCGGCTGGGTGGCTAGCGACAGCTCGCTGGCCTCGGGGCCGAGGTCGCCGCCCATCAATGCCGTCAATTCCTTGTGGACGATGCCCACCAGGGCCTGGCCGGGGTTCAGGCTGCCGACGACCTCCTGGCCCATGGCGCGTTCCTTGACCCGGGCGACGAAGTCGCGCACCACCGGCAGGGACACATCGGCCTCGAGCAGGGCCATGCGGACTTCGCGCAGCATTTCCTGCGTGTTGGCTTCCGTGAGGCGGGCCTGCCCGCGCATGGTTTTGACGACGCGCGAAAGACGTTGAGTCAGATTGTCGAGCATGAGAATGGTTTCGCTTAAACTAGTTTATCTTCCGGTATACGGACTAAAATGACGTGTTCAGGGCGCCGGGCCCGAACCGCGCAAACAAATCACAAGGGACTATGTCTGCAGGCATTGTATTTCACTTGCTGGCCGCGCTGGCCTACGCCGTGCTGGCCGTTTCGCTTTGGAAGCCCCTGGCCCAAAGCAGCGGCGAACAGGTCGCCGCCGGCAAGGTACGGCGCGTCTGCCTGGCCGGCGCCATCGCGCTGCACTGCATAGGGCTGGCCCAAGCCATACTGCCCCCCCATGGCCTGCATCTGGGCTGGGCGCTGGCGCTGTCGGCAGCGGTTTGGCTGGGCATGCTGGTTTTCTGGCTGGAAAGCCTGATCATGCGCATCGACGGCCTGCTGCTCATTCTACTCCCCGCCTCCGCCGTCTCCGCACTATTGGGCGGCGTGTTTCCCGGCGGGCACACCATCGAGCACGCCGGCAACGAGTGGCTGCGCGTGCACCTGGTCATCGCCATGATGGCCTACGGGCTGATCACCGTCGCCGCGCTGCAGGCCATGTTGATGACCGCGCTGGACCGCCAGTTGCACCGCCCCGTCGAGCCGGCGGCCACGCGCGGCATGCTCAGCCGCGCACTGGACTCCATGCCCCCTCTGCTGGTGCAGGAAGTACTGCTGTTCCGCCTGATCTGGATCGGTTTCGCCGTACTGACCCTGACCGTCGCCACCGGCGCCGTCGTATCCCTGCTCCTCAGCGCCAAGCTGGTGCCCATGGATCACAAAACCATATTCACCCTGCTGTCCTGGTTCACATTCGGCGGGCTGCTGCTGGGCCGCTACACGCGGGGTTGGCGCGGGCGCATTGCGCTGCGCTGGACGCTGGTGGGCTTCGCCTTTCTTCTGCTGGCGTACAGCGGCAGCCGATTCGTGCTCGACGTCATTCTTCAGCGGGGCTAGCGCCCCGGTAAATCGACATGGGAAAAATCTTCTTCTGGGCGGTGATCATCATAGGCGGCCTGCTGCTTGCCCGTGTCCTGGCCCGCCATAACGAAAAAAGCCGCCTGGACGACAAACAAGCCGGGCAAGTCAAGCGCAACGGCGCCTTAGACTCCCAACAGCCCGAATCCATGGTGCGCTGCGAGCATTGCGGCATCCACCTGCCGCGTTCCGAAGCGGTACTGACGGGCGGGCATACCTGGTGCAGCCAAGAGCATGCGCGCTTAGGGCGCCCATGACCGCGCTGACCCTGGATCGCCAGGGATGGTTGCGCCCCCAAGCCGGCGTGCTGCACGCCCCTTCGCCCAATCACGACCTGCGCCCGCCCGGCGACGACGCCAGCCTATTGGTGATGCACAACATCAGCCTGCCGCCCAATGTTTTCGGCGGGCCGGAGATCATCGACCTTTTCCTGAACCGGCTGGATTACAGCTCCCACCCCTGGCTGCCGCGCCTGAAGGGCTTGCATGTGTCGGCGCACTTCCTGATACGGCGCAACGGCTCGATCGTGCAATTCGTCTCCACGCAGCGGCGCGCCTGGCATGCCGGCGTTTCCTGCTTCAATGGCCGCCAGCGCTGCAATGACTTTTCCATAGGCATAGAGATGGAAGGCACGGACACCCTTCCCTATGCGGACGAACAATATCATGCGCTGACCCGCCTGCTGCCCGCGCTGCGTGCGCGGCATCCCTTGCACCATGTGCGCGGCCATGAGCATATCGCGCCGGGCCGCAAGACCGACCCGGGACCCAGCTTCGATTGGGGGCGTTTCGGGCGTGAAAACGACTGGTTCTTGCGGCAACTGCCGCCGACATGACGGGCCGGCAATAGGCGGCGGCCAATGGCATTGGGCAAAGCCGCCACAGCCCATCCAAACCAGCAAGGCAAGACCGGCTAGCGGCGGGGCCCTACGATCGGACAGCCCCCCCACATCTCATTAGACCAGGCGCGAAAACAGCGCGGGCGCCGCCCCGAAACATCGGCGCGGCCCCCTGCTGCGCGGCGCGCGTCAGCTTGCAGCTACCCGGCCAAGAAAGCCGGGCCGATCGCTGATGGCGATTAAGCGGCCTTCTGGTTCAGCAATAATTGATTCATCCGCTTTACGAAGGCGGCGGGCTCGGCCAGGCTGGCGCCTTCGGCCAACATGGCCTGATCCAGCAGCAGCAAAGCCCATTCGCCGAATTCCGCGTCTTCCGCAGCCTGCAAACGGCTGATCAAAGCGTGTTCCGGGTTGATCTCCAGTATGGGCTTGACCTCGGGTGCGTTCTGGCCGGCCGCCTTCAGCATGCGCAGCAGATGGGGACTGAGCTCGTGCTCGTCCACCACCACGCAAGCGGGCGAATCCACCAGGCGTCCGGTCACGCGGACGTCCTTCACCTTGTCGCCCAGCGCCGTTTTCAGGCGCTCGACCAGCGGCTTGAGGTTTTCAGCCACTTCCGCTTGATGCTTTTTTTCTTCCTCGTCGGCCAGTTTTTCCAGATCCAGGCCGCCCTTGGCGATGGAAACCAGCGCCTTGCCATCGAAATCGCGCAAATAAGACAGCATCCACTCGTCGACCCGGTCGGACAGCAGCAACACTTCCAGTCCCTTCTTGCGGAAGATCTCCAGGTGCGGGCTGTTGCTGGCCGCCGTATGGGATTCGGCGCTGACGTAATAAATCTTGTCCTGCCCTTCCTTCATGCGCGCCACATAATCAGCCAGCGACACCGTCTGGGCGCCGCCTTCGGACGCCGTGGAGGCGAAGCGCAGCAATTTGGCGATGCGTTCCCTGTTGGCCGGGTCCTCGCCCGTGCCTTCCTTCAGCACCTGGCCGAATTGGGTCCAGAACTCGGCATATTGCTCGGGCTTGTTTTCCGCTAGGTCTTCCAGCAGGGACAATATGCGCTTGGCCGAACCTTCGCGTATCGCCCGCACATCGCGGCTTTCCTGCAGGATTTCGCGCGATACGTTCAACGGCAGGTCGGCCGTATCGATCACGCCGCGCACGAAACGCAAATAAGCCGGCAGCAGCTGTTCGGCGTCGTCCATGATGAAGACGCGCTTCACATAAAGCTTTACGCCGCGCTTGCCATCGCGGTCCCACAAATCCATGGGCGCGTGCTTGGGGATATACAGCAACTGCGTATATTCGCTGCGGCCTTCCACGCGGT
>DJWC01000175.1:0-539 GCA_002441445.1 Pusillimonas sp. UBA6240
AGGCGTGGCTGCCGATCAGGGCATTTGCCGATTGCGTGCGCACTTCCCGCCGGTTATTCACCGCCTGGGCGAGGCGCTCCAGGATGCGCACGGAGGCGTCCCAATCCACGCAGCCGTCCGTGATGCTTTGCCCGTAAGTCAGGGGCCGGCCCGCCACCAGGTCCTGCCGCCCGCCGATCAGGTTGCTTTCCACCATGACGCCGATGATGCGGTCGTCGCCCGCTTCCATCTGGCCGGCGATGTCTTCGATCACCAAGGGCTGATTCCGGTAGTCTTTATTACTGTTCGAGTGGCTGGCGTCGATCATCACGCAGGGGCGCACACCCGACTTGATCAGCGACTGGCAGGCTTGTTCTACATTTTGCGCATCGTAATTTGGTGTTTTACCACCGCGCAGAATCACATGGCAATCATTGTTTCCCACAGTGGAAACAATGGCGGAGTGTCCGCCTTTGGTCACGGACAGGAAGTGATGAGGCTGGGAGGCCGCCTTGATGGCGTCGATGGCGATCTTGGTGTTGCCGTCGGTGCCGTTCTTG
>DJWC01000175.1:585-4192 GCA_002441445.1 Pusillimonas sp. UBA6240
GCGTGATCATGTCCAGGAATTCGCAACCGGCGGGCAGGCCCAGGGAATTGACATCGATCAGCAATTCGCGCGCGGTGCGCAAACCCTGATTGATGTTGAAACTGCCGTCCAGCCCGGGATCGTTGATGAGCCCCTTCCAGCNNTGGTGCGCGGTTTCTCGAAGTACACGCGCATGATGATTTCGAGTTCGCCTTTGAAGCGTTCGCGCTGTTCCATGAGGCGCTTGGCGTATTCGATGGCCGCCACGGGATTGTGTATGGAACACGGGCCTATGACGACGGCGAGACGGTCGTCGGCGCCATGCAGGATGTCGTGCAAGGCGCGCCGGGCCTGATACACCGTAGTGGATATTTCGCGGGTGCAGGGGAACTCGCGCATGACATGGGCGGGCGGGCTGAGCTCCTTGATTTCCCGGATACGTAAGTCATCAGTATTGTGCGACACAGCTTAACTCCAGAGTAATGTGATGCGGCCGTCGCGAACGGCAGCGCGTCATCGCCATGAGGACGCCTTGGGCGCCGGATATGAGCCTTACCCCGCCAAGCCCGCCATGTAGGCCGCGTTGCCCCGCGGCCCGTTTTGCCAGCCAGCGGCAAAAAAAAACCGCCTAGCTGGAGCTGGCGGTTTTTTGGGAATTCAGTTCATTTACTTTAAGTACAACGCTTCCCTTCCTCCACCAGCGGTTTTGGAAAACCAAAAAAATAAAAAAAGAAGAAAGAGGGAGCGGGATACATAGTCGCCAATCCTAGCACAGCCCCCGACGTCTGCCAATAAAAATTTTTGAATTGTTGCAGCGATGCGAACGCTTTTGCCTTTGGGGCTTGATCACGTTATTGGGGCTTGACCGCATCTTTTAGACGTGAGGGCGTTGATGTCCGTAATACATGCAGCGACATACAGCGGCGGCGCCGAGCTATCGTCGGGAGAGCGACTGCCGGGAGATCGAATGCGGAGAAATCGATTGCTGGAAAACTAGGTGCTGAAAATTGATTGCCGGGAAATTGATTTGAAGTCAAATGATTTTATAGTGTATGATTTTTATAGCTATCATTCGCTGATTAATGAAATATGTCGGTCAACAGAAACGACGGCCGGCGGTCCGGCGGCCGGCGATCCGGCGGCCAGCAATCCGGCGGCCAGCAGACTCTCCAGGATATCGCCGCGCGAAGTCCTCGCGCGCAGCTACAGAAAAAAGGACATGCCATGATCAAGATCCGTACGCTTGCTTTGACCCTGGCCGCCGCTCTTGCGGCAGGCGGGCCGGCCCTCCAGGCCCATGCGGCCAGCCTGCAGGACATCAAGAATCGCGGCCATGTGCGCATTGCCGTCGCCAATGAAATCCCCTATGGCTATATGGATCTGGATGGCGAAGCCAAGGGTGTGGGGCCGGATGTGGCGAAACACATCATGGAGCAATTGGGCATCAAGAAGATCGAATGGGTGACGACGAACTTCGGGTCCCTGATTCCGGGCCTGCGGGCCAATCGCTTCGACATGGTGGCGGCCGAAATGGCCATCCTGCCGCAACGCTGCAAGGAGGTGCTGTTCTCCGAGCCCGACAGCTCTTACGGCGAAGGCCTGCTGGTCGCGCAGGGCAACCCGGACGACGTCCACACCTATGAAGACTTCGCCAAGAGCGACAAGAAGGTGGCCATCATGGCCGGGGCGGACCAACTGGAGATCCTGCAGGCGCTGGGGGTCCCCGCCGACCGCATGGTCACGATATCCAACAACGCGGACGCCATATCCACGGTGTCCACCGGCCGGGCCAGCGCCTATGCGGCCACCAGCCTGACTGTCGGCGAACTGGCCGGCAAAAGCAAAAAAGTGGAAGCCGCCAAGAACTTCAAGGATCCCGTGGTCAACGGCGTGCCCGCCCGTAGCTGGGGCGGCTTCACCTTCAGCCAGGACTCCAGGGACTTTCGCGATGCCGTGAACGCGGAGCTGGCAAAATTCAAGCAAACCGAAGCGTGGCGCAAGGTCATGAGCCAATACGGCTTCAGCGACACGGACGCCGAAGAGTCTTTCAAGCGGACCACCGAGCAGCTCTGCGCCGAATAAGGCGCGCAGCGCCGCCGCATGCCCATGGAATGGACCAGCTACATCGGCCCCTTGCTCGAGGGTGCGTGGGTCACCGTGCAGCTCGCGGCTTACTCCACCGTCCTGGGGGCGTTTTTTGCGTTCGCCTTCGGCATAGGCAAGCTGTCCCGCAACTGGGCGGTCAAGGGCATCGCGATCGCCTTCATCGAGGTTTTCCGCGGAACCTCGCTGCTGGTGCAGTTGTTCTGGCTATATTTCGCGCTGCCTCTATTGGGACAGGCTCTGGGCGTGGACTTGCGCCTGCCGCCTGTCGTCGCCGGTACGTTGGCGCTCAGCCTGAATATAGGCGCTTACGGCGCCGAAGTGGTGCGCGGCGCCATACAGGCCGTGCCCAGGTCCCAATTGGAAGCCGCCAAGGCGCTGGATTTTTCCGCGCGGCAGACCTTGTGGCGCATCTCGCTGCCGCAGGCCATCCCGGAAATGATGCCCAGCCTGGGCAATCTGGCCATTCAGAACTTGAAGGACACGGCCCTGGTTTCGCTGATCAGCCTGGGCGACCTGGCTTTTCGCGCCGAGCAGATACGCAACTTCACGCAGGACAGCGTCACCGTCTATACCTTGCTGCTTTTCATGTACTTCGGCATGGCGCTGGTGCTGACGGCCATCATGAAGCTGCTGGAGCGGTCCGTCGGCCGCTGGCGCGCCGGGAGGTCCTGAGCCATGCTGTTCGGCATCGAATGGGATACGTCCGGCAATTGGGCCTTCGCGGCATCCATCTTTCCCATACTGCTCAAAGGCTTGTGGGTCACCCTGCAGGCCACCGCCGTCGGCTTTCTGGTAGCCGCCGCGCTGGGGCTGCTGCTGGCCGTATTGAAGGCCTCGCCTTTGCGCATCATCGCCTGGCCGGCGCGCCTGATCACAGAATTCCTGCGCGATACGCCTTTGCTGGTGCAGTTATTTTTTCTTTACTATGTCTTGCCGGAGTACGGCATCTTGCTGCCGGCCTTCCTGACCGGCGCGCTGGCGCTGGGCGTGCAGTACAGCGCCTATATGTCGGAAGTGTACCGGGCCGGCATCGAGTCCGTCGCGCATGGGCAGACCGAAGCGGCGCGGGCGCTGGACTTGCCCGCCCCGCGGATTTTCCGGGCCATCGTCCTGCCGCAGGCCATACCCCGCATCATTCCCGCGATGGGCAATTACCTGGTGTCCATCATGAAGGATGTGCCCGTGCTTTCCGTCGTGTCCATACTGGAAATGCTGAACGTGGCCAAGATCATAGGCGATCGGACGTTCAATTATCTGATCCCTCTTTCCATGGTGGGCGGGCTGTACCTGATCCTGACGCTGTGCGCGGCCGCCGCCATACGCCAGCTCGACCTGCGCCTGCCCAAACGAGGAATTCCCCTGAGATGAACGACACGCCCGCCATCCCCGCCGACCCCATCATCCGCTTCGACAAAGTCGTCAAGCGCTTTGGCGACGTGACGGTGCTGGATGCCTTGGACTTTGAAGTGCGCCGGGGCGAGAAGGTCACCATCATCGGGCCGTCCGGCTCCGGCAAGACGAC
>DJWC01000175.1:4236-4437 GCA_002441445.1 Pusillimonas sp. UBA6240
TCTTCCAGCAGTTCAATCTGTTCCCTCACATGACGGTGCGGCGCAATATCACCGAAGCGCCGGTGCATGCGCTGGGGCTGCCCAAGCAGGAGGCCCAGGAGCGGGCGGAGCAGTATCTGGAATTGGTGGGCCTGTCGGACCAGGCCGACAAGTTCCCCAGCCAGTTGTCGGGGGGCCAACAACAGCGCGTCGCCATCGCCC
>DJWC01000175.1:4481-4795 GCA_002441445.1 Pusillimonas sp. UBA6240
ATGCTGCTGGTGACCCACGAAATGCAATTCGCCAAACAGATTTCAGACCGCGTGTGCTTCTTCGACAAAGGCCGCATCGTCGAGGAAGGTCCGCCGGAGAAGGTGTTCACCGAACCGCGCGAAGCTCGCACCAGGGAGTTCTTAAAGGCCTTCATCAGCGCGGCTTGAACGGATCAGCGTGGTGTAAACGGATCAGCCCGGCGTGAAAGGGTCGGGTTTATAACGGCCATGTTCTGTGCGCTATTGATCCGGTGCGCTATTGATCCGATGCGCTATTGCCTCGGTGTGTTATTGACCCGATGCGCTATTGACCC
>DJWC01000084.1 GCA_002441445.1 Pusillimonas sp. UBA6240
GTGGTGGTGGTGTCGGCGATGAGCGGCGAGACCAACCGCCTGATCGCGCTTGCCAAGGATGTGGCGACGAGTCCCAGTCCGCGTGAGCTCGACGTCGTCGTCTCGACCGGCGAGCAGGTCACCATCGGTTTGCTGTGCATGGCGCTCGAGGACATCGGTGTCCCCGCCAGGAGCTACACCGGTGCCCAGGTCAAGATCCTTACCGACTCGCTGCACACCAAGGCGCGCATCCTGAACATCGAGGACGCGCCGATCCGCAGCGACCTCGATGCAGGCAAGGTCGTCGTGGTCGCCGGCTTTCAGGGTGTTGACGAGCACGGCAATATCACCACCCTCGGTCGCGGCGGTTCCGACACGACCGGCGTGGCGCTCGCCGCCGCGCTCAAGGCGGACGAGTGCCAGATCTATACCGACGTCGATGGGGTATACACGACGGACCCGCGCATCGTCCCCGAAGCCCGCAAGCTCGATACCATCACCTTCGAGGAGATGCTGGAGATGGCCAGCCTCGGCTCGAAGGTCCTTCAGATCCGCTCGGTGGAGTTCGCCGGCAAGTACAAGGTCAAGCTGCGCGTCCTCTCCAGTTTCGAAGATCGCGAAGGCGAGGGGACGCTCATCACTGTTGAGGAAGACAAGAACATGGAACAACCGATCATCTCCGGTATCGCTTTCAACCGCGACGAAGCCAAGCTGACCATGCTCGGCGTTCCGGATACCCCGGGCATCGCCTACCAAATCCTGGGTGCCATCGCCGCCGCCAACATCGACGTCGACATGATTCTGCAGAACCAGTCCGTGCAGGGCACGACGGACTTTTCCTTCACCGTCAACCGCAACGACTTCGCGCGCACGCTGGAACTGCTGAAAACCCACGTCGCCCCGGCCGTCGGCGCAGCCGAAGTCATCTCCGACGATAAAGTATGCAAGGTGTCCATCGTCGGCATCGGCATGCGCANNTCAGCACCAGCGAGATCAAGACCTCCGTCATCATCAACGACAAGTACATGGAACTCGCCGTACGCGCACTGCACAAGGCTTTCGAGCTGGACCAGGACAAGTCGGACAAGCCCCAGGCTTGAGCGCTCTCATCAGCCCGCGCGATTTCCCCGCTTTTCTGCAGAACCTGATTTTATCGTGCTAGAATAGCGGCCTATTTCCGGAGACGTGGCCGAGAGGTTGNNCGAATCCCTCCGTCTCCGCCAGCTAACCCCTTGATATTCAAGGGGTTTTTTATTTTAAGGCGCTTTCTGCTGACCATTTGCTGACCAAATTGATTTGTTACGCCTGCAAATGTTGGTTCAACGTGGCGAGATTTCTGCCACGGTCAGCGTATTCAAAATAGCCAGAGCCGTGCATGGATCAGGCCCGCCTGTTGAGCAGCTTCGATCCCTTCGAATAAGGGGATTGCCAGAAAGTAGGGCGCAGCGTCGCGGACGGTATTCCAGACGCCTTGCAGGTCGACCGTGACGTATTCCGGCGAGCGCCAGAGGCTGGGGCGAGGCCAGAACCGCGGCACTTGCGCGCAATAACGGTCGAATTTTTCCGCAAAATTGGCCCGCAACAGTATTTCTTCTTTGCCGACGATCCAACGGAAAATAGCGAGGGTGGAAGTAGCCAGAACGAGACCCACGATCAGACTTCCAGTCTGTAGGCCGATGCCGAAGACCGCCGACACCGAAAAGACGTATAAAGGATTGCGGCTGACGGAGTAGGGGCCTTTATCCACTAGATCTTCGCCTTTGCGGCCTCCGAGATACAGCATGCAGGCGCAGCGCCCAAGGATGGCTACGATAATGCATGCGCGCCCCATCCACTCCAGGCCTTCGTTGACCACGCCGCCCTCTGGCCACGCGGAATGAATCCATAGCAATGCCGCGATAGCGATGATACCCAGGGCCGTCAGCGCATGGCGGCGAATCACTTGAGCGCGGGAAAGGCGGCTCCAGATCGCTTCCGCGTCGCGCGCGGAGGCATGCGGTTCTTTGGCCTGGGGGGCGAATCTCAAAGCTATACCCGTTGATATGTTGACGCGATGCGAAGCAATCACGCAAGGATACGGGTATCGGCAACAATAATTCGTCAAGAAAAAATCAAGGATTCATCAAGAGGGCGGGCGGCGGCGCGCTTGGCGGCGGAGGGAATGCTATTTCATGCCGCTTTCGGCATCTGCGGCCGGTGGGGTTGGAGTCAGGCGGACTCTCGTGCCGCTTTGGTCTGTTTGCGCTATGTCGAGCCGCCAGCCCAGGCGTTCCGCCATCAGCGTCACAATGTACAGGCCCAATCCACTACGCGTCGAGCCATCCGAAGCGATCCGTTTCTCGCCCCGGAGGATGGCTTGCTGATCGAGGCCTAGGCCGGAGCCCTGATCTTCGATTTCGATGGCGCTGCCGGTTATCGTTACCGTGATGTCGCTTTTTGTATGCTGGACGGCGTTCTGCACGAGATTGCGCAACAGCATATGAATCATGGCCGGGTCGGCGCATACCTTCAAGGGGAATCGCGCATCGAGGGTGATTCTATCGCCTACATGATGGCTGATCTTCAGATCGTCGATGACCTGTTGTACGGCAGGACGAAGATCAAGGATTTCCTGTTCATGGAAGCCGGGCTCTCGGCGGGCGAGCTTGAGCAGGATATTGACGTTGTGCCTCATTTCATCGCAGGACCGGCGCACGCGCTTGAGCGTGGCCTGGTCGTTTAGATGGAGCTGGCCGCGTGATTCCAGGATATCAAGCGCACCCGACATGACAGCGATGGGCGTGCGCAATTCGTGGCTGGCCAGGCTCAAGAGCGATTGTTCTCTGCGCACATAGGATTCCAGCTCATCCAGGAATCTGTTGAATGTCATGGCGATGGAGCGCAGTTCAGCATCGACGTAATCGATTTCCATTCGGGGCATATGCGGCCCTACCGGGATCCTGCTGATCCGATCGGAAAGCGACTGCAGTGGCCTGACAATGCGGCGGCTGCTCAAAACGGCAAGCAGCAGGCTGAATGCGATGATGATCATTGCCATAATGATCAAAGCGACTTGGAACACGGCTTCGCGATGCTCGAAGTGCGTGATGTTCTTTGCCACGTAAAGCCGGCCCGTTCTGGCCTGCCCCGCTCTGACCGTATCCACCGACACCAGAAAGGTCTCGCTGCCGACCTTGATTTCCGCCGAGTACTGCGGCGGCAGCCCTCGAAATACCCGTGGCATGGCGGCTGGCGGCGGCTTGCCTTCCGGTATGAAGACGACGGCAAGGTTGGGGGTATCCCAGACCAGCACACTATCGCCGGTGTTGTTCATGAGTATGAAGTCGCGCTCTTGCGCGAATTCCACATCTAGCATGGTCTGTTCAAGGTCTTCATTGACGAGCAGTACGGTCACGACCATAACGACCATGCTGGCCGCGCTGACAGCCAGTATCGCGCGATATACCCTGCGGGATATCGATTTGGCCGTCATGGGGCGTCCCGGTTCGGCGTAAGCAGCCGATAGCCCCGGCCATGTATGGTTTTGATCATCGGGTACTGGAATGTCTCTTGCAGCAGCCTGCGCAGCGAGTACACATGCGTGCGCAGCGTATTCATATCGACTTCCCGTTCCCCCCAGACTCTGTCCTGAATTTCAGCGTATGAAAGGAAATCCGGGTATGCCTTGATCAATTCCTCGAATATTCGAGCCGCCGTGCCGGAAAGTTCCAGCTGCCTTCCATGGTCCGTGCTTACCACGAATGTCCCCGGATTGAAGCGGATGCCGGGTATCCCGATTTCGGCGCTGCGCGAATAACCGGCCTTGCGCCGGAATAGGGCATCCACTCTTAGTTGCAGTTCGCGCAGATCGAAGGGTTTGACGAGATAATCATCCGCGCCTACGGTGAAGCCTTGTTCCTTGTCTTGCAATTGGTCTTTGGAGGTCATCATGATGACCGGGGTCAGGCAGTGGATGTCGTTGCGTATGCGGCGGCATACTTCGAATCCCGACACACCCGGCAGCATGATATCCAGAATGATTACGTCATATTCGTTTGTGGCGATAAGGTGCAAGGCGGTCAAGCCATCCGGGGCGAAGTCTAGTATGTACCTGTCATCGGCGAAGAATTCCAGCAGGTTGGCGGCAAGCCCCGCATGGTCTTCCACGATCAGCATCCGAATTGAGCGGCTTGAACACATGGTCACTTCTTCCGGTACGGTTATTGCCAACTGGCTTGCCGCCGGGATACGCAGGCTGGTGTCCAGCTGCGGCGCCCAGCCAACGAGCAAGCTCGGTATAAGTGTATTTCATCCATGAATAAGGATACGGCGCCTAGAAGGGCGGTCATTCTGAAAGCCGCCGGAATGGCGCGCCCGGAAAACGGCGATGGAGATTCGCTGTGGCTTACAGCGATGAATTCGCGCGGAATCGTACGAGTTCCCTGATAGAGTATGCCGGGCGCCGGGCGGGGGGGCTGATCTGGATAATATATTTTCCTGTCCATCCCGAGAAATACATCAGCCCGGCCCATGGCAAGGCCCACATCGACGCAGCAAGAGAGCCCGTATCCGGCGGGCCGCCCAAAATCGCCGCCTTGGCAAGGTTGTAGCAGGCGCAGGCAAGGCTAGCGGGTACACCGGCCAAGCCCAGTAACATCAGCGTCCGTAGCAACATATGGAGGTAGGCGATCGACCCATCCGGGGCGCGTCCCAAGAACTCCAACAGGCTCCATTTGGACGAGCCTGCGACGCGAGGCTGCCTTTCGTACTCGATCACGGTTTCTCGCAGGCCGACCCAGCTAAGCATAGGCTTCATGTATCGCTTCCGATGGACCAGCAAGCTCAGGGCGGCCAATGCTCTTCGGCTGTAGAGCATGAAATCCACGCTGCTTTCCGGCATGCCGATATCTCCGATGGAATCGAGCATGCAATCCAGGCCTTGCCGGCCCATGCGCTGCAGCATGGAGCCGCCGGTCTTTGGCCTGCGGCGCATAAGCACGACTTCAGCTCCCTCGCGCCAAGCCGCCAGCATCCTCGGAATGAGTTCTGGCGGATCCTGCAAGTCTGCATCCATGATGATGACGGCGCGGCCGCGTGCTTGGGCGAGGCCGGCAGCCAAAGCCGATTCCTTTCCATAATGACCGGCAAGGAATACTGCGGTCACCGACGGGTCGCCCAACGCCATGCCCGACAAGGCGGCAGCGGTGCCGTCCCGGCTGCCATCATCGACGAACAGCAACTCGTGGCTGATCTCCATCGATGCCATGACAGCCTTCAGTCGCCGATACGTCAGACGCACGATTTCCGCTTCGTCATACAGCGGTAGAACGACGGACAACTCCACCTCTTCGCCGTTGTAAACCGCGGGTGCGCCGGGGTTGCCGGGTGAGTCGATAGCGCATCTGGAATGTCCCATGTCTGTCCAGCTCGAAAGCCAGACCTTAGCGTAGGACTGTCACCGGCAAATTATTATCAATTTTTTATCAAGAAAATATCAAAATGCCAGACGACCATGGCATCGGGTTTTGGCCTTATGCCATAATCTTCGCGGGGGCATCGCTGATGATGGAAACATTACCCTCAGTGGCCCGGACCAAAACAAACCGTGAAGAGTTATCAATATGGCGACATCCGCGGGTTGGTTTTACTGGGCGATTCTGTCTGCCGTTTTCGCGGCCTTGACCGCCATCTTTGCCAAGCTTGGCATTCAAGGTGTGGATCCCGACCTGGCCACCTTGATCCGTACCGCTATCATCATTGCCGTACTGTCGGCATTCGTGATTTACACGGGTAAATGGGCGAACCCTTTTGAGCTTTCATCCAGGACATGGCTGTTTCTCGGGCTGTCCGGCCTGGCGACAGGCGCATCCTGGGTGTGTTATTTTCGGGCGCTCAAATTGGGGGAGGCCTCCAAGGTGGCGCCCGTCGACAAGTTCAGCCTCGTCCTGGTCGCCGTGTTCGCGTTCACTTTCCTGGGCGAGCGGCCATCGCTGCGCGAGTGGCTGGGAATCGCCATGGTCGCCAGCGGCGTGCTCATGCTTGCCTTCAAGCGTTAGCGACTGCATAAAGATAAAGAATAATACTCTCGCCGCCATCGCGCAATTAGGGTCTTTCAGCGTTGCCACGCCGCTCAGTGGAGTGCTTCACTTGCCTTGTATGGAGTAGCCGCTGGAGAGTAAGACCAACGATAGGGAGGCAAATGATGGCTCGTATGGCACACATCGATGAGACATGGCGCCGGCCTATATTGACGCAGGACGACATCCCCCAAGGGTTTGTGCGGTGGTGGCGAACGGTCCCGCATGAACGTCGGCACATATATCTCTATGGCGGTCTCTATTCACTCATAGAGGCATTCAATCAGGGCAAGCGGGACGAGGTAGAGCAGCTAAGCGAACAGGTCGAACGTTTGTCGGTAGAGTTGCGGCTGGCGCTCGCGTATGTGGAGGGCGCAGAGATGGACGCGGCTTCTCGGACCAATAACTCCGAAGCCATTGCACGGCGCATCCGCACAGTACTCAGGCTGGCCGATAAAGACCGTCCAAACGGCGATTTGACGCTTACCGAGGCGGGCAGGACAACTGATGAGGAACCCTGATTCAATAAATCAAACAGCGCTATGACCGCTTTGGTATTTTCTTATTCCATGCATGAGCACCAAGCTCGGGCTCCAAGCATCCGTGCTTGCATTGGGCTCGTATGGACAGCGTGTAGTCTTTAAGGTCAAAGCCTAGCCGGGCTGCGGTTTCACGAAGAAATTCAATGATCGAAGGATCATCGACGAGAATGGAGCGGCCGCAGCTGACGCACGTCAAACACACAGGGCGGTCCATTTCAGCCAAGGCATAGACGCGTCCGCGATCGAACATATGTTCTTCCACTATTCCGGCTTGGGCCATCTTCGAAATGGCGCTATAGACCGAGGATAGCGTGATGGTTATATCTTCCTGGACCACGCGACGGTAAATTTCGGATCGTGTCAACGAGGTGCCGGCACGGATCAGCGCGCGAATGACCGCCATCCGCGCCAGAGTGAGTTGCAAACTCGCGGCGCGCAGCCTGTCGATATAGACATTCGGCAAGTACGACGCGGTCATTGAAGAATCTGAGTAAAAAGAGGTCATGCGGTCGCTCCGCTGTGGTGGAAAGTCATGCCGCCGGAAACGCTGGCCGTCATAAGATGGTTCGCCATTGGTATGCCCATCCGTTGATCATGCATGCCTGCTTTGCGTGGGCGGCATATTCAGGAATGCGCGCATCTTTTCTCGGAATGCATGGGTGGTTGCCGGATTCCCGTCTGCAAGGTGAAACCAAGCCCTTGCATCCTGTATCCGGCCCTGCTGCGCTAGAAGCCGTCCATAGTTGAACTGCCCTCGGAAATCTCCGCCTTCGCCTGCCGCTCGATAGCAATCCGCCGCGATAGTCAGATCGGCTTCCACTTCCCAGCCGTCTTCATAGAATCCGCCCAGCAGGTTCCATGACTTGGCATGTCCCATGCTGGTCGCTTTGCGCAGCCATCGAAGCGCTTCGCCGCGATCGGTCGCCACCCCGCGTCCGAGGGCCAGCGAGGTGGCATAGTTGTACATTCCCCAATCAAGGCCGGCATGGGCCGCAAGCCTGAACCAGTAAGTGGCCAATAGCATATCGACCCGGACGCCCCAGCCGTTTTCATAGCAGCGGCCAAGCATGTTCATGGCCATGGCGTGGTTCTGTCCCGCCGCCAGTTTGAACCACTGGAACGCCTGATGCGGGTCTTTTTCCACGCCAATTCCATCCAGCAGCCGTTGGGCATAATGGGCTTGAGCCTCCGCAATGTCGTGCTCCGCCGCGGTATACAGCCATTGGGCGGCTTTATCGGCAGGCCCATTCATAATCGCCTGAAATTCCTCGGGCGTTGATGAGTTGAACTCTCTTGCGGGTATTTCCTTCATGTCGACGATGCTGATTGAAAGCGCTGCCGGGCCCGCATTTGCTAAAGAGACCCGGCAACACATGGTCTGGCGCCGCTGCGCCGAACAGTGCTTTAGTAGGACAGGCTCAGATTGAGAATGGCGCTGCGTCCAGGGGCAATGTTTGCGTAATGGGCTGGATACGCCTTGTCGTAGTATTTCTTGTCGGCAAGGTTGAGTACATTCAACTGGGCACTCAAGTGCTTGTTGAACTTGTACGCCGCCATGGCGTCGAAACGCCAGTAGGACGGGATTTCCAGCTTGTTGGCCGCGTCCCCGAATTGGCTGTCGACGAAATAGGCGCCCGCGCCCACAATCAATTGTGGAGTTGCCTGGTAGGTCGACCACAAGCTGAAGCTGTGCTCCGGTGTGTTGGGGAAATTGTTGCCGTCATTTTCCGATGCCGAGCCGTCGCCGTTGTTCTTCAAATTGCTGCGCATGTAGGTGTACCCGCCGAAGACCTGCCATTTAGGCGTGATCGCGCCGGAAAGACCCAGCTCGAGCCCATCCACTTGGTTCTTCCCCGCCATGGCGTAGTCGCCATTCGCCAGCGTGATGCGGGCATTCGTCGTTTCCGTACGGAAGACGGCAGCGGTAAAGCTCATGGTCTCGTCGAACAGATCCCATTTCGTGCCCACTTCGTAGGTCTTGTTTTTCTCCGGCGCCATGTCCGCGGCATTGGGGCCTACGCCGCCCCGGCCAGGCGTGAGTGATTGGCCTTCATTGCCTTCGCCCAGCGTTGCGTTGGCCGGCGTGGAGGAGGTGGCATAGGATACATAAATACTGCCATTGTCTGCCGGTTTGTAGACCAGGCCGAGCTGATAATTGATCAGCGTGTCATGCCGGCGTATGGTCTCGAAGCCGCTTGCAGGGTTGTTGATGAATTTCGTGGAGTAGTCATCCAGCCGGAGCCCCAGGCCGGCCTGCCAGCGCTCGGAGAATTCTATCGTGTCGAAGGCGTAGGCCGACTTGGTGGTGGTCTCGGACTCGGTCCTGCTTCCGGCCAGCCCGCCGGTGCCCGTGTTGACCCATGGGTCGCGCGGATTGGGGTTGTACAGACTGGTGCAGTTATAGCCCGACGCCGGGCCCGCGCCAAATCGGCAGGCATTGGTGGCACCGCTACCCGAACCGCGATTGATGTCTAGGCTGTCCTTGTGGCCGTTTTCCTGCGACAGCTCGATACCCACGTTGAAACTGTGCTTGAGCGATCCGGTTTCCGCCTTGCCGACGAGCTCGGTTTGGTTGGCGATGGCCTTGACGGCGCTGTCGCGAGTGTTGGCGCGGCGCCATACCAGCCCATTGGCCACATTGCCCTTTGAGTCGTCCGGTTGCGTCCAAACATACTTCTGGTCAGAATGCGTGTAGCGCGTGGTGTTGCGCAGCGTCAGCTTGTCCGAGAAGTCGTGTTCGATGCCGAGCGTCGCCATGTCGCTGGTGGTCTTGCGGAAGTCGCTGCTCAGACCATAGAAATTGTTGCGATCCACGTTGGCTGGGCCGCTTACCGCGCGGCGCGGATATTCGTATGGGATGCCGCTATCCGGCAGGTCGTCGGTCGACAGATGGTAATAGCTCAGCGTGACCCGGGTCGGAGTGCCGAGGCCGAACGTGATGGTGGGGGCAATGCCCCAGCGCTCGTTATTCACCAGATCCCGCCCTGGGACATCCGCTTTGTGGTACATGCCGTTCAGGCGGAAAGCGGTGGTGTCGGAAAATTGCCAGTTGCCGTCCACAGTGCCGCGATAGTAGTTGTCTGTGCCTATGCCCAGGCTCGCATTGACGAAATCGTCCAGCTTGGCGGTTTTGCTGATCAGGTTGATACTGCCGCCCGCGCCGCCCCGGCCGCCGTAGGCGCCGTCCGAACCCTTGATGACCTCGACCTGCTCCAGGTTGAATACTTCGCGAGAAGTCGCTCCGATATCCCGCATGCCGTCTATGAAGGTGCTGGCTTGTGCGTCATAGCCGCGAATGAAAGGCCGATCGCCAAGCGGGTTGCCGCCTTCGCCCGCACCGAAGGTGATTCCGGGCGTGTTGCGAAGCACATCGGTCAGCGACGTGGCTGCCTGGTCCTGAATCACCTCCTGGGGGATGATCTGCACGGATTTCGGCGTATCGACCAGCGGCGCGGTGAACTTCTGCGACGCGGACTGCTTCACATCATAAGGATTGCTGGTTTCCCCCTTGACCTGTATAGGCGCCAGTTGGCTCGCCTGACCCGTTGTCGCGGTCTGCGCAATAGTGGGGCCGCTCAAGAATAAACTGGGGGTAGCCAAGGCCATGGCAAGGCCGCCACCCGTGCGCAGATTATTGCCTCGAGATTTCGGCGGAAATTGATCGGACACAGTGATTTTCTCTCGTATGAAGTTGAAGTGATCGGGTTGGCTGGACCAAGCTGAAGGCGTTTTGCAGCGGCGCCGCGCCGCAACGGCTTGCGATCGGCGGCGCTATCAGTTCCAACATCCGCAGCAAGAGGCGGTACGCCTGGATGTGCTACGACATATAGGAATGCGAATAATTACTATTTGGTGTTGTGGTAGTTTGCCGAAAGATGGCGATATATTGTTGCGTTGCCAATATTTGCCACAATCGGCGCCGGGAAGGCCGGCTATATGACGCCAGGCCGGGCGTCAAACGGGAAGTTCGACGATGGCGCGCAAGCCGCCGGCGCTGCGGTTTTCCAGAGTAATTGTTCCGCCGTGGGCGCGCACGCATGAATGGGCGATGGTCAGGCCCAGGCCTGAGCCGCCGCTGGCCAGGGATCGGGAAGCATCCAATCGCACGAAAGGTTCGAAGACGTGTTCCAGTTTGTCGGGCGCAATGCCGGGCCCGATGTCGAGCACTTCGATTATCAACCGCCGGGATGGACCGTCTTGGCGCGCGCTCACTGTAACGGGTCCATAGCGCATGGCGTTGTCGATTAAATTGTTCAGCGCTCGCTTCAGGTGGACCGGCCTGCATCGGTAAGAAAACGCATCGGGTAGCTGTGACTGGAAGACGACTTCCCGGCCCCGCATGCGCTGCTCGTCGACTATCTCTTGCGCAAAGTCGTTCACGCGGAGTTCAAGCGTCGGCTCCTGCGATGCGTCGTCTTTGACAAAGTTGAGTATCTCCTCGACCATGACCCGCATTTCATCCAGGGTATGCGTCATTGCCTGGCGGAGTCCGGCATCTTCCACCAACTCGGCTCTGATGCGCAACGATGTCATGGGAGTGCGCAAATCGTGCCCGATGGCGGCGACCATCATTGTGCGGCCATTGACGAAACGAGCCAGATTCTCTTGCATATCGTTGAAGGCCTGGGTGATTTCCCGCAGCTCTTCGGGTTCGCCGACTGGCTGCAGGATCACTTGTTCCCCCCGGCTGACTTTGTTGGCCGCTTCGGTCAGCGTTTTGAGAGGCCGCATAATCCGTCGCCCGAAAAGAATGGCAATCAGCGCCGTCGGGATCATGCCGACCAGCAAAGAAAAGCTGAGCACCCGATTCCAGTGAGCAGGTATCAGAATCGGCAAATGATCGCTGGCCAGCGTTCGGCCGTCCGGCAAACCGACTTCGATGTGCATGCCCCATGCGAGAGGGCGGCTGCGTCCCAGCGTCTTTTCCAGCCAATTACGCGTGTCCCTGGCATTTGGGCTTGCCTCCACCTGTTCGAGTTTTACCCGTACAGGAGCGTCCGGTGGCAGGTTGAGCATCTTGCGCAGATCTTGGGTTAGCGCCAGTTCCTTGCTGTTCATCGGCTGCTCGGCGACTTGCCGCGAAATGACCTGAAACATTGAGTCGGGCAAGCTGACGCTCTGCAGCAGGGAGTTCCCGTCGTCCGTAGAGGCCGCCAGACGGTACGCGGACACAACGCGCGTCTCGATCATGCGTGCCGATAGCGGATGAATGGCCGAGTTATCGGCACGCCACCACGACAGCACGAAGATGGCGACCCCATGGGCAACCAGTATCGCCAAGATCCAGACTACCAGCAGTTGTCCGGAAATGCTGCGGGGAATCAGCCTCATCCTTCTTTCCGCGTAACGCTGGCCGCAAGCATATAGCCATCGCCGCGTATGGTTTTTACGAGTTTCGGCCGGCGAGGGTCTTCTTCGAGTTTTTTTCGCAGGCGGCTGATCTGACTGTCAATGCTGCGGTCATAGGCGATGGCGTCATGCTTTTGCGTCAGATCGAGCAGTTGATCGCGCGTGAGGACGCGATTTGCATTTTCGACCAGCGCGCGTAGCAGATGGAACTCAGCCGTGCTGATGCTGACATCCCGATTGGCGGAATCGCGCAGTTCCCGCTTGTGGACATTGAAAGCCCAGCCGTTGAAACAAAACGTGCAGATGTTCTTGGCTTGCTCGTCGCGCTTGCCGAGTTCGAGCTTTTCATTGTGGCAGCGTCGCAGCACGCTGCGAATGCGGGCGACCAGCTCCCTCGGGTCGAATGGCTTGATGACGTAGTCATCCGCACCTATTTCCAGGCCCGCTACGCGGTCGGCTTGATCGGCTACCGCGGTCAGCAGGATGATCGGGATGCCGAAACGCTGTGAAACGTATCGGCACAGCGAAAGCCCATTCTCTCCGGGCAGCATGATATCCAGAACGATCAAGCTGAAGGCGCGCTCATCCAATCGTCGTTTCATGGCGGCGCCGTCCTCCACGGCTTCGACATCAAAATCGAACCGGGACAGATAGGTGGCCAACGGATCGCGGATATCCTGGTGATCGTCGACGATAAGGATGCAGGTGCGTGTGGCCATTGGCGAGTAAGTCTCTTGTAAACAAGAACCATTATCACAATTTTAACAGCCCTATTGGAGTACGGGAGGTAAAGCGTCGCCCGCGACTCTTGGTTCACAAATGTCGCGCGGCAGGGTTCCATGCCCATGGGTTGGTCCGCACCTCGTCGAGTTGCTGCACGATACGTTCGCGCAGCGCATGGCTGCGCTATCGACGGCCGCGGTATCGAGTGTAATGACGGCGATGCGCGGCGGATGTCAGGCGCGCGAGGTTACTGTGCATTCACCAAGTGCTTGCCGATAAGGATTTGCTGGATTTGCGTGGTGCCTTCGTACAGACGCAGCAGGCGCACGTCGCGGTAGAAGCGTTCCACCTTGTATTCGTTGATGTAGCCTGAGCCGCCGTGGATCTGTACGCCGCGATCCGCGACGCGGCCAACCATTTCAGTGGTGAACATCTTGGCGCACGAAGCCTGCATGCTTACTTCCGGGTCGCTGACGCCGAAGGGTTTGGCGTCGTAACGCTGGGCTACCGACTGCACCAGCGACCAGCCTGCCAGCAGTTCGGCCTGGCTGTCGGCCAGCATGGCCTGGACCAGTTGGAAGTCGCCGATGCGCTGGCCGAATTGCTTGCGCTGCCGGGCATAAGCAATGCTTTCCTGCAGGATGCGGCTGGCCATGCCGCAGGCCAATGCCGAGACGTGCAAACGGCCGCGATCCAGCACTTTCATGGCCGTCTTGAAGCCTTTGCCGGGTTCGCCGCCTATGATGTTGGCTGCCGGCACGCGCACATTGTCCAGGTTCACGTCGCAGGTCTTGGTGCCGCGCTGCCCCATTTTGCGATCGGGCTTGCCTAGCGACAGGCCGGGCAGGCCGGCCGGAACGATGAACGCCGTGATGCCGCGCGAACCCGGTCCCTCGGTGCGGGCCATGAGGGTGAAGGCGCCGGCGCGTGGCGCATTGGTAATGAATCGCTTGGTGCCGCTGAGTATATAGTCGCTGCCGTCCTTAATTCCCTTGGTTTTGAGGGAGGCCGCGTCGGACCCCGAGTCGGGTTCGGTGAGCGCAAAGGAAATGATCAGATCGCCGCTGGCGATGCGTGGCAGATATTCGGCCTTTTGCTCGGCCGTGCCATCCATCAGTATGCCTTGCGAGCCTATGCCTATGTTGGTTCCGACGACGGAGCGAAACGCCAGCGCGGCATGGCCAAGCTCGTAGACGACTTCGCATTCTTGCGCCATGCTCAGCCCTATACCGCCAAACTCCTCCGGGATCGACAGACCGAACAAACCCAATTCCTTCATGTCGCTCACAATGTCGGCAGGCACTTCGTCGTGTTCTTCGATATAGTCTTCAGCCGGCACCAGGCGTTCGCGGATAAAGCGCTGAACGCTATTTTTGAGCAGCTGGAAAGTTTCTTGATCGAGTGCCATGGGGGATCTCCTGTGGGTAGACCGACATTGTTCAGCAATTGATCAAGCTTGAGAATTGCAATAAACATGAACGCTCGTTTCAGGATTTTTTGACACTTATGGGCAGGGCAGGCCAAGTGGCAATCGGCTCCGCCCAGAAGGTCCACCCTCGCACCGCCCCGCGCATCTCCGTTAACAAGCTGCTGGTGTCGGTAGTGCCCTGCGGGTGGCGTGGCGGCAATATGACTTCAATTTATAAAAATCGCCAAATATAAAACTTATATCGCTTTACCCGGCAGGAAAACCTATGAATAATTGACCGTTTAAATGAGACTTTGTAATCATGCGGACTAAACGCGTGGTCTCCCGGATGATATGGATCCCAATTCATTAGCGCTCTTCGTCGATATCGTGGAAGCCGGCAACCTCAGTCTCGCGGCACGCAACATGAAAATGAGCCGGGCCAACATCAGCTACCACCTGACTCAACTGGAAAAGTCCATTGGGCAGCAATTGATGCGGCGCACGTCGCGGCGTGTGGAACTGACGGAGGTAGGAGAGCGCCTTTACCAGCACGGGCGCGTCATCCGCGATGAGTTGATGGCTGCTCGGGAATCCGTGGCGCTGTTCGGAAAAACCCTGCATGGGTCCGTGCGGCTGAGCCTGCCTACCGGCTTTGGTCATTTGGTCATGTCCAGTTGGCTGATCGACTTCAAGCGCATGTACCCGGATATCGCGCTCGACCTGCTGTTCGATAATCATGTCGACGATCTGCTGCGCGAGGAGGTGGATCTGACCATTAGGGTGATGTCTGAGCCGCCACAGCAAATGGTCGCCATCGAGCTGGCCAAGGTGCGCTACGTCGTGTGTGCTTCTATGGGTTATGCGGATTGCAATCCGATGCCCGTCACGCTGGATGATCTTGCCCGGACGCCTTTGGTGACTTCCGCCGTTGCGGGGCGGGAGCTGCGTATTTCCGCTTATCGTGACGGGCAGCGGCATGAACTCGCACTACGGCCTACACTGGCCTCGGAGAACTTCCAGTTTTTGCGGGAAGCCATCCTGGCCGGCTTGGGCGTGGGCTTAGTGCCGGACTATGTCATTGCCCAGGACCTCGCCGAACGGCATGTGAAAACGGCATTGGATGATTGGCGCCTGAGCGTATTCGGGACACGCATGTTCCTTTTGCGCCTGCCCGGGCGTTACCAGACCCTGGCGACACGCACGCTCATTGATTTCATCGTACAGAAAGCCCGCGCCTGGACCAGCCAGTTCGACAAGGGCTGTAATGGAGCCGGGCAGCTTTAAAGGGGGGACCGCCCTACGGCTGCAACCCGGCTTAGGCACAGGCTATGGGAGAGCTATGCCGCTGGCCAATTACATGCTTGTCATCGGCATCGGTAAGATCGTCCGCACGCTTTCGGATGAGGAAATTGCGGGCATGCATTCTGGCACCGGCGATTATGCCGCCAAGGCAATAACCTTTGCGCAGGATTTAGAGAGACTCTGAAATCACCGCCGCGAGAACGGATATGCCTTGCCGGATCTGTTCGGTTGTCAAGCTGGCGTATCCCAGGATCAGTCCGGCGGGGCGGGCCGGCCCTTCTTGCGGCGCCGGGGCGAACAGCGGCGATATGGGGTAGACGCCCACTCCCTTGCCACGGGCTGCGGCGACCAGGGCGGGCTCGTCCTGCGCCGCCAGGAACGGCAGCCACAAGACTATGTGCAGCCCCGCCGCCGTGCCGTCGACGCGGGTGTCGGGAGGCAGGTATCGCCCAATCGCTTCCAGCAGCGCGGCGCGGCGGCGCTCGTTTTCGCGGCGCATCCGACGCACATGGCGTTCGTAGGCGCCGCCGTCGATCAGGGATGCCAGCACCTGCTGCTCCAACGCCGGCGCATGTCGGTCTGCGAGCCGCTTGGCCCGCTGGAACACTGGTACCAGGGCCTGCGGCAGCACCAGGTAGCCGAGCCGCAACTGCGGCGACAAGGCCTTCGAGAAGGTGCCGATATAGATGACGCGGCCGTCCGTGTCGATGGACTGCAATGCATCGATCGGCCGCTGGCCATAGCGGAACTCGCCGTCGTAGTCGTCTTCGATGATCCAGGCGTTTCGGTGTTGCGCCCAGCGCAATAGTTCCAGGCGGCGGCTGATCGGCAGCACGCCTCCGAGCGGAAACTGGTGCGATGGCGTTACGTAGGCCAGGCGCAGCCGTTCGTCTTCGGGCAGCCGGCATGTATCGATGCCGTGCTGGTCGGCCGTCACCGGCAGCAGGCGCGCGCCGGACGCTTCGAAACAGTGCCTCGCCATCAGATAGCCGGGATTCTCGAAGACGAAGGCATCGCCGGCATCCAGCAGCAGGCGCGCGCACAGGTCGATGGCCTGCTGGGAGCCATGCACCACCAGGATTTGTTCGGCGTCGCAGGCAATGCCGCGGGCTCGGCGCAGATAGCCCTGGAGTGCGCGCCGCAGCGATGGGTCGCCTTCTGGCGGGGCATAGTAGAGGCTGTGTTGTGGGCGCAGCAGCGCCTCTTGGTAGGCGCGCTTCCATGCCAGGCGTGGAAAATCGCTCGAAGCCAGCGCGCCGTAGAGGAAATCGTAGCGCGCGGGTTCGGCTTGCGGCAATGTCGGTATTCCAAGGCCCGCCACGCGCCGGCCCCAGGCGCTCAAGGTAGGCGCCGACGCTTTCGCCCGTTCCGACCTTGTCTTGACGGGAGCTTCTTGTACGCCGAGGGCGCCGGTGACGCGGGCCACTCGGCCGGATGCGGTCGTCAGGAACCCCTCGGCGGCGAGCTGTTCATAGACCGCCGTGACGGTGGTTCTGGACACACCCAATTCCGCAGCCAAAGCCCGGGAAGACATCATGCGGGCACCGGGGCCCAGGATGCCATCGGCCATCTGGCTGCGTAGCAGATCGTAAATGCGCCGCCCGGCCCCCGTGGGGCCGGTTGGGTGGCCGCTGGTCTTGCGAAACTGGCTCATTAAAATTCTTCAAAACTGGATGTTTTTATTATGCTAGTTTAAGACTAAAGTGCGTGAATTCTTTCCTCGGTTCAATTGATCGCCCGCCATGTACGTTCCCGCCCATTTCGCTGAGACCCGGCCCCAACAGCTGGCCCGCATCATTCGCACGCACCCGCTGGGCATGCTGGTCACGCACGATGCCGACGGGCTCGATGCCAATCACATTCCGTTCGAATTCGATCCGGAAGCGGGAACCCATGGGATGCTGACGGCGCATGTGGCCCGCGCGAATCCGCTGTGGCAGCGCTGCCAGACAGGCAGTCCGGTGCTGGTCGTGTTTCGCGGAGCGGAAGGCTATGTCTCGCCCAATTGGTATCCCAGCAAGCACGAAACGCATCGCCAGGTGCCGACCTGGAACTACGAGGTGGTGCATGCGCACGGTTTGCTTACCATACGGGACGACGAGCGTTTCGTTCGCGGCGTCGTCGCGCGCTTGACGCGCCAGCACGAGGCCAGTGAGGCACGGCCGTGGAAGATGTCGGATTCCACGCCCGAATTTATCGACGGCATGTTGCGGAGCATCGTGGGCATCGAGGTCGCCATCACGTCGCTGATTGGCAAGCGCAAGCTCAGCCAGAACCGGGAAGAGCGGGACCGCCTCAGCGCCGCCGAAACCTTGCAGGCGCGAGGGCATACCGAATTGGCGCAAAGCATGCGCGAGGCGGGCTGACAATTTTCGTTTTTCTATTGCGTGGCTATAGCTGCCATGCATAAACTTGACGCTTTATAAATCATGACTGGAGACTGCATGCCTTCCCCTCTATTAAAGCCCACCAGCCTGGCTGGCCAACATGTCGAATTGATCCCTTTGGCCATGGCCCACAAGGACGGCTTGATCGATGCCGTGAATGACGGGCAGCTCTGGCAGCTCTGGTACACGAGCATACCCGCGCCGGATCGCATGGCGGCTGAAATAGAACGCAGGCTCGCCTTGCAGGCCGCGGGAACCATGCTGCCGTTCACCGTCATCGAGCGGCCGAGCGGCCGCATCGTCGGGATGACCACCTACATGAACATCGACGCGGCCGGCCCTCGCGTCGAGATCGGATCGACCTGGTATGCGCGCAGCGTTCAGCGCACGCCGCTGAATACCGAGGCCAAGCTGCTGCTGCTGGGCCACGCCTTCGAGCAGCTCGATTGCCTGGCGGTCGAGTTCCGCACCCATTTTTTCAATCATCAGAGCCGCCGCGCCATCGAGCGCCTGGGAGCCAAGCTCGATGGCATCCTGCGCAGCCATCAGCGTGCGGCCAACGGCACGCTGCGCGATACCTGCGTGTATAGCATCATCGCATCCGAATGGCCGACGGTCCGCGCGCATCTTTCCTGGCAGCTTCACAGAGGCAATCCATAAAGCCTGGCAGGCCTTATGGATTGCCGCGTGTCGAATCAATCATGCGCCTCCATGTTGGCGGACGCCGGCCTTCGCGCCGTGCGCCCGCCGCCGCGCAGGCTCCGGATTCAAAAATCATCTTCTTTGGAAGCAATAACTACCAAAGCCGCGCTGGGCGCAGCGCTTGTGGAGACCAGCTTGTGGGGGATCCGCGAATCGAAGTGGGCGCAGTCGCCTGCGGAGAGGCGTTCTTTTTTTTGAGCGATCTGTAGCT
This sequence comes from Pusillimonas sp. UBA6240, assembly GCA_002441445.1. GTDB lineage: Bacteria > Pseudomonadota > Gammaproteobacteria > Burkholderiales > Burkholderiaceae_B > UBA6240. The sequence goes on from DJWC01000084.1 coordinate 18,663, forward strand.
CCATTTCACCTTTGAGCACATAGAGGATTTCCTCGCCCTCATGATGGCTCATCAGCCTTCCACGGCTGGCGCGGCTGGTTGGACGGATGACGAAAGCCCGCATTATCTTGCCGGGATGCAGGCCGGCCACCATGGTCATTGCTTCGCCGTTGTTATGTTCCCGTTCCGATGCCCTCATGATGGAAATCGGTTCGGTGTCTGCTTGCTGGTGCCCGAACAGCCGGTCAACGCTGACGCCCAGCGCTTTCGCAATGGCAAGCGCCGATTCGATGGACGGCGTGGACACGCCTCTTTCGACTTTGGATAGATAGCTGCGCGTCAAGCCTGATTGCTGAGCCAGCTGCTCGAGGGTGAGGCCATTTTTTATGCGGAGAATCTTTAGTTTGATTAACAATGCCAGCCCTGGTGATGATGATTTTTCTTGGCAAACAGGCGTCGACCGCTGGTCGCGGGATGAAGCCGCTGCTTGATTATATATGCCGGCATCGAGCGGCTCCCGCCTGCTGTGTCCGCTGAGTGCGGCGGACCGCCTGGAAGAAAAATCAAAAATGCGCCGGCCTGTAGTCGAACAGCGGGATATCAGGCCTTGCGTCCCGCCTGTGCCGGCGATATGAATCGCGGCGATCGTGCAGCTGTTTGTAGCCGTCAAATATCAAGCACCAATCGTGGCCCCGCACATTCCGCGACGCATACGATCACTTCTTTTTCGCGCTCTTGCGGAGTCAGGACGCGGTCGCGATGGATGGGGGGGCCTTCGATCCAGCGAGTCCGGCATGCGCCGCAAATTCCGCCTCCGCATGATACCGAAACGTCGGCGCCCATTTCTTCCAGCGTGGCCAGCAGGCTGACTTCGGGCAGCACTTCTTTCTCTCGCCCGCTTTTGGCCAGCACCACAGTATAGGGATGCGCCGATGGCGTGGGAGCCAGCTTGGGCGCCACAAAGCGCTCGATGTGCTTGCGGCTGTCGGGCCAGTGGGCGACGGCGGCCTCGAACGCGTCCAGCATGCGGTCCGGTCCGCAGCAGAATGCTTTCGCGTCGTCGCCATAATGGCGGACCAGAGATTGGATGTCCGGCGCGGCGGTCTCGAGCGTATTGTACAGATGCACACGCCCGGCCCTGATTGCCGGTTGCAGCATATCGGCCAGGCTGGGGTTGCCCCTGCTGGTCCAGTGCAAGACATAGTTTTCTTTATGCTCGCGCTCGAGCGCGAGGATTGCCGAAACAAAAGGAGTGACGCCGATGCCGCCCGCAATGAAGATATTCATCGCTGTCGGGGCAAGCGCCATGCCGCTACGCGGGACTGATACGCCTATCTTGTCTCCGGGGCGAAGCTGCTCGTGAATGTAGCGCGATCCGCCGCGGCCGCTGTCCTCTTTCTTTACCGCCACGATATAGCGCCTGCAATCGGCCGGGTCATTGCATAGCGAGTAAGTACGTGTCAGGCCGCCGTCCAGGTGCAGATCGATATGGGCGCCTGGATGGAAGGCCGGCAGCCTCCAGTCGTCCTGGTCGGCCAGTACCAGTCGTTTGATGCCTGGCATGGGTTCGTCGATGGAACGGACCACGGCCTGAAGATGCTTGATCGGCTTTGCCATGTCATGCGCCCCGCACGATATCGCCTACATGAATGACACCGCCTTTGAGAATCCTGCAGTTCAGCCCCGCCCTGTTGATCATTGGATCGAATACCGCCTTGCCGAGAATTTCTTCGATATGCCGGCAAGGGGTGGATAGCCGCGTCGCTTCGAGAAGTGCTTCTCCGACCCAGAACTGCCTGCCCACCAGATGATTCAAGGGTACGCCCTGAACCGTTACATTGCGCCGATGTTCTTCCGGCAGCATCTGGATCTTCGCGTCGCGCGCCAAGGCCTCTAGTGTTTCGATTTCGAACAGGGTGATTTGCCGGCCGTCTTCAGGCTTATGGGAATAAAAGCCGGACTCTTGTCCGATCATATAGCGGTCGCCGACTATGCCTTTGCCGGCGACCAGGGTCAGATCGTTGAACGACTCCATGGGAAGAAATGCCCGCGGCGTGATGTGCAAGTATCGAACGACCCCCGTCCAGCTTGGGGACACGGGGCGATGCACATTCTGGACGCTTTCCGTTCCTGCAATAGTCATGCGGAAATCCTTGGGTAGAGCTGGCCCTCGTTAATTCAAAGGACATTTAGTGTCATAGATGACACAATTGTAGCTTACCGCGGGAAATGAGCAAGGGACGAAAAGGGGTGAGAAGGAGTTGATGAGGAAAAAGTTGATCTACCTCAATATTCCACCCTCGTCGGCCTCCCGAAGAATTTCAGTAGGGCCGGGCAAGCCGCGTCGCGGCGACGCGGCTTTCGGCATCAGAAGGGATGCAGCATTTTCTCGGCCCTGCGCGCGTAATATGCGAAGGTCGCGTCCGTGCGGCGAGGCGTGTTGATCCATTTCTGCGCTTCATGCCCCAGTTCCGGCGGTATCGGCTGTACGGTTCCGGCCGCCATGGCCATGAGCTGGAGACGCGCCGCCCGCTCGAACATGACCCCGAGCACGCAAGCCTCTTCAACGCTGGACCCCGTCACCAGCAGCCCATGATGGGCCAGGAGAATGGCTTTTTTGTCTCCCAGCGCGGCGGAGATGATTTCCCCTTCTTCGTTGCCCACAGGTATGCCGGGCCATTTTTCAAGGAAAGCGCACTGGCCGTACAGCACGCAGGTATCCATGTGCGCGATTTCAAGAGGCACTTCCAGCATCGAGAGGGCGGACGCATGGGGAGCATGGGAATGGACGATGCACTGAACGTCGGCCCGCGTACGGTATAGCCATGAATGAAAGCGGTTGGCGGGGTTGGCCATGCCTTCCCCCTGCAATACGTTCAAGTCTTCATCGACGAGCAAGAGGTTGTCGGGGGTGATTTCATCGAAGCCCAGGCCGAGGCGTTGCGTCCAGTATGTGCCGGGCTGTTCCGCCCTGGCGGTGATCTGGCCCGACAGGGCGGAATCGTGCCCGAATGCGAACAAAGTCCTGCAAGTCTGGGCTACCGCCTCGCGCGTGCTCAATTTTTCGGCGTGAAGATTGGCTTCCATGCTCTTGAGAGCGGAATTGACAATTTCGGGCTTGCTAAGCCGCATGGTATCTATTGCCATGTTTTTCTCCTGTTGAGGTCCAAGATTGCGGTCACTTTTTTTCCTGTGCCCGCAGCTTGGCCATGATGTTCTTCCATTTGTCGTATTCGGCGCTTACAGCGGCCCGAAACTCTTCGGGGCTCGAGCTTGCCGTGGTTGTTCCTTGTTCGGCCAGCAAGGTGATGTATTGCTTGTCGCTCAAGGCTTGCCGTGTGGCTTCATTGAGCTTGTCGACTATCGCTTGCGGCAGGCCGGCAGGCCCGATCAAGCCCGATATCGAACCGGAAAGAATGTCGGGGTATCCGAGCTCCGCGGTCGACGGCAGGTCGGGGGCGCTGCCGATGCGCTTGGCATTGGCCAGCGCCAAGGCGCGCAGTTTCCCCGATTGCACGAAAGGCATGACGACGGGCGTGGCTTCGAATGTCATGTCCACCTGGCCGCCGACGACGCTGGTCACCGATTCCGCGCCGCTTTTGAATGGCACGTGCAGGAACTTGACTCCGGTATTTTCCTGCATGATGGTCATGCCCTGGAAGGGGGAGCTGCCGATGCCGGCCGTGCCAAAGCTGAAGGTCTCCGGCTTTTCGCGGGCGAGCTCGACCAGCTCTTTCAAGGACTTCGCCTTCACAGACGGATTGACCGCTATGACGTGAGGCGTCGATGCGACCGTGGAGATGTAAGTGAAGTCCTTGAGGCTGTCGAAAGTCACATTGGCGCTGGTATTCGGGTTGACGGCGACGACACCGAGTGTGGTGAACATCAGGGTGTAGCCGTCCGGCTTGGCATACTTGAGACGTTCCGCCGCGATATTGCCGCCGGCGCCCGGCCGGTTGTCGACGATGATGGGTTGCCCCAGTTGTTGTTCAAGCACCTTGGCGGTTGCCCTGGCCACGAGGTCCGTAATGCCGCCGGCGCCAAAAGGGACAATCAGGGTAATAGGGCTGGAGGGATAAGCGGCGAATGCCGTAGAGGTGCCGATAGCGCACAGTGCGACAGAGCGGGCGATTATGCTGATCCCGCGCTTGAATGCTTTCATCATGTTCGTCTCCTTGATCCTTGATATAGATTATGGAAATGTTGTGGACACTTCTGTAGCAATTATGACACTTAAGTGTCATATGGGCAACATCTGGAATTACCCTTACTGTCACGGTGGTCTACAATCAGGACGAACGACAATTGCTTGCGAGAGACTCAGTGCAAAAACTCTCCCTATCGGAAAAACAGACGGGTAAGCGGTCGAGCCCTCAGGGCGATAAAGCGCGTGACGCGAATCCTCTGGCTGAACGGCTGTCCTTTTACCGCAAGCTCAATGGCCTCAGTCTGGAGCAAGTGGCCACGCGCGCGGGAATCACCAAAAGCTATCTTTCCAAGCTGGAGCGCGGCCTGTCTTCGCCCACCATCGCGACATTGCTCAGGCTGGCGCAGGCACTGGGCCGAAGCGCCGAGCAATTGATTGGTGAAAAGGGCCAAGACGACGATATCGTTCTCGTGAAGGAGCAAGACCGCATACCGTTCACGCGCTCGAAAGAAAGAGAAGGGTATGTGTACGAAGCCATCGCGGCGAACCGGACGCGGAAGGCTATGGCGCCTTTCATCATGTCGCCTCCCTCGAAGGTCAACGAAAAGGCGGCTCTGGCCAGCCATGCCGGCGAAGAGCTGATCTTTATCGTGTCCGGCGTCATGGAAATGGTCTTCGCCGACCGCGTCATTCGGCTCGAGGCTGGCGATTCGCTTTATTTCAATGCCTCGATACCGCATCGATCCAGGTCGCTCGGCAAGCAGCCGGCAAAGGCTCTGGTCGTCGTCAGCATCCCCGATCCGGCAACGAACGAAAGCCCAGCCGGATTGTAGGGTAGCGCGCCGGGCGCCGGGCATATGGCTTGCTGCCGATAGCGGATGCCCCGACGGGGGCCAGCAAAATCAACGGAGAGGCGATATGACTGCTGAGAAGTCCGGCAAATCCCAAGACATTCGAAAGAACATCGGATCCAGCCCGCCCGGCCCGCCGGCCAAGGATGATGCGAGCAAAACCCGCGAACACGGCAGCGCCGGCGCACTGGGCCGTGGCGGCAAGGCGGCGGCAGCGGCAAAGGACCGGCCCATCAATATCTCCACCGCCGACGACGTGGATATCGATAAGAACATTCCCGGCGAAGATGCCGGCCAGCAAAGGCTGTAGGCATCTTTCATGCATGCCAAGCCGTCGGGGGCATTGGCTGTCAGTGACTGCATCGCGGCCGCGCATCCCTGAATCGCACCGGCGGCCAGAAGTCATCCGGCAGGATGGGCGGCGGGTCTTCATCGAGCGGGCCGGGCGCTTCCTCGGGTACACATTGTTGCAATGCCTCGCGGACTTGTTCCATGGCCGCCACACCGCTGGCGCCCCGGGTTACGCGGTCCCACCAGATTCTATGGACACAGCGCACGCGTACGGGGATGGAGGGCAAGCCGATGCGTTGCGCCATGGCCAGGCGGTGCAGCCCCCGGTTGATCTTCAGAATGCGGCCTTCCCGCGAAATGGCGACGCCTATGGGATCTTTGCCGCGCGCGGGGTCGTAGCCATTGGCGGCCATGTCATCGAGAAAGTGGAGATAGACGCGGAGGTAATCGAGGATTTTCTCGGGGGTGTCCAGCAGCACGCCTTGCTGATGGGATGCCCAAGGTTCCCCGCGTTCAATGCAATCCATCAAGTCTTTGTAGCGCTCGGTGCGTTCCAGGTGATCGCGGTTTTCATCCAATTCGCTAATCAGGCGGTAGCGGGTGCCCACGCGCAGATCCTCGCGGCGCAAATCCCAGCTGCCGTCCCAGATGAACGCCAGCGAAGAAGGGCGTTTTTCCAGGTGCCTGGGCGCATGGACGGCTATCCGGATGAGCTTGCGCGGATCGACATGCAGCGTCAAGGCCGTGCTGCCCAGCTCTTCCTCCAATGCATGGCGCGACAGGCCGAACGCTTCAATGTAGCGGCTTTCAGTCCTGTGTTCGGCCCAGCGCTGGAGTGCGAAGCGCCCCAGCGGCAAGCCGACGGACTGCTGCAGGGCATCCCGCCAGCGGTGGGTCAAGTGCGCGATCCGTACCCGCTGCCTGATCTCCGGGGAAGTCAGCGCGGTGAAAGCCGCGTCCGCCCCCGGCCCAAGCATTCCTTGTGCATGGATGGCTTTATGACGCTCTTTGCCGAATGCATACATGGCTCTTTCCCGGCCCGGCCGCGGACAATCGAACCGACGCTGATAATAAATATGTCTTTTCTTGAGCAAATTAATCTTGGATGTGACTTAATTGAACCAGCCAAAAGGTTTAAGCGCCTTTAGCGGATGTTTAATCTGTTTCGTTTTGTTTATGCGGGCGATTTTGGGGCTGGCCGGCATCCGCCTTGCAGGCATGGGCGGAAGAAGAATTGTTATGCTGTCCCCAGCGGCCGGGCCTCATGCGGCGACACAGGAATTTCACTCATGGCATACATGCACTATTGGTTTTTTCGTTTTGCCGCCCTGCGGCGCGGCCTGGCGGCGGGCTTTGTCGCCGCCGCCATGTCCAGCGTCGTGATCGCAGCGTCGGCTCCGTATCAGGTCGATCCTCATGCCGCTCCGAACGATCTGGTGCGAGCCGTGGGCAACAATGCGCTCGAAGCTGTCCGGGGCGACGCTGCGGCGAAAAGGGGCGACGAGAAGCGCATCAACGAATTGATCAATCAATATCTATTGCCTTATGTGGATTTCCGCAAGACGACGCGCCTGGCGGCCGGCCGGCACTGGCGCGAAGCCAGCGCCAACCAGCGGGACAGCCTGGTCGAGGCATTCAAAGGCACGCTGGTGCGCACCTATGGCGGCGCACTGGCCGATGTCGACAAGATTTCGGGCCTCGAAATATTGCCCTTCAGGGGCGATGCGAACGCCGGCGACGTGGTGGTGCGTTCCCTGTTCCTGCAGCGCAATGGCCCATCCGTCAGCGTCGATTACCGCTTGGGCAAATCGGAGGATGGCTGGAAAATCTACGATGTAAGCGTGGAGGGCATCTGGCTGATCCAGAATTACCGGAACCAGTTTTCCCAGCAAATCGGCCAAAACGGCATCGATGGATTGATCGCGGCGCTCAATAGGCAAAACCAGTGAATTGCCGGCTTTGCCACGCCGAATCGGTCCGGCGTATCGTTGCCGCATCCAAGCCGGCACCGGCGCGGCGTCCGGGCCGGAACTTCGGCGCCGAGCCAAGGTAGCGGGGATTGCCCAAAGCCTCTCCGGAAGGGCGCTTGAAAGGGCTGAAAGGGGGCTGAAAAGGCTCTACAAACAGATGGATTTGGCGTAGAATCAGGGTAATTACCTAGGAGGTGCGACATGAACCAACTGCTTGTTCCTCTTTTAGTGGTCACCTTCGCCACGCTGGGCGCAGGCGCGATTTTTTTGCTGATTCTCGTAGCCGCGGCCGGTGTCGAGCCCGCCCAGCGGCGCGCCTGGAAGGCCTGGCTGCATCGCATGCTGCGCAGGCTGTCCTTCGATTGTTTCGGCCGCGGCGGCTCCAGCGCTTAGCCGCTTCCAGCGTCTGGAATGCCGCCGTACGCCGCCACCGGCCTTCTTGCAGCGCCGCAATCCAGGCCGGGCCCGGCGCTGGTCAACTACCGCATGGCCGAGCGCGCATCGCATGCGGATTTCGGCATACGTGACCAGAACACTGCTTTGCCCAATCCGGCGCCTCACCGTCACGAATACTTCCAGATACATGTCCAACTGCATGGCGCCACCCAGCATTTTCTCGGGGGCGTCAGCCGGCCGGTGCAGCCGGGCACTATTTGTTTCATCCTGCCCTATAAAACCCACTTCATTCCCACGGTGCCGGGCAGCCGCTATTACATCCTGAACGCCAGCCAGCAGTATCTTTTGCCGTCCCTGGATGTGGACATGCTGGACCTGGAAGATGTCGCCATCGAACGCGCGCCCGAGCTGGCGCCGTTCCAATTCCAAGAGCACATGGATTTCGTGCTGGACGAGGCCCATCTTGCCGTGGCCCGCGGCCTTTGCGAAGCCATCATGGCGGAAGACCGAAGGCGCACGGTCGGCTCCACCATCATGATACGGGGCTATCTGTTGCAACTGATAGCCCTGGTCTGGCAGCAGCACGACCGGGCGCTCGCCGCGCTGGCATCGCAACGGCGCAGCGGGGCGTCGGGGCGGCGCGTCATGTCGCGATTGCTGGCCTATCTGCGGGAAAACATCGATGGCGACGTCTCGCTGACGGAAGCCGCCGCCGCGGTGCATCTATCCCCCACCTACCTGGCCCGCCTGGTCAGGCGCGAAACCGGGCAAACCTTTATTGAACTGCTCAACGAACGCCGCATCGCGCTCGCCAAAGAACTGCTGATGCATACGGACCTTTCCATCAAGGAAATCGCCTTTCGTTCGGGCTTTTCCGACCTGGTCTATTTTGGGCGCCGCTTCCGGAAAATAGAGGGCTGCAGCCCCACGCAGGCCCGCGCCAGGTTGCGCCCGGTCGCTTGATACGCCTCTCTGCCCGGCAGGGCAAGATAGTCCTGCAATTGGGCAATCGACGCAGATGTTCGTCTTCGGACGCCCACGCATAATGAGCGCGTGGGCTTTGCGCCCGGAGCATGCAGAGGATGAACATGAATGTAGCGGTGTCGAACACACAAGGCCGCGGCTTGCCGGCGCCCGTCGTCGAGCGCCCCGAACTCGAGATCGTCGGCCGGGCCGAAGCCTTTCCCGTGCGGCGCATCTATTGCGTCGGTCGGAACTATCTGGAACACATACGGGAAATGAAAGAGGGCGACGAACGCGATCCGCCCTTCTTTTTCCAGAAACCCACGGACGCGGTGGTCTCCGACGGCAAAGTTCCCATGCCTTCCTGCACCTCCGACTACCAGTACGAGCTGGAGCTGGTGGTGGCGATAGGGCGCAGCGGCCAGGACTTGAGCGCCGATGAGGCGCTGGACGTGGTGCTGGGCTACGCAGTGGGGCTGGACATGACGCGCCGCGATCGTCAGCGGGAATCTTTCCGCAAGGGGCTGCCTTGGGAGATCGGCAAGTCTTTCGATCACTCCGCGCCTTGCGGCCGCATCCATCCCGTGGAAACCGTAGGCCATATCCAGGCGGGCGCGATCGAACTGAAGGTGAACGGGCAGCCGCGCCAGCAGTCGGTCATCGAAAAAATGATCTGGAATGTGCCGGAAATAGTGGCGCAATTATCTCGCCAGTACCGGCTGATGCCGGGGGACCTGGTCTTTACCGGGACGCCGGAGGGCGTTGGCGCAGTTGTGCCGGGCGACCGTTTGACCGGCGCCATCGCAGGTCTCGAGCCATTGGAAGTGGAGATTCTTCCATGGGGCTGATCGTTGCACGGTTGTTGGCGTGAAGGCCTGGCGCAGGCCTGGGCCTTTCGGGGCTCAATCAAAAGAAAAAATGGTGTTACGGCAGCAAAGATTCCCGGGGGCCAAGGCGTATCCGGCCATCGGGCCGGAGCGCCGCGTCCGGAGATTTTTGTTCAAACCCTCATCAAAGGAAGGTAGACATGAGCACATCTTTTGCAATAAACACGGTCTTCAAGCCCCAAGCCCTGCTGAAAGCCGGCATTGCCGCGCTCGCGCTGGGTGTTGCGGCTACATCCGCGGCTGCCTCTGCCGCTGCGCCCGCCGCCGCCCAGCAGGGCTCCGGCTACCCCAATCGGCCCATCACCCTGATAGTGCCCTTCGCCGCGGGCGGGGCCACGGACCAGCTGGCCCGCCAATTGGGCAAGCATTTGTCCACAGTCATGGGGCAATCTTTCGTCATCGAGAATCGCGCCGGAGCGGGCGGCACCGTGGGAGCGCGGATCGCATCGCGCGCGGAGCCGGACGGTTATACCCTGATCATGGGCACCAATGCGTCGCACGCGATTTCAGCAACGGTGAACAAAAATCTTCCCTACGATCCGATCAAGGATTTTGAGGCGATTTCGCTCGTGGCCCATGTGCCGCAGGTGCTGATGGTGCATCCGTCCGTGCCGGTTTCCAATGTCGGGGAACTTGTCGCGCATGCCAAAAAGCATCCCGGTGAAGTCAATTTCGGTTCCGCGGGCAATGGAACCCCCGGTCATCTGGGCATGGAATTGTTCAAGATCATGACCGACACCGACATGACGCACATCCCCTTCCAGGGCGGCAACCCCGCCTTGATCGCGCTGTCGGGCGGCCAGGTGCAAATGATGGCGGACAATGTCAGCACCGCGCTTCCCCAAATCAAGGCGGGCAAGGTCAAGGCGATTGCCGTGACTTCGGCGACGCGGTCGGGCGCTCTGCCTGATTTACCGACCATTGCGGAACAAGGGGTTGCAGGCTTCGAGTCGGGCTCGTGGTTCGCTCTGTTTGCACCGGCCGGCACGCCCAAGGAGATCGTCGCGCGCCTGAATCAGGAAACGATAAAGGCGCTGAACGCGCCGGAAGTGCGCGAAACTTTGACCGCCCAAGGGGCGGAGCCGGGTGGCGGGACGCCGGAGGACTTGACCCGCCTGGTGCGCGACGACATCGAGAAATGGTCCAAGGTCGTGCAGCGCATCGGCTTGTCGATGAACTGACGTCCCCGGCCTTGGCTGCCGCCTCGCCGCGGCAGCCCGCCCCGTGACGGCCGGAGGGGTTTCCGTCAGTCGAAGATTTCCGGATTCAACAGGATGGACCGGTCTATCTTATGAATATCCGTATGCCCGCAGAAGCCCATGGTGATGTCCAGTTCGTTGGCGATGATCTGCAGACAGCGCAGGACGCCGGCTTCGCCCATGGCGCCCAGGGAATACAGGAAGGAACGGCCTATCATGGTGCCCTTGGCCCCGAGGGCGATGGCTTTCAGCACATCCTGCCCCGATCGTATGCCGCCATCCATCCAGACTTCGATTTCCTTGCCTACCGCATGCGCAATGGCGGGCAGCGCGGATATGGAAGAGGGCGCGCCGTCGAGCTGGCGGCCGCCATGGTTGGAGACGATCAGCGCGTCGGCGCCCGATTCCACCGCCAGCCGCGCGTCCTGCACATCCATGATGCCTTTGAGCACCAGCTTGCCGCCCCAGCGTTCCTTGATCCACTCGATATCCTTCCAGCTCAGGCGCGGGTCGAATTGCTCCGCCGTCCAGGACGATAGCGAGGACAGGTCGCTGACGCCTTTGGCATGGCCGACGATATTCCCGAACGAGCGGCGCTTGGTGCCCAGCATGTTCAGGCACCAGCGCGGCTTGGTGGCGAGATTGATCAAATTGGCCAATGTGGGCTTGGGCGGCGTGGACAAGCCATTTTTGATGTCTTTGTGGCGCTGCCCCAATACCTGCAAATCCAGGGTCAGTACCAGCGCCGAGCAGTTCGCCGCCTTGGCCCGGTCGATCAGGCGCTCCATGAAGTCCCGGTCGCGCATGACATAGAGCTGGAACCAGAAGGGCTTGTGGGTGTGGGCCGCGATGTCCTCGATCGAGCAGATGCTCATGGTCGAAAGCGTGAAGGGGATGCCGAACTTTTCCGCCGCCTTGGCGCCCAGGATTTCCCCGTCCGCATGCTGCATGCCGGTCAGCCCGGTGGGGGCGATGGCCACCGGCATGGCGACGTCTATGCCTATCATGGAAGACCGATGGCTGCGCTTTTCGATGTCGACGGCCACGCGCTGGCGGAATTTCAGGCGCTGGAAATCCGTTTCGTTGGACCGATAGGTGCCTTCCGTCCACGAGCCCGAGTCGGCATAGTCGTAGAACATTCTGGGCACGCGCCGCACGGCCAGGCGGCGAAAGTCCTCGACGCAGGTGATGGTGGATAAGCTGGGCAAAATGGGCTCCCCCGATGTTATTAGGCGACCAAATAATGCATCTTAATTAAAAATACTACAAGTATGCCATTCCGAGAGACAGGCCATTTCAGGGCACCTCCGGCGCGTGCGCGCCTGTTCGTCTGTGCATTTGTTGATTTGCGGCGGGCATGCGCAACGCGGAAGGCGCGGCTATGTGCGTATTCGCCCTTAGGGTTGGCGGGCCTGTGTTGCCGCAGGCTTCTTGCGTGGATCGACGCCGCCTCGCTTGCGCCTGGCCGGCCCGCTCATGGCTGGCCAATGCGCAGGCCGTTTTAGCATCGGCAGGCACCAAGTGACGATCAGGCCAGGCTCAGGTGCTCCACTTCATTGGCATAGACCAGCAGTGCCTTGCCGCCGTTCCACCAGATGACCCTGGCCACTTTCGCCTGCTGGGCGATGGCCAGCGCCTGCATGGGGCAGCTTTCAATGAAATGGGTATGGCAGCGGGACAGTATGGCCTGCGCCTTGTGTTCAGGCGTTTGCGCCGCGGTATGCCGGCTTTCGTCGCGCATGACCAGCGGCCCATGGAAGCCATGGCGGTCCAGCCAGGCCTGCGTGCGTCGGCGGTCCCGCTCCGGCCTGCCGGTAATGATGGTCACCTGGCTGAAGTCCAGGCCGGGCAGCGTTGCGCTGGGCGGCAGTAGGTCGCGCTGGGCCAGCGTGTCGTGCAGCGCGCGGGCGTATTGCTCTTCGGGAAGATCCATCAGCAGCACGCCGTCCAGGTCTATGGCCCATGATGCAAGCCGGTATTCGGGCACGGCGTCCGCGTCCGGGCGGGTGTCGAATGCCGGCGTGATGGACGTCCTTTCCCAGGGAAACCAGGCGCGGAAGCCGTCGGGCATTTCCAGCCCGTAGTCGGGCTGGACGCGAGATTCGGAATCATAAGCCAGTGTGAAGACCGATACCCGGTAACCCTGGCTGCGCAGGAAATCGAGACTGTCGGACAGGGTCGTGCCGCGCCCGGCCACGTCTTCGACCAGCAGCACGCTGGCTGACGCGGGGGGCTGGCTGCGGGTATACCACGAGACGGCGCGCCTGGAGCGGTCATAAGACAAGGCATGCATGGGCAGGCAGAGCTCGGTCGCGGCCATGACGGCGGGCACCAGCCCGCCGCGCGCGATGGCGACCACGGCGTCGAAGCCAGCGCGGCGCCATTCGGGCACGAAACCCGACACTACGGTTTCGATGCGGGCGTAGTCGTAGGAAAAAGCGGCGCGGGCCATCGTTGCGTCCTATAGCAATGCGGCCGCCGGGCCGGAACCGGCGCCTGGCGGCATGGCCTGATTTTACGCCCTTTGCGGTGCGCCTTGTCCGCCTGCCGGTCCGTGGCCGGCCAGCGGGCATGCCTTCTTTCTAATGCCGACGGGCCCTATACCACGGGCGGGTCGGATTCGCGCTGATAGTTGCGGTGCGCGGCCAAGGCCTGGATGAACTCGCCGAGCATGCCGTCTTCATCGGCCGGCGCCACGAACAGGCCGGCATCGACCGTATCCACGGGTATGCCCGCGGCTTCCAGCAGCATGGAGCCGCCGCCGAAAGTAGCGATGGCCTTGCAGTGCCGGTACTGGTCGCGCACGAACTCGCGGGCCAGGCCGTTGACGGTCAGGGCTTCGATGGCCGCCGGCCCATCGGGCACCACCAAACCGTCGAACAGCACGGCTGGCTGGTTTTCCAGCGATGCGTCCGCATCGATGAGGCTGCCGTCCGCGGCCTTGAGCAAGCCGATATGGGGGGCCACCAGCCGGACCACGGCTCCCTCGGCCATCAACGCCTCGGCCGCTTTCCACAGCGAAGCCGCATCGACGCCTTCAGCGATCATGATCGCCACCTTGCGCGTCCTGATGCCCAGCTTGCCCGGACGGGCCATCAGTGACAGTGCGGGCGACTTGCTTACCTCCGGCGCCGGCGGCCGGTCCATGGCTTTGGGCATGGCGGGCGGCAGCTCCATGCCCAGGTCCGCCGCCACCTGCGCCGCCAGTTCTTCCGAGGCGTTGCGCAGCATGGACACCATGCGTTCGCGCACCGCCGCCACGGTGACTTTGCTGAGCTCGAAACGATAGGCGGCCGCAATATGCTGTTTTTCGCTTTCCGACTGGCTTTCATAGAAGAGCGTCGCCTGGTTGTAATGCTCGGCGAATTTCTCGGGCTTGCCGCGCACTTCGTCCTGCCGCACAGGTTCGGGAAAGGAAACGAAGCCGGTCGCGCCGGCCTGGAAGGGGCAGCCGCCGCCCAGGGAATTTGGCTCGTAAGCGGCGCGGCCGCGGTGGATGGCTTGCCTATGCATGCCGTCGCGCTGATTATTGTGCACGGGAGCAAGCGGGGCGTTGATGGGCAGCTCATGAAAATTCGGGCCGCCCAGCCGGGTGATCTGTGTATCGATATAGGAATGGATGCGGCCAGCCAGCAGGGGGTCATTGGTGAAGTCCAACCCCGGTATGATGTGTGCCGCGCAAAAGGCCACCTGCTCGGTTTCCGCGAAGAAATTATCGGGGTTGCGGTTCAGCACCATGCGGCCTATGGGCTGCACCGGCACCAGTTCTTCAGGCACGATCTTGGTCGAGTCCAGCACGTCGAAACTGAAGTTTTCCGCCTCGGCTTCGCTGAATAGCTGCACGCCCAGTTCCCATTCCGGGTATTCCCCCGAATCGATGGCTTCCCACAGGTCCCGGCGATGGAAATCGGGGTCGGCGCCGGCCACTTTCACGGCTTCGTCCCAGACCATGGAATGCGTGCCCAGCATGGGGTTCCAGTGGAATTTGACGAAGGTCGACTCGCCGGCTTCGTTGACGAAGCGGAAAGTGTGCACGCCGAAGCCCTGCATCATCCTGTAGCTGCGCGGTATGGCGCGGTCCGACATCAGCCACATCATCATGTGCGCCGATTCGGGCATCAGGGATATGAAATCCCACAAGGTATCGTGAGCCGAAGCCGCCTGCGGCATGGCGTGATGGGGCTCGGGCTTGACCGCATGCACCAGGTCCGGAAACTTCATGGCATCCTGGATGAAAAAGACCGGCATATTGTTGCCGACCAGATCCCAATTGCCTTCTTCGGTGTAGAACTTCACGGCGAAACCCCGGACGTCGCGCGCCGTGTCTTTCGAGCCCCGTTCGCCCGCGACGGTCGAGAAACGCACGAAAACGGGCGTGATCTTGCCCGCCTCCCTGAAAGGCGCGGCGCAAGTCACTTCGGTCAGCGGCTTATAGCACTCGAAATAGCCATGCGCGCCCGAGCCGCGCGCGTGGACCACCCGTTCCGGAATCCGCTCATGGTCGAAGTGCGTAATTTTTTCGCGCAGGATGAAGTCTTTCAGCAGCGCCGGACCGCGCAAGCCGGCCTTCAGCGAGTTCTGATTGTCGGATACCGCCACTCCCTGGTTGGTGGTCAGCATTTGCTCCGATGAGTCGGCCCGCACGCGTTCCAGCGATCCCCCTGCGGCATTCACGCCCGGCTGCGCCGGTCCGCCGTATTTCGCGCTCTCGTTGGCTTCGGACAGCGTGCTGCCCGTCGCCACGGGCGAGGCCGGCTTGGATACGGCGCCAGGCTGCGGCGCCAAGGCGTTTTCATGGCCGTGCTCCGCGGCCTTGGTCGGGTTGTAAGGCATGCCCTTGGCCATGGCGGCGACTTCCGACGCCCTGCGTACGGCCGTCGGCTTGGCATCGGCTGTTGCGGGCGGACAGGCGGGGCCGCTGTCGGTCGCCGAGAAAGCAGTGTCGGCGGAGGTCGGCGCGGCGGATTTGGATTGCTTGGATTTGCCGGTGGGCGGCTTGTTGCTGGTTGCCATAATAGTCTCTCCGTGGCTTTTGAGTAGAGGCGTGCTTTGATCGAGCGTTAAAGCAAACGCGGGCATGGAAGGCCCGAACCCCGCGTTCGGCGAACATGCAAGCTCCTCTAGCAGCAAGCGGCGTTCCGTCGGAGAGGGCGGCCCATCCGCCCTAAGGCCTAGGCCGCGCCTGCCTTTCTTAGGCGCATCCCTTATACTCAAAGGCCTATTAATAGGCACAAGCCGTCATGCATAGTCTTCCCCGAGATTTTTACAATCGCGACACCATACAGGTCGCACAGGACTTATTGGGCAAATTGCTGGTACACCGCATCTCCGGCGCCGAACGCATAGGCCGCATCGTGGAAGTCGAGGCCTATCTGGGCCCCCACGACTTGGCAGCCCACACCTCCAAAGGCATCACCGCCCGTACCCGTGTCATGTTCGGCCCGCCCGGATATGCCTACGTGTACCTGATATATGGCATGCATCACTGCATGAATGTGGTGACCGAGGAGGACGGCACGGGAGCGGCCGTCCTGCTGCGCGCCCTGGAGCCGGTCGCCAACCTGGCCCTCAATGCCAGCGGGCCGGGCCGCCTCTGCAAGGCCATGGGCATCGACCGCAGCCATTACGGCCACGACTTGTGCAGCGATGATTTCTTCGTTGCCGAACCCATGGAGTCAGAGCGCCCGAGCATCGTCGCCCGCCCCCGCGTGGGCGTGGACTATGCGGGAGAATGGGCGCACAAGCCTTTGCGTTTTTATATAGAAGGGAATAAGTACGTGTCCCGGAAGTAGGGGGTACCCAGGATTCGCTGGCGCGCTAGAAAGGCTGGCGGGGCCTGTGAGATGCCAAAAAACTGTGCTGTGGCTACGCTGCTGCTATAGCAACGCTGTTTTTACAGCGACTGTAGCTCAGTTGGATGGCGTACTTGGCTACGAACCAAGGGGTCGTGGGCAGATCTCCGGCGATACGCTTTCAGGCGAGGTGGGCTCTTCGAGGCTGTTTTGCCGTTGGATGGGGCTCTTGCAAGACGCGGGGGAAAAACTATGTTATAGTTACGCCTCTTTTGCAGCGGCTGTAGCTCAGTTGGATAGAGTACTTGGCTACGAACCAAGGGGTCGTGGGTTCGAATCCTGCCAGCCGCGCCATATTTAGGGGCTTTCCGAAAGGAAAGCCCCTACTCGTTTGTATTATTGAAACGGGTTTGGATTATTCAATTTTTTGTATCGGTAAATGGATTCTTGATGTTCAACCCATCTTCCAGAACCTGCCCGTCCTGCATATCTTCGCTAAAAAGGTACTGACAACCGCTTGTCACGGCCGCTGCGGCGATGCAGGCGTCGTAAAACGACAATCGATATCGTTCGGCGATATCCCTGGCGCGGTCATGGATCGTCTCTGTGATAGGGACTACTTTGCAGAAACCGCGTACCAGTTCTAGAAGTTGCGCGATTTCATCCCAACCCATTTGAAGCTTGCGGCGGCATACCTGAGTCACTTCGTTAAGCACTTGTACGCTGATGATAGGCCCAGCGACAAGCAATCTTTCTACTCGATCCGCTTTGCCGGCATCGGCTGACAACAAGTACAACACCACATTGCTGTCGAGGAAGTGTTTGAATTTATTCTCGCGCATTTGCCTCGTCGCGACTGAAGTGAAAATCGGCGGGCAATTTTCCCCGGAATGTGCGTAGACGCTTCAACAAGGCCTCAGCGCCGGGCTTTTTGCGAACAGCGAACGTCCTGGCATCGTCAATGACGATTTCAATATTGTCGCCTTCACGCAATTCCAATGCTTCGACCAAGCTGGCGGGAAGGCGGACGGCTAGGCTGTTGCCCCATTTAGCGATCCGCATGTTTTCACCTCTTAGATGATATACGTTTGTATTGTATATCTTCAATGAGAAATAGCAAGATACACGATCATCTAGAGGGCAGGGCCGAATCGCTGTCCCGGTGTGCCTCGCCGTTCATCTGTGCGTTGCCTGCCCGCCACAGGCCGGCTGACCGCGCGACCATGCGCGAACTCTTTCGATGCCGCGGCGCCATCTCCGGTGATCGGGGCTACATAGCCTCCGGCGCCGCCTGCAAAGTGATAACGGGCCATAGGTGACCAGATGCGCCGCCGTTCTTCTCTCTAATTGGCAGAGATATTTGCCTCCTTTGCCGCCTTTGCCCAACGCTGCCGTTCACTGGCGATGATCGCTTGCGCCTCATCGGCGCCCGTGCCGCGCACTTCCATCGAATAGCTCTCGAGCATGGCTTTGATGTCTGTTTCTTTGATGGCGTATTGCGCGGCCTCGCTTAGTGTGCGTACGACCGCATCGGGTGTGGATGCCGGCACACCCAGCGCATACCAAAGATTTATATCGAAGTCTTGGTAACCCATTTCCCGCAAGGGTTTTATACCCGGCATTTGGGAGACCGCACGCGCGCTTGTCATGGCCAAGGCTTTTAGCTTGCCCGTCTTGAAGTGGTCCCCCGCTGACAATAGGCCCACAAAAATCGCGTCGACCCGTCCCGCTACCACGTCCAGAATGGCGGGGCTGACGCCCTTATACGGGACATGGCTCAAGCGTATGTCCGACTCCTTGGCGAATCGCTCGAAACCAAGGTGAGAGACGCTTCCTATTCCCCAGGTGCCGTACGTCAGTTCACCGGGTTTCTTTTTCGCCAATGCGATGAACTCCTGGACAGTATTGGCGGGGACTGAAGCGTTTACCGCGAAAACCAGGGGCTGAGCCGACAAGAACGACACCTGCTTGAAGTCTTTTACGGGATCATAGCCAAGATCCTTATAGATGCTCGGATTGATGGCATGGGTATCCGCCGTTTCCATGATGATGGTGTACCCGTCGCCCGGGGATTGAGCAACGTAACGGGTACCCATGGAGCCATTGGCGCCGGGCTTATTTTCTACGATTATGGGCTGCCCAAGCTTCTTCGACATGGCATCGGCGACTTTTCTGGCGAACACATCGGTAAATCCTCCCGGCACCCAAGGCACGATGAGGCGGATGGGCTGAGAGGGGAAATTGCTTGCCGATGCCGTGGCTGCGGGAAATACGGCAACCGCGGCAAACGCGAGCAGGGGCAATTTATGCCGTATTGATTGGATTAGGGATTTCATCGGTATTGTCTCCTGTGTTTGAGGGTTCTTTTGAAAACGATATTCAGGTGTCCAGCCTTCGTGCTTCGTAGGTCCGAGGGTCGACGACGACCCCATATTGGATTTCAGCCATGGTGACCGACACGAGTCCCGCCCGTACATCTTCGACGATTGATTCGATGGGGCGTTGTCGTGGATCGCCATAGCCGCCGCCCCCTGGTGTATGGTGCGTTACCGTGTCGCCGGTTCGCAGCGGCTCGACGTCTCCGATCGCATACGGCAGCGTTCTCTCATCTTCGCCGCCTCGATTGATGATCCATCGGCCTCCGTCGCCCGGGAACCCGCCTTCAATGCCTTGGGGGAGGGATACGGACTTTTGCGATGTGTGGGCAAGCATTGGCTGCTCCCCCAGTATTTGATATTCAAGGACTTGACCCACGCCTCCACGGTACCGTCCAGCTCCTCCGGTATCTGTCTGGAATTCGCGGCGCCGATAAAGGACCGGCGCTTCGATCTCGAGAGCCTCCATGGGGGGTATATGGCAATTTGTGACGTGGCAAGCCATGACGTTGATGCCGTCGTTGAAAGCCGTAGCCCCTAATCCGCCGGGTACCACTTCGCCGAACAAGACGCGATTGCCCGTGGTCGGGTTGGTGACATAAGTGAAGTTATAAAGGCAGCCGCAAGAGTCCGCCATGACGCGGTCCGGCGCCGCTTTAGCCAACGCGCCCATGACAAGATCCACGATGCTATGGCATACGACCATGCGCTGATAAACCGCAGCCGGTTTGCGCGCATTCACCAGCGTTCCAGGCTCGGCGATGATTTTCAAAGGGCGTTTGCACCCCTCGTTGCTGGGAATGCCGGAGCCCGTTATGCATCGCATCACGTAATAGACCGCTGAGAGCGTAGTTGCCAATGGGCTGTTGATTGGTCCGGAAATCTGTGGGTCGGTGCCTGTGAAGTCGAAGGTCATTTCAGACCCTTTCTTTATGACTTTCAAGCGCAAGTAATGCGGCCCGCCTTGGGCGCCGTCATCGAGCACCGGCTCCTGGTGTTCGTATTCGCCGTCGATGATGCGGGAGATCTCATCGCGAGTTCTACGCTCGGAGAAGTCCAGCAGCGCATCAAAGCACTGGAGCATTTGTTTTTTACCGTACTTTTGGAACAGGGAGTGAATATCCGACTGTGCTATGCCCACGCTTGCGATTTGGGAAAGCAAGTCATTTTCCAAAGTGGCGGGCGTTCTCGTGTTGTTCAAGACAATTTCCAGTATCTGCTTTTGCAGAACACCCGCGCTCACTACCTTGACGGCTGGCAGGCGCAGCCCCTCCTGATAGATTTCGGTACCCCATCCTCGCGTAGCCATATTCATTCCGCCGATATCCAGATGGTGAACCATCAGGCCGGAGAAGCCTATGAGCTGCCCATCGAAGAAGAGTGGGCTGTAGGCCAAGTAGTCGTTGGTGTGTGTCGCCGCCAGCGATTCGCCGGCGATATACGGATCGTTGACGATCACAATGTCGCCCGGCTTCCAGGTTTCAGGCGGCATCGTGTGCTTGAGAATGGTCTGTAGGCAAATGCCCACGGTATTGAGCTGAATGGGCGGGCCGGCCTCTTCTGCTAGCAGTTGTCCTTTTGCGTCGAGGATGGACGCGGAACAATCCTCCATTTCCTTCACAATGAAGGAGATCGCCGAGCGGATCATTCTGCGGGTGATGCGTTGAGCAATCGCTACCAAGGCGTTGCGCACGATTTCCAGTGTAACGGGATCGACATTGCCCGTAACGGCATCGGCGACATCGTCGAGATTTTCGCTGAGGTGCATATTTGTTCCCATCGATCAATGGTGGTTCAGATGCGCATTCTTGAAGGCGTCGAATGAGCATGTCCAATTTGGCGCCAGGTACAGAGTGGAGCCCGGGTATTCAATGATTGCCGGCCCATCGATGCTTTGGTCGGGATGTAGTTCCTCGAAGCGATAGACGCCCAGCATTTCCCATCCGAGATTGTGCAGATAGACGGAGCGCCTTGTATGGGGCGAGGGCTTTGATGCAACAGGCGCGTGTCGAGGCCAAAGCGCCTTTTGCACTGTTCCTATGGCGGTGATGCGAAGATTGACGACTTCGATGCGGCGATCTTTCAGCAGGTAACCGTAAACTTTCTCATGTTGTTGATTGAACCGTTCGTGTAAACCTTGAAACGCATCCATGAAGTCCGAGTCGTTCAAGGGAAGATTCAGATCGTAGTTCTGGCCTTTGTACCGAAGGTCGATCGATGTGAATAGCAGGGAATCCGCTGCCGGTATGCCTTCCGCATGCAAGGCTGCGGCAGCTTGTTTCTTGAGCTCATCCACGGCATCGCGCATTGGCTGGATATTATCCGCGCAGAGGCCTATTACCAGAGTGCGCGCCACGTCGTGGCGTACATCGGCGCACAGCAGGCCCATCGCCGAAAGATTACCTGGCGCAGGCGGGACAATCACCCGGGTAATGCTTAATTCTTCCGCCAAGCGTGTGGCATGCAAGGCGCCGGCGCCTCCGAACGCAACAAGGGTGAAGTCCCGGCAGTCGAGCCCTCTTTCCACTGAAATGAGCTTTATCGCATTTGTCATATGAGCTTCGGCGATCGACATAATCCCCAATGCCGCGTCGGCGGGATTGATCCCCAGCGGCTCGGCTATCTTTTCTTTTATCGCTTGTTCGGCTTGTTCAGGGTATAGGGTTCGAGCGCCGGCAAGGAAGGTCTGGGGATTCAGCCGGCCGGTATACAGATTGGCGTCCGTAACCGTCGGGTCTGCGCCGCCTTGGCCATAGCAGGCGGGTCCGGGGACGGATCCTGCGCTGTGTGGGCCGACACGCATGGCGGATCCCCCATCGATATAAGCGATGGAACCTCCGCCCGCACCGATGGTGACCATATCCAGCGTAGGAATCAGCAAGGGATAATCACCGACTTTGCTTTGGTGTACGAGCTGTGGTTCTCCGTTGGAAATCAGTGCGACGTCGGTGCTCGTGCCGCCCATGTCCAGAGTGATTATGTTGTGGATGCCGCATTGCCGGGCCAGCGCCGCGGCGCCGACGATGCCGCCCATGATGCCCGAGTGGGTGATGGCAGCCGGCACCCTGGAGGCGGCTTCGAAAGTCGATAGCCCCCCGTTGCCGCGCATGATATAGCAACTGCCGGCCAGCCCTTTTTCATGCGATGCGCTTGCCAGGCTATTCAGGTGGTCGGTAATCGCCTTCTTGATAAGGGCATTGACACATGTCGTGCTCGTGCGCTCGTATTCACGAAATTCGCGTACCACATCGCTTGACAAGGAGACGTCCACTTCCGGGCAGATCTCCCTTGCCATCTCGGCGATTCTACGTTCATGAGCAGGATTGGCATATGCATGGAGGAAACATACGGCCAGGCTCTTTACACCGGTTTCGCGGATAGCTTCCAGCACGTCCCGCGCTTGTGCTTCATCGAGCTCGATGAGCGTTTCGCCAGCGTAGTTCATACGCTCGCGCACCACGAAGCGCAAGTGTCTAGGCACGAGAGGCCTGGAGGCGCGCCAATGGATATCGTAAACATCGGGTTTGCGGGAGGCACGTCCGATCTCCAGCACGTCCCTGAAGCCTTCCGTCGTGATGAGCGCAATCCGCGCTCCTTTTTGCTCGACGATCAGGTTCGTAACGAACGTGGTCGCATAGCAGAATCGATCCAACTGGCGAATACTCAGCCCATTGGCTTCGCAGATGCTTGTTAGTCCCTTCAAGATTCCAACATTCAAATCCGAAGGCGTAGTAGGCACTTTTAGGGTTTGGACGGTATCCCCATTGATCAATACGACATCCGTATGCGTCCCGCCGGTGTCGACGCCAATAGCGATTTGCCTCGTATGAGGGTTTGCGGCTTCCTGCAACATGCATGTTCCTGTAGGTTTGATATAAGAGTCAAAATCGGGAATGGCGAAACGGCGCCAGATCGATTGGTGGCGGAGTGTCCTCTATTAGCGTCCGCACCAGGCGTGCCGTCATTGGGGCGCCGGTCAGGCCCGAGTGCCCATGCCCGAACGCATAAATCACATTGCGCGCGCGGGTGGCGCGGTCGATAATGGGAAGTGAGTCGGGCGTCGATGGCCGGCTTCCCATCCAAAAGGTGGCGCCCTCGGTATTGAGTGATGGATACATCTCTTTTGCGCGGGTCAGTAGCGCTTCCGCGCGCTTATAGTTCGGAGGGGCTGTAGCGGCGGCGATTTCGACGGTCCCGGATATTCGCACGCCGTCTCGCATGGGGGTAAGCCCGAACATGTGATCACGATTGCTTATCTTGATAGCCGGACGTATTTCGGGCTTGGGAAGCATTACGTGGTAGCCGCGTTCGGCCTGTATGGATACCGCGTCGCCAAGCTGGGCCGCCATCCGCGCGCCGTCTATACCCGTAGCAAGAACGAAGGCCTGAGCATCGTAAGAACCCTTGGCGAATTTTGCGCTGCGCGCCACGCCGTTTACTGTCGAAAAGGACACCAATTCATCATTGAGAATACGGCCGCCATGCATGCGAAACTTTTCCGCCAGCGTTTCGACCAACCGCAATGGATTGAGAGTGTGTCCGTTTTCGGGAAAATGCAGTCCATTTTTATATATTGGATTGAGATGTGGATCTATGCGTTGGATGTCGGCCGCGTTCAACCGCTCTGCTTTTACGCCATGTCGTTCGCGCAGGGTTTTGGCCAAGATTTCTACAGGCCCCGAGCGGTCGTTTTGCCATACATAGATTTGCCCGGTTTCCTCGATATGCTCCGCATAGTCAGCGCCCAGCATTTCCCGATAATCCGCGAGGGCATGCCGGTGCAGCGCACGCAAAGCATTGGAATTCGCTTGCACCTTCTGGATATCCCTGCCTTCCTTGATCCACTTGATCATCCACGGAAGGGCGCTGGGAAAATGGGACCATCTGACCACTAGAGGCCCGAGCGGGTCGGCGAACCAGCGCGGTACCCGTTTGAGCATCCCAGGCAGCGCGATGGGTACGCATAGATCAGGGCTTATGGCCCCGCCATTACCAAAAGAGCAGCCCATTCCTACGGCGCCTTTGTCGATCAATGCGACCTCGTGTCCCGCACTCTGCAGCCTGTAGGCGCAGCTCACTCCAACGATGCCTGCTCCAATAACGATAATGTGCATGAGTTATCCAATATAAAGACGGATGTGTTTCTTACGCTGGCAAGTTGGAACTGATCTCTTTGCAGGTGCTCAGCAGGGCGTCAGTGATTGCCCGGGCTTTGGTCTTGAAGCGGCTCACGGGCGCAATCACGCATATAGCCGCAACGGTTTCACCTTTTTGATTTCGAACGGGGGCTGATACGCCGGCTGCGCCTACCACATGGCTATCTATCAATGTGGCGTATCCCTGTTGGCGGACCCGTTGGATTTCATCGAGTAATTGCTCTTTGTCTGTGATCGTGACGGGAGTAAGCGCTTTGAAGCTGGTGGTAGCAATGTATGTTTCGAGCTCGGCGTCATTTAAGCCGGCAAGAAGCACTAGGCCATTGGTGGTGGCATACGCCGCGCGAGTGCCGAGTTCGGCGTCATATCGCAGTGGGCTGGCGCTGGTCACTTTTTCTACATATTCCATTTCGCGGTTGGTGGTCAGCACTCCTAAAAACGTAGACTCGCCAGTTTGATCGGTGAGCCGCGCCATATAGGGTTTCGAAGCCCGGATGAGGATCCCAAGCTCTCCGGCCACCCATCCAAACTCGGCATATCGCCTGGCAATCCGATATTCCCGCCCGTGTCGTTCGATGTATCCACGCGCTTCCAAGGTGCCCAGCAGCATGGAGGCGCTGCTCTGCGGTATGTCGAGCGCATTTGCAATATCGGTGACCCGCTTTGCCGTGGCCGGGCGGGATAAATATTCCAGAAGATCGAGTACGCGAGTGGCTGACTTAACTTGATTTGATCGCATATATGATGTACAATCGCATTTGTGATTTAATTGGCGCTAGTCTAAGTGCCCGCCCATGGCGGGCGCAAGCCTATATATGTCACTTAATGTAAAAATCTCAGGCTGCGGGTGTTCGCTTGCCGGTTTCGGCGCGCTATCACTATCCAGCGCGGCAATATTTTTTGCGCAATGCAGTCTCTTTAGTGTCTCTGCACTGGCCGCCAAGGCGCTGCCGCGGTTGTATGGCATCGCTGCTGGCTGGCTCTACAGAAACAACTAGTGGGATCGATCCTGACGGGCCTTCGTGGTCGTCTCGATGGCGAACGGTTCTTGCGCCCGGCGTGATCGGCGGTGGGCGGTCTATGGACATGGCCGTGTGGCGCGACGAGGCCGACCCGCCCGTGGATGGCGGTATGATCGTCGCCGATAACATCGCCGATAACATGCGGATGCTGGCTGGGGTCTGGTTCCGAAATTGGGCGAATGCGCTACCGGGGCGTGCGTTCTTCAGGCAATTCGGGCGTAGCCCAGGAATGGTTGATTTCGGGGTTGACTTTCCCCCTGTTTATGTATAATAATCGGCCCAGATTTTCAAGTTCGTTGATGTTAGTACAATCAGTACCGCAAACAGTACTTTTTTGCTCCAATCTCTACAATCTTGACAGTCTTCTACCTGGGCGTGTCGCTCGATTATTTTAGGGATTGCGGAAATGCAAACAGAAACCGGTATTGTTAAGTGGTTCAACAACGAAAAAGGCTACGGCTTCATCAAGCCTGAGTCGGGCGGCAAGGATTTGTTCGCTCATCATTCCGATATCATCGGAACTGGCTTCAAGTCGCTCGAAGAGAACCAGCGTGTCTCTTTCGTGGCTGCCGAAGGCCAGAAGGGCCCCCAAGCCAAGTCCATACAGATTATCTAAGCCACGAGGTCTTTTGGCCGCTTGGTAGCTGTAGTGACGAAAGCCCGCCTTCATGGCGGGCTTTTTGTCGCCTGGAGCGCGGAGATCTCTTGCAATCGAACCGCTATACACCGCGTGAGCCGCGATAGTCGCCGTCTGCCAGACGCCACGCGAGACGCGGACAGGCTGGGCGCGCGATTCAAGCCATGGTGGCGAGGCAGCCATCCAGGTGTTGCAGCAATTCCCTTTTCCGGACCCGCGGCAGGAAGCTGGCGAGGATGCTGTTGCGCGCGAGCTGGGCCAATTCTTCGCGGCTCAAATCCATGGTCTGGGCGCTGGCCAAATAATTGTCCGCCACGTAGCCGCCGAAATAGGCGGGGTCGTCGGAATTCACGGTAACCATGGCGCCCTGCCGCAACAGGCGCGCCAGGTTATGTTGCCGCAGATCCCGCACGACCCGCAGTTTCAGGTTCGACATCGGGCAAACCGTCAATGGGATACGGTCGGCGACCAGCCGTTGCAGCAAGGCGGGGTCTTCTTCACTGCGCACGCCATGGTCTATGCGTTCCACATGCAGCAGATCGAGCGCGTCCGCCACATACGAAGGCGGGCCTTCCTCGCCGGCATGCGCCACCAGGCGGAATCCCAATTCCCTGCAGCGCCGGTATATGCGCGCGAATTTGGCGGGCGGGTTGCCGCGCTCGGCGGAATCCAGGCCTATGCCTATCCATAAGTCGCTGTATTGTTCGCGCAGCGGCAGGGCGGCGTCCAGGCATGCGAACGCCTGCTCTTCGCTCAGATGCCGCAGAAAGCTCAGGATCAGATAGCTCGTCATGCCGCTTTGGTCCCGCGCTTCACGCAGCGCCCGCGCCATGCCCGCGAATACGGCGGCCATCGGCACCCCGCGTTCCGTGTGCGTTTGAGGATCGAACATGATCTCGGCGTGCACGACGCCGTCGGCCTGGGCGCGGCGCATATAGGCCGCGGTCATGTCATAGAAGTCCTGCTCGGCGAGCAGGACGCCGGCGCCCGCGTAATAAAGATCCAGGAAGGACTGAAGATCCTCGAAGAGGTAGGCGTCGCGCAAGGCCTGGACCGAGGGATAGGGCAGGGCCATGCGATTGCGCTCGGCCAGGCGGAATATCAGCTCGGGTTCCAGCGTGCCTTCGATATGCAGATGCAATTCCGCCTTGGGCAATTTGCGGATGAACTGATCCAGGGAGGGAGCAATGGAAATGGCGTTATCGTTCATGACTGGCGTTTCGTCAACAGGCTTTGCTTGGTTTTCTTCAGCATTCGGCTTGCGCCTTGCCCTTGCCTGATGGCCACGCCCAGGGCCAGGACGTCGATCAGGGCCAGATGCGCCAGACGTGAAATCATGGGGCTGTATAGATCGGTGTCTTCCTGGGTATCGGCGCGCAGCAAGATGGTGGCCAGGCGCGCCAGGGGCGTGTGGGTGGCGGTGATGGCCACTATGGGGCAGCCATTGCGGCGTGCGCGGCGCACCGCGTCCAGCAGTTCGGTGGATCGGCCCGAATGAGAGATGGCGACCAGCACGTCGCGTTCGTCCAGCAGCGAAGCCGCCATCAGCTGCACATGGCTGTCTGAATAGGCGACGGTGCAGAAATCGAAGCGGAAGAACTTGTGCTGGGCGTCCGCGGCCACAATGCCCGAATTGCCGACGCCGTAGAATTCTATGCGCCGGGCGCGGATCAGCAAGTCGATGGCCGCATCGATGTAGACGGGGTCGATGTCGTTGCGCACCCGCAGCAGGGCGGAGACGGCGTTGTCCATGACTTTCGCGGCCAGCATGGCCGTGTCGTCCTGGGGCGTCAGCGCCGCATGGACATAGGGCACGCCCGATATCAGGCCGGCGGCCAGCCTGATCTTGAAATCCGGCCAGCCCCTGTAACCCATGGTGCGGCAGAAGCGGATGACGGTGGGCTCGCTGACCTGGGCCATGCGGGCTACGTCCGCCAGCGCCAGCTTGGCGATGTAATGCGTGTGTTCCAGAACGAGATTGGCTACTTTCCGTTCCGCGGCGCTCAGATCGGACAGCCTGCGTTTGATCTCGGCCTTGATGGTGTCAGCCATGCGCGTAGGTGTCCAGATAGGCGGCGGCCCCTACCAGGGCGGGGTAATCATCCATGATCACATAAACGGGGATCGCCGCCAAGTAGCCCGAAAAGCGGCCTTTGTCTTCGAAGCGGCGGCGAAAGGGCGAGCGCGGAAAATAATCGCCCAGCTTGGGCACGATGCCGCCGCCGATATACATGCCGCCGCGTGCGCCCAGGATCAGCGCGAGGTTGCCGGCGGCGGTGCCCAGGATGGCGCAGAAGGTGTCCAGCGCGGCGGCGCAATCCGGGTCCGCATCCGCCATGGCCAGGCGGCTGATGTCGGCGGGGGAGTAATCCCGCGGCTTGCGCCCCGCATGCTCGCAAATGGCGCGGTACATGAACACCAGCCCGGGCCCAGAAACCAGCCTTTCCGTGGAAACGTGGCCATATTCTTTGTGCGCGGCCCGCCACAGCATGGCTTCCCTGTCGTCGGCGGGCGCGAAACTGGCGTGCCCGCCTTCGCTGGCCAGCGGTATCCAGCCGCCCCCGGGCATAGGGATCAGGCCTGAAACGCCCATGCCCGTTCCCGGGCCGATGACGCCCAGCGGCGCACCTCGCGCGCCCGTGGATGCGCCGCCCACCTGGCGCAGCGCCGAGCTGTCCAGATGCGGCAGCGCCAGCGCCAGCGCCGTGAAGTCATTGATCACGTGCAGTGCGCGCAGCCCCAGCGAGCGTCGGGTTTGCTCTATCGAGAATGTCCAGGGCGAATTCGTCATTTTCACCTGATCGCCCACCACGGGGTTGGCAATGCCGATGACTGCGCTATCCACCGCGGGCCCGCCCAATTGATCCAGATAATGCCGTATGGCCTGCTGCAGCGTCGGGAAATCGGCGCTGTTCACCATGCTGATATGGCCGATGTCGGCAACCGAGCGGCAAAGCGCGAAACGGGCATGGGTGCCCCCGACGTCGGCGACCAGGTGCTGCGGCCGTTCAAGGGTGCCAGTAGACATCGAAGGGGACTCCGTGTTGATGGATGATGTAGCTGATCGGCAGGTCGGGCGTGATCCGGCGCGCGGCCCGTTCAAAAATATCGCGCTTGGCCCGCCCCGAGATATTCAGCATGATACGGCCGGCGCTCAAGATGGCGGCGAGGGTCATGCTGATGCGTTCGTGCGGCGCGTCCGGCGGCGATACCTGAATGTAGCGCGCCGTCCGGGAGGGATCCAGCGCCTGCGCCAGCTGCGGGGCTCCCGGGAACAATGAAGCAGTGTGGCCGTCGTCTCCCATGCCGAGGATGACCAGGGACAAGTCTCCCGTCTGAAGATTGGCTTGCGCCAGGCTTCGAGGCAGGCTGGCCGGATGGCTGACCAGGCCGGTGAAGCGCGCCGCGGCTGCTTTGCCTTTCAGCAGATGGCTGCGTACCAGGCGCTCGTTGCTGTCGGGCGCATCCGGCGGCACGAAGCGTTCATCCACCAGGGTGACCTCCACTTGGCCCCAGGGTACATCGGCCTGGCTGAGCGCGTCGAACAGCGCCGCCGGAGAACGGCCGCCGGACACCGCCAGGCCCGCTCGGCCGCGCGCCGCCACCGCGCCGATCAGCGTGCCGGCGATGCTGCGCGCCATGGCGTCCAGGCATGATGCTCTGCTGTCGAAGCCGTGCCACATGCCGTCAGGCCTCTTCGTGCCAGACTACGCCGGCGCGCGATAGCAGGCCGCTGGATGCCGCCGGCCCCCAGCTGCCCGCCGTATAGCTTTTGGGCGCCATGGTGTGCGAGCGCCAGCAGTCCAGTATGGGTTCCACCCATTTCCAGGCCTGCGCCTGTTCGTCGCGGCGCATGAACAGGGCGAGCCGCCCATGGATGACGTCCAGCAGCAGCCGCTCGTAGGCGTCCGCGCGCCTGGCCTTGAACAGAGTGTGGAAATCGAGATTCAAATAGGCCGACTGCAGGTTCATGGCGTCTCCCGGCTCCTTCGCCAGGAAATGCAGGCGTATGCTTTCGGTGGGCTGGAGCCGGATCACGAGCTTGTTCGCCGATTGCTGGCTGAAGGGCGTATGGAACAGGGCATGGGGAACGGGGCGGAATTGGATGACGATCTCGGCCACTCTTTCCTGCATGCGCTTGCCCGTGCGCAGGAAGAAGGGGACGCCGGCCCAGCGCCAGTTCACGACTTCGGCCTGCAGGGCCACGAAGGTTTCGGTGTTGCTGTCGGGCGCCACATGGGGCTCATCGCGGTAGCCGGGCACGGGCGCGCCGCGTATGGCGCCGCCGCGGTATTGCCCGCGCACCGTCTTGGCCGGGACGTCTTCATCGCTGAAGGGCTTGAGCGATTTCAGGACCTTGAGTTTTTCATTGCGCACGGCCTCTTCCGCCAGGCTGGAAGGCGGTTCCATGGCGACCATGCAAAGCAGCTGCAGCAGATGGCTTTGCAGCATGTCGCGCAGCGCGCCGG
>DJWC01000038.1:0-140 GCA_002441445.1 Pusillimonas sp. UBA6240
AATTGGTGCTCACCCAGCCGCCCAGGGCAATCTGCACGAACAGCAGGATCAGCCCCACCGCGGTCCAGGGCAGCCAGCGCCTTGCGGCGGGAGCTATCGGCGGATGGGTTTTTTCGCGGGCGGCCAGCCAGGTCATCAGG
>DJWC01000038.1:287-4297 GCA_002441445.1 Pusillimonas sp. UBA6240
TAGCGGTGGATCATTTCTATCCAGGCTTTGGAAAAGCTGACCGCGCCATAAGGCATGGCCTGCAAGGCGGCTTCGATATGGCCGCTGGCGCCTATGGGCGTGACCTTGCCGTAGCAGCCCGGCCAGTCCGGGCATCCCAGGCCGGAGTCGGTCAGGCGCACGAACGCGCCGAACATGATCAAGTCCAGCGTCAGAAACCATGTGGCGAATACCAGTTTGCGATAGCGCGAGGTGATGCGTTCAACCATTGCCGTCCTAGCCGATGCGGGAATTGCGTATCAATTTGCTGATGTCGTCGCGCACCGAAATGGGGTCTGCATCAGCGGGGAACTGCATCATCAGATTGCCCAGCGGGTCGATGATCCACATCGGCGCTTTCAGCGCCGCTTCAAGCTCGGCGGGGCTGGCCTGCGGCGCCAGAAAGGCGGCGAGCCTGGCCGGGTCGGCGCGCAACATGTGGGTGCCTTTATAGGCTTCCAGTATCTGGCCGTCAACCTCGGCCTTGTCGGTCAGGAACCATATGCGGGCCAGGCGATCCACGTTTTTGCCCTGGCTGGCGTGCGAGTTGCGCAATATGAACAGCTTCTTGACGCAGGATTCGGGGCAGGCGCCCGAATCGGCGCTGACCAGCAGCCATTTGCCGCGCAGGCTATTCAGATCGAAAGGCTGGCCGTCCAGCGATGCCAGCGGCAGCGCCTGGGGATCGGGCATGGGGCGCTGCGGCTGCACCAGCGTGCCGTAATTGGACGTCCCCGTGGGACGCAGGCCCAGCGACGGAACATAATAAGCCAGCACGGCGAATACCACCGGGGCCAGGCAAAGCAGCACAATCAGGATAAGCGGCCAGATGGAGCGCGGCTTGCGTGATGTGGAGGGCGTGTTGGGGGAATGACTGACCACTATGCTTCCTTACAAATTACGGTGTGCTACGGTGTGCGCGGCGGCGGCGCAAGGCGCGCCAGGCAACGGCCAGCCAGGCAATGGCGGCAATGGCCGCAAAGCCGTACCATTGCAGGGCATAGCCGCGGTTCTTGTCGGAGTCCAGCAAAGGTTCGGGCCAGTTCCGCAGCAGCACCATGCCCTGATTGTCGGTGTTCTTGTCCGCATCGGCCGAGTCGCCGCCTTTTGCGGTCTGGGCCAGCACGACAGGGATGAATTTTAAGCCAGTTGCCGCGGAGTACGCCTGCAGGTCCAGATTCTGTATGCTGGGCAGGGGCCGGTCCGGGTCGGGCAGGCGGGCTGGCAATTGCGTAGCGCTGTCGTCCGACCATGACCATAGCTCGAACATGCGCGGGACGCGTTCCAGCAATTCGCCTTGCACGATTTGCAGGCCTTGGGGCTGAGGAATGGCGGGCAGGTCTTGAACGGGCCGCGCCTGGCCGGGCCGCTCCTGGCCGGGCCGCATGGGGCGCGGCAGCCATCCGCGAAGCACCAGCAAAGCGGCGGCCCCATCCATGCGTGCCGCTTGCCCGCTCGGCGTAGCGGCATCCTCGGCAGCGTGTTGGACGGCGTTCGGAGCAGCATTCAGGGGCGCATTCGGGGCAGTGTTCGAAGCGGCATTCGAAGAGACATTCGGAGATGCATCCGAAACGGCGTGCGGAGTTGCGTTCGAAGCAGCATTCGCGGCTGGCGCGTCGAGCACCAGCGGGGTGGCCACCCAATAGCCCGGCCGGCCTTGATAATTCCTGTTTTCCAGCAGTACAGTAAGATCGTGGCGCCAGTGGCCTTGGGCGCTGGCCGCTTGCCAGGGCGCGAGCCGGTCGGCGGGCGTCCCGGTGCTCAACTCGATCGGCGCACGCTTGCGCCCGGCTTCCATGGCCGATTTGATGGCATCGCGCTGGGCCGCCCTGTCCAGTTGCCAGCGGCCCAGGCTCGAGAACAAACCAACCAGCATGCCCAGCAGAACCAGGGCGATCAGGGTGCGTAATGTCGTGTGCGGGCGTGCCATGTCTGCAATAATTCAGGTTTCACCGGAGGCCAAAATGCGTTTCGTAGTCATCCTAGCGTTCCTGGGCATATTGGGGAGCCTGGCCTCCGCTCTGGTCTACCTCATGCGCGATAAGGGCGGGACCAATCGTACAGTGAACGCGCTGACCGTACGCATAGGCTTGTCGATCGCGCTATTCCTGTTCGTGCTTTTCGCGCATCACATGGGCTGGATACAAAGCACGGGGATGCCCGTCCGATAAAGTAAAAATGGGCGGCTCGGCGATCCGGCGGCCCGGCGATCCGGCGGTAGCAAGCCCGCGCCATGCTTCCAGCTTGCTGCCTCCAAGGGGGAGTTTTCCACCTTGGATGGCCTGGCGGCCCCGCGGTAAAAAGGCCGGCGTGGGCCGGCCTTTTTTATCTGCTATAAACGCCTTGCGCGGGTTTCCCGATCAGAACCAGTATACGAACAGGTACAGACCCAGCCATACCACGTCGACGAAGTGCCAGTACCNNCGGCGCCTTCGAAGCCGAAGTGGTGATCGGGCGTGAAGTGCCCGCGCAGCAGGCGGAACAGGATCACGGTCAGGAAGGTGGCGCCCAGTATCACGTGGAAGCCGTGGAAGCCGGTCAGCATATAGAACAGCGAACCATAGGCGCCGGAATCGAAGCGCAGGTTCAGGTCCGTATAAGCGTGGTGGTATTCATATGCCTGGCAGGCCACGAAGGTAAAGCCCAGAATGACGGTCGCAGCCAGCCAGAAAATGGCTTTGCCGCGATGGTTGGCGCGCAACGCATGGTGGGAAATCGTCAGCGTCAGGCCGGACGTCAGCAGCAGCGCGGTATTGATGGTGGGCAGCCAGAAGGGGCCTACCGTCTTGAAGTCGGGCACCACGCCGGCGGGGCCAAAATTGGGCCATGTGCCGGAGAAATTGGGCCACAGCAAGGTCTGGTGATCCAGGTTGCTGAGCATGGGGGTCGTTACTTCGCGCGCGAACCACAGCGAACCGAAGAAGGCGCCGAAGAACATGACTTCCGAGAAAATGAACCAGGCCATGCTCCAGCGGTAGGAATGGTCCACGCGCGCGCTGTTCATGCCCGATTCGGATTCGCGGATGGCATCGCCGAACCATCCGTACAGCACCACGAACAGGCCCAGGATGCCGACGATGAACATCCAGAAACCTACGGTATAGCTGTTGATCCAGAGGGCGGCGCCAAGCAGCGTCAAGAGCAAAGAAAAGCTTGCCCGGACCGGGTGTACTGAATCGGCGGGCACGTAATAGTAAGGTGCCTCTTTGCCCTGAGCCAAGTGACTTGCACTCATGGTGTTCTCCTGCGAATTGTCGAATTTAAAAGTTATTAGGTCAGATGGCCGGTGAACCAGCGGGCAACCAGCACCAGCCCTACCACAAATACTATGGCCGCAATAATGCCGGCGATTATCAAGTGCACCGGATTCAGGCTGGCGATGTCTTCAGTGTAGCCCTTGCCCTTGCGCACCCCGAAGAACCCCCAGGCGACCGCCTTCATGGTCTGAAAAAAATTCAGTTTGCGGCGCGAGAGTTCTTTGATGTCCTGCGTCATGCTATTGCTTCAGCTCCCCAGCGAGCTGCCGCGCCAGAAGGCCCACAGCATCACGAGTATCACGAGTATGACAAGTGCGATGGCGGTGTTGCGGTTCTTGCGGCGCTGTTCGGGGGTCATGGTATTGCCTTGCTTACTTGACGACAGGCGGCGTTACAAAGGTGTGGAAGGGTGCGGGCGACGGCACCGTCCATTCCAGCCCGGTGGCGCCGTCCCATGACTTCGCGGCAGCCGGTTCGCCGTGGCCGCGCCATGCCTTGATGGCCAGCCACAGGAAGATAAGCTGCGAGAAGCCGAACCAGAACGCCCCTATCGTCGCGATTTCGTTGAAGTTGGTGAACTGGGCGGCGTAGTCCGCATAGCGGCGCGGCATGCCGGCCAGGCCCAGGAAGTGCATGGGGAAGAAAGTGATGTTGAACGAGATCATGCTGGACCAGAAGTGCCACTTGCCCAGTTTTTCGTCGTACATGCGGCCCGTCCATTTGGGCAGCCAGTAG
>DJWC01000155.1:0-192 GCA_002441445.1 Pusillimonas sp. UBA6240
CGACGCCCTCGCGGCTGGTCCAGACATTCTTGCAAGTGACTGAGCAGGTGTGGCAGCCTATGCATTTGTCCAGATTGAGCACCATTCCTATCTGTGCACGTACCTTCATTGCAAGGTCTCCTCGATTTGGTTTGTTGCGGGCCGATCGAGCCAGTCGATCTTGCTGAGTTTGCGCACGATCACGAATTCGTC
>DJWC01000155.1:210-453 GCA_002441445.1 Pusillimonas sp. UBA6240
TGTGGGTGGGCTTGAGCACGATGCGTGTGACAGAATTGTGGATGCCCCCGCGCTGCCCCGTAATCTGGCTGCCCGGGGTGTTGACGATTTTTTCCTGGGCGTGGTACATGAACATCGAGCCTTCTTTCATGCGCTGGCTGACCACGGCGCGAGCGGTAATGGCGCCGTTGATGTTGAATACCTCGACCCAATCGTTGTCGACCAATCCGGCTTTCTTCGCGTCGACTTCAGAAATCCACACCA
>DJWC01000155.1:562-733 GCA_002441445.1 Pusillimonas sp. UBA6240
GATCCTGGTAAAGCTGCTGGCGCCCCGTTACGGTGCGCCACGGGATGAGCTCGTGTACGTTGATCCAGCCCGCGTTGTAGCAAACGTGTTCGCTCTCGATGCCGGACCAGGTAGGCGACGTGATGATCTTGCGCGGCTGGGCGGCAATGTCGCGGAAGCGGATCTTTTCGT
>DJWC01000155.1:763-7557 GCA_002441445.1 Pusillimonas sp. UBA6240
CCCAGGCCTTGACCGCGACTTCGCCATTCGTCTCGGGCGCCAGCATCAGCACGACTTCCGCCGCGTCTATCGCGGTGTCGATGCGGGCCATGCCCTGGGTGGCTCCCTCTTCCGTGACCGTGCCGTTGAGCGCCTTGAGATGCTTCACTTCGGTGGAAGTATCCCAACTGATGCCCTTGCCGCCGTTGCCGANNCGATTTTTTCCATCAGCGGCCCCAGGGCCGTGTAGCGCTTGTATAGATTCGGGTAGTCGCGTTCGATGGCGATATAGGCCGGGCCCGTCTTCCCCGGGATCAGGTCGCATTCGCCCCGCTTCCAGTCGCGCACCACGGCCTGGGCCAATTCGCCGGCGCTATCGTGCTGCAAGGGTTGCTGCACCACATCGGTTTCGACGCCGAGGATCTCGGGCGCCACTTCGGAAAACTTCTTCGCAATGGACTTGAAGATTTCCCAATCGGTCTTCGATTCGTAGGCCGGATCGACCGCCGCCTGCANNTGGATGAAGGGATGCATGTCCGACGTATTCATGTCGTCTTTTTCATACCAGCTGGCCGTCGGCAAAACGATGTCCGAGTAAACCGCCGTGGTCGACATGCGAAAGTCGATCGTGACCAGCAGATCCAGCTTGCCTTCCGGGGCGCCTTCATGCCAGACCGCCTCGATAGGCTTGGTGCTGCCCTGGCTGCCCAAATCCTTGCCCTGCACGCCATGGTCCGTGCCCAGCAGGTGCTTGAGGAAGTATTCGTGCCCCTTGCCCGATGAACCGAGCAGGTTGGAGCGCCAGACAAAAAGATTGCGCGGCCAGTTTTCCGGCGCATCCGGGTCTTCACAGGACATTTGCAGCTCGCCCGACTTCAGGCGTTCGGCGACGTATTCCTTGACGTCGACGCCAGCCTGCCGGGCGCTGCGGCCCACATCGAGCGGATTGGTCTTGAGCTGCGGAGCCGACGGCAGCCACCCCATGCGCTCCGCCTTGATGTTGTAGTCGATCAGGCTGAGCGTTTGCCAGTCGCCCTGGGGCGCCGTGGGCGAAAGCAGTTCCTGGGCCGTTACGGTTTCATAGCGCCACTGGTCGGTATGGGCGTACCAGGCCGAGGTCGAGTTCATGTGCCGCGGCGGACGCGCCCAGTCCAGGGCGAACGCCAACGCCGTCCAGCCGGTTTGCGGACGCAGTTTTTCCTGGCCCACATAGTGGGCCCAGCCGCCGCCCGATTGCCCCACGCAGCCGCACATGACCAGCATGTTGATGACTGAACGATAGTTCATGTCCATGTGGAACCAGTGNNTGGCCGCGCCGATGATCACCATGGAACGGCCGCGGGTTTTTTCGGCATTGTCGGCGAATTCGCGCGCGACTTGTATGATCTTGTCGCTGCGCACACCGGTGATGCGCTCGGCCCATGCCGGAGTGAAAGGCACGTCGGCATCGTAGTCGCTGGCTACGTGGTCGCCCCCCAAGCCGCGATCCAGGCTGTAATTGGCGCAAAGCAGGTCGAACACCGTTGCGACCAGAACTTGCTGCCCGTCGGCCAGCGTGACGCGCCTGGCGGGTACATTGCGCGTCAGGATCTGGCCGCGATCGTCCAGTGCGAAGCCATTGGTCGCCTCGCCGCCGAAATACGGGAAATCGACGGCCACGGTCTCGCGGCCCTCATCGTCGATGAGCGTGAGCTTGAGTTCGACTTGGACGCCGTCCGCCTTTTGTTCCAGATTCCATTTGCCCTTTTCGCCCCAGCGGAAGCCGATGGAGCCATTGGGCGCCACGATCTGGTTCGTGGCCTGGTCGACGCCGACGGTCTTCCATTCGGGGTTGTTGGCTTGTTGCAGGTTGTCGGGGAAGTCGGAAGCGCGCAGCTGGCGGCCCGGCACCAGACGGTCGCCCTGCTGGTCCAGACGCACCAGCATGGGCATGTCGGAATATTGCCGGGAATATTCCTGGAAGTACGGGACCTGGCGATTTAGATAGAATTCGCGCAGGATGACATGGCCGAACGCCATGCCCAATGCGGCGTCGGTGCCCTGTTTGACGTTGAGCCAGATGTCCGCGAACTTGGCCGCCTCGGAATAGTCGGGACAGATGACCGCGCTTTTCGTGCCCTTGTAACGCACTTCGGTATAGAAATGCGCATCGGGCGTACGCGTTTGCGGTACGTTGGACCCCCACAGCAGCAGATAGCCGGCGTTGTACCAGTCGGCCGATTCGGGCACATCGGTCTGTTCGCCCCATGTCTGTGGGCTGGCGGGCGGCAGGTCGCAATACCAGTCATAAAACGACATGCATGTGCCGCCCAGCAGGGACAGATAGCGCGTGCCCGCCGCGTAAGAGATCATGGACATCGCCGGAATCGGCGAGAAGCCGAATACCCGGTCGGGGCCGTATTTGCGCGCCGTATAGGCGTTGGCGGCCGCGACGATTTCCGTGGCCTCTTCCCAACTGGCGCGGACGAAGCCGCCCTTGCCGCGTATACGCGTATAGCTCTCGCGCGCGGCCGGATCGTTCTGGATGGACGTCCAGGCGCCGATGGGAGTCATGGTCTTGCGTTTTTCACGCCACAAGCGCATCAGGCGGCCGCGGATCAGCGGGGTCTTGACCCGGTTCGCGCTGTACAGGTACCAGCTATAGGAAGCGCCCCGCGCGCAGCCGCGGGGTTCATGATTGGGCATGTCGGGACGTGTGCGCGGATAGTCCGTTTGCTGCGTCTCCCATGTCACGATGCCGGACTTGACGTAAATTTTCCAGGAACAGGACCCGGTGCAGTTGACGCCGTGGGTCGAACGCACGATCTTGTCATGCTGCCAGCGGCGCCGATAGACGTCTTCCCAGTCGCGGTTTTCGATGGTGGTCTGCCCGTGACCGTCGGAGAACGTGTCTTTGCGCAGCGATTTCAGAAAGTTCAAGCGATCCAGAAGATGGCTCATGGTTATCATTTATGAACGCTTCCCGGCTGCTCTGGTGTTTCCATGCAACCTTTCTACGATCATCCTCTGTTAGTGGTTAAGCTGGTTAAGCCCAATCATGTTCCCGACTCCTTATACGGCGGCGGCCGTTGAGGGCAGGCGCGTGCGTTCGACCTCGTACAGCAAGCCACCGCGGCGGGTGTATACCAGCCAGGTGACCAGCAGACAGATCACATAAAAACCAAGGAAGGCCCACAATGCGGCCAGCGGCGCCCCCGTCATGCTGATGGAAGTGCCATAGGCCTTCGGGATGAAGAAGCCGCCATAACCTCCTATGGCGCTGGTAAAGGCGATGATCGCCGCGGACTCGCGTTCGGATTGGCGCCGCTGGTCGACGGCGCTTTGATCGGGCGCCAGGCGCGCGACTTCTTTGCGCATGATGACCGGAATCATCTGGAAGGTGGATGCGTTGCCCACGCCCGTGAAGAAGAACAGGGCCATGAAGCCGGCAAAGAAGCCGGCAAACGAGCCTATGTTCAACGACCAGATCACCCACAGCACGGCGGCGATCATGCCCGCGAACACCCAGAATGTGACGCGTGCGCCGCCGACGCGGTCGGACAGCCAGCCGGTACCGGCGCGGCTCAGGGCGCCGACCAGCGGCCCCAGGAAGACGTACTGCAGCGCGTCCACGTTCGGAAATGCGATGCGCGACAGCAAGGGGAAGCCCGCTGAATACCCGATGAAGCTGCCGAAGGTGCCCACATAGAGCAGGCACATCACCCAATTGTGCGAACGCGTGAAGATCACGGCCTGCTCGCGGAAGCTGGCCCGCGCGTCGGCGATGTCGTTCATGCCCAGCCAGGCCGCCGCCGTCGAGGCGATGATGAAGGGCACCCAGACGAAGCCCGCGTTCTGCAGCCAGACGCGCTGGCCATCGGACAGCACCTGCGGAGCGCCGCCAACGGCGCCGAAGACGCCCGCGGTAATGACCAGCGGCACCAGGAACTGCATGACCGACACGCCCAGGTTGCCCAGGCCCGCATTCAATGCCATGGCATTGCCTTTTTCGGCGCGAGGGAAAAAGAAGCTGATGTTGGCCATCGACGAAGCGAAGTTGCCGCCCCCCAGGCCGCACAGCAAGGCCAGCACGGCGAAGATCAGATAAGGCGTGGTCGGATCCTGGATCGCGTAGCCGATGCCGGCGGCGGGGACCAGAAGCGAGGCGGTCGAGATCGTGGTCCATAGGCGCCCGCCGAAGATGGGCACCATGAAACTGTAGAATATCCGCAGGGTGGCGCCCGACAAGGCAGGCAGCGCCGCCAGCCAGAAAAGCTGATCCTGGCTGAAGTTGAAGCCGATGGCGGGCAGTTCCGCGATGACCACCGACCAGACCATCCACACGGCGAAGGCCAGCAACAACGCCGGGATGGAGATCCACAGGTTGCGCTTTGCGATGCGGCGCCCCTTTTGAGCCCAGAATGTCGGGTCCTCCGGCCGCCAGTCCTCGATGACGCGCGGCATCGCGGTGCGGTCGGGATCGTGGATTTCCTTCAGTTCAGGGAAGCTGGGCAAACGATCCAGCGCCTGTCCATGCGCGCGCCGCTCCATGGCGCGGATCGAGAAGTGCATCCAGGCAAGCGAGACCAGGACCAGGAAGAACAGGAAGATGAAGGCAATGGTCCAGACGCCTGTCATGTCCAGCAGCGCGCCGAACACGATGGGCAGCACGAAGCCCCCCAGCCCGCCTATCATCCCCACCAGGCCGCCGACCGAGCCCACATGCTTGGGATAGTAGACGGGTATGTGCCTGAACACGGCGGCCTTGCCCAGGCTCATGAAGAAGCCCAGGGCGAACATGATGCCGATGAATGGCCACAGCCCCATGCGGGTGGAAAAGGCGATCGGCCCGTGCTTGCCGTGAATGACGTAGTCGGTGGGCGGATAAGACAGCATGAACAGGAACAGCAGCGAAAAGCCGAAGGTCCAGTACATGACGGCGCGTGCGCCGAAACGGTCGGACAGCACGCCGCCGTATGCCCGGAAGATGCTGGCCGACAGGCCGAAGGTGGCTGCCGCCGTACCGGCGACGCGCACATCCACCCCATATACCTGCACCAGATAGTGGGGCAGCCACAAAGCCAGGGCGACAAAGGCGCCGAACACAAAAAAGTAATAAAGCGAGAAACGCCAGGCCTGGAGCTTCTTGAGCGGTTCGAATTGCTGCGCCAGCGTGGGCGAGGTCACACCCGCCGCGCGCCGCGCGGCGAAGTCCGGGTCGTCCTTGGCGAACAGATAAAAGACGATGCCCATGATGACAATGGCCGCCGCCCACAGTTCGGCGACGCGATGCCAGCCCCAGACGACGAGCACGAAAGGCGCCAGGAAGGTGGTCACCGCGGAGCCTACGTTGCCCATGCCGAA
Organism: Pusillimonas sp. UBA6240; assembly: GCA_002441445.1. Lineage (GTDB taxonomy): Bacteria > Pseudomonadota > Gammaproteobacteria > Burkholderiales > Burkholderiaceae_B > UBA6240. The sequence continues at coordinate 6,086 of DJWC01000155.1, forward strand.
AACGCCCAGGGCGGTTCCCTGCCGCTTCTGGGGAAACCATTTTGAAACGTAGGTAACGCCGATGATGAACGAGCCCCCGGCCAGCCCCACGCCGAGCGCGGTCAGCAAAAGGGTGTAATAGGTGTGGGACAGCGTCAGCGCGTAGGTCGCCAGGCCCGTGAGCACCATTTGAATCGGAAACACCAGCCGCGCACCGTAGCGTTCCGTCCATACGCCCAGGATCAGCCGTATCAGCGAACCCGACAATACCGGTGTGGCGATCAGCAGGCCATACTGGAATTCGGAGAGCGCGAGTTCATCCCTGATGGAAAGCCCGATGATGGAGAAGATGGTCCAGACCGCGAAGCAGAGCGTGAAAGCGAATGTGCTGAGCCACAAGGCTTTTTGCTGGTCTCTGGTACTGGGCGTTTGCTGGCTGATCATCGAATGCGCATGAACACCTTTCTGCCTGCATGACAGCCGCCATGCGAGCCCTCGGCGGTCACCTCCGGTGGGGGGTTTATGAAATCACACAACACGGCACAGCCTTGAGGCAATGAACATCTCGCCACGCCTGTGTAGCATTCTATATAAGTAGTGCCGATATTCAAGCATTGCAGCGGCGCGCTTCCGCTTTTGTATTGATGCATATCAACCAATATTTCTTTGGTTCCGGACGCGCGCCGAGGCGCCTCATCAGGGTTCACCCTTACAATGCATGCGGGTCTCGAGAGGGCCGTCTTTTCGACTAAAATCGAATGATAATCTTTCACATTGACGCCCTCTTCCCCATGTTCGGCATCCACGACTTCGGCGTGTTCCTGGCCGCCAGCATCATTCTGAACTTGACGCCCGGCGCCGATACGTTCTACATCCTTGGAAGAAGCATTTCGCAAGGCCGCAAGGCGGGCATCGCTTCAGCGCTGGGTATCGCCAGCGGCACGGTCGTCCATACGTTCGCGGCGGCGCTGGGCCTGTCGGCTCTGGTGGCCGCGTCCGCCACCGCCTTCGTCGCCATCAAGCTGGCCGGGGCCGCCTATCTGATTTATTTGGGCCTGCGCATGCTTCTGGCACGGCCATCGGCTTCGCCGCTGCAGACCGGGTGTTCTTCGGCGGGTTTTCTTTCAGTCTATCGTCAGGGCTTGCTGGTCAATGTCCTGAACCCCAAGGTCGCGCTTTTCTTCTTGGCTTTCCTGCCCCAGTTCATTGCCGCCGAAAGCGCGGACACTTTGCCGGCCTTCCTCGTGCTGGGCGCGTGCTTCGTCTTTACCAGCCTGGTCTGGTGCCTTTGCCTGGTATGGTTTTCAGCGGCTTGGGGCAAGCGGCTGCGCGGCGGCAAAGGGGCGAATTGGCTGAATCGCGTCGCCGGAACGCTGTTCGTTTACCTCGGCGTGCGTTTGGCGATAAGCAAATAAAGCGCAGCGGCCCGCCAACCAGCCGCTTACCATGACGGGCCATCGCCATCATATGAGAGTGTCCGTAATTTTGTGTTC
>DJWC01000153.1 GCA_002441445.1 Pusillimonas sp. UBA6240
CGGTCATTTCGCGCTTGGCCTTGCGCGCCTTGGCCTCGCCCGTGGCCATGCGCTTGTTGACGTCCTTCAGGTCCTTGAGCGGCAGCACGACGCTGGTCTGCAAGTCGATCAGCTTTTGCTGGATCTCCTGCACGGCCGGTATGTGGCGCTCGAGCGTTTCGGAATAAGGATGGCCCGCCGCGACTTCGTCCAGCACCCAGTTCAAATTGGTTTCGTTGCCGGGGAAGACCTTGATGAAATGCGCGCGCGGCATGCCGGCGCGGTCCANNNGCTTCTCGACCATCTTGGCCGTGAAACGCACGCCCATCAGTTCGTTCAGTATGGCTTCCTGGGCGGCAACGTATTCTTCGGCCTGGTAGCCGTCGCGTTCGAACGCCTTGCGCATTTTCTCGAACCAGACTCCGATGACTTCGAATTTCTTGAGCGATTTGCTGCGCAGATATTCGAGCTGCTTGCTGCTCATGCCGCCGGCCGGGCCGTCTTCGTTCTCGTCGTTGTCGACGGCAACGCCCGCGCCCGCATATTCCTCGCCTTCCTGATCGATCAGGCCATCGACCACCTCGTCGATTTGGGCATGGCCGTCGCGCACCCGCTGCACGTGCTGAAGGATTTCATTGACCGTGGTCGGGCAGGCGGCAATGGCCATGACCATATGCTTCAGGCCGTCTTCGATGCGTTTGGCGATCTCGATTTCGCCTTCGCGCGTGAGCAGCTCCACCGTGCCCATTTCACGCATGTACATGCGTACCGGGTCGGTGGTACGGCCGAAATCCGAGTCGACGGTGGTCAGGGCGGCTTCGGCCTCGTCCTCGACATCGTCGTCGCTGGACGCCACCGGCGCGTTGTCGCTCATCAGCAGGGTTTCGGCGTCGGGCGCCTGGTCGTAGACCGAAATGCCCATGTCGCTGAAGGTGCTGATGATGCCGTCTATGGCTTCGGCGTCCACCAGATCGTCGGGCAGATGGTCGTTGATTTCGCCATAGGTGAGATAGCCGCGCTCTTTGCCCAGCTTGATCAGCACCTTCAGGCGATTGCGGCGCGCTTCCTGCTCTTCGGGAGTCATCTGGCTGCGCGCGGGGACGTCTTTGTCGCCCTTGCCGCGCTTGCCGCCGCGCTTGGGCAGCGGCTTGAGTTCGGGGATGACTTCCGCGTCGCCGTTATCGTCATCGTGGAAATCGACCGTGTCGGTATTGGCGTTCTTGGCCGGACGCCCGGGCCGGCGGCCGGTGGGCACCTTCGCCTTCTTGGGTTCAGCCGCGCCCGTCTTGGCCGCCGCCTCTTTCTTGGCGGCGGGCTTCTTCGCCCCCGCCTTCTTGGCTGGGGCTTTTTTGGCGGGCGCCGCCTTGGCCTCGGCCTTCTTGGCCGCCGGCCTGGCTTCAGCCGCCGTATCAGCCATGGCGCCCCCCTCGGCCTTCACCGCCGTTTTGTCGGCGGATTTGCTGGCCGCAACGGTTTTCGCTTGCTTTGCAGCATCTTCCGCTGCCAGGGGGGTCTTACCGGTAACTTGGGTCATAGTCGCTTCCGTATACGCAAAAGCACCCGAACGGCTTCAGCCGCCGAGTGTTGCAGGGCAGAACTTACTATCGCGGGCCTTTACATGCCAGCCTGGCGTGCGGCGCGCGCCATGCCTGTGCCTTCCAAAGCCGCCCGATGAGAAGTATCCCCGATGGCCGGTGCCATTTACAGGGCAAAAAAGGGAACGGCTGGTTTGCACGCCTGGCGCAACGCATGAAGCGCGCGGGCTGTAATGTTAAGACTACGCGAAAACTTTCGATTTTACTGCACTTTAGGCGAAGAAACACTAGTCAACAAAGTGATCCGTCGCGTCAATTCCTGATACCGCCTCCTTGAGAAATCATCCTTCAGGCCGTCGCGTATCAATGCCGACTGCTCCGCCTTGATGGCGGCGAGCTCGATACGCCGCAATGCATCATTCCATTCCGCCTGCGGGTCGGGCAAATCTTCCTGGCCAAGCAGCTCCGGGGTCAAAGTCGCCAGCACGCCTTCCAGATCCGAACCCGGTTCGGCGGCTTGCAGCAAGGCCCCGGCGTGACGTGCGCCGCTGAGATTCGCCAGAGTAATCAGGTCTCTTACGAGTACAAGATGGGGGCCGTGCTCCAGTATTTCAAGCTGTTGCTCCCCTACCCCGGCGACGATCTCGGGGTGCGCCAGCAACAGCCGCAGCAGGCGCTTGGCCATGGGCGTCACCGCATGCGCCGGCTTGCGCGCCGGCCCGGCCATGGCGGGCCGGGCCGGCGCATAGCCGGAATCGTAGGCGTCGCGATCATAAGCGTCGTGCTCATGGGCGCCGCGATCATAGGCATCGTGATCGGCATCCGGCGGGCCATCGTATTCGGGCGCATCGAATTCCGGGGCGTCCATGAACCCGTGCGGCTCGTCGCCTTGCGCTTCGGCAATATGGATGCCATCGGGCGAGCCTGCTGAATGGCGCGCGCCAGGCGCCGCGCCGCTGCCGCCCGCGACGGGCAGCCCCTTGCCCGGATGCGGAGCGCCGGACTGCCGCCCCGCCGGCATCCCGGCCGCGGGATGCCCCGCGCCTTCCGTTTGGGCCGACGCGGCGGCGCGCGCGGCCAATAGCATCGCGGCCAGCTCTTCCGGCGTCAATTGCACCAGCTTGGCGAACTCGCGCTCGATTTGCAGGCGCAGCGCGCTTTCGGGCAGCAGCGCCAGCAAAGGACGGGCTTCATGCACGCAGGCGGCCCGCCCCTCCGCTTCGTCCATGCGGTGATGGGAAGCCAGTTCCTCCAGCATGAAGCGCGACAAGGGCACGGCTTCGGCCAGTGTCGCCCGAAAAGCTTCGACGCCGTATTCGCGGATATAGGAATCGGGGTCGTGGTCGGCGGGCAAAAACAGGAACCGTATCGATACATCGTCGCGCACCAGCGGCAGGCAGGTCGTCAAAGCGCGCCAGGCGGCCCTGCGCCCGGCCTTGTCGCCGTCGAAACTGAATACGATCTTGCTGCTGGTGCGCAGCAGCTTTTCAATGTGGAAGGAGGTGGTGGCCGTGCCCAGCGTCGCCACGGCGTTGCCCAGCCCGTGCTGCGCCAGGCTGACCACGTCCATGTAGCCTTCGACG
>DJWC01000055.1 GCA_002441445.1 Pusillimonas sp. UBA6240
ATCGCCCTGGCCGGCATCATCGTGCGCAATTCCATCCTGCTGGTGGATTTCATCAACCTGCAGGTACGGGACGGCGCCGGCTTCAAGGATGCCATCGTGCGCTCGGCCATCACGCGCGCGCAGCCCATCGTGCTGACCGGCCTGGCCGCCATGCTGGGCGCTTTCTTCATCATCGACGATCCCATTTTCAACGGCCTGGCGATTTCGCTGATCTTCGGCATCTTCGTTTCCACCGTGCTGACGCTGGTGGTGATCCCCATCCTCTATTTCGCCGCTTACCGCAATCGTCTGGACGCGATCGCGGGTCACGCGCGGGCCGGTGAACCCGCCATACATACAGGAGTCTGACTATGCACATCGTTTGCCATGCATGCGGGACGACCAATCGCGTCCCCGATGAACGCCCGAACAAGGAACCTGTCTGCGGCCGCTGCGGCGCCGAACTGATGCCGGCCAGGCCCGTGGCGCTGAGCGATGCGACCTTCGATCGCTATGTCGCCCGCAACGACCCGGCGGTGCTCGTGGATTTCTGGGCGGGCTGGTGCGGCCCATGCAAGATGATGGCGCCGCATTTCGAGGCGGCCGCCGCGGAGCTTCCGGAAGTGCGCTTCGCCAAAGTCGACATCGATGCCAATCCGCGGACGACCGCAGCGTACGCCATCCGCAGCGTCCCGACGCTGGTTCTGTATCGCGGCGGCAAAGAGTTGGCGCGCCACTCGGGAGTGATGGCCTCGGGCGCCTTGACGCAGTGGCTGCGGCGCCATCTCGACCGGAGCAAGTGAGGTCTGCGATGAAAGGCATATCCAGGGCCTTGTGGGTCTTCCTGCTTATCGTACCCCTGGCCTGCCGCGCACAGACGCCCGCGGCCGTCGACTTGATGGAGGCCTGGCGGTCCGCGTTGCGAAGCGACAAGGAATACGCCGTGGCGCGCGCGGCGCATGGCGCCGCACAGCCGCGCCGCGATCAGGCCGCCGCCTTGTGGAGGCCGAACATCGGCCTGACCGGCTCGGTGGGCGTGGCCACCCATGAGACCGAGACCCGGGGCGCGCAGTTCAGCGCGCCGAACTTTGGCCAGTCCAACGAGGTGGGCTTCAACACCTCGGTGACTGGCGGAACCTCGTCGCGCTGGGCCTTGGCGGCGAAACAGCCGCTGTACAACGAAACGCGCCGCGCCGAGCAGCGGCAGCTTGCCACGTCCGTCGACATGGCGGATCTTCAATGGCAGGCGGCCCGGCAATCATTGATGGTGCGCACGGCGGAGCGCTATTTCGCCCTGGCCCTCGCCGAGGAAACCCTGCGGGTGTTCCGGCAGCAGCTCGACGCCGTGCAGCGCGCGGCGACCGAGGCGCAGGACCGCTACAAGCTCGGGGCCTTGCCCGTCACCGATACCCACGAGGCGGCGGCCCGTCTGGCGGCCGTCCGCGCACAGATGCTGGCGGCCGAAAGCGATGTACTGATCAAACGCAATTTGCTGGCGGATACCACGGGCCTGCCCGCGCAGGCGCTGGCGGCCCGCCTGCCCGGCGGCGGCGCCGAAGACCGGCCGCCGCTCCAGCCGCTGGAGTTCTGGCAGGACGAGGCGCAGTCGGGCAACCCGGAAATCCGCATCCAGCTATTGGCGGCGGAAGCCGCAAAACATGAGGCCGCCAAGTACAGCCTGCGCTCTTCAGCCACCATCGATCTCGTCGCCGAAGTGGGCCGCGACCGGCTGAGCGGCCGCGGCAGCTTCGGTCCGGCCGGCAACAGCGGCAACACCTGGGCCGTCGGCATCCAGCTATCCGTGCCCATATATACCGGAGGCTACCGCAGCGCCAAGGAAGAGGAGGCGCTGCGCCTGACGGGCAAGGCCATGGCCGAGGTGGCGCATACTCGGGAACGAGTCTCGCAGCAGCTGCGCTCGGCCTGGCTGGGCTTGAGCGTCGGCGCCGAGCGCGTGCGGGCGCTGGAGCAGGCGATGAGCGCCAGCCAGGCCCGGCGCGATGCCACGCGGCTCGGGAATGAAGTCGGCGAGCGCAGCACGCTGGATCTGCTCAATGCCGAGAATGAGGCCGCCGCTTCCAGGCTCGCCCTGGCCCAGGCCCGTATCGGTTTATTGATCGACCGGCTCCGTCTGGCCGCGCTCGTGGGCCGGCTGGACGAAACCGCATTGCAGGCAGCCAATAGCCGGCTCGCCGCGCCGTCTGTCCGTTGACAAGGAGGATCGAATCCATGGGTTGGCTAGCAAAAATCTTCGGCGCCTTATCGCCCCGCTCCGATTGGCCGCCGGGCAAATCGCCGGCCGAATTGCTGTCCGCGGGAGGCGTCCTGATCGACGTACGCTCCAAGGCTGAATTCGCGGCCGGACACATCGAAGGCGCCTTATGGCTGCCGCTGGACCGCATACAGCGGGACATAGCGGCTGCCGTGCCGGACCGCGACCGGACGTTGATCCTGTATTGCCGCTCGGGCGCGCGCTCGGGGCGGGCCCGCTCCGCCATTGCCCGCCTGGGTTACCATAACGCTCTCAATGGCGGCGGGATCAGAAGCCTGGCGGCGGCCTTGGGCCGGCCTATAACGAAGCCGCGACGCTGACCCATTCCATGTCCGCGGCAGCCGCGGGTCCATGGCCTTCCGATGCAATCCTATACCCTGTCGATGGAAACCAGATCATGACACCTGCCTATAACGACGCCGTACAAACCTGGAACGAGCGCTTCTCCGGCGAGGACTACCTCTTCGGCCGCGAACCCAATGAGTATTTGCGGGCGCAGGCATCGCGCTTGCCTCCCGGCGGCCGCGCGCTGTGTATCGCGGATGGGGAGGGCCGCAACAGCGTCTGGCTCGCGCGCCAGGGTTTGCAAGTCGTCGCCTTCGATGTGGCGCAGGCCGGCATTGCGAAAGCCAGAAAACTGGCCGCGGAGGCCGGCGTTTCGGTGGAATACCATCTCGCCAGTTGCGATGAATGGCGCTGGGAAGCGGATGCCTACGACGTCATCGCCGCGATCTTCATCCAGTTTGCCGACCCCGAGATGCGCGCGCGGCTCTTTGCCAACATAACGAAAGCGCTGAAGCCGGGCGGGCTGCTGATCTTGCAAGGCTATACGCCCAAGCAATTGGAATACAAAACCGGCGGCCCCAGCGCCTTGTCGCACTTGTACACCGCGGATATGCTGCGGGACGCCTTCGCCTCGCTGCGTATCGTGGAACTGACCGAATACGAAGCCGAGCTGAACGAGGGGGAACGTCACACCGGGCGCTCGGCGCTGGTCGGGCTGGTCGCCGTCAAGGACTGAACCTCGCACCCATGCCCTTTGGCGGCGCGGATCCATCCGGAAGGATGCGCGTGCCATTCGGATACCAAAAGCAATACACAAACAACGCCGTTTTCTATACGATGAGCGAACGGCGTATGGCGCCGACGCATTGGGGCCGGCCGGCAGTCGCTTGCCGCGAGCCGTTCCCGTGCAGGCCCCATGCAATCTCGAGCAGCAGCATGATGTGTCAAGCTCCCAAAGGAGAACGACGATGATGCTTTTCCACAGATCTTTCATTTGCGGCGCGATAGTCGCGGCCGCGCTGGGCTGCATGGGGTGGGTGCACGCCGACACCTCGCGCGCGGCGGACGCATACACGCCCACGGTGGGCCAGTCGGGCAAGGATGTCGTCTGGGTGCCCACGTCGCAATCACTGGTGGACCGCATGCTGGACATGGCGCAGCTTACGCCCCAGGACCGCCTGGTGGATCTGGGTTCGGGCGATGGCAGAACCGTGATTACCGCGGCCAAGCGCGGCGCCACCGCGCGGGGCATTGAATTCAACCCCGACCTGGTGGCGCTATCCAAACGGCAGGCGGAACTGGAAGGCGTCTCGCAGCGCGCTTCGTTCGAACACGGAGACATCTTCGAGTCCGATTTTTCGGACGCGACCGTCGTGACGCTGTTTCTACTGCCCCGCCTGAACATCAAGCTGCGCCCCATACTTCTGGACATGGCGCCGGGCACGCGCGTCATCGCCAATTCCTTCGATATGGGGGACTGGCAGCCGGACGAAACCATAGAAATTACCGAAGACTGCACCATTTATTGCAACGCCTTCAAATGGATAGTGCCCGCCAAGGTCGCGGGCGCGTGGGACATGGACGGCAAGACGCTGGAGCTGAAGCAGAAATTCCAGATGTTCGAGGGATCGCTGCGCGACGGCGCCACGACGCAGCCAGTCAGCAACGGCCGACTTCAAGGCGCGCAGCTCAGCTTCACCATAGGATCCGACCAGTACACGGGCAAGGTCGACGGCGGGATGATGCAAGGCGCCGTCAACGGATCGCGCAGCTGGCAGGCAAAACGCGCCGCGGCCCGGTAACGCGGCGGTTCCAGTCTCAGCGGCCGTCGGCGTGATCGGCGATCAAGCTTTCCTTGGCCTTGACGATCGCGACGACGATGTCGTTGATCGGGGTCGGCACACCGAGCTCGGCGCCCAAGCGGCTGATGGCGCCATTGATGGCATCGATTTCGCCGCGCCGCCCGGCCATGGAGTCCAGCAGCATGGAGGGACGCGCGTTGGGAATCTTGCCGCCCAGGCTTTTCACGTGGGCGATGGGATCGGCAATACCCAAATCGACGCCTTGGGCCCTGCAGACGGCCACCGCTTCTTCCGAACAGCCGCGCGCCACTTTCCATGCATGCGCATTATCGATGATCTGGCCTATGGTAAGCCCCGTGACACACGATGTGCCTGAAAATGCGACATTCATGATGAGCTTCTTCCAAATCATGCTGCGGACGTCGTCATGGATGGCCACCTTGAAACCCGAGCTGCGCCAGATGTCGGCGGAGCGATCCAGCAGCTCGTCGGACAGACCCGCATACTTGCCGAACCAGGTGACCTCGAATCCGTTATGGTGAACGTGGCCGGGCTCGGGAAGCGAAGCCCCATAGCCGCCCGCCACGCCCACGGCCAATTGGTCAGGCGGAATGATCCGGGCCACGGCCTGGGGCGAGCCCCAGCCGTTTTGTATGGTTTGCACTACCGTTTGCGGTCCGAGCAGCGGCAGCGCGGCGCGGGCCGCCGCTTCGGCGTCGTAGGCTTTCGCGGCGATGATCACCAGGTCGCAAATGCCGATTCCTTCCGTGGTCGTCGACGCGCCGGCCAGCCGCACGGTCTTGTCGCCGCTGATCCCCGACACCCGCAGCCCTTTTCCACGGATGGCCGCCACATGTTCGGGCCACAGCGTAATGCCATAGACCTCATGGCCGGCATGAGCCATCAAGCCCGCGTACACCGATCCCATCGCTCCGCAACCGACTATCGCCACCTTGGCCATGATTCCCCTCTATTGAACATTCCCGCTGCGCCCACGGCTTGGCTCACTTCACGTGCTCGGGCAGGAACAATGCCAGATCAGGGAATATCCCGACCAGTACCAGCACGATGGCCATGAGCAGAACATACGGCATCGTTCCACGGATGATGCGGGTAAGAGGCACGTCCTCCACCACTCCTTGCACGACAAACAGATTCAGGCCCACAGGCGGGGTGATCAAGGCCATTTCCATATTGATGACCAGGATGATGCCGAACCAGACGGGATCCCATCCGAGAGCAAGAATAATGGGGACCAGGATGGGCGCCGTGATCACGATGATGGAAAGAGTCTCCATGAAGCAGCCCAGGAAAATGAGCAGCAGGTTGATCGTGATGAACGCCGCCCAAGCGGGAACGTCGAGTTCGGCGACCATGCGCGAGATGGTGGGCGCGACGCTGCTGGTCGTCATGGCATAGCCGAACAGCATTGCGCCGGCGATGATCATGAGCACCATGACGCTGCCCTTGGCCGTTTCGCGCAATATGCTGATCACCTTATCCCAGGTGAGTTCGCGGTAGATGACCACCGACAGCAGCAGGCTGGCCAGTACCCCCAATGCCGCGGCTTCGGTGGGCGTGGCGATGCCCTGATAAATGGTGCCGAGTATCACCCATATCAGTATCGCAACTGGAATGATGTGCTTCAGCGCCGCCAGCCGCTGGGATGCCGTCACCCTATCGTGGGGCGCCGGCGGCAGCCGCTTCGATTCGCGCGCGGCCACCCACATCTGGTAGGCCACGAAGACGATCGCCATGAGGATGCCGGGAATGATGCCGGCAATGAACAAGGCGCCGATGGACTCCTGGGCGATGATGCCGTACACGATCAGCGGGATGCTGGGAGGTATCAATATGCCCAGGGTGCCGCCGGCGGCCACCGCGCCGCAGGCGACCTCGTCCCTGTAGCCGAAACGCCGCATTTCCATGACGGAAAAACGGCCGATGGCCCCGGCCGTCGCCACACTGGAGCCCGACACAGCCGCCATGATCGTACACGCCAGCGTGGTTGCGATCGTCAAGCCGCCCGGCACGCCATGCAAAAGCGTGGACAAGGCGCCATACAATCGGGCGCCCATGCCGGAGGCTGAAATAATCGCCCCCATGAGGATGAACAAAGGCACCGCCGTCAGGGTAAAGTTGGCCACGGAAGACCACAAGGTCGGCGCCACCAGCCCAAGCGCATCAATGCCTCCGCCCAGAATGGCGATGGAAGCCAGCCCCACCCCCATCAAGGAAAATGCAACCGGCACCCCGATCAGCAATGCCGCCAATAAAGAGGCGAACATCGCCAAGCCTATCCACACCTCAGCCATGCGCGTCCTCTTTATCGGCTCCGCCTTGCCACCGCTGGTAAATCATGACCAGCAGCATCAGCAGCAGCCAGACCATGCCAATAAAGAAGAAAAGATAAGGTATCCACAGCTTGACCGACAACAGCGTGTCGGATACCTCGCCGCTTTCCCAGGCTTCCATGAAGAACCAGAAGCTGAGCCAGGCCAGCAGCGCAAAAATCAGCAGCATGACAGCTTCCATTAGCAGGAACAGCATGCGGCGTGGTCCGGAACGCAGTTTCTGAACCAGCAAGTCGACGCTGACATGCGAGCCCTCCTTGAGCGCAAAGGCGGCGCCCACGAAGGTGATGTAACCCATTAGGTACATGGTGACCTCGGTGGTCCATGAATTGGTCATCCGGAAGAGCGTTCGAGCGATTACGTCATAGGCGACGAAGAGGCCGATCAGGAAGGTGGCCACCCCCGCCGACATGCCGGTGATATCGACCAGCGCGCCGAACCAGCCTCTGGTGCGAGGCTTTCGTTGGGCCGGCATCATTTATATAAAGCCAGGATTTCGTCGAGCAGCGCGGCGCTGGAAGGGTTGTCTTGCTTGAATTTCGGGAAAGCGTGCTTTTGGAACAGATCATGCCATTGATTCCATTCCTGCAATGTCATCTGTGAAACAGTGGCGCCGTTATCCGCAAATAGCTTGGCTACCCGGCCATCTTCCTTGCGCGCGCCCTCCAGCGCTTCCTGTTCCAGGCTCCGCCCTACCTCGGACAGTATTTTCTGTTGCTCGGGCGTCAGCTTGTTCCAGGTTTTCATGCTGACCGCGATGGGGTCTATGGTGTAATAAATGCTGTATTTTTCAGGCGAAACGTAGAATTTACTGACTTCGTACAACCTGTATGCGCCGAATGAACTGGATGAAGTCCACACGCCATCCAACAGCCCCAGTTGCATTGCGCTATAGTTTTCCGACGAGGGCATGGACACGGTGCTGGCCTGCGCCTGCTGCAAAGCGTAAGCCATATATTTGCCGGCGGCCCTGACCTTCTTGCCGGCGACATCGGCCGCCGAAGCGATCGGCACTTTCGTCGAAGCGACGCCGCCTGAAATTTGTATCCAGCTCAGTGTTTTGAACCCGTAGTCCTGGGCCTTGGCCTCGATTTTCTTCCAAGGCTCCGATGTACGGAACGCAAAAACGTCGTCGTGCGATTTCCAGATGCCGGGCATCAGGATCAGATTCATTTCCGGAATGGCGCCGGCAGCGTAGATATAGGGATAGATGGCCAAGTCGACGGTGCCGTTCTTGAGCGCAGTGTGAGTGTTGCTGGCCTTGACCAGCGATTCCGCTGGAAAGAATTGGATCTTGATATCGCCGTTGGAGCGCTTTTCCACTTCCGCCGCGAACTTGATGGCGGTTGCAATGACGTAATCGGACTCCGCTTGTGGCCATTGATGGGCTAGCTTGAGCGTAATTCCCTGAGCGATGCCGGGCGCGGCAGCCATCAATCCGGCAATGCCGGCAATACAGCAGGTTGCGAGTGCGGATTTACCTGTGGCCATTCTTGTCTCCTTGCTATTTTTTCTGCATATTGAATTATTCTGCGTTTTTATTCTACGCTCAGAAATACATCTTGCACAAGGCATGGCGCTACCGCTGCGCTCTCTATCGCAGAACAGGCATGTGAAAATAAGCTTTAAACAAGCTTGCAATAAGTTCCGATATCAAGTATAAATTCAGTATTTCGAAGAAATTGTAATAATTATTCTATATACTGAATTTTATTGTCTACACTAAGCACTCAGGGATGTTACCCATATGACTGGTACCGCGAGCCGCTCCGCCCTGCGGCCCTTCGATGTGCTGGCCGCATTCCGCAAAGCCGGGCGGCCGCTCTCCCTCTCGGAAATCTCGCAGATGACCGACATCCCGCTGTCCACCTGCCACAGCGTGATCCGCGCCCTGGAGCAATACGGGCTGCTGTATTTCCTTTCCAATCGCGAATCCTACCCTACGAGATGGCTGTGGGATACGGCGCTTGAAATCAACGCCAATGATCCCATCGCGACACGCTGCCTGCCCGCGCTCACCGCCTTGCGCGACGCCACGAACGAGACAATCATTCTAGGCACGCGGCAGGGAGACCGTGTGCTCTACCTGCTGGTGGTGGAAAGCGGCCAGACTATCCGCTATTCATCGCGCGCGGGCGATTTCAAGCCACTGCATTCCAGCGCCATCGGCAAGGTCATGTTAATGTCGATGCCCGAGGCGGCGCGTGCGGAATGGCTGTCCAAACATCCATTGGCGCAAGCGACTCCCGACACCATTGTCGATGTGCAACGCCTGCACGCCGACTTGCGGGAAAGCGCCCAGCGCGGCTATACGGTTACGCGCGGCGAAAATGTGGCCGACGTCATGGCGGTTGCCGCGCCGCTGGTGTGCGGCCCGATGACCTTGGGGGTTGCTGTGGCCGGCCCGCTGAACAGAATGCACCAGAACGAAAAAGAAGTGGCGCGGCAATTGCTGTCCTGCATCGCAAGCATCAAGCTTTGATCATCACGGCGCAGCCTGTCGGCAACCGGCGCCTGGCCATTGCCGCAGCCTCTTGCAGCTTTCCCAGGCTGCGTTGAAAAGCCCCCTCTTTTCTGCTACCTTCCTTGGGTTGTGGATTTGAAAGGTGTAACAACATGGCGACGAATTCTGGTACCGCGACCGGAGCTGCGATCCATCCGGAGCAGGCCGCTGCGTCGGCCGAGAAGTGGCTGCTGGACGATTTTACGAAAGGCGATTTTTTCTTCGCCTCGCCCACCGCGCAATATCGTGCCAGGCGTGCGCAAGGCGTGCTGTCCAGTCATCAGCCGCTAAACCGCGGCATGGTTCAAGCGCTGTTCGAACAGGCGGCGCAACGCGGGATGCGTGATCCCTTGATGTTCGGCCTGGCGCCCTTCGATATGTCCGGGCCGGCCAGCATGGCCATACCCTCAAGCTGGGAAAGCGCGGGCATTCCCTCCCGTCCCGGCGCCTCCGCCCCTAAAGAAACGCAGAAACATGGCGAGCGTCCGCAAATCGTCAGCCGCGTACCGGTGCCGGCGCCAGAGCAATACGGCGACATGGTCCGCAAGGCGCTGCGCCTGTTCGAGCAAGGGGAACTGAAGAAAATCGTCCTGTCGCGCGCCATGGACGTCCGGCTGGACCGGCCGCTGGACTATACCCGGCTGCTTCCCGATCTTCTGAGCCGCAATGCGCACGGCTATACGTTTGCGGTCCCGATCTGGGCCGAGGGCGGCAATGCCGAGCCCACGGCCGTGATGGTGGGCGCCAGCCCCGAGCTGCTGGTCCGCCGCAGCGGCGACCGCATCTATGTCAACCCGCTGGCCGGCTCCATAGGGCGTAATAGCGATCCGGAAAAAGACCAGGCGCTCAAAGAGGGGCTGGCGCGCTCGGAAAAGGACTTGCGGGAGCACGGTTATGTGGTGGCGGACATCGCGCGCATTCTGCGCGGCTATTGCGACGAGCTGGATGTGCCCGCGGGTCCGTCCGTCATTGGCACGGATACCTTGTGGCATTTATCCACGTATATCACCGGCCGCCTGCGCGATCCGTCGGTAACGGCTCTGGACCTGTCCTGCGCCCTGCATCCGACGCCCGCCATCTGCGGCCATCCGACCGCGGTGGCCTTCAGCCATATCCGGGAATTGGAACCGTTCGATCGCGGCTACTTCGCCGGCCTGGTGGGCTGGCAGCGCGCCAACGGCGATGGCGAATGGGCGCTGGCCCTGCGCTGCGCGCTGCATACGGGAAGCAGCCAGTTGCGCCTTTATGCGGGCGCCGGAATCGTGGCCGGTTCCGATCCCGATAGCGAAATCAGGGAAACCGCCACCAAAATGGAAACTTTCATGCGGGCGATCAGTTAGACGCTCGCCGCTGCAAGCCTTTGCGGTTTTGATTGCGCAAACCCGGTTATGCAAACGGCGCCCCTGAGGACGCCGTTTGCATTTTTATTCGGCCGCTCCCTGCTTGGGCGTCAGCCTACGCTGAGGTTCAGCCGCTTGATCAAGGGCGCCCAGCGCTGCAGCTCTTCGTCCATGTACTTGCCGAACTCTTCCGGCTGGTTGCCGACGGGCTCCATGAATTGCGCCTTGAGGCGCGTCTGCACCTCGGGATGATGGATGGCCTTGATTAGCGCATCGGCCAGCTTGCGCTTGATGTCGGCCGGGACGCCGGACGGCGCGACAAAGCCTATCCAGCCCGATCCTTCTATGCCTTCGATGCCCCGTTCGGCAAGCGTCGGAGCGTCCGGCAGAAAGCTGACCCGTTCGCGGGAGTCCGACACCACCGCCAGGGCGCGCAGCCGGCCATCCTTGATCAGAGGCATGACAGCAATGGGCGGCAAGGCGGCGAAATGCGTATCCCCCGCTACCAGCGATGTAACGGCTGCCGGGGAGGAAGGATAAGGAACGTGGACCGCCTTGCCTCCGACCCGTTCGAGCAACAGTTCGACGGACAGATGCGATACGGTGCCCGCACCCGTGGAAGGGAAGTTGTAAGGCGTTGCGGGGTCCCGCATGGCCTTCAGCAGATCTTCCAGCGACTGGATGGGGGAACTGGCCGGGACCACCAGGATATTGGGCTGATGCACGCCCAGGGTCAGCGGCGAAAGGTCTTTTTTCGGATCGTAGGGCAGTTCCTTGTACAGCACGGTATTGTTGACCATGGGGCCCGTGATGGATACGCCGAAGGTATAGCCGTCCGGGGCCGCCTTGGCAATGACGCCCGTGCCCAGGTTGCCGCTGGCGCCGGGGCGGTTCTGTATCACGATAGGCTGGCCCAAGGTCTGGCTGGCCTGCTCCGCGATCACGCGGGACATCATGTCGGGGCTGGACCCCGGGCCGAAGGGTACGACCAGGGTCAGGGGCTTGCTGGGCCAGGCGTCGGCCGCCAGGGCCGGTGCTGAAACGCTCAATGCCAAGGCGGCCGCCAGGCCGGCCCGTATCAATCTGCGCATAGTGAATGCAACTCCTGTGGTTGTGATGGTGTAAAAATGCTTTGCCGGCATGGGCGCCGCCATGCCGTTTTGCTAGGCGGGAGACGGGGCCGGCTTGCGGATATCCGGCAAAAGAAAGATGAACAGCCCCAACAGCGGCAGGAAGGCGCACACCCTGTATACGAAGCCGATGGAAGTCAGGTCGGCCAGATAGCCCAGTACCGCGGCGCCTATGCCGCCCATGCCGAAGGACAGTCCGAAGAACAAGCCTGAAATCGTGCCTACCTTGCCCGGGACCAATTCCTGGCCGTAGACCACGATGGCCGGAAAGGCGGAAGACAGCACCAAGCCGATCACGACCGAGAATGCGCAAGTCCAGAACAGATTGAGATAAGGCAGCGCGAGCGTGAAGGGCAATACGCCCAGGATGGAGACCCACAGCACCAGCTTCCTGCCCAAGCGGTCGCCCACGGGGCCGCCGATAATGGTGCCGGCGGCGACCGAGGCCAGGAAGACAAACAGATATATCTGCGCCTGCTGCACGGAAACGTGGAAGGTTTCGATCAAATAAAAGGTGTAGTAGCTGGTCAGGCCCGCCATGTAGAAAAACTTCGAGAACATCAACAAGCCCAGCACGATCAGTGATCGGGTCACCACGCTCTTGGGCAGTTCGACATGGGGAATCGCCAGCTTGGCCTTGGGCCGCCGCTGCTGTTCCCGGTACCAGAAGCCGACCCGCGTCAACACCATCATCCCGACCAGGGCGACCAGAGCGAACCAGGCGACATTGGCCTGCCCGCGCGAGGCGACAATGAAAGCCGCCAGCAGAGGCCCCATGGCGCTGCCGAAATTGCCGCCGACCTGGAACAGCGANNCCATGCGCGCCACGCGCGACGCCTCGGGGTGGAAAATGGCCGAACCCATGCCGATCAGCGCCACCGACACCAGGAGCGCCGGATATGAAGATGCGAACGACAGCATCAGCAGGCCGATTAGGGTGAACGCCATGCCCGAAGCCAGGGAAAAGGGCCGCTGGCGCTTGTCTGTATAAGAACCCACTACCGGCTGCAGNNACGGAAGCGGTCAGCTGGAAGGTTAGCTGGATCAGGCCGACCTGGGCGAAGGTCAAGGCGAATTCCTGGCGCAATACCGGATAAATCGCGGGGATGACCGATTGCATCAAATCATTGAGCATATGCGAAAGACTGATGGCGAACAGCACCCCCATCGTTGTCCGTTCTGCAAGGCCCTGGTCAGTGGCCGGAGCCGCGACCGCAGGATTTATAGCCATGAGTTCCACCCCTTCCCAATAAAAATCATGCCTCGGATCGAGCCTCGGCCGCCGCCGGAATCGGGTAGCCAATCCGTATTTCATTCATTGCCCGGCGCACGACTGACTATGATAATGCAAGTCCGCCAGGTGCGCGCCTGTTGGAGCGCCGGACGCCCCCTTGGATAATAGTGTAGAATCTCGTTCTTGACTTGCAGCGGTAATCATTTTCCGCGCCAATGCTAGCGGCAGGCAGCAGGCCTTCTGCGCGCATTGTAGGTCTGCGGCGCAATGGCAGAGTGGTTATGCAGCGGAT
>DJWC01000045.1 GCA_002441445.1 Pusillimonas sp. UBA6240
TTTCGACCTTCGCGCCAGCGTCTTCAAGCTGCTTCTTCAGCGCTTCGGCGTCGGCCTTCGGAGCGCCTTCCTTCACGGTCTTCGGCGCGCCGTCGACTACGTCCTTGGCTTCCTTCAGGCCCAGGCCGGTGATTTCACGCACGGCCTTGATGACGCTGACCTTGTTGGCGCCGATTTCGGCCAGCACCACGGTGAACTCGGTCTGCTCTTCAGCAGCCGCGCCAGGAGCGGCGCCGGCGGCGGGAGCAGCCACAGCCACGGCGGCCGCAGCGGCCGACACGCCGAATTTGTCTTCCATTTCCTTGATCAGCTCGGACAATTCCAGCACGGTCATGCCGGCGATGGCGTCCAGGATCTCTGCTTTGCTTAATGCCATTTTAAGAACTCCAAATATGTATAAATGCCAGGGTTGGGTATCGCTCTATGCGACGAAATCCACATCCGCGGACGCTGCTCAAGCAGCTTCCTTTTGATCGCGCACGGCAGCCAGGCCGCGGACGAACTTGGTGGGAACTTCGTTGAGCGTACGCACAAATTGCGCAATGGGTGCTTGCATCGTACCCAGCAGCTTCGAAAGCAACTCTTCGCGGGAAGGCATGGTGGCCAGGGCCTTCACGCCGTCCTGGGTCAAGAGGCTGTTGGGCAATGCCCCACCCTTGATCACCAGCTTGTCGTTGGTCTTTGCGAAGCCGTCGAGTACTTTGGCCGCCGCGACCGGGTCGGTGCTGATTCCATAGATCAGCGGACCGGTCAGCTGAGCAGTGAGCTCCTCGTAGGGAGTCCCGGCTACAGCGCGGCGAACCAGCGTATTCTTCAGAACACGCAGATACACGCCCGACTCACGCGCAGTTTTGCGCAATACGGTTACAGAGGCGACGTCCAGACCACGGTACTCGGCGATAATGATCGATTGGGCCTTGGCGACTTCCGCCGCGACTTCCTCGATGACTACCGCTTTCTCTTGACGATTGAGACTCACGGTTTGAACACTCCATAAACGACGCAGGAGAGGGTCTCTTGCGTCAACCGAATGCGGCGCACCTGGTCGAGTTCTTCATGCAGCAAGAATTCTTCCATGGGCGCCGTCTGCGCTGGACCCAGGCTGTCGCCAGCCTGGAATTAAGCGGCCTGCAGGCGTACTGCTTGCCTGTCGACTGCTCCAGCGGTCTTTGACAGCAATGCCTGGGGGTTCCAGGCACAGCCCAAAGTTCTTTTTCCCGACGTGGAACTTAGACCGTCAGGGAAGCTATTTCCACCCGCGCGCCGCCGCCCATCGTCGATGAAACGGCGAGCTTGCGCAGGTATACGCCTTTGGCCGCGGCGGGGCGGGCCTTGTTCAGGGCGTCGATCAGTGCGGCCAGGTTGGACTGCAGCTGCTCGACGCCGAAGGACGCGCGGCCGATGGTGGCATGGATGATGCCGGCCTTGTCGGTCCGGTATTGCACCTGGCCCGCCTTGGCGTTCTTCACGGCGGTGGCCACATCAGGGGTCACCGTGCCCACCTTGGGGTTGGGCATCAAGCCGCGAGGACCCAGCACTTGACCCAGTGCGCCCACGACACGCATGGTGTCGGGCGAAGCGATCACGACGTCGAAGTCGATCTGGCCGCCCTTGATGCTTTCAGCCAGGTCTTCCAGGCCGACGATGTCGGCGCCGGCCGCTTTGGCGGCCTCGGCCTTTTCGCCCTGGGCGAACACCGCCACGCGCNNCCACGCGCACCGACTTGCCGGTGCCCGCAGGCAATACCACCGAACCACGCACGAGCTGATCGGATTTTTTGGGATCGATGCCCAATTGCACCGCCACGTCGATGGATTCGTCGAACTTGGCGGTAGCGGTTTCCTTGACCAGCGCCAGGGCGTCGGCGACGGGGTAAAACTTGTTGCGGTCGATTTTGGCGGCAATGGCGGCCGCGCGCTTGGATATCTTGGCCATGTTTACACCCCTTCAACCGTGATGCCCATGCTGCGGGCGCTGCCTGCCACCGTGCGTACGGCGGCGTCCAGGTCGGCTGCCGTCAGATCGGGCTGCTTGGTCTTGGCGATTTCTTCAGCCTGGGCGCGCGTCAGCGTGCCCACCTTGTCCAGGTGAGGACGGGCCGAACCCTTTTGCACGCCGCTGGCCTTCTTGATCAGGACCGTGGCGGGCGGGGTCTTCATGATGAAGGTGAAGCTCTTGTCCGCGTAGGCGGNNGGCCGCGCTGGCCCAGCGCCGGACCAATGGGGGGTGATGGATTAGCCTTACCAGCCGGCACTTGCAGCTTGATAAAGCCGACGATTTTCTTCGCCATGCTATGCTCCTTGCGGGTTCAAGCGCCGTTCAGCCTGGGCTGAACGGCTCCCCGGGGTTGAAATATTCAGGTCTTTTCGACCTGGCCAAAATCGAGTTCGACGGGCGTGGCACGCCCGAAAATAGTGACGGAAACGCGCACCTTGCTCTTTTCGTAGTTCACGTCTTCCACATTGCCGTTGAAATCGGCGAAAGGGCCTTCCTTGACGCGGACCATCTCGCCCACTTCGAAAAGAATCTTGGGCTTGGGCTTTTCGACACCCTCTTCCATTTGCGAAAGGATCTTCTCGACTTCGCGTTCAGAGATGGGCGCCGGACGATTGCCGGAGCCGCCCAGGAAGCCGGTTACCCGGTTGGTGTTCTTTACCAAATGCCAGGTTTCGTCCGTGAGCTCCATTTCCACCAGGACATAGCCCGGGAAAATGCGCCTTTCCGTGATGGACTTCTTGCCGCCCTTGACCTCCAGCACTTCTTCGGAAGGGACGAGTATGCGTCCGAATGAATTCTGCAGCCCCGCACGTTCGATGCGCTCCAGAAGCGCCTTGTGCACGCTTTTTTCCATACCGGAATAAACGTGAACGACGTACCAACGTTTGCTCATGTGTGCCCTTTATTTCCAGCCGAGCAACAGACCATAGATGATCCACTCAAGGCCTTTATCCACGAGCCACAAAAACAGCCCCATNNGCGTCGGCCAAACCACCCGTTTGACTTCGTTGTAGGAATCGCGTCCGAAGCTGAGAGTGCGGCGGCCGGGTTCGCTGAACCAGGCAATGAGCGCCGCGATGACCAGACCGGCCACGAACGCGCCGATGCGTATGTAGGCCGGCTGCCCTTCGAGCACCGAATAGCCGACTATGCCGGCCAGGATAACCAGCACCGCCAGACCCAGCTTGATGCGATCTGCGCTGCTGCTAACGGTTTCTATGTTGCTGTTCGACATATTCCGGCATGTGCCGCCGCTTGTGCGACGATGTAAAGGCTATGTGGCAGGGGCAGTAGGAATCGAA
>DJWC01000082.1 GCA_002441445.1 Pusillimonas sp. UBA6240
TGGTCATGGTGCTGCTGGGCGGCATACAGACGCTTTCCGGCCCGCTGGTCGGCGCCATGGCGTTCACCGCCCTGCAGGATTATTTCGTCGGCATCACCGAGTACTGGCGCGCCCTGTTCGGCGCCGTCATCCTGCTGATCGTGCTGGCGTTTCCGCAAGGCATAGCGGGCTTCTTCAAGCAGCTCGCAGGCGGCGGAAGGAGCCGGGCATGAGCCTGCTGCAGGTCAGGAACCTGACCAAGTCCTTTGGCGGCAACACGGCGGTCGACGACGTCAGCTTCGATCTGTCCGCCGGGGAACTGCTGGCCCTGATAGGCCCGAACGGCGCCGGCAAGTCCACCACCTTCAACATGGTCGGCGGCCAGCTCGCGGCGAGCCGGGGCCGGGTGCTGTTCGACGGCAAGGACTTGCTGGGCATGCCGTCGCGCCGCATTGCGCGCCTGGGCATAGGCCGCACCTTCCAGATCGCCGCCACCTTCGCTTCCTTGACCGTGCTGGAAAATGTGCAAATGGCTTTATGGTCGCATCATGGCAAAGTGTTCTCTTTCCTGCGGCGGGCGTCCGGCCAGTATCGGCCGCAGGCGCTGGCTTTGCTGGACCAGGTCGGCATGGCGGACCAGGCCGGCCGCCCCTGCAGCGAACTGGCCTATGGCGACGTGAAAAGGGTGGAACTGGCCATGAGCCTGGCGGGCGACCCGCGTTTGCTGCTGATGGACGAGCCCACGGCGGGCATGGCGCCGGCCGAGCGCAATGCCCTGGTGGGCTTGGTGAAGAAACTGGTGGTCGAGCGCAACATGGCCGTCTTGTTTACCGAGCACAGCATGGATGTGGTCTTCGCCTATGCCGACCGCGTCATCGTGCTGGCGCGCGGCCAGCTGATCGCCCAGGGCAGCGTGGAAGCGGTGCGCAGCCATCCCAAGGTGCAGGAAGTCTATTTCGGCACGGGTAAGACTTTCATGGCGGCCGCGCCCGCGGCAGGGGCTTCCACATGACCGCCCTGAATCCCGCCCCGCCGGCGCAAAAAGGCGGCCTCGGAAACGAGGAAGCGCTGCTGTCGGTGGCCGGCCTGAATGCCTGGTACGGCGCGGCGCATATTTTGCATGATGTCGGGCTCGAGGTGCGCCGTGGCGAAGTGGTCGCGCTGATGGGGCGCAACGGCGCCGGCAAGTCGACGACGCTCAAGGCCATCATGGGCCTGGTGCAGGCGCGCCGGGGAACCATACGCTTCATGGGCCATGCGCTGGAAAGCCGGCAGCCCTATGAAATCGCGCGGCTGGGCCTGGGCTATGTGCCCGAGGACCGGCGCGTCTTCACGGAATTGACGGTGAAGGAAAACCTGGCGACCGGCCGCCAGCATCCCCGCTCATGGCCGGACGGCAGCGCGGCGCCGAACTGGACGGAAGCCGCTGTCTTCGAGCTTTTCCCCAATCTTGCGGGGATGCAGCACCGCGCGGCGGGGGCGATGAGCGGCGGCGAACAGCAAATGCTGACCGTGGCGCGCACCTTGATGGGCAACCCCTACATGCTGTTGCTGGATGAGCCTTCGGAAGGCGTGGCGCCGCTGATCGTCGAGCAGATGGCCGAGATGATACTGACCCTCAAGGCGCGCGGCGCCAGCATACTGCTGTCGGAGCAGAACATCTATTTTGCCGCGCTGGTGTCGGACCGCGCCTATGTGCTGGAAAAAGGCGCCATCCGCCACAGCGGACCGATGTCGGAAGTGGCCGGCAACGAAGAGGTTCGCCGTTCCTATCTGGCGCTGTGAGCGCCTGGAGTTTTGATAGCCCGGTGCTGCCCCGGTCAAGCGACCTTTCTGCCTGTAGCCACGGCGTTCCGGTAATCGGCCAGCAGCTTTGCTTTGCGCGCTTCAGCGGCGCGCAGGTTCTTTTCCTTCACATGGCCGAACCCGCGAATGTCGTCGGGCAGATTCGCCAATTCGATGGCGATGGCCGCATTGTCCGCGCTGAGCGTTTCCGCAAATTCGCGGACCAGGTCGAAGTAGGCTGCGGCCAGGGCGCGTTCCTGGCGTCTTTCATGCGTGCGGCCGAATACATCCAGCGGGCCGCCGCGCAAGCCCTTCATACGCGCCAGCACCTTGAAGGCGGACATGACCCAGGGGCCGTATTTGCGCTTGACCAGTTCCCCTTTGTCGTTGCGTTTGGCGACCAAGGGGGGCGCCAGGTGGAAATGCAATTGATAGTCCTTGCCCGGTTCGCCTTCGAACTGTTTGCGCAGCTTGTCCTTGAAGGCCGGGTCGACATACAGCCTGGCCACTTCGTACTCGTCTTTGTAAGCCATCAGCTTCGCCAGGTTCCGGGCCACGGCGCGGGTCAAGGGCAGCTCGCGCGAAGACGGCAATGCCGACTCCCTGGCGCGTATCAGTTCGACGGCTTCCCGGTAGCGGCGGGCGTACGCGGCGTTCTGATAGCCGGTCAGATGATGGACATTGCGGGCGATCAATGCCTCCAGCGATTCAGGCAAGGCCACGACATCGGCCGCGCCGGCAGCCTTGTCCGGACGAGGGGCAAGGGCGTCCGCGCCATGCACCGCGGCGGCTCGCCCCCACTCGAAGGCGGCAAGATTCTTCTCCACCATGACGGCGTTCAGTTCGATGGCGCGCTTCAGGCTCGCATGGGATAGCGGTATCCATCCCTTCTGCCAGGCAAAGCCCAGCAGCAGCGGGTTGGCGTAGATGGCATCGCCCAGCAAGGCCACCGCCAGCGCATTGGCATCCAGGAATTCGCAATCCCTGCCTATGGCGTCCGTCAGCGCACGCTCGGCCGAAGCTTCGGGAAAGCGCCATTTCGGATTCTTGATGAATTCCGCCGTAGGCGTGCGGCTGCTGTTGACGATCGCATGCGTGATATCTTTTTGCGATTTGGACAGCACTTCGGCCGAGGTGGAGACGATGGAGTCGCAGCCTATGATCAACTCCGCTTCGCCGGTGGCGATGCGGGTGGCGTGTATGTCTTCCGGCCGGGCGGCGATCTGGATGTGGCTGAGCACCGCGCCGCCTTTCTGGGCGAGACCGGCCATGTCCAGCACGGTGACGCCTTTGTTCTCCAGATGCGCGGCCATGCCCAGCAGGCCGCCTATCGTGACGACGCCCGTGCCGCCGACGCCGGTCACCAGTATGCCGTAGGTGGTCTCTATGGCCGGCAGGGCGGGTGCGGGCAGATCGGCATTGCCGGCGCTGGGCGCCGCCGCCTGCTGCGGCCGGGGTTTCCTGACTTGCGCGCCCTCGGCGGTGATGAAGCTGGGACAGAAGCCGTTCACACAGGAAAAATCCTTGTTGCAGGAGGACTGGTTGATCTTGCGCTTGGTGCCGAAGGGCGTATCCAGCGGTTCGACCGAGAGGCAGTTGGACTTCACCGAGCAGTCGCCGCAGCCTTCGCAGACGCTGTCGTTGATGAAGATCCGCCGCACCGGGTCGGGATAGGCGCCGCGCTTGCGCCGGCGCCTTTTTTCGGTGGCGCAGGTCTGGTCGTAGACCAGGACGGTGGTGCCCGCGACTTCGCGCAGTTCGCGCTGCACGCGGTCCAGTTCGTCGCGGTGATACACGGGCGTATCGCCCGCCAGCGCCACGCCGCGGTATTTCTCCGGCTCGTCGGTCACTACCACTACCTTTCTGGCGCCTTCGGCATGCACTTGCGCGATGACGTCGGTGACCTTCAGTATGCCGTCCACGGGCTGGCCGCCCGTCATGGCCACGGCATCGTTGTACAGGATCTTGTAGGTGATGTTGACTCGGGCGGCCACCGCCTGACGGATCGCCATCA
>DJWC01000073.1 GCA_002441445.1 Pusillimonas sp. UBA6240
GGCAAGCCGCCCGACGAGCCGGCGGTCCTGGGCGTGGCGCTGAACGAGGTGTTCGTTCCCCTGCTCAAACGTCAGTTGCCCGAAATCGTCGATTTCTATCTGCCGCCCGAAGGCTGCAGCTATCGCCTGGCGGTCGTGTCCATGCGCAAGCAGTACGCCGGCCATGCCAAGCGGGTGATGTTCGGGCTATGGAGCGTGCTGCGCCAGTTCATGTACACCAAATTCATCGTCGTCGTCGATCACGACATCGATGTGCGCGACTGGAAGGAAGTCGTCTGGGCGATGACGACGCGCATGGATCCGGTGCGCGACACCGTGCTGGTGGAAAACACGCCCATCGATTACCTGGACTTCGCTTCGCCTGTATCCGGCCTGGGCGGCAAGATGGGGCTGGACGCCACCAACAAATGGCCGGGCGAGACGCAGCGCGAATGGGGCCGCCCCATAGAAATGGATGCGGACGTCAAGGCGCGCGTGAACGCCATGTGGGACAAGCTGGGCCTGTAAAGCGCCAACAGCCGCCGGAAGCGCGGCCCCGCCGGACAAGAATGGCCCCGCGAGATGGCCCTATGCCTGGACCCTTCCGAACGGCGGGAATTGGCGCCCAGGCCGGTGCTCAGTCGCCCTTGTGGCCCATTGTGCGGGCGACCTGCCAGCTCAGCAGCAGGCCCGCCCCGATACGCCACCAGCGGCGGCGCTTGCCCACGCCGGACAGCAGGGTGGATACGCTGGACGCCAGCAGCGGGTAGCGCCTGGTCAGGGCGAAGGCCTGATACAGCCAGCCCGCGGGAGACCGGGATGCAAGGCGGGGAAACAGGCTGTGCAGCAGCGAGCGCGGCTGCAGCGCCATGCCCACGCCCCGTGCGCCGCGCACCAGGCTTTGGCGCTCCAGGGCGGCGCGGGCGCGCAAAAGTTCGATTCTGACCGCGCGTTCCTTGGCCGACATGCTTTCTTTCATGGCTGGTCCTTGTGTGCGGGCCAATCGGTCAAGGGCTCCGCCGCCGGATCGCGCAAGCGCTCCACCAGTGTCAGGTCGCGCTTGAGTTCATCCACCGTGGCGGCGAACGGCATGGGCGAAAACAATAACTTGCGCCGCACCATCAAGAAAAAGAACAGGCCGAGCACGCCGTACAGCAGCGCCAGCAGGCCCAGCGCCATATAGCGCTGGTCCGTGGGCCAGAAATACAGCGCCACGGCCATCGAAAACACCAGCACCGCCAGGGTCAGGAACAGCAGCGCGGCGAAGGCCATGCCCAGAATCGCGACCAATTGGCTTTTCTGCTCTGTGGCCTCCAGGGCGAAGAGCTCCAGGCGGGTGCGCACAATGGAAATCAGTGTGCAAGCCAGATCGCCTACCGATTGTCGTAGCGCCATATATTGCCCTTGGGATGATGGAATGAAACCCGCATCAACGGCGGCAGATCAGCGCGCCGATCAAGAACCCGGCCAAGCCGGCCATGCCTATGGCCTGCCACGGATTGTCGTGCACGTAATCGTCGGTGACGCGCGCGGCCTTGCGGCCCCGGGCGATCAGGGCGTCCTGCGTGTCGTACAGGGCTTCGCGGGTCCGTTTCAGCGACTGCATTGCGCGTTCGCGCAATTCGGCGGCCTTGTCCCCGGTGGCGCTGGCTGCTTCGCGCAGGAGCTTCTCGGCATCGTCCAGCCTTTCCTTGACGCTTTCGATGAATTCCTCTTCGTTCGCCTGCACATTTTTCCTTGTTGCCATGATCAGCTCCTAGATCCAAGAGTGGGTTGACGTTAAAACAGCGTTAAAGCACTGCATACTGCAGCAAAAACCTTCTTCCGCCCCTACTGCAGGCGGGTCACCTCGACTACCGACGTTACACCGCTCTGTTGGCTTTCTTGTTTCATGACCATATGGACATCGGGGCAAAACCAGTCCGTAACGGCGGATTCCATGCCGGGCACGGGCAATACCAGGCCACTGAACGAGGCCTGGGTGGGATCGGTGCGCCGCGTGTAGCGTATCGGCCAGCAGGACTGCTCGCCCGCGGCGGTCTGCAAGGTCTGGCGCTCGCCTACCGTTTTGGTTCCCGTATTGACGACGATGGGCTGGGTTTGTACGGCTTTCTTGTCGAGATTGATCTGAAAGCGCAAAGCCGGGAAAGTCTGGCCGGCTTTGGAAATGGGTTCGCCGTAGGCGAACAGCCCCAGCATGCGCAGGTCGAACTTGCCGTTCACCGGCTCGCGGCGGCCCTGTTCGTCGCGCCGCTCGAAACTCGCCTTGCCGCTCTTGACGGTCATCCAGTAGTCCAGCGTCGATTTGCCCGGCGGCAAACCGGCCAGTCCGAATGTGGCCGTGCCCTGGACCCGCGCTTCGCAACTGTCCGCGCCCTGCTTGCGCACCTCGGAAAAAGCCAGGTCGGCGCCCAACTGCATGCCGCCCGACCCCACTAGCTGCGCCTGGCCGCCATTGTGCATGAAAGGCGCCTGGCACAAATCGGCCGCCGCCGGCCCGCTCGCGAGACCGAGCAGCAATGCCGCAAGACAAGCTGACCGCTGGAACCGCATACGCATACTCCGATGACATGTCCAATCAGGAATGATACTAACCCATTTGCGCAACGAGTTTCGGGAATTCGGCGATTAAATGTTAGCAAAAGTGAGCCGCTGCGGGCTGAAGCAGGCGCTTGGGCCGGGCCGGCATTCCGGCGGCCGGCATCCCAGCGGCCGGCGATCCTATGACTGGCACTCTGGCGGCCAGCACTGCTCCTGCGGCTGGGCGGCCGGCGATCCTATGACTGCACTCCGGCAGGCGGTTCCATCCGCGCGGCCCAGCGGCGCCCCCGCGGGCCGAGCCGCCCCGCGGCACGCCGGACGCACCGGGCGCCGCCGGCCTCAATTGACCTTCTGCCGGGTGCCGAAAATACGGTCGCCGGCGTCGCCGAGGCCGGGGATGATGTAGCCGTCTTCATTCAGATGGCTGTCTATGGAGGCCGTATAGATGTCCACGTCGGGGTGGCGCGCTTCGACCGCGCGTATGCCTTCCGGCGCGGCCACCAGCACCAGTGCGCGCACGTTTTTGCAGCCCGCCTTCTTGAGCAGATCTATGGTCGCGACCATGGAGCCGCCCGTAGCCAGCATGGGGTCCACGATCAGGGCGAGGCGCTGGTCGAGCTCGCCGGCCAGGCGTTCGAGATAGGTCTGCGCCTGCAAGGTTTCCTCGTTGCGCGCGATGCCCACGGCGCTGACG
This sequence comes from Pusillimonas sp. UBA6240, assembly GCA_002441445.1. GTDB lineage: Bacteria > Pseudomonadota > Gammaproteobacteria > Burkholderiales > Burkholderiaceae_B > UBA6240. The sequence goes on from DJWC01000073.1 coordinate 3,215, forward strand.
CGGGCGCCGGGTATCAGGCTGAGCACGCCGTCCAGCATGCCGATGCCGGCGCGCAATATCGGCACGACGGTGACCTTCTTGCCCGCCAGTTTTTCGACCTCCACGGGCCCCGACCAGCCTTCGATGGTGGCCTGCTCCAGCGGCAGGTCCTTGGCGGCCTCGTAGGTCAGCAAGGCCGCGATTTCCTGGGCCATCTCGCGGAAATTCTTGGTACTGAGATCTGCCCGCCGCATCATGCCCAGCTTGTGGCGTATCAGCGGATGGCGGATTTCATGTATGGGCATGGCGCTTCCTTATATCAATGTGCCTGAAATGCCGATTTATTTTATAGGCTCGGCGCCCAAACAGGACGCTAGCGCGCGGCCAGCCAGCTCACCAGCGCATCATAAAACGGCCGGGCGCCCGCGGAGCGGTCGTCGTTGACGAAGCTGACCAGGATATAGCGCTTGCCGCTGGCGCCCAGCACGTAGCCCGCCAGCGCGCGCGTATCGCGCAGGGTCCCCGTTTTCAAGTGCGCCATGCCCTTGGCCTGGTCGTCGCGCAGCCGCCTGCGCATGGTGCCGTCCACGCCGGAAATGGCCAGCGACGAAATGAATTCCGGCATCAGCGGCGAATGCCAGGCCGCTTCCAGCATGCCGGCCAGCCCTTGCGCCGTCAGGCGGCCGCTGCGCGACAGCCCTGCGCCATTGTCGATGACCCACCCGCGCGTATCAACGCCCTGCGCCTGCAGCAGCGCCAGCGCGGCGCCGCCGCCGGTCTGGGCCGTGGCGCCCGGACCCAGCTTTTCCGCACCCAGGGTCAGCAGCAGAATGCGCGCCATGACATTGTTGCTTTGCTTGTTGATGAGACGTATGGTGTCGGCCAGGGTTTCAGAATCGCGCCACACCAGCGGCTGGGCGCCTGCCGGCGTCTTGCCGTCCTTTATCCCCTTGGCCAGCGTTCCCCCCAGCTCTTTCCAGAGCATCTTGAACAAGGCGGAGAAATGCTCCGGCTGCGACATCGCCAGGCGGTAGACGCTAAATTCGCCGCAAGAGCCGGCCGCGCTGCCGCTGACGCGCAAGATCATGTCCCGGCCAACCGGTTCCAATTGGGTGGACACCGAAGGCGAGCCGGGGCAAACGGCATTGCTCCATTTAACCTCGCCTTCCACGCGCAAGCCCTGCACCGGAGGGTCCACGATGGGTATCCATTTTTGCGCCCGGCTGTCCGGCTGGAACAGCAGGCGTATGGCGCCCAGGCCGACCATCATCGCATCGGGGCTGGCATTGTAGGGGCGATCCGGGGCGCCATCGAACTCGCCGGGATCGCTGCGCACATTGCCGAATATGGAGCGGTCGACGATGACCTCGTTCAAGTTCTTGATGCCCCGCAAACGCAGTTCGCGCAGCAGGCCCCACAGTTCCTCCATGGTCAGGAAGGGATCTCCGCCCGCCTTCAGGTAGAGCGGGCCGGACAAGGTGCCTTGCGCGTCAACCCGAGCGCCGCCCTGGGCGAGCAGGGTCGTCCTCCACGAATAATCCGGCCCCAGGCCGGCCAGGCCCGCCCAGGTCGTGACCATCTTCATGACGGATGCGGGATTGCGCGGCTCCGCCGCATTGCGCGACAGCAGGGGCGGGCCGTCGACTTCCTTTACATACAGGGATAGGGAACTGTCCGGCAGACGCGTGGCGCGCCATGCCTTCTCGATCTCGGGCGGCCAGCTTTGCGCGAAGGCCGGCGCGGCGGCCGAAATCAGCGCCAGCCAGCCGGCCGCCGCCGCGGCGGAGAAGAAGCCGGCCACGCGGCCGGACCAGAGCCCTTGCAGCAAACCCATGGTGTCCCCATCCCAAAAAACCATCAGCATAACCAAAGAATGCCGGCCGCAGGATGGGCCGGCAGCAGAAAATCGGCGCTCCGGCTTAAAATACCGCCACCACATCCCTGCGCATCCCGCGCGCCCATTGCATTGAAGACCTCCTGCGTGACCTCCGGCAGCCTAGACCTTTCCCAGTTCGATTACGAACTGCCCCCTGAACTGATCGCCCAATCGCCCGCGCCCCAGCGCGCCGCCAGCCGGCTGCTGCACCTGGATGGCGTGGGCGCCCTGCACGACCGGCATTTCACCGACTTGCCCGGTTTGCTCGAGGCCGGCGACCTGCTGGTATTCAACGACACCCGCGTCATCAAGGCCAGGCTGACAGGCCGCAAGGAAAGCGGCGGGAAAGTCGAAGTATTGGTCGAACGGGTGACCCAGCCTCGCAGGGCGCTGGCCCACGTGAAAGCCAGCAAATCGCCCAAGGCGGGCAGCCGCCTGATCCTGGCCGAAGCCTTCGAAGCGCGGGTCCTGGGCCGCCAGGGCGAATTGTTCGAGCTGGAGTTTCCGGAACGCGTGCTGGACCTGCTGGATCGCCATGGCGCGACGCCGCTGCCGCCGTATATCGAGCACGCGGCGGGCAAGGACGACGAGGAGCGCTACCAGACCGTCTATGCGCGCGAGCCGGGCGCCGTGGCGGCGCCCACCGCCGGCCTGCATTTCGACNNNNGTGACGCTGCATGTCGGCGCGGGCACCTTCCAGCCGGTGCGCGTCCAGGATCTCAGCCGGCACGTCATGCACGCCGAGCGCTATAGCGTTCCCCCGGAAACCATCGAAAAAGTGCGGGCCGCGCGCGCGGCGGGCCGGCGCGTGGTGGCCGTCGGCACCACCAGCGTCCGGGCCCTGGAAGCAGCCTCAGCGCAAACGTATGACGGCCATGCCCTGGAAGGCGACACACGATTATTCATTACACCCGGATACAAATTCGCCTGGGTGGACGCCCTGATCACCAACTTCCATCTACCCCAGTCCACCCTGCTGATGCTGGTGTCGGCGCTCGCGGGCATGGAACCCATACGGCGCGCCTACGCGCATGCCGTGCAATCCCGGTATCGCTTCTTCAGCTACGGCGACGCCATGTTCATAGAATCCCCCCAGCAATGACCGGTTTACAGTTCCAGGTGCTGGCCACGGACGGCGCGGCGCGCCGCGGCCGCATCACGCTCAATCACGGCGTCGTCGAGACGCCGATCTTCATGCCCGTGGGCACCTACGGCAGTGTCAAGGCCATGCTGCCGCATGAATTGGAGGACATCGGCGCCCAGATCGTCCTGGGCAACACCTTCCATCTTTGGCTGCGGCCCGGTACCGACGTCCTGAGCAAGCACGGCGGCCTGCATGGCTTCATGCAATGGCGCAAGCCCATATTGACCGACTCGGGCGGCTTCCAGGT
>DJWC01000061.1:0-2057 GCA_002441445.1 Pusillimonas sp. UBA6240
TTGCCGTAGCGCGTGCGCAGCTCGGCCGAGCGGTCCGCCACGTCCTGCAACATGGCGCGCAGGTCTTTCAAGTCCAGGATGAGCTGGCCTTCGTCGTCGGCCACGCGGAACACCAGATTCAGCACGCCTTCCTGCGTATCGTTCAGTTCCAGCATGCGGGCCAGCAGCAAAGGCCCCATGTCCGATACGGTGGCGCGCACGGGATGGCCCTGCTCGGCGAAGATATCCCAGAACGTGACCGGGTTGCCGCTCCAGGCCGGTTCGGGCAGGCCGAGTTTTTCCAGTCTTTCCTGCAGCTTGGGGTTGGGCGCGGCGGCCTGCGATATGCCGGTCAGGTCGCCTTTGACGTCGGCCAGGAACACCGGCGTGCCCATGCGGGAAAAGGCTTCGGCCAGAACTTGCAGCGTCACCGTTTTGCCGGTGCCGGTGGCCCCGGTGATGCACCCATGGCGATTGGCCAGTTGCGGCAGCAGGAGGGCCTGGTTATGTTCGTTTTTTGCGATGAGGACGGGTTCCGCCATTATTTTCACCATTTCGTATGCTGGCTGAAAGAAGCACCAAGTGTAATTCCACGCCCGATACCGTGCACGGCCGTGCGCGCGCTGATCGTGCACGCGCTAAAATGGCGTTTTTTATCTTGAACTTATCGATAGTTTATGGCCGGTCACAGTAAATGGGCGAATATCCAGCACCGAAAAGGTCGCCAAGATGCCAAGCGAGGCAAGCTCTGGACAAAAATCATCCGTGAAATCACGGTCGCCGCGCGCGCCGGCGGCGCGGATCCGGACTCGAACCCGCGCCTGCGCCTGGCCTGGGACAAGGCCACGGCCGCCAACATGCCGAAGGAAAACATCCAGCGCGCCATACAGCGCGGGGCCGGCGGCGCGGACGGCGCCAGCTACGAGGAAGTGCGCTACGAAGGCTATGGGGTGGGCGGCGCCGCCGTCATCGTCGATTGCATGACCGACAACCGCACCCGCACCGTGGCCGAGGTGCGCCATGCCCTGACCAAGAACGGCGGCAATCTGGGGCAGGACGGCTCGGTCGCCTTCATGTTCAAGCACTGCGGCCAATTCCTGTTCGCGCCCGGCACCTCGGAAGAGGCCGTGATGGAAGCCGCGCTCGAAGCCGGGGCCGAAGACATCCAGACCGATGAAGAAGGCGTCATAGAAGTCATCTGCGCGCCCGCCGACTACGCCGCGGTGAAGGCCGCCTTCGAACAGGCCTCGCTGGCGCCCGAAGTGCAAGGCATCATCATGAAGGCCTTGAACGAAACCGAACTCACCGGCGATGATGCCGCCACCATGCAGAAAATGCTGGACGCGCTGGAAAGCCTGGACGACGTGCAAGAGGTCTACACCACCGCCGTCTTTGACGAATCCGAATAAGCCCAGGGCGGAAAGCCCGCCGGCCGGCAGGCCATGGCGGGCTTTTCCGCCGCTGCCTCGATCAACGCCCTCGGGCAACCCATAACGCAAACCATGAAACTACTCGTAATCGGCGGCGGCGGCCGTGAGCATGCCCTTGCATGGAAACTATCGCAGTCGCCCAGGGTCCAGGCCGTCTATGTCGCGCCGGGCAACGGCGGCACCGCCTCGTCCCCGCGCATCCACAATGTCGCGCTCACGGCCAATGAGGAGCTCGTCGGCTTCGCCCGGCGGGAGAACATCGCTTTCACGGTGGTCGGGCCCGAGGCGCCCCTGGCGGGCGGCATCGTGGACGCCTTCCGCGCCGCGGGACTGAAAATCTTCGGCCCCACCCAGGCCGCCGCGCAGCTGGAAAGCTCCAAGGACTATGCCAAGTCGTTCATGATGCGCCATGGCATCCCCACCGCGGCCTATGCCACCTTCACCGACCCGCTTGCCGCCAAGGCTTATATCTCGGAACGGGGCGCTCCCATCGTGNNCGGCGGGCAAGGGCGTGGTCGTGGCCGCCACCCTCCAGGAAGCCCATCAGGCCGTCGAGCAGATGCTGGGCGACGGCTCCTTGGGGGCAGCGGGCGCGCGCGTGGTCATCGAGGAGTGCTTGACGGGCGAAGAAGCCAGCTTCATCGTGCT
>DJWC01000061.1:2065-5622 GCA_002441445.1 Pusillimonas sp. UBA6240
CCCAACACCGGCGGCATGGGCGCGTACTCGCCGGCGCCCGTGGTCAGCGCCGCGCTGCACGAGCGCATCATGCGGGAGGTGATCCATCCCACCATCGCCGGCATGGCCAAAGACGGCATCCCTTATACGGGTTTCCTGTACGCCGGCCTGATGATAGGCGACGGCCCCGACGCCGCCCGTCCGCTCAAAGTGCTGGAATTCAATTGCCGCATGGGCGATCCCGAAACCCAGCCCATCGTCATGCGCATCAAGAACGACTTGTCGCAGGTCTTCGAGCTGGCCGTGGACGGCCGCCTGGACCAGGCCGCCATAGACTGGGACCGGCGCTGCGCGCTGGGCGTCGTCGTGGCGTCCAGCGGCTACCCCGGCACGCCGCGCACCGGGGATGTCATCAGCCGCCTGCCCGGCGATACCGCCGAATGCATGGTCTTCCATGCGGGTACGGCCTTGCGGGACGGCGTGCTCAAGACCTCCGGCGGCCGGGTGCTGTGCGTGACCGCTCTGGCCGACACCATCGAGCAAGCCCGGGAGACCGCTTATGCGGCTGTCTCCGAAGTCCATTTCGACGGACGGCAATACCGCAAGGATATCGGCTGGCGCGCCCTGTCCGGCGCCGCGAAGCCGGCCTAGGGCCGTCCGCGCCATACAAGGAGGTCCCATGACCGTTCCCATTTCCACCGCCTATGACTATTTTCTGGATCTGCAAAGCCGCATCGTCCAGGCCCTGGAAGAAGCCGACGGCACCAGCTTCCAGTCCGAGCAATGGACGCGCGAAGAAGGCGGCGGCGGCCTGTCGCGCTACCTGGAAGGCGGCCCGCTGTTCGAGCGCGGCGGCGTGCTGTTCAGCCACGTGCAGGGCAAGACGCTGCCGCCCTCGGCCAGCGCGCATCGCAAGGAATTGGCGGGACGCAGCTGGGAGGCCATGGGCGTCTCCCTGGTCCTGCACCCGCGCAATCCCTATGTTCCCACCAGCCACATGAACGTCCGGCTCTTCGTGGCGCACGCCGCTCCGGGCTCGCAGGACGACGATGTCTTCTGGTTCGGCGGCGGGCTGGACCTGACGCCCTATTACCCTTTCGAGGAAGATGCGCGCCACTTCCACCAGGCCTGCCACGACGCGCTGGAACCGTTCGGCGCCGACAAATACCCCGCCTACAAGCAGTGGTGCGATGAATACTTCTACCTGAAGCACCGCGGCGAAACCCGCGGCGTGGGCGGCATATTCTTCGACGACCTGAACGAGGGCGGCTTCGACCAATGCTTTGCGCTGACGCGGTCGGTCGGCGACTGCTTCCTGAACGCCTACCTGCCCATCGTCGAGCGGCGGCGCGACAAAGACTACACGGACAGGCAGCGCGAATTCCAGGCCTACCGGCGCGGGCGCTATGTGGAGTTCANNAATCGGGCGGCCGCACCGAATCCATATTGCTGTCCATGCCCCCCTCGGCCTCATGGCGGTATAACTGGGCGCCCAAGGAAGGGACGCCCGAAGCGGAGCTCGCCGCTTACCTGAAACCGCGCGCATGGCTGTAAGAATCGGCCTGCTGGGCGGCAGTTTCGACCCCGTCCATCTCGCCCATATCGCCCTGGCGCGCGCGGCGCTGACGGGCCTGGGCCTGGACGGCGTGCAATTGATTCCCGCCGCCAATCCTTGGCAGCGCGCCCCGCTCGCCGCCGGCCCCGCGGACCGGCTGGCCATGCTGGAGCTGGCCATCCGCAATGACCCGGGGCTGAGCGTCAATCCGATAGAAATCCAGCGCGGCGGGCCGACCTATACCGCCGAGACCCTGGACCAACTGCCGCCGGGCGCCGACTACTATTGGATATTGGGCTCCGACCAGCTCGCCAATTTCTGCTCCTGGCACCGCTGGCGGGATATCGCCCGCAAGGCCCGCCTGGCCGTCGCGCAGCGCGCCGGCGCCGGCATGGCGCCGCCGCCTGAACTGCAGCGCCACCTGGACGGCCTGGGCCGCAAGCTGCTGACGCTGCCCTTCGAGCCCGTCCCGATTTCCTCCACGCTGATACGCCGGCGCCTGGCCAAGGGGGAAGCGACGGACGGCCTGCTGGATGTTGCAGTAGCGCAATACATACGGCAAAAAGGCCTTTACCGGGCTCCCGCCGAATAAATCTCACGGTATAGTCACCCAATGGATATTCAAAAACTGCAACGCCTGGTCATCGACGCCCTCGAAGACGTCAAGGCCCAGGACANNAGGACATCAAGGTCTTCAACACCACCCACATCACCGGCCTGTTCGATCGCGTCGTGATCGCCAGCGGTTCGTCCAACCGCCAGACCCGCGCCATCGCCGCCAACGTGGTCGACCGGGCGCGCGAACACAAAGTCCCCATCATCGCCTACGAAGGCGAGGACACCGGCGNNTGCGCCAGTACTACAACCTGGAAGAAATCTGGGGCGGCAAGCCGGTGCGGGTGAAACTGCTGCCGCAGTCCACGCAGCCCAGCATCCCCGCCTCCTTCGATTACGACGACTGAAAGCGGCGCGATGAAGCTGATCGTGGCGGCTGTCGGCACGCGCATGCCCGACTGGGTGGAAGCGGCCTGGCACGACTATGCCCGGCGCATGCCGCCGGACTGCCCGCTGGAACTCAAGGAAATCAAGCCCGAACCGCGCAATACCGGAAAAACGCCGGCCCAGATGATGCAGGCGGAAGCCCGGCGCATCGAAGCCGCCATTCCGGCGGGCGCCTTGCGCATCGCGCTGGACGAGCGCGGAAAAGACCTGGACACCATGAGTCTCGCCCGCGAGCTTGAAAAATGGCGCGCCGGCGGGCAGGATGTGGTATTTCTGATCGGCGGGCCGGATGGCCTGGACGCCGAACTCAAACAGCAGTGCCAGGGCAGGCTGCGCCTGTCCTCGCTGACCTTGCCCCATCCCATGGTCAGGGTCGTGCTGTCGGAACAGCTTTACCGGGCCTGGGCGATTCTGTCCGGGCATCCCTACCATCGCGCGTAAGTGCAAGCGCAACATCGGATACGCCGCCATGACGAAACGCCGCACAAAAATTGTCGCCACGCTCGGGCCGTCCAGCTCCAGCCCCGAAAGAATCGAACAGCTCATTCTGGCCGGCATGGACGTCGCCCGGCTGAATTTTTCGCATGGCGAGGCCGACGACCACAGGCGGCGCGCCCGGCTGGTGCGCGAGCTGTCCGAAAAGAATGGCAGGTTCGTCGCCATCATGGGGGACTTGCAGGGCCCCAAGATACGCATTGCGCGCTTCAAGAATTCGCAAGTCACGCTGCGGGCCGGCCAGCCATTCACGCTGTCCAACCAGCATCCCGCCGACGACGGCGACGAGACCATCGTCGGCATCGATTACCCCAGCCTGGTGCAGGACTGCCNNGCGACGAACTGCTGCTGGATGACGGCCGCGTGGTGCTGTCGGTGGAAAACGTCGACGAGCACGCGGTGCACACCGTGGTCACCGTGGGCGGGCCGCTATCCAACAACAAGGGCATCAATCGGCGCGGCGGCGGCATTTCCGCGCCCAGCCTGACCGACAAGGACCGGGAAGACATCAAGCTGGCCGCCGAGC
>DJWC01000061.1:5661-30073 GCA_002441445.1 Pusillimonas sp. UBA6240
CTGGACGCCATCATCAAGGTCAGCGACGGGGTCATGGTGGCGCGCGGCGACCTGGGGGTCGAGGTGGGCGACGCCCGGCTGGTGGGCATACAGAAGCGCATCATCCAACATGCCCGCACGCACAACAAGGTGGTGATCACCGCCACGCAGATGATGGAATCCATGATCAACAGCCCCATGCCCACGCGGGCCGAGGTCTCTGACGTGGCCAATGCCGTGCTGGACTACACGGACGCGGTCATGCTGTCGGCCGAAAGCGCGTCGGGGCAATATCCGGTCGAAGCCGTGGCCGCCATGGCGCGCGTCTGCCTGGGGGCCGAACGCGAGCCCACCTCGACGCGCTCGCAGCACCGCCTGGGCGAAACCTTCACGCGCTGCGACGAAACCATCGCCCTGGCGTCCATGTATGCCGCAAACCACTTCCCCGGCGTCAAGGCCATCATCAGCCTGACGGAAAGCGGCCACACGCCGCTGATCATGTCGCGCATACGGTCGGGGGTGCCGATTTATTGCTATACCCGCCACCCCGCCACGCAGCGGCGCGCCGCCATGTTCCGCGGCGTCTACACCGTGCCCTTCGATGCGTCCAGGATAGACCCGGCGCAGCTCAGCGACCAGGCCATAGAAAAGCTCAAGGAGCAATCGCTGCTGAAAAAGGGCGACTGGGTCATCCTGACCAAGGGCGATTACTACAGCAACAGCGGCGGCACCAACGGCATGAAGATCCTGAAAGTGCGTTGATGCTTCGGCGTTAGAAGGCGTCCGCATGGGCGCGCAAACAGTCTTCCATCAAGGCGCGCAGCGCGGTCGCGGGTCGCCGTCCCGCGGTTCGCGCGGTTTCAACCATTGATCGATATGAATCTACCTTGTATCTACCTGGCCTCGGCCAGCCCGCGCCGGCACGAGCTGCTGCTGCAAATAGGCGTATCGCACGAAATACTGCGCGTGCCCGCGCCCGCCGGCGAAGACGAGCCGCGCCTGCCGGGCGAGCCGGCGGACATCTATGTGCGGCGCACCGCGCGCGATAAGGCCTTGCGGGCGCGGCGCTGGGTGGACGGCGGCGCGGCCGCCGGCGGCGAGCCGCTGGACCCTGCGCGCCCCATTCTGTCGGCGGATACCACCGTCATACTCGATGGCGACATCCTCGGCAAGCCGGCCGATGCCGAGGACGCGGCCGCCATGCTGGCGCGCCTCTCGGGCCGCCGCCATGCCGTGCACACCGCCATCGCGCTGTCGCGCGGCGCGCAATTGCTGGAAGACGTGTCCATCACCGAAGTGCGCTTCAAGCGCCTGTCGGCGGAAGAAATCCGGGCCTACTGCGCCAGCGGGGAACCCATGGGCAAGGCGGGAGCCTATGGCATACAAGGGCTGGCGGGCCTGTTCGTGAAGCATATTTCCGGCAGCTATACCGGCGTCATGGGCTTGCCGGTTTTCGAGACCGGGCGGCTGCTGCAATCCGCCGCCTGAGGGCGGAATAGCGCGGCCCGGGCCCCGCGTCCATCCACGGCGCCCGGCCTTGAACCGGCCATGCGTCGCCGATGCCGTTCAGGCCGCGGGACGCGGGCCGGCCTCCTGGACCACGCCCTCTTCCACGAAAGCGTCTATCTGTTCCTGTGAATAGCCGTACTCCACCAACAGCTCGCGCGTATGCTCGCCCAGCATGGGCGCGTGCCTGCGGATCTGGGTGGGCGTGGCGGAAAAATGGACCGGGCAGCCCAATGCCCGGGTGGGGCCGGCCTGGGGATGGACCAGATCCACCACCATATTGCGCGCCCGCACCTGCGGATGCGTGAGCGCCTGCTCCATATTGTTTACCGGTCCCACGGGCACGCCGGCCTTGTCGAAGGCTTCCAGCCAGTGCGCCTGGCTGCGCGTTTTCAGGACGGCTTCAATCTCCGCGGTCAGGCTGGAAAGATTTTCCATGCGCGCCGTATTGGTGGCATAGCGCGGGTCGTCGCGCCATTCAGGGTGGCCCAGCACCTGGGCGATGCGTTCCCAATTGGCCTGGTTCGCGCCGCCGATGTTGATCCACCCGTCGCTGGTGGGGAAGGCCTGGTACGGAGCCGTCAGCAAGTGGGCGGAACCCGTGGGCCCGGGCGATATGCCGGTGGCGAAATACATGGCGGCATGCCAGTAGGTTTGCTGCAGGGCGGCCTCCATGAGCGAGGTATCGACGATCTGCCCCTGGCCGGTCTTCAGCTTGTGGACGTAGGCGGCCACGATGCCTGTGACGGCCAGTATGCCGGCATTGATGTCGGCGATGGAATTGCCCGTCTTGACGGGCGGGCGGCCCGGCTCGCCGGTGATGGACATCAAGCCCGAGAAGCCCTGCGCGATCAGGTCGAAGCCGGCCTTGTCGCCATAGGGGCCGTCGCGCCCATAGCCCGACACGGCGCAGTAGATCAGGCCGGGGTTGACGCGCGAGAGTACCTCGTAGCCCAGTCCCAGTTTTTCCAGCGTGCCGCGGCGGTAGTTTTCGGTGAGCACATCGGCGCTTTTCACCATGCGCAGCAGAATCTCGCGCCCTTGCGGCGCTTTCAGGTTCAGGGCGATGCCCCGCTTGTTGCGGTTCAATATCATGAAGGGCGCGGAGACGCCGTTGACCAAGGGCTCTCTGTAGCCGCGCGAGTCGTCGCCCCCCGGCAGCTTTTCCACCTTGATGACGTCGGCGCCCATGTCGGCCAGCATCATGCCGCAGGTGGGGCCGGCCATGATCTGGGCCAGCTCCAGGACACGCATGCCGGCCAGCGGGCCAGTGTGCTTGGTTTCAGGTTTCATTGGAAATTCCCGTTTACGCAGGGCGCGCCGCCCCGCAAGCCTAGCGGCCGCTGAAGACCGGCTTGCGCTTGTCCAGAAAGGCCGCGTAGCCGGCGCGGAAGTCCTCGGTGTCGAAGCAATCGAAGCATTCTTCGTATTCGGCCGGCAAGATCGGCGTCGGATCGGCCAGGCGCCTGGCGAACTTTTTGTGCCAGCGCGCCACCAGCGGCGCGCCTTCGGCTATGCGGGCCGCGGCCGCCTGGGCTTCGGCGGCGACATCCGCATCCGCCACCACGCGCGTGACCAGCCTTTTCTCCCTGGCTTCGGCGGCGCTGAAAATGCGCCCCTCCAGCAGGATTTCAAGCGCAGCGTCCACCCCGGCCAGCCGTATCAGCGGTTCCATTTCGCCATAAGCCATGACCAGGCCCAGGTTCTTGATGGGCGCGCCGAAGCGGCTGGATTCCCCGCATATGCGGATGTCGCAGGAGCCCGCGATCTCCAGGCCGCCCCCGACGCAAATGCCGTGGATCTGGGCCACCAGGGGATGGCGGCAATTGGCCAGCGCCCGCATGGTGGCATGCATGACTTTGCCGTACTCGATGGCCTGCGCCTTGTTGGCCCGTTCCGTGGAGAACTCCGCAATGTCGTTGCCGGGGGAAAAGGACTTTTCCCCAGCGCCGCGCAAGATGATGCAGCGTATGCCGTCGTCCGCCGACAAGGCGTCTATGGTTTCGCCCAGCAGGCGCCACATGGGCTTGGTCAGGGCGTTGAGCTTTTCCGGCCGATTGAGCGTAACCGTGGCCACATGCCCCGCGCGCTCCTGGAGTATCAAATCGCTCATTCCGCCGTCCTCGCTTTCGTCTTGCCATGGTCGCCGCCGTTGCGGCGCCCGCCGGCCATCCTGCGCAAACAGCGCAAGGTGAAAGGAATCAGCGGCCAGAACAGCATCAGCAGCGCCAGCGTGGTGATGGTGCCCACCAGCGAATTGGACCAGAACACATGCAAGCCGGTGCCCGGGCCGAGCATGGACTGGCGGAAGGCGTCTTCCATGCGGTCGCCCAGCACCAGGGCCAGTATCATGGGCGCCAGCGGATAAGACAGCTTCTTGAGCACATAGCCGATGGCGCCGAACAGCAGCATGAACCAGACATCCAGCATGGCGTTATGCACCGAATAGGCGCCGATGGCGCAGACCACGATGATGATGGGCGCGACGATGGCGAACGGGATGCGCAGGATGGCGGCAAACAGGGGCACGGTGCTGAGCACGATGATCAAGCCGACGAAATTGCCCAGATACATGCTGGCGATCAGCCCCCACACAAACTCCTTCTGCTCGACGAACAGCAGGGGCCCGGGCTGCAAGCCCCATATCATCAGGCCGCCCAGCAGCACCGCGGCGGTCGCCGAACCCGGTATGCCCAGCGCCAGCATGGGCAGCAGCGCCGAGGTTCCCGATGCATGGGCCGCCGTCTCGGGCGCGATCACCCCTTCGATCTCGCCGGTGCCGAACTTGCTGCCGTTGCGCGAGAAACGCTGCGCCAGGCCATAGCCCATGAACGAGGCCGCGGTCGCGCCGCCCGGCGTGACCCCCATCCAGCAGCCCACCACGGTGCTGCGGATCAAGGTCATCCAGTAGCGCGGCATTTCGCGCCAGGTCTGCAGCACCACCCTCAGGTTGATCCTGCCGCTCTTGCCTTCGAACTTCAGGCCTTCCTCCATGCTGACCAGGATTTCGCCTATCCCGAAAAGCCCGATGACCACCACCAGGAAATCAATGCCGCGCAGCAGTTCGGACCAGCCGAAAGTCATGCGCAGGCCGCCGCTGACGGTGTCCATGCCTATGGCCGCGAGGCCGAAACCCAACATCATGGAAATGATGGTTTTGAACGGCGTCTTTTTGTCGGTGCCGACGAAGCTGCAGAATGTCAGCAGAAACACCGCAAAGAATTCCGGCGGCCCGAAGCGCAGCGCGAATTTGGACACCAGTGGCGCCAGAAAGGTGATCAGCAGCACGCCGGACAGGGCGCCGAAGAAGGACCCGGTGAAGGACGCGGTGAGCGCATTGCCGGCCTTGCCCTGCTGGGCCAGCGGGTAGCCGTCGAAGGTGGTGGCCACCGACGAGGTTTCCCCCGGTATGTTGAACAGTATGGAGGTGATGGCGCCCGCGAACAAAGAGCCCCAATAAATGCACGACAGCATGATGATGGCCGAGGTGGGCGGCATGGTGAAGGTCAGCGGCAGCAGTATCGCCACCCCGTTCGGCCCCCCTAGCCCAGGCAACACGCCGATGATCACGCCCAGAACCAGGCCGATGAACATCATGCCGATGTTGTACCAGCTCAGTACCGTGGAAAATCCATGAAACAAAGCGTTGAGTTCTTCCACTTGAGTTCTCCTGCTGCGAGTTTCAGTAGCCGAACAAGGCCGCTTCCAGCGGGCCTTTCGGCAGCGGTACCATGAACTGAATCTCGAACATCCAGAACAGCAGTACGTTCACGCCCACGCTGACCAGTATGGTCTTGAGCCAGCTTATTTTCCCCAGCAGGCGCATGAAGGCGCCTATGAACAATGCCGAGGCGACATAGATGCCGGCGAACTGGATGAGCAGCACATAGACGGCGGTGGGAAGCAGCACCAGCAGCACCAGCCTGAAGCGATCCCAGGTGACGAAGATTTCCCGGTTGCGCTGCTTGCCGAACAAGGCCTTGAGCAGCACCGCCGCGCCGGATATACAAAGTATCAACCCCACATGGTAGGGGAAATACCCCGATTCCGGGCCGTCCACCGCCCAGGTGATGCCGATGCGCTGGTTGTCCACCATCATGACAATGCCGATGATGATCACCACGGCGGCGGTGATCGCGTCCACGACGCTATACGACAGGCCTCTTGCGAACCCGCCCTGCGATTGCTTCCTTTCCATGGCTGCTCCCCGGGCTTATTTCTTGGCCGCCAGGCCGGCTTCCTGCATCAGCGTCTTGTGGTTTTCCTCGTCCTTTTCCAGGAACTTCACAAAGTCCGCGCCGGTCCGGTAATCGCCCTTGAGCGCCTGCTTGGCCAGGTAGTCCTTCCATTCCTGGGTTTCGCTGACCTTCTTCAGCAAGTCGGCATAAAACGCGGCCTGCTCGGCGGTGGTCTTGGGCGGCAGGAAGAAGCCGCGCAGCATCTGATACTGGACGTCGTAGCCGGCTTCCTTGCAGGTGGGGATGTCGGCCCATGACTGCGTCTTGGTGACCTTGTCCTTGTAGACCATGCGCTCGTCCGAGAACACGCACAGCGCATTGACCTGGTCGGCGCGCCACTGGGCGATGTTTTCGCTGGGGTTGTTCACGTTCGAATCCGTATGCTTGCCGACCAGCTGCGTGGCGGCTTCGCCGCCGCTTTTATACGGCACATAGGTGAACTTGACGCCGGCGGCTTTTTCGAGCGCCACGGTGATGATCTGGTCTTCCCGCTTGGCGCCCGTGCCGCCCATCTTGAATTTGCCCGGAGGCGCCGCCTTGACGGCTTTCAGATAGTCGCCCGCGGTCTTGTAGGGGTCTTGCGCGTTGGTCCAGAGCAGGAATTCGTCTTGCGCGATCATGGCGACGGGGTTCAGGTCGCGCCAGTTGAAAGGCAGATTCACGGCGATGGGCAGCGTGTAAATGGCGGAGAAAGCCACCATCAGCTTGTGCGGATCGCCGGCGGACTCCTTGGTGTCCATGATGCCCTCGGCGCCGCTGGCGCCGCCCTTGTTGAGCACCAGCATGCTCTGCTTCATGAGCTTGTGCTTGAGGATGATGCTCTGGATGGTGCGCGCCATCTGGTCCGATGCGCCGCCCGCGCCGGCCGGCACGATCACCTCTATCGGCTTGGTCGGTTCCCATGCGGCGTGCGCCGGCAGCATGGCCAGGCCGGCCATCGCGGCCAGTGACGACATAAGGTAAGTTTTCTTCGAAAGCCTGCGAACAGAATGCTTCATAACTGCCTCCTCCGGTTAGTGCTACGGAAGCGCCCCCTGCGGGGACGCTGGTCATTCGAGCCTTCTTGCGGATACTGCCGGTCCTGTTTTTGTTCCCCCTTGGCGGACCTTGCACTGGCCTGTTGACAGGCCTTACGCGACCTTGACCCGTTTTTCCGAGCCGGACGCGCTCGATTGCGCGAGATGGTCCATCGCGGCCCGCACTCCCCCTTTCTGGTGCGGAACGCCGGCCAGTTCCAGGCCCATTTCTATGCCGGCCAGGGTGCCGCAGAGCGTCAGGTCGTTCAGATCGCCCAGGTGGCCGATGCGGAATACCTTGTCGGACAGCTTGCTGAGCCCCTGGCCCAGCGACATGTCGAAATGCGTCAGCACGGTCTTGCGGAAGGCGTCGGCGCTATGGCCTTCCGGCATCATGACCGCCGTCAGCGCGGCGCTGTATTCCTCGGGCTTCTTGCACAGGATTTCCAGGCCCCAGGCGCGCACGGCGGCGCGGGTGGCTTCGCCGAAGCGGCGATGGCGGGCGAATACATTGTCCAGCCCTTCGGCAAACAGCATTTCCAGCGCTTCATGCAGGCCGTAGAGCAGATTGGTGGCGGGCGTGTAGGGGAAATAGCCGGTGTGGTTGATGGCGATCATTTCCTTCCAGTCCCAGTACGAGCGGCGCAGCCCGGCGGTGTCGGACGCGGCCAGCGCCTTGGCGCTGATAGCGTTGAAGGACAGCCCCGGCGGCAGCATCAAGCCCTTCTGGGAGCCGGCCACCGTGACGTCCACCCCCCATTCATCGTGGCGGTAGTCGATGGAACCCAGGGACGATATCGTGTCCACCATGAGCAGCGCGGGATGCTTGCTGTGATCCATGGCCTGCCTGACCGCGCTGATGCTGCTGGTCACGCCGGTGGCGGTTTCGTTATGGACCACGCAGACCGCCTTGATCCGATGCTGGCCGTCCGCCTGCAGGCGGGATTGGATCTGGGCGGCATCGGCGCCATGGCGCCAGTCCCCTTCCAGGAACTCGACATCCAGGCCGAGCTTGACGGCCATTTTCTTCCAGAGCGTGGCGAAGTGGCCGGTTTCCGCCATCAATACCTTGTCGCCGGGTGACAAGGTATTGACCAGCGCGGCTTCCCAGGCCCCCGTGCCGGATGCCGGATAGATGACGACATGGGATTCCGTCTTGAAGACTTTCTTCATGCCCGCCAGGACCGATTTGCCGAGCACGCCGAATTCGGGGCCGCGATGGTCTATGGTGACATTGTCGATGGCGCGCAAAACACGATCGGGCACATTGGTGGGGCCGGGAATCTGCAGGAAGTGGCGGCCGGCGGGATGCGAATGCAGTGGGATCATGTCATGCTCCAGGCAAAATTTGGTATACAAAATACAAACCTTGGGTAATAATAAGCACCAATATGCGGAAACGCAAGCAAAATTTTTGGCTGCGCGACGAGTGCGCGTCATCCGCGAGGCAAGTAAAATATGCGTGCCGGACGCGGCCGCAGATACGCGGGCCGGCTTGCACCGCGCCTCCGCGTAGGTGCGCTATTCCGGCTATGCCGCAAGGATTTGTATACCAAATGAAAAACCAGTCCTCCAATACGCTACCCTCGTTCGCAGCGGCGGCCGATGCCGCGGCGGCCGGTGCCGCGGCGGCTGGCCTGCCCGCCGCCATGGAGATCGTGGACCGCCGCACCCTGCCCACCGCGATCGCCGACCGCCTGCGCGAGATGATCATCGAAGGGGAACTGGCCGCCGGCACCCGCCTGAACGAGCGCGCGCTGTGCGATCGCCTGCAGGTCTCGCGCACGCCTTTGCGGGAAGCCTTCCGCTTGCTCGCGGCCGATGGGCTGGTGCAGATGCAGCCCAATCGCGGCGCCAAGGTGGCCGCGCTGTCGGAAAAAGACATACGCGAAAGCTTCGAAGTCATGGGCGCCCTGGAAGCCCTGTCCGGCGAATTGGCCTGCCAGCGCATCAGCGACCAGGAAGTCGCCGAAATCCGTGCGCTGACTTTCGAAATGCAGGCCTGCCACGCCCGCCGCGACCTCTCCGCCTACTATCACGTCAACCGCGCCATACACGAGCGCATCAACGCCGCCGGCCATAACCAGTTGCTCACCCAGGTCTATACCTCGATCAATCTGCGCCTGCAGAACCTGCGCTTCCGCTCCAACCTGAACCACGAGAAGTGGGACAAGGCGATGCGCGAGCACCTGGACATGGTGGACGCGCTGGCGGCCCGCGACGGCGCGCGGCTAGGCGAGATTATGCGCGCCCATCTGCGCCGCAAGGGCGAAGCCGTACTCGAAACCCTGAACCTCAGCCCCGCAAAATCCTCCGACGCCGCCTGAAACCCATGGCGGCATATCCTGGCCCGGACACCATGAACGCACCCTTACCGCAGCACCAGCATGCCCGTTTCGATACTCAGCGCCTCGAGCTGTCCGCACGCCTGCGGCAGGCGGTCGAGGGGGAAGTCCTGTTCGATGCGGGCGCGCGCGGCCGCTACGCCACGGACGCCTCCATCTACCAGGTGGATCCGGTCGGCGTGCTGGTGCCCAAGTCGCCGGCCGACGTCACGGCGGCGCTTGCGCTGTGCCGCGAACTCCAGGTTCCGGTGCTGGCGCGCGGCGGCGGCACTTCCCAGTGCGGCCAGACCGTCGGGGCGGCCCTGGTCATCGACAACAGCAAACATTTGAACAAGGTCGTGGATTTCGACCTGGACGCCATGACGGTCACGGTGCAGCCGGGCATAGTCCTGGATCACCTGAATGCCTGGCTGAAGCCACACGGCGTGTGGTTCCCGGTCGACGTCAGCACCGCCGCGCAATGCACGCTGGGCGGCATGGCGGGCAACAATTCCTGCGGCTCGCGCTCCATCGCCTATGGCAATATGGTGCACAATGTGCTGAGCATAGACGCCCTGCTGCTCGATGGCGCGCAGGCCCGTTTCTGTTCCGAACAGTGCATGGACGGCGCGCCGGCGCGCATACGCGACATCGTCCAGGGCGTGCGCGCGATCGCCGAACGCGAGCGTGAAGAAATCGCCCGGCGCTACCCCGCGGTGCTGCGGCGCGTGGGCGGCTACAACCTGGACATCTACCACCCGCAAAGCCCTCGCCCCTATACGCAGGATGGCAGCGTCAACCTCGCCCACCTGCTGGTGGGCAGCGAAGGGACGCTCGCCTATACCCAGCAGCTCACGCTCAAGCTGGCGCCGCTGCCGGCCGCCAAGGCGCTGGGGGTCGTGAACTTCCCGACCTTCTACCAGGCCATGGACATGACTCGCCACATCGTGGGGTTGAGCCCTTGCGCGGTGGAGCTGGTGGACCGCACCATGATAGACCTCGCGCGGGACAATCCCGCCTTCCGCCCGGTGATCGAGAAAGCCCTCATCGGCGAGCCGGAAGCCATTCTGCTCGTCGAATTCGCCGGCGAGGACAAAAGCGAACAGCTCGCGGGCCTGGCGCGGCTGGTGGAATTGATGGGCGACCTGGGCCTGCCCGGGTCGGTGGTGCAGATGCCGGACGCCGCGGAGCAGAAGGCCTTGTGGGATGTGCGCAAGGCCGGGCTGAACATCATGATGAGCATGCGCGGCGACGGCAAGCCTGTGTCCTTCATCGAAGATTGCGCGGTACCGCTGGAGCATCTGGCCGAATACACGTCCCGCCTGACCGAAGTCTTCAGCAGGCATGGCACCCGCGGCACGTGGTATGCGCACGCCTCGGTCGGCACCCTGCATGTCAGGCCCATACTGGACATGCGCCGCGACGGCGCCAAGAAGATGCGCGCCCTCGCCGAGGAAGCCGCCGCCATGGTGCGCGAATACAAGGGCGCTTTTTCCGGCGAGCACGGCGATGGCCTGGTGCGCAGCGAATGGGTGGACTGGCAGTTCGGCCCGCGCCTTTCGGCCAGCTTCCGCGAAGTCAAGCAGCTGTTCGATCCCGACGGCCTGATGAACCCGGGCAAGATAGTGGGCAGCGGCAAGATGGATGACGCAACGCTGTTCCGCTTCAAGCCCGGCTACCGCGTCATACCGCTCACCCCCGCCCTGGACTGGTCGGCCTGGGATGTGCAGAACGATCCCGCGGCCGATACCGTCAGCGCACCCGGCATGGGCGGGGACCCGGCCGGCGGCTTGGCCAAGGCCGTGGAGATGTGCAACAACAATGGCCATTGCCGCAAGTTCGACGCGGGCACCATGTGCCCCAGCTACCGCGTGACCCGCGACGAGCAGCATCTTACGCGCGGCCGCGCCAACACCCTGCGCCTGGCCTTGTCGGGCCAACTGGGGCCCGACGCGCTGACTTCGGACGAAATGCGGGCCACCATGGATTTATGCGTCAGCTGCAAGGGCTGCAAGCGCGACTGCCCCACGGGCGTGGACATGGCTCGGATGAAGATCGAATTCCTTCATCAATGGCAGAAGAAGCGCGGCCTGTCCTTGAAAGACAGGCTGATATCCAGCCTGCCGCGCTGGGCGCCCTGGGCCGCCCGCCTGCCCTGGCTATTCAATTTGCGCGACACGCTGCCCGGCGCCGCCGCGGCCTCGGAGCGCTTGCTGGGCTTCTCGGCCAAACGCTCGCTGCCCAAGTGGCGGCGCGACACCTTCCTGCCCTCGGCCCGAAGCGCGGGCCGCGATGCCGCGGATGTCGTGCTGTTCGCCGATACATTCAATAATTACTTCGAACCCGAAAACGCCAGGGCGGCGCTACAGGTATTGCAGGCGGCCGGCTATACCGTCCACATCGCCCAGCCCCTGCCCGACGATGCCGAGCCCAAACGGCCCTTGTGCTGCGGGCGCACCTATCTGGCGGCCGGCCTGGTCGACGAAGCCAGGGCCGAAGCCCGCCGCGTCATAGCCGCCCTGCGCCCCCTGGTCGCAAGAGGCGTCCCGGTCGTCGGCCTCGAACCATCCTGTCTGCTGACCTTGCGCGATGAATTCCTCGTCATGGGGCTGGGCGAGGACGCCCAACGGCTGGCCGCCAACGCTTATCTGTTCGAGGAATTCCTGGCGAAGGAATTGAAAGCCGGCAAGCTGAACCTGAAGCTCGGGCCCCTGCCGCAGAAAAAAGCCTTGCTGCATGGCCATTGCCATCAGAAAGCCTTCGACGCCGTCAAGCCCGTGCAGCAGATACTGGCGCTGATTCCCGGCCTGCAAGTCGAACTCATCGAATCGAGCTGCTGCGGCATGGCGGGCAGCTTCGGCTACGAAGCGGCGCACTACGACGTGTCCATGCAGATGGCCGAACTGTCGCTGTTGCCGGCCGTGCGCAAGGCGGCGCCCGACACGCTGCTGGTTGCGGACGGCACCAGCTGCCGCCACCAGATCGCCGACGGCACGGCGGCTGAAGGCGGCCTGCGGGCGGAACACGTGGCCCGCGTCCTGCAAAAGGCCTTGCTGCAAAACTGACCGCCGAGCCGACTCAACCCGCCTGTGGCGTGCCGTCGACGCGGCCGGGAGGTCAAGCGGCCGCCCGCCGGCCGGGCCGGTGGCCTGGTTTATTCCAGGCCTTGCAGCGTCGCCAGCCAGAATCGCCGGCGCGGCTCCAGGGTGGACAGCAGGATATGCTCGTAAAGGGTGTGCGCGCCGTCCCCGTCGGCGCCCAGACCGTCCAGCGTGGGCAGGCCCAGCGCCGCGGTGAAATTGGCGTCGCTGGCCCCGCCTGTCATGGGCGCTTCGTCCAGAACCAGGCCGACGCCGGCCGCGTAAGCCTGGCAGCGGCGCAGCAGCTCCACCGTGGCGTCCGTGCGCGGCATCGGCGGCCGGTTGAGCTGGAAATCCACCTCCAGCGTCACATCGGGCACTCGCGCCCGCAAAGCGTTCACCTTGGCGCGCAGCTCTTCCGCGGCCTGCGGATCGGGCAGACGGAAATCCGCCGTCAACTGGCTGTGCTCCGGCACCACGTTGACGGTAGTGCCCCCCTGCACCACGCCCACGCTGACTGTAATGCCGCGCGCATAGTCCGTCATGGCCTGCAAGGCCAGGATCTGATGCGCGATTTCTTCAATGGCGTTGCGGCCTTTCTGATGCTGCATGCCCGCATGCGACGGCCGGCCATGCGCCTTCACCGTAATGAAGCCGGTGCCTTTGCGCGCCGTCACGCAGCGCCCTCCTTCGGTCCGGGCCGGTTCGCACACCAGGGCGTAGCGCGAACGGCGCGCGAAGTCTTCGATGCGCCGGCGCGAACGATGACTGCCGGTCTCTTCGTCCGGCAGGATCACCAGATCCACCGGCAGCGCGGTGCCGCCCTGGGCTTGCGCCTGGGCCAGCGCCGACAAGGCCAGGCAGATGCCCGCCTTCATATCGTATGCGCCCGGCCCGTACAGCTTGTCGCCTTCGATGCGCAAAGGGTTCTTTTCCAGCGTGCCGATGGGATGCACGGTATCGTAATGGCCCAGCACGAGCAGGCCCGGGCGCGCGTCGCCATCGCGCCGGTTATGGATATGCACGAGCGGCGAACCCTCCGTGGACAGCGGCTGCGCCTGGGCATGCAGGCCCAGTTGCCGCGCATCGTGCGCAATCATCCGGGCCATGCCATGCAAGGCTTCTTCGCTGTGCGACGGCGACTCGAAGCGCACCCAGCGTTCGATCATGGGCAGCAATTGCCCGCTGAAATCTTGCGGGGCGGCGGTGGAAGAGTTCTGCGTGATGCTTGCGGATGAGGTCATGGCCTGTGTCTTTGATGATCGAAGTTAGCTTTGATGAAGATGGCAAGCCGCCTCGTGACCCGGGGCGATCCGGCGCAGTTCGGGCGTCTGCCGGCGGCAGATGTCCATGGCATGCGGGCAGCGCGGGTGGAACGTGCAGCCCGGCGGCGGGGCGAGAGGCGAAGGAATCTCGCCCTTGATGGGGATGAAGGCCCGCTTGCGGCGCTGCACATGGGGCATTTCGGCCAGCAGAGCCTGCGTATAGGGATGCGCCGCATGCTCGTAGATTTGGCGCGTCGGGGCGATCTCGACCACTTTGCCCAGATACATGATGGCCACCCTGTCCGAGATGTGCCGCACGACGCCCAGGTCGTGGCTGATGAACAGATAAGTAAAGCCGTGGCGGTCACGCAAGTCCATGAACAGATTGATGACCTGGGCCTGTATGGATACATCCAGCGCGGCGACCGGTTCGTCGCAGACGAGAAACCTGGGCTGCACCAAGAGCGCCCGGGCGATGCCGATGCGCTGGCGCTGCCCGCCGGAGATCTGGTGCGGCAGGCGCTTGCCGTATTCGGGATCCAGGCCGACCTCGCGCAATGCGTGCTCGACGCGGGACGAAATTTGCGCGCGCGGCGCCAGCTGGTGCACGCGCAGCGCCTCCGCCAGGATTTGCTGCACTTTCTGCTTGGGGTTCAGCGAGGCCTGCGGATCCTGGAAGATCATCTGTACGCCCAGGGTATAGTCGCGCAGCTGCGAACCGCGCAAGCCCGCCGTGTCTTGCCCATTGAACAGCACATTGCCCCGCGTGGGCTTGATGAGCCCGGCGACCATGCGGCCCAGCGTGGATTTTCCGCAACCCGATTCGCCCACCAGGCCCACCACCTCGCCGCGCTCGATGTCCAGATCCACGCCATTGACGGCATGCACGGTGGCGGGCGCCGCTGGCCGGCCTGCCAGGCTGAGCAGGCGCTGGGCCAGGTCCGGCTTGCTGCTGAAATGCTTGGTCAGGCCTTTCAGCGTAATCACCGCCGGCGCCGCCGATGCCGCTCCGGACCGCTGGCCCGCGTCCGGTGTTTCCGTATGCGGCCGGGCGCTCATGCCGCTTCCTCCAGAAGGGGAAAATGGCAGCGGAACTGGCGCTCGCCCCGCTGCGTGATATCGGGCGCAAGACGTCCGCAAGCATCCGCCCGCCGCGGGCAACGCGGCCGGAAGGGACAGCCGGTTTCACGGCCTGTCAGCGTCGGCGCCATGCCGTCGATCTGCGACAGCCGGCTGCCCGCCGCGGCCTGGCCGGGCATGGAGTCGAGCAGCCCTTTGGTGTAAGGGTGTATGGGATGAGACAACACCTCTTCCACGGAGCCGTATTCGACGATGCGCCCCGCATACATTACGGCGACCTTGTCGGCCAGTTCGGCGATCACGCCCAGATCGTGCGTAATCCAGATCAGCGCCGTGTTCTGCTCGGCGCACAGCTTCTGCATCTCGAACAATATCTGCGCCTGTATGGTCACATCCAGCGCCGTCGTGGGTTCGTCCGCGATGATCAGGTCGGGATTGTTCAGCATGGCGATGGCGATGGCCACCCGCTGGCGCATGCCGCCCGAAAACTCATGGGGGTAGTTGTCCAGCCGGCTTTGAGGCGAGGGTATGCCCACTTGCGCCAGCGCCTGCACGCAGCGCTCGCGTATCTCGGCGCGGCCGGCGGCAGGGTGGTGGGTATAGATGGCTTCGGCCATCTGTTCGCCCACTTTGAGCACCGGGTTGAGCGTCATCAGCGGATCCTGGAAGATCATGGCGATACGGTTGCCCCGCAGCGTGCGCAGCCTGGCCTCGTCCAGTCCGCGCAGATCCATGCCGTCAAAAAGCACCGAGCCGCCGACGACTTCCCCCGGCGGATCGATCAGGCCCAGCAAGGAAAAACCGGTCACCGACTTGCCGGAGCCCGATTCACCGACCAGGCCCAGGATTTCGCCGCGCCCGACCGTCAGGTCGACGCCGTCGACCGCCAGCCATGCCCCGGCCTCCGTATGGAAGGCCGTCTGCAGGCCCCGCACATCCAGCAATACAGATGATCGATCCATTAGCGCCTCGGGTCCAGACTATCGCGCAGGCGATCGCCGGCGATATTGATGCAAAGAATGAGCAGAAGCAGCGCCACGCCCGGGAAAATGCTGATCCAGTAATCGCCCGACAGCAGATATTCAAAGCCGCTGGCGATCAGCAGGCCCAGAGACGGCTCGGTGACCGGCACCCCCACGCCCAGGAAGGACAATGTCGCTTCCAGCGTGATGGCCGTGGCGATCTGTATGGTCGCGAACACCATCACCGGCCCGATGCAATTGGGCATGAGATGCACCAGCATGATGCGCCAGGCCGGAAAGCCCAGGTTATGCGCGGCTTCGATGTATTCCTTGCGGCGCTCCTGCAAGGCGCGGCCGCGCATGATGCGGGCATAGTGCGCCCATTGCACCACGACCAGGGCAATGATGACCTTGTCTATGCCGCGCCCGACCACTGCGAGCAATACCAGCGCCACCAGTATGGTGGGAAATCCCAGGATGAAGTCCACCGCCCGCATCACCACGGTATCGATCCAGCCGCCCCGATATGCCGCGAGCAAGCCCAGGGTCACGCCGATGGCCACCGAGATCAGCACGGCGCACAGCCCGACGAACAGGCTGATGCGCAGGCCGTAAAGAATGGCGCTGAGCATGTCACGCCCTTGCGCATCGGTTCCCAGCCAATAGGTGATGGTTTCATCGAAATTGGCGGATCCCGGAGGCAGGCGGCCGTCCATGATGTCCAGCGCCAGCAGGTCGTAGGGATTTTGCGGCGCGAAGAATGGCGCCGCCACGATCAGCAGAATGAGCAGGCCCAGCGCCAGCAGCGACTTTTTCGCCGATGGGCGCGAACGCAGCTTGCGCAGGATTATCGCGCGCGCGGGCGTCGTGCGCAGCGGTTCGACGTGGGGCACGCGATTCACAGGCGCCGTGGCGACGGCCGCCGTGTCGACAGCCGCCGCACCGGATGCCGGCTGCTGCTGCGGGACCGGCGGCGCGGCTTGCCCGGACGCCACAACGCTACGGCGCCCGACGCATTTAAAGATCGAAGGCAAAGTAAACATATCAGGCACGGGCCTCTACGAGCTGCACGCGCGGATCCAGCACGGCATACAGCATGTCGACCACCAGATTGATGATCACGAACAACAAGGTCACCAGCATCACGTAGGCGACGATGACCGGGCGGTCCAGCTTGTAGACGCTGTCTATCAGCAGCTTGCCCATGCCGGGCCATGAAAACACGGTCTCGGTGATGGTGGAATACGCGATCAGGGTGCCGAACTCCATGCCGATGACGGTGACGACGGGAATGAGGATGTTGCGCAGGATATGGCGGCGCACGATGCGGCCCGGCTTCACGCCCTTGGCGCGCGCAAAACGCACGTAATCCTGGCTTTGCGCTTCGGCGACTCCGGTAGCCGTCATGCGCAGCACCAGCGCGATATTGGCGATGGCCAGGTTGACCGCCGGCAAAGCGATATGGCGCCAGCCATCGGCGCTGAAGATGCTCAGGGGCACGCCCATTACCTCGACGGTCGGCCCCCGGCCGGAAGCGGGCAGCCAGCCCAGCCAGACCGCGAAAAACAGGATGAACACCATGCCCTGCCAGAAATTGGGCACGGAAAAACCCAGGATGGACCCCGCCATGATGCCGCGCCCCAGCCAACGGTCGCGGTACAGGCCGGCGATCAGGCCCAGGGATATGCCCAGGACGCAGGTCAGCGTGATGGCCACCGCCACCAGTTCCAGCGTGGCCGGAAAGCGCTGCAGGATGAGCTGGACGGCGGGCATGCCGTGCACGAAGGAATTCCCCAGGTCTCCGTGCAGCGCGCGCCAGAGGAATACGCCGTATTGCTGCCATAGCGGCAAATCCAGGCCCAGCCGGGCGATCAGGGCGTCGCGCTCGGCCTGGGCCACATCGGGACTGACCAGAAGCTCTATGGGATCTCCGATAGCGTACACGGCGCAAAACACCACCACCGAGACGGCAAGAAGAACCAGCAAGCTTTGCAACAGCCTGCGTACGATGAACAAAGCCAAAACTTTACCCCTTCGCGAAGCGCTCCGGCCTTAGGGCCGGAGATCCTTCCGCCTACTTGGCCGGTGTTGCCGCGGTGGCCATGGTGCGCTGGTCGGCGCGGCCTTCATAGTTGATGCCCTTGCGGTAAGCCCATACGCCGCTTTCCCAGTGCAGGGGGATGTTGGGCATATCGGCCAGGGCGATCTTCACCGCCTGCTGCAGCAGTTCGCTGCGCTTGCTGTCGTCCAGCGTGCCCATGGCCTGCAGATACAGCTTGTCCAGCTCGGGATTGGAATAGCGGCCATAGTTGCTGCTGCCCACGCCCAGGTCCTTGTTGTAGCTCGTGGTCCAGTACTGCAGGAAGTTGCCGGCCTCGCCGGTCTCCTGGCCCCAGCCGCCCAGCGCGGCGCTCATTTCGCGCTTGGCGCGCTTGGGGAAATAGACCGAGCTGGTCATGGTGTCGACCTGCGTCTTGATGCCGATGCGGCTGAGATATTGGGCCACGGCCTGCGTGACTTGCGCGTCGTTGATGTAGCGGTCGTTGGTGGCCGACAAAGTCAGCTCGAAGCCATCGGGGTAGCCCGCCTCGGCCAGCAGCGCCTTGGCTTTCTTGGGGTTGTATTCCAGCGCGGGCGCTTGGTCCATGGCGCCGAACATGCCTTCGGGAAGGAACTGGTTGGCGGGCAATGCCACGCCGTCCATGATGCGCTCGACGATGGTCTTGCGGTCTATGGCCATGGACATCGCCTGGCGCACCTTGGCATTTTGCAGCGGGTTGTCGCCCTTGGGGGATTTGACCTGCGGGCTTTGCTCGCGGCCCGCGTCGAGTTGGAAGAACATGATGCGCACAGAGGGCTTCACCGTATGGCCGAAGCCGCTGTCCTTGATGCGCTTGAGGTCGCGCGCCGCGGGGTTTTCGATCAGGTCGAAGTCGCCGGCCAGCAAGCCGGTCAGGCGGGGCCCGGCGCTGGGCACGGCCGTCATCCTGACTTCCTTCCAGGCGGGCATGTCGCCCCAATATTGCTCGTTGCGCTCCAGGACGATGCCCGAGCCCTTGACGTAAGACTTCAACACATAGGGGCCGGTGCCGATGACGTCTTTGCCGCTGTTGAAATCATTGACGGCCGGCCATGGCGAGGTCACCCCGCAGCCTTCCTTGGGCGTATAGGTCAACTTGCCGTGCTTGACGATGCCGCTCCAGATCATGGGGATGCGCGCCAATTCGTTGGGCAGCACGGGCTGGGGCTTGGCGGTCTTGAGCAGCACAGTGCGCTCGTCCGGGGTTTCGACGGCGATGATGCGGCGCACGGTGTTCGTGCCCCCGCTGCCTATGCCGGTTTCATTGTTCAGGATGCGGCAAAAGCTGAACACCACGTCTTGCGCGGTGAAGGGCTCGCCATTGGAAAAACGCGCCTTCTCATCCAGCCGGAACGTCCAGGTCGTGTCGTCCGTGGCCTCCCAGGATTTGGCCAGCGCCGGTTGCAGCTTCTGGTCGGCGTCCATGGC
The DNA here is from genome assembly GCA_002441445.1 of Pusillimonas sp. UBA6240. Classification (GTDB taxonomy): domain Bacteria; phylum Pseudomonadota; class Gammaproteobacteria; order Burkholderiales; family Burkholderiaceae_B; genus UBA6240. The sequence continues at coordinate 24,620 of DJWC01000061.1, forward strand.
CACCAGCGGCTGAAAGATATGGTAGACCAGCGCTTCATTCGGCGTCGTCTGATGATAATGCGGGTCCACCGCGGTGGGCTCGGATGCCAGGCCTATTTTGAGCGTCTGCGCCTGGGACAGGCCTGCGCAGGCACAGGCCAGGGCGACAGCGATTATTTTGATACTGGGGTTTACCGTCGGCATTCTGTAATTCCTTAAGGTTGTCTCTGGATCAACGCTGGGCGAAGACGCGGCGCGGCACCGTCGCGGCGCTGAGAGCCTGGCCCAGCCTGTTGCGACACTCGCAGCGGCGGGATCTCGCGGCGCGCACGCCCGCGGCGCTCGCAGCGTAGCGGCAATTCTAGCCAGCGCTTTCTTTCTATACAATTAGAATAAATCGAGAACTCTTTGCTTTATTTAGAAGGTTTATCTAGGGTTAACCCTTGAATTTTACCGTCTCGCATCTCATCCAAGTACCGTTGAGGCTCATACCGCCATGCAAAGCCTGGCCATCAAATATTTTTATGAAGTCGCCCTGAAGGGCAGCCTGACCGCCGCATCAGAGGCCTTGCACGTGGCCGTTTCGGCGATAAGCCGGCAGATCGCCGCCCTGGAGGAAGAGGTCGGCGCAACACTATTCGTGCGCAGCGCGCGCGGCATGACACTGACGGAAGCCGGCCAGATCCTGCTGCGGCACGTCAGGCGTTCGGTGCTGGAAAACGATGCGGTAATCGAATCCATCGCAGCCTTGCGCGGCGGCAGCCGGAGCCCAATACGCATCGCCTGTACGCAAGGCTTGGCCAATGAGCTCGTCCCCAGCACGCTGGCGGCGTTCGGCCGCGTGCGCCCCGAGGCGCGGTTCCGCATGTGGGTCAGCAGCGCCGAACAGGCGAGCCAGCGGGTGGAGACCGGGGAAGCGGATATCGCCTTGACTTTCAGCACCGTTCCCACCGTGCCGGAGGGCGCGGTCAAAGTCCTGTATGCCAGGGCGGCCCCCGCGCTGGCGGTCATGGCGCGAGATCATTCTCTATCCCGCCATCGCCGGCTGGACATACGCGATCTCGCGGGCTACCCGATCGCATTGACGGACGAAATGACCTCTACCTTCAAGCTTTATCAACTGGCCTCCAATATGGCGGGCACATGGATGGAGCCTCAGGTCTACAGCAATTATGCCGAGGCGCTGCACGCGTATGTGCGCGACAGCCAGGCCATACTGTTCGCCAGCTATGTGTCCATCGGAGAGCGCCTGAAGCCCACGCGGTTGACGGCCATACCCCTGAAGAATCCTGAAATGCACGCGCGCACCGTGCAGGTCCAGGTCATGCGGGGACGCATACTGCCCGACGCCATCGAGCAATTCCTGAACTTCATCATTCAGCGCCTGAACGAGGCCATGGAACGCGCGCCGGCCTGAGCGGAGCCCGCGGCCAAGCGCAGCCGAACGCGGATGCGCGCAAGGAAGGGCCATGCTGTGGGCGGGCGGCCGATGCGCATACGCTGATGCGCATCCCGAAGGGTTTGCAACGCGCGCAGCGCGTCGACGAACGAGACGCCACGATAAGCTTGCGCAATAAGCTTGCAATACATGTGCTTCGTAATAAATTGTTCAGCTTTTTGTAAGACATTGCACGTTTGTAGTAGCATCTGGCCATTGACGAGGAGACAACGATGCTTACTGCTTTCTTGCGCCTTGCCAGCCCAATCCGTCTCGCGAGAACCGCGCTTGTCGGCGGCACGGCCTTGGCCCTTGCCTATACGCCCATGGCCGCGCAGGCCAAAGAGCTCGATGTGCCTTATGTGCCCACGCCGCCCGAGGTGGTGGCGCGCATGCTGGATATGGCGCAGGTCGCTCCTTCCGATTACGTCATCGACCTGGGTTCCGGCGATGGCCGCATCGCCATTGCGGCGGTGCGCGACCGCTCGGCCAAGGGCGCCCTGGGCGTGGATATCGACCCGGCCCGAATTGCGGAGGCCGAAGCGAACGCCAAGCAGGCAGGCGTATCGGACAAGGTGCAGTTCCGCAACCAGGACCTGTTCGATACCGACTTATCGCAAGCCAGCGTCATCACCATGTACCTGCTCCCCGATGTGAACATGCTGCTGCGTCCCCGCCTGCTGGATATGCCGCCAGGCACGCGCGTGGTGTCGCATGCCTTCGACATGGACGACTGGGACGGCGATGAGGTCGCCCATATGGGGCAGCGCGTCGTGTATTTATGGATAGTGCCCGCCAAGGTGGGCGGCTCCTGGCGGCTGGAACATCAGGGCCAAGGAAGCGCCGCCGGCCCCTGGACCGTCGACTTCCAGCAGTCCTTCCAGCGGCTGGCCGGCACCGCCCGCGCGGCCGATGGCAGCACGCTGCCCGTCCAGGGACGCCTGCGTGGCGCCGACATCAGCTTTACCATAGGCGAAGGCGAAAAAGCGCGGCGCTACACCGGCCGGGTCGACGGCCAGGCGATGAAGCCCGTGCCGGGCGACGGTATAGTGCAGGGCTGGCGCGCCGCGCGGCGCTGAAGGCGCTCCCATGAGCACCCATGCGGCGGTAACGGAGGACGGCGCACCGGCAATGGGCAGCGGCTTGTCGGTGCTGGACGCGACGGCCATGCTGGTCGGCGTCGTGGTCGGTATCGGCATTTTCGGCTTTCCTCCTTTGGTGGCCCAGCACGCTTGGTCGCCGGCCTCTTATATGGCGATGTGGACCGCGGGCGGCCTGCTGATGCTCGTCGGCGCTCTATGCTATGCGGAATTGGGCAGCGCCTACCCCGATACGGGGGGCGAATACACGTTCCTGGTTCAGGCGTGGGGGCGCAAACTGGGCATGCTGTTCGCCTGGGCCCGGGGGACCATCATCCAGACTGGTGCGATCGCGGCGGTGGCCTTCATCTTCGGGGACTACGCACAGCGTCTCTTGCCTCTCGGCGGCCAAGGGCCCGCCTGGTACGCCGCGCTGGTGGTCGCCGTTCTTACAGCCGTCAATATGGCGGGCACGCTGGAATCCCGCCTCCTGCAGCGCTTGCTCACTCTGGCGACCGTGCTCGCCATGCTGATGATCGCAATCGCGGGCCTGATGCTGCCGGGGGCGGCGGGGCTTGACGCAGCGCCCGGCGTAGCGACGCCCGACGTAGCGACGCCCGACGGCGCCGCGGCCTTGGTCTCCCCTGCCGGCCCGGCAAGCCTGGCAGGCAGCCTGGGCATGGGCATGGTGTTCGTTCTGCTGACATACGGCGGCTGGAACGAGGCGGCCTATCTGTCCGGGGAGATACGCGATGTGCGCCGCAATATGAGCCGCGTGCTCTTGCTCGGCTCCTTGGTGGTAACCGCCATCTATCTCTTGGTGAACCTGGCCTATCTGCGCGTCTTCGGCCTGCACGGGCTGCGCGGCAGCCAGGCCGTGGGCGCGGACATGATGTCTTTGCTGGCCGGTTCGTGGGCGGCCGTGCTGTTGAGCCTGGTGGTGTGCTGCACGGCGCTGGGCACCATCAATGCTTGCATTTTTACCGGCGCCCGGGTGTATCACGCGCTGGGGCGCGATGTGCCGGCCCTGCATTCTTTGGCCGCATGGCGCAGCCGGGGCGCAACCCCCGCCCGCGCCCTGGCGCTGCAGGGCGCGATCACGCTGCTGCTGATCTGGTTCGGTGCGGTCAGCGAGGGCGGCCTGCAGGCGATGGTGGCCTATACGGCGCCGGTGTTCTGGCTGTTCATGCTCTTGACCGCGCTGGCCGTGATTGTGTTGCGCCGCAGGGATGGCGCGCATACGCGCTCCTTCCGCGTGCCTTTGTACCCCCTGACGCCCCTGCTGTTCGCCGCCACGTGCCTCGCGCTGTTCCTGGCCAGCGCCCGCTATGCGGGCGCCGGAGCCTGGCTGGGCCTGCTGGTCCTGGCAGCCGGCCTGCCTTTACTGTGGTTGCGCAAGGGCGATGCCGCCAAAGGCTGAGCCGCCCTTGGCGCACAGCCAAGGCAAACCCGCGCCCGGATCAAGAGCTGTAATCAAACGCTCGGGCCAGCCGCGCGCCATTCGACGAAAAAGCCCGGGAGGCATAACCGCCCAATGCGGCCGGCGCGCCGGCCATCATCCCGACACTTTTTTCTCCACATCCCGGGCCATGCCGAGATGCTTCTTGAGCTTCGGCAGCGTCTTCACCGCAAACGCCTTCAAGTCCGGATCCTTCAGCGCGCCCGTGGCGTCTTCGAACAGCTTGACGGCCTCTTCGTGCGCGGCGACGCCGATTTCCTTGGCATAGGCTTTATCGAATTCAGCGTCTTTCATACCCTCCAGTTTTTTCAGTTTGTCCTGTTGCATCGCAGAAGGCGCGGCGGGCGGGGTGATGCCCTTGGAGCCGGCGATCGAGGCCAACTCCTGGTTGGCCGCGGTATGGTCTTTGATCATCAGCGTCGCGAAGGTTTTGACCTCCTCGCTCTTGGCCCTTTCACCGGCCAATTTGCTGGCTTCCACTTCCATGTGACCCGACTCCGCAGCCTTCTGGACAAAGGCTTTGTCTTCCTGAGCCAGCGCTTGGCTTTGCCCTGGAGGCGTCTGGCTCTGCGTGGTGGTCGTGGGGGTCGTCGCCTTGGGCTGTGCAAGCGCCGGTCCGGTAGCCAGCATCGCCATGCCCACGGCGAATGTGGCGCTGTATAAAAAACTTGATTTCATTACCTGATCTCCCAATGCGGGCGTGGCTCGGACCTTCAAGGGAAGCTCCGGCGCCGCCCTTGATCAACCTACTTTCTCGGCCGCCTCTTGATTGATTCCGCTTTCCGCGATCTGGGTCAGCGTCTCATCGGTGGATTTTTCTTCCGCTAGGGTTTCTTTCAGCAAGCGCAGCGCGTCGCTCTGGCTCATCTGCTTGGCCAGCGTGCATAGCGTGCCATAGCTGGAAATCTCGTAGTGCTCGACCTTCTGGGCCGCGGCAATCAGCGCCGCATCGCGGACGGGCCCTTTTTCGATCTCTTCGATGACTTCCTTGCCCTCTTCCACAAGGCCTTCCATGGCCGCGCACTTCATTCTCTTCAGCTTGAGGTCGCAGATTTCTACGATTTGATCGATGCGCTCGATCTGGCCCTGGGTTTCCTCCAGATGCTTGTCGAATGCGGCGGACAGGGTCGTGTTGGTGGACGCGCGCGAAAGCTTGGGCAAGGCCTTGGTCAATTGCTTTTCAGCACTGTAAATGTCTGAAAGCATGTGGACGAACAGGTCTTGAAAAGTTCGGGTAGTCATGATGGCTCCAAATTCTGGTGGCATGCGCCCGGAAAAGCCGGACGGACCGAGAATCCAGCAAGCGATGTACCGGAGCGATCGATGACGCTGTAAAAAGACAAACCCCCGCCAGGGTGATCTGGCGGGGGTTCGGGGAATAAGGAGCCTGACGATGACCTACTTTCACAGACGTACGTCCACTATCATCGGCGCAAAGGCGTTTCACGATCCTGTTCGGGATGGGAAGGGGTGGGGCCACCTTGCTATGGTCGTCAAGC
>DJWC01000013.1 GCA_002441445.1 Pusillimonas sp. UBA6240
CCCAGCACCAGCAGCAGCTTCTGATAAGGACGGTCGGGCGCGCTGATCATGTCCACCGTCGGCCCGTCGACTTCGGGATATCCATCGAGAAATGCCGGCCTGTCGCCGTTGGCGGCGAACACTATCGCATGGCCTTCGGGAAGCTGGTTATAGAGGACCGGAAGGCGCAGTTGCCTCCAGCGCGCCTGGGCGCCGAAATAGGAAGCGAGAACGGAAGCGGCCTGCAGCCTGGCCGTCGAAGGCGGCTCCGCAAAGACAAAGGGCAGCGTCTGGGCCGTCATGTCGTGCTTGTCCAGGAATGGTTCGGGGAAGTACGACAGCTCGTTGGCCAGCGGCAGATACTGCTGCTCGATGACCAGCGTGGTCTGGCGGCTTATGTCCAGCCATAGCGAACTGTGCGACAGGTCTTCGCATATGTCGGTGTAGTGCCCGACGAACTCCAGGTTCAGGCGATTGAAAGAAGCGAGGAAGGCGGGATCCAGCTCGAGAGAGCGCCGCTGCTGCCGCCCCGGCGCGGATTCGTCCACCGGGATCACGCCCATCAATTCATCGTTCAGGTACACGCGCAGATGCGATATTTTCGGCAAGAGGGCGGGCGAAGGGGTGAACACCAGGTTCAATGTGGCGCGTGTCACCTGCCGGTCGCGCCGCAAGGTGAATTCGAGCTGCTGCCTGTTCCTGATGCCGAAGAGCTTGAATTCCGTGCCCGCGGCAAGCTGGGCGAGTTGCAGGCTGTACGACTGCGTCGGCAAGCCGGGCTCGCCGCCCGCCGGCTCCGCCGCTGACGCGGCTGGGGGCGTGGCGGCGGCGTCTGCGGGTGCGGATTCAGGCGCGGCCGCGGCGGGCGGCGCCTGAATCGCCGCGCCCGCCCTCCCGGCCGCGGCATCGTCTTTTACCGCCCGCGCATGCGCGGGGCATACGGCCGCCGCGACAAACAGCAAGGCAAGAAGGCGTATCGAACAAGCGCGCATTAAATCGAACATGGAATCAAGCCAGATGGTTGAAGGGGTTGGGGGCCGGCCGCCTTTGNNGGCAGGTGCTGCGCCAGGCGCCGATAGCCGCTGAAGCCCAGCAGGAACACCTCGCGCAGGCTGCGCAGCGGGCGATCCTGCTTCAGGCGTTCCTGCCACGCCAGCCAGGAATCGGCGCGGGCAAAGGTGCATTGCACCAGATCGATGCGCTGCTGCGTGGTCAAGCCTTCGAATTCTATCCCTATGCTGCGGCCCAGGCTGCGTTCGACCCGGCCCGGGAAACTGAAGCGCCTGTCGCCCCTGGCCAGCAGCAAATTGACTTTGTCGCCGGGAACGATGCGCTTGTCCGTCCGCAACGCGATGCCCGCGCCCCCTCCTGAAAAATCAGTCAGGGTCGCCGGGAACACATAGCCGTCCTCAAGCTGCAGGTTGGCCGGCAGCGATGCCGGCACCCTGTGGCTATGGCGCACCTGCCGGACCTCGGCCGCCACGGCGATCGCCCCTCCCAGTATCACCAGGTTGTAAACCACCCATATCATGGTGATGAGCACAGTAATGACTTCATCCGCGGGGCCGGCGAACAGGCGCCAGATGCCGAAGCCGAAGCCCACGGCATTGGCGAACGCCAGCAATACATACGGATGGGAAATGCTCCAGTCGAAGTATTGCTGTTCGATCAGGCCGCCTTTTGCGGTCACATTGAACGAACCCTTGTGCGGCGCAAAGAGAGCCACGGTCGTCGGCCTGGCTATATACCAGGCCAGCACCGTCTCGTAGATCTCGCCCCAGAATGTATGGCGGTACGGGCCCTGCATGCGCGAGTTGGCCAGGCTTGCGTGCACCATGTGCGGCACCACGTTCAACAGAATCGCCACGGCGGGCGCGTACACGATATAGGCATGCGCCAGCAAGAACGCCAATGGCGCCGTCAGGTAGATGATGCGCGGTATGCCGGCCAGGAAATGCAGCATGGCGTTCAGGTAGCACAGCCGCTGGAATATGCTCAGCCCTTTGCCCAGCATGGGATTGTCCTTGCGGAATATCTGCACCATGCCGCGCGCCCAGCGTATGCGCTGGCCTATGTGGGCGGACAGGCTTTCGGTGGCCAGGCCGGCCGCCTGGGGGATGCGCAGATACGCCGAGTTGTACCCGTGGCGATGCAGGCGCAAGGCCGTATGGGCGTCTTCGGTTACGGTCTCGACCGCGAATCCGCCGATCTCGGCAAGCGCCGTCCGGCGCAGGACCGCGCAGGAGCCGCAGAAAAACGCCGCATTCCATAAATCATTGCCATCCTGGACCAGGCCATAGAACAGCGTATTCTCGTTGGGCCGCGTTCCGAAAAGCCCCAGATTGCGCTCGAAGGGATCCGGCGAAAAGAAGTGATGCGGCGTCTGCACCAGGGCCAGCTTCGGATCCTTCAGGAACCAGCCCACCGTCATCTGCAGGAAGGACCGCGTTGGTATATGGTCGCAATCGAAAATGGCCACCAGTTCGCCATCCGTCTTGCCCAGCGCATGGTTCAGATTGCCCGCCTTGGCATGCCGGCCATCGGGCCGAGTCAGGTAATGGATGCCCGCCGCCTGGGCGAATTCGCGGAATTCGTCGCGGCGGCCGTCGTCGAGCAGGTAGATGCGCAGCTTGTCCTTGGGCCAATCCATGCCCAGCGCCGCGTATACCGTCGGCGCCACCACGCTGAGATCCTCGTTGTAAGTGGGAATCATCAAATCCACGGTCGGCCAGTCGCTGGTATCGGCCGGCATGGCCGCGGGCGCGCGCCGCAAAGGCATCGCCGTCTGGATATAGCCCATGACCAATACCGCCCAGGAATAGGTCTCCGCCAACAACAGCAGCGAGCCGAAGAGCATGTCCAGGGGACTGCTCAGATTCAGGGTCGCGGTATAGCGCCACCATATATAGCGGCAGGAAACCGTCAGCGACAGGACGATGAGCATCAGGGTGGAAAACCGGCCGGGCACGCGGCGCACCACCATCGCTACGCCCCAAAGGAGCAGGACGAAGATGAATTGGGCGAAGTTGTTGAACGGCTGCGTGATCAGCAGCAAGGCCAGCGCCGCAGCCAGACTGGCAAGGCTGAAAAACAAGGCCTTGCGCGAAGCCATGCTCAGTTGGCCGAGCTTGTGGCCGGCATCGCGCAGCGCGCCGCTTTGCCGCAGCTCCGCCGGAGCCTGGCGCAGCAAGCCGTAAACATGCTTGCGCGCCGCGAGCGCGCAATGCGCCAGCCGGCGGCCCGCCTTCTGCAATGCCTGCCGCCAGCTTGCCGTCTGCCCGCTGTCGGGCTGCACCAGGAATACCCACAGCGCCTGCAGAATATAGCGCAAAGGGTCCGCGTGCCGGTACGGCCGGCTTGCCAGATGGGCGAACCAGGGACGATACCGCTGGCGAGCCCGCAGCCATGCTTCGCCTTCCAGCCGCAAAAATATGTGCGCCAGCATCCAGAGCAAGGTATACAGCCTGGCGGTCCAGGGGCCCATTTGCCGCGTCTCGCGCGCATGGCCGTAGGCCTGCCGCAGTCCGGCCCGCGCGCGCGGCGTCAGAAGCAGACCTTGCTGGATGATCATGGCCGCGGCCCTCGACGCGCCATGCACAGCGTGGCCAAGGCCCGCATATCGTCGGCTGCCGTGCTGTCCGGAAAGCGCCGGGTAGCCGTGGTTTTGTGCGCCAGCGCCGCATTGACGGCTTCGTCCCTGTGCAGCAGGGTTGGCAGCAGGCGCTCGCCGTAGCGCTGGCGCCAGTCCAGCAGCAAATCATTGCTCAGTTGCCGCGCCGGATCATGGATGTTGACGAAAATACGCGCATTCTCGGGCGGATCGGCCGACGCAAGCAGAATATGGCAACCGGCGTCGGTCGATACCACCAAGAGGTCATGGTCGGCCTGCGCCCTCAGGCCCGCATATTGCCGGCCGGCCGGCGGCAAATCGAACAGCACCCATGAAAACTCCGTCCGCAGCGCCTGCAGCGCGCCGCACCAGAAATCGTCGCTGTCGGCCTGCTGGCTATGAGATCCACAGGCGGAGGGCAGGCTGTGCATGCCGTAAGGCAGCAGCCACAAGCCGGCGTCCAGCGAAAATGCCTGTTCCTGCCAGGGCGTGCCCTTCAGGCGCGCGGCCGCCCATCCATGGGGATCGGAGTAAGGCACGTTGAAATGCAAGCGCAGCATGTCCGTGCTGTTCAAATCGACCATCAACACCGACTCGCCCTGCTGGTGCAAGGCGTCGCCCAGCATGGCCACGACGCTGGTGTTGCCGACCCCGCCGCGTATTCCCCAGGAACAAATCGTCGTCAAACGGGTACCTCTTCCGCTTGGGGCAGCGCCGCTTGCGCCGGCGCATCGATGGGCTTCCGCACGCGCTTCGGCCAGGCGTCCAGCTCCGACAGCAGGGGCCAGCGGCGCAGCGCTTCCTTGTGCGCCTGCGCGGATGCGACGTCCACATAATCAAAACGCCCGCCCGGCAAATGCCGCTTCAGCGAAGCAATGTCGTCGGCTTGCACAGCCTGGCCTGCGGATTTCGAAGCATGTTCCATAAGAGACGACTCACTGAGGGTATTCAATCCAGTTCCGGCCGCCCATACGTACGTACGGGACGCCGTTGTAGGGCATCAGCACCGCTCCCTCGTTCTCGGAAACCGCCTTTGTTTCAGGCAGTTGGGCGGTCAGGCTCGGCCAATCGACCTTGTCCTGCGCGAAAACGTCTTCAGCCAGCAGGCGCGACAGCAAAGCGGACAATGCAAGATAGCTGGTCGGGCCTTTTACATGCGTGGTCTGCCCCGGATCGCGCCCCTTGGCGCCCACCAGCCTTACGCCCACTGGAATGTGGGTAATGGAAGGCGCCGGTATCTCGCGCATGCCTGATATCTGCATGCGGTCGCCCTTGAGCCCCGCGCCATGCTCGGGGATCATGACCACCAGGACTTTACGCCCGCTGCGCTCCAGTTGGCCGATAAAGGCATTCAATTCATCGAGTAAACGCCGCGCCCGGGTTTGAAAAGGCGAAGAACGGCCGCCGCCGTCGGCCGTCGCTTCGCGGTTGCCGTCGTGCAGGGATATGGTGTTGTACAGCAAAGCCGTGCGCTCGGCTCCGGACTTCACCCGCGTATCCCACCACCTGCTCAAGGTATCCAGATCGTCCCAGATGGGCGAACCGTCGAATGCGGTCATCGACGGGCGCAGCTCTTTGGGAATATAGGGCCGTGGGAAGCGTCCCCCCGCGGTCAGCTCTTCCAGGAAGCCCTGGAATTGCCCGTTGTGATTGAGCGCGGTATTGCTGGTGTATCCCAGCGCCTGCAGATTCTCCAGCAAGTAGCACTGGTCTGCCGCGGGCTGGTAGAGCGCGCTGTGCGCGGGCTGGCCACAGCTCGCGCGCATGAGCCGCAATACCGCGGGGCCGCTGTACGAGGTGGCGGAATTGAACTCATCGAATATCACGTCCATGTTTTGGAACAGCGGATGCCCCAGCAGGCCGCTGGCTTCCAGATCCGACCAGGCCAGCGAACATATATTGATCAGCAATACGTCGAAAGGCGCACCCGCGGCGGCTGGCAGGAACGCCGTATGGCGGCCTTTTTCGCTTTGATAAAACGCCTGCAGCGCGTCATCGAGCTGCTGGTTGGTCGGCTTGCCTTGCGGCTGTGGGGGCGCGGCGGGCGATACCGCCGCGGCCTGCGCCGGCGCGGTGGCGAGCTGGGCCTGGACGGCTTCCGGCACCTGGCCCTTCCACCATGGCCATGCCGGCAGGGTGATGACGCTCGACAGCGCGACGGCCGCCAGGGCGCCCACGCTGAACACCGTCAAGCGCAGCCATTGGGACAGATACAAATAAGCCACCAGCAGGATGAACCCCGCTCCGACCATGTCCCAGTTGATGAACCGGCTCAATAGTTCCAGCAGATACTGGGGCGAAAAGTTCAGGACCTCGGGCTGCGCCAGCAGGCGGCTGAAAGGCGGCAGCCAGGTATCGTAGTAAAGCAGCGCCACGCCCACGGGTACGGCGACGATATGACGCGCGGTATGCATCCACCGCCACGGCAATGGCAACAGCAGCGCCGCTGCGAACAGCAGGTTGTAATAGCCGTGAAAGTTCAGGAAACCCGCCCAGTACAGCAACAGCTTGGCTATGAAATACAGATTCCATAGGCCCAGCCCCAACCATACGCCGGCGGTTGCCGTTTTCTTGTTCAAAGTCGATTCTTCCCTGTGCGGCATTCGTGCTCGGTCTCTCAACGGCGGCGCTCGCCGCATTGCTTCAGATGGCGCGCGGGCATGACGCGCAAGTCCAGCCATGCGATCAAAGCGGATACGGGCCTGCGCAACACAATGGCTGCCAGCGCCCCGGCCAGAGCGGCCCACAGCATAGATTCCCACCACGCTGAATGGTTCATTACATGCATCATCCTTTTAGTGGCAAGGCGCACAATTTGGGCTCGAAGTACGCGAGCAGGCGTTCTTCCGCGACTTCGGCGCCGGCCAGCGGCGCCTGGCCGCCATGCCGCGCCGCGCCTGCCTGGGCGCCGCCCGCCGACTCGCCATCACGGTTCGCGGCCTGCAGGTTCAGGCATTCGTCCTGAATCTGCTCCGCAGTGGCATAGACCGCGTGGTCCGAAAAAATTTCCCGGTACGGCAGCTGGAAAACATTCGCCAGCGCAGCTTCCACCATATGGGGGTGGCAGCCCTGCAAGAACAGATAAATCATCCCGTCCTGCTCGCATGCCAGGTCGCCCAGGCGGCGCAAGCGCAATTGATCCAGGGCGAGACTGGGCGCGAGGCCGGGGACCGGTTTCATGATGAGCAGGACGCCTCCGGGCGGCGCATCCGGCCGGCTCAGGATGGGTTCCAGATAAGCCAGGAAACGCGGCACATCGACGACGCCGCACACGTGCACCGAGCGGTAGCGTTCGATCACGGCATCGGGGTCGGGCACGAGCTCGCGTTTGTATGTCTGTCCCTGAACGCTTTCCAGCAGGCTGAAAAAATGCGGGAAAGCGATGTCCGAGGGGATGATCAGCGTCGCTCCGCAAGCCAGCAACAATTGCTCGTCCTGGTAGCGCAATCCCCTTTGCATCGCGCGGACCACCAGCTTCAGGGCGGGGCCGCGCTGGGAGCGCAGTGTATGCAGCATCTTCGCCAGAGCCGGGACGTCCGCATCGGAGCCCAATCCAAACACGGCGGTAGCCGCATGGGCCTGCAGCGCCCGCTCGAACACGGCGGCCGAGGTATCGAACACATGCCAATCTTCGGCCATGAACACCGGCGCGCCCTCCAGCACCGCGCGTTCGATGTAGAACTGATTGCGGTCGCCGCCCGGGATTGCGGCTGCGCCGCGCTGCCGCGTTACGGTAAATCCGGTTTCGCTTCTGCCCAGGCGCAGCTCCGCCGGCCCTGAAACACTGGAAGCATTGCGCCAGTGCATCACTCTGTATGCATAATCATCGGCGTCGCCCGGCTCCAGGCAAGCCACGCCGGAAAGCACATCGTTCAGGGGCGGCAACGCATCCACGTAGCGCCTGATGCCTTCGCCGTGAGGCAACAACAGCAGCGTGCAACCGTTGCCCTGCAGCCAGCGCCTCCAGTCCGCCAGCAGGCGCCGCAAGCCGTCCTCGTCCGAGGGAAAACCGTCGACGGGAAGGCTCAGCACGATGGTCCGGCCCTTGGGCCGCAAGCTTCTATCCAGATCCTTGGGCAAGGCGCGCAGCGCTTTCGAGGTCTCGCCCCGCAGGCGAAAGCCGCGGATGTCCCCCGGACCCTCGTCGGCGGGCAATGTTTCCAGGAATCCGCCAGGGTCGCCCGAGCAAATCAGCGCCATGCGCGCGCGCATAGGCGCCGCCGCCAGTATCTGGCGAATCAAGACGGCGCTGTCGCCGGCGGCGGCGATGCTGATCCAGTACAGCTCCCCCTGGCGCATTCTGCCGAACTCCACCGGCAAATCACCCAATGCCACGCTGCATTCCGAGTTCTGCCTTTGAATAAACGCGATCGTCTGCATGCCCTTCATCGAGTATCAAGTCGTGCGAGAAAGCGATAGTTTCCGGTGGTCAATATGAAAGCCCATGCCGGTTGGATGGCTCCCCGTACGGACGCTGCAACACAATGCAACATGGGCAACGGCGCATTGCCATTCAAGGGCACGTCGGGAAGGTGGAACCAGCACGCGCATGTCCCATCGGCGGACAAGAGCTGGTGTCCCTGGTGAACCGGGCAGATGAATAAGCTATCTATTCCGGCTCCGGTCGAATTGTATCTTTAATGTCCGGATGCTACCGCAAAATATTGTCAACTCTAGCAAACTGCGTGCAAACAAGTGTGAACAAAACAACAGCGCGGGCTTTCGGAGCATGGCGAGCCGGCGGGCGGCAATGAGCGCGCGTGCTATAACCGTTGACAGGCAATTCGCGGCATGGGGCGCGAAGGGCCGTAACCGTCCATTCCCACAGCGCGGGCCCCTGGCTTGCTGATACGGCCGCGGCCAGCCGCGGGGGCGGCGCTCGCCATGCGCGGCTTCGCAAAAGGACTCGTAACCATGGCTCACGTACCGGTATATATCATCGATGGGGCGCGCAGCCCCTTCCTGAAGGCCCGCGCCGCGCCGGGCCCTTTCTCGGCCGCCGACCTGGCGGTGCAGGCGGGCCGGGAATTATTGCTGCGCCAGCCATTCGAGCCCTCGGCGCTGGACGAAGTCATCATGGGCTGCGCCGCTCCCGACGAAGTGAACATCGGGCGGCTGGTCGCGCTGCGGCTGGGCTGTGGCAAGCGCGTCCCCGGATGGACCGTCATGCGCAATTGCGCTTCCGGCATGCAGGCGCTGGATTCCGCCTCGATGTCCATACAATGCGGTCGCTCCGACATCGTCCTGGCCGGCGGCACAGACGCCTTGTCGCGGGCGCCCATCCTGTTTTCCGATGAAATAGTGCGTAGCCTGGCGGCCTGGAATACCGGCCGGGGCGCAAAGCAGAAGCTCTTGTCGCTCAAGGGGCTGCGCCCGCGCCATCTTGCGCCCGTCATTGGCCTGCTCAAAGGCCTTACCGATCCGGTCGCCGGCCTTTCCATGGGCCAGACCGCCGAAAATCTGGCACATGATTTTTCCATCAGCCGCAGCGATATGGACGGCTATGCGGTTCAAAGCCATCGTCGCGCGCTGGCCGCCCGCGAAGCGGGCCGCTACAACGAAATCGTGCCGCTTGCCGATGAAAACGGCCGCCTGTACGAGCAGGACGACGGCGTACGCGCCGATACCAGCCTTGAAAAGCTGGCGGCCCTTAAGCCGGTCTTCGACCCGCCGTGGGGCAATATCACCGCGGGCAACAGTTCGCAGGTCACCGACGGCGCGGCGCTGTTGCTGCTGGCATCCGCGGCGGCCGTGGATCGCTGGGGGCTGCGGCCGCTGGGGCGCATCCTGGATACGCAGTGGGCCGGACTGGACCCGGCTGTCATGGGGCTGGGGCCCGTGCACGCATCCACCCCCATCCTGGACCGGCATGGCTTGGGCCTGAACGACCTGGATCTGTGGGAAATCAACGAGGCCTTTGCCGCACAGGTCCTGGCCTGCCTGGCGGCATGGCGGGACCCGGACTGGTGCCGCCGCCATTTGGGCCGCGAGGCGCTGGGCGCGCTGGACATGCAGCGCCTGAACGTGGACGGCGGCGCCATTGCGCTGGGCCATCCCGTCGGCGCCACGGGCGCGCGCCTGGTCTTGCATCTGCTCGAGGCGCTGCGTTCCAGGGGCCTGCGCCGCGGCATGGCGACGCTGTGCATAGGCGGCGGGCAAGGCGGCGCGATGCTCATAGAAACCTGCGACAGCGAGGCCGGCCATGATTGAAACCCATAGCTCAGCCGGGTATCGGCATTTCCGCCGCGAGATCGATGCCCAGGGCATCGCCTGGCTTACCCTGGATTGCGCTGACAGCGCCGTAAACCGCTTGTCCGGCGAGGTCCTGCAGGAATTCAGCCGGGTGTTGGACGAATTCGGTCAAAAACCGCCCGTGGGCTTGATCGTCCGCTCCGGCAAGGACAATGGCTTCATCGCCGGGGCCGACATCGATGAGTTCGCCGGCCTGGTCACGGCCGACCAGGCCATGGCCCTGGTTGCGCGCGGCTGGAAACTGTTCAACCGGCTTGCCAGGCTGCCGTATCCGACCTTGGCCCTGATCCATGGTCATTGCCTGGGCGGCGGGCTGGAACTGGCGCTGGCATGCCGCTACCGCCTGGTCGTGGACAGGCCGGGTACATCGCTGGCTTTGCCGGAAGTCATGCTGGGCATCGTGCCGGCGTGGGGAGGCATGCTGCGGCTGCCTGCTCTGATAGGCCCCATAGCCGCGCTAGACATGATGCTGACGGGCCGCGCGGTCGATGCGCACCGCGCCCAGCGGCTGGGCCTGGCCGACGGCCTGGTGGCGCCGCGCCTGATGGACCGGGCCGCCGCGATGCTGGTCGCCAGCCGCCGGCCCCGGCGCCGGCCGGCCGGCATGCAGCGGTTGCTGAATCTGCAAGCCTTGCGCCCTTTGGTCGCCCGGATGGCGGACAGGAAAATCGCCGCGCGCGACCCATACCGTCACTATCCGGCGCCTCGCGCCATACTGGAGATCTGGAGCCGGCATAAAGGCAATGCCCTGGAAGCGCCCGACCTGGTCGACAGCCTGATCCGCTCGGACACCGCAAGCAATCTGGTGCGCCTGTTCCATCTGCGCGAGCGCCTGAAGGCTTTCGGCAAGGCCGGGCGCCGCCAGCAACTGCGGCATGTGCATGTCGTGGGAGCGGGCGTCATGGGCGGCGATATCGCCGCCTGGTGCGCCTTGAAAGGCATGACCGTCACTCTGCAGGACCAGGATCGCGCACGCATCGCCCAAGCGCAAGGCCGCGCCCACGCGCTGTTTGCACGAAAGATGAAATCTTCACACATGGCTCGCGCCGCGGCGGACCGCCTGCTGCCCGATCCGCAAGGCCATGGCGTGCGCCGGGCCGATCTCGTCATTGAAGCCATCTACGAAGACCTGGACGCCAAGCGTGCGCTCTATGCGCAGATCGCGCCGCGCATGAAAGCCGCCGCCGGCCTGGCCACCAACACGTCCAGCCTGCCCCTGGAAGCGCTGCGCAGCGGCCTGCCGCGGCCCGGCCGATTGATAGGCTTGCATTTTTTCAATCCGGTGGACCGCATGCCTTTGCTGGAAGTCGTAAGCGCGGAAGGGGTGGACGAAGACGCCTTCGCCGTGGGCCTGGCCTTTGCCGGGCGCATAGACAAGCTGCCTTTGCCCGTGCAAAGCAGCCCGGGCTTTCTCGTCAATGCAGTGCTTGCGCCCTATCTGCTCGAAGCCATGCGTTGCATCGACGAAGGCATGGCGCCCGAAACGGTGGACGAGGCCATGCTCGCCTTCGGCATGCCCATGGGGCCGATAGAGCTCGCCGATACCGTAGGGCTGGACATCGTGCGCGATGCGGGCCGCCGGCTTGCCGGCCAGGCCGGAGTTCCCACACGCTTGCAAGCGCATCTGGCCGGCAATGAGCTGGGGCGGAAAACCGGGCGCGGCTTCTATGTGTGGAAGGACGGCAAGCCGGTCAAACGCTCTTCTTTTCCGCCCGCGCCGCCGGGGCTGGCCCATCGCCTTATCCGTCCTCTGCTGGACAAGGCGCAAGAGCGGTTGGACAGCGGCGTGGTCGCCGACGCGGACCTGGTCGACGCCGGCATCGTCTTCGGCACGGGTTTTGCTCCTTTTACCGGAGGGCCTTTGCACTATCAAAGATCTCGCCGGACACTCTCGGGACCCTTGGACTCCACCGCCCCTTCCACATAGGAGGCTGACGCCGGCTTCCAGCTTGGAGCTTCCACTGCGCCGATGTCCTGGCCGGAGCCCTTGACCGACGAACAAGGACGGCATATCCAGGAGGTGGCCTATGAAAGCAGCGAACCTAATGCGGGCGATTCCGGCGATTGCCCTGGGTCTGTGCGGGACGGGCGTCCAGGCGGCCGGCTTCCAGCTGCTGGAGCAGAATGCCAGCGGCATCGGCGACGCCTATGCCGGATCGGCGGCTGTGGCGGACAACGCAAGCACGATCTTCTTCAATCCGGCCGGCATGGCCCGCTTGCCCGGGGTTAACGTATCCGGGGGCGTCACCGCCATTCGCCCCTCGTTCAAGTTTCACGACCATGGCAGCACGGGCCCCGGCGGGCTGCCGCTGGGCGGCAATCAGGGCGGCGACGCCGGATCCGTCGGCTTTGCCCCCAATGCCTATATTTCCTGGGAATTGAACCCCGATTGGTACATAGGGCTGGGCCTGGGCGCGCCCTTCGGGTTGATGACGGAATATGAAGACGATTGGATAGGGCGCTATCATTCCCAGGAATTCAGCATAGAAAGCATCAACGTCAATCCCTCCATCGCCTACAAAGTCAACGAACGGCTGTCGATAGGCGCGGGCCTGAACTGGATGCAACTGGATGCGCAGTATCGGCGCGCCGCGGCGCCGGTGGTGCTGCCTCCGGCCATGGGCGGACAGTATCTGGGCGATATCAACGCCAAGCTCAATTTAAAGGGTGACGCCTGGGGCTGGAACCTCGGCCTGCTTTATCAGGTCACGCCCTCGACGCGTATCGGCCTGTCCTATCGCTCCAGGGTGAAGATCGATGCGGATGGCACGGCGCGATTCGGCCGCGACGCAAGCATCCCGGCCACCGTTCCCGTTCCCGTACCGGGGCCCGTGCATGCCAGCACTTCGGTCGAGCTTCCCGACACCGCCGTACTGAGTATCGTGCATGATCTGAACCCGCGCTGGCAGCTTCTTGCCGACGTGTCCTGGACGGGCTGGAGCAGCATCCAGGCGCTGGATATCGACAACGGCAACCCGGCCCTGAACGACAAGCTGGACCTGCGATTCCGGGACACATGGCGCGTTGCGCTGGGCGCCAATTACAAGGTCAATCAGCGCTGGACCTTGAAAGGCGGCCTGGCCTGGGACCAGTCCCCGGTCCACGAGGCGCGCTACCGCCCCACGTCTCTTCCCGACAGCGACCGCTACTGGGTATCGATAGGAGCGCAGTACAACTTCAATGACAAAACCAAGGTGGACATAGGCTATGCCCATCTGTTCGTCAAGAACGCTTCCATCGATAATGATACGGCCGCAAACAAGGGCACGGTACGCGGCGACTATAAATCCAACGCCAACTTGCTGGGCATACAAATATCGCATCGCTTCTAGCGCCGCGCGGTACCATGATCGCATCATGCCGCGCCATGCCCGGCAAGAGACCGGCAGGTGATACGATAGTTCTGCCGGAGGCGGCGCCGGGCCGCCTCCGGCAAAGGCCGGCCCCGGCGCGGCGGCGCTTCTATAAATATAAGAGGACACAACATGGAACGTATCTGGCTGGAGCATTACCCTGCCGGCATACCCGCCGATATCGACGACGTGGCCGCGCGCTACGATTCCCTATCGGCGATATTCGAGGAAAGCTGCAGCAGTCATAAGCGCAACACCGCCTACATCAGCATGGGCGTAACGCTGACTTATGCACGGCTCGATGAACAGGCGCGCGACTTCGCGGCCTGGCTGCAGTCCATGGGCGTCAAGAAAGGCGACCGCGTCGCGCTGATGATGCCCAATCTGCTTCAATATCCCGTCTGCCTCTTCGGCGCGCTGCGCGCCGGCGCGGTCGTGGTGAATACCAACCCGCTCTATACGCCGACCGAGCTCCAGCACCAGTTGAGCGATTCGGGAGCGACGGTGATCGTGATCGCCGAGAACTTCGCCCATACTTTGCAGCAAGTACTGCCGCATACTCCCGTCAAACATATCGTCCTGACCTCGCTGGGCGATATGCTGGGCCCCTTGAAAGGCAGGCTGGTCGATCTGGTGGTGCGCCATGTAAAGCGGAAGGTGCCGGCATACCGCCTGCCAGACGCCAAATGCTTGAAGTCGGTGCTGGCCCAGGGCCGAAGAGCCGATTTCAAGCCTCCCAGGCTGTCCCACAAGGATCTTGCCTTGCTGCAATACACAGGCGGCACCACGGGCGTGGCCAAGGGCTGCATGCTGACCCACGGCAATATGGTCGCCAATGTGTGCCAGGCGCATGCCTGGGTGCAGCCGTATCTGCGGGCCGGCAAGGAATGCATCGTCACGGCGCTGCCCCTCTACCATATCTTCGCGCTGACGGCCAACTGCCTGACCTTCGTCAAGCTGGGCGCCAGCAACCTGCTGATCGTCAACCCGCGGGACATTCCCGACTTCGTCAAAACCCTGTCGCGGCACCGCTTCACGGCGATCACCGGGGTCAACACGCTGTTCAATGCCCTGCTGAACCATCCCGGCTTCGCCAAACTGGACTTCAGCGCGCTGACGCTTACCCTGGGCGGCGGCATGGCGGTTCAAGAAGTCGTCGCGCAGCGCTGGCTCAAGCTGACCGGCAAGCCCCTGGCCCAGGCGTACGGTCTGACTGAAACCTCGCCCGCCGTCACCATCAATCCGCTGGACAAGACCGAATTCACCGGCTCCATCGGCCTGCCCGTACCGTCCACCGAGATCGCCATCCGCGATGCCGACGGCAAAGACGTGCCCCAGGGGGAAAGCGGCGAAATATGCGTGCGCGGCCCGCAAGTCACGCCGGGCTATTGGAACCGCCCCGAGGAAACAAAGCAGGTGTTTCACCCCGACGGCTTCCTGATGACGGGCGATATCGGCTATGTCGACAAAGAAGGCTATGTATATATCCTGGACCGCAAGAAAGACATGATCCTCGTGTCCGGCTTCANNTCAACGTCTATCCCAACGAAGTCGAAGCCGTCGCCATGGAGCACCCCGACGTAAAAGAAGCCGCAGCCATCGGCGTGCCGGACGAGCATTCCGGGGAAGTGGTGAAGCTGTTCGTCATCCGCAAGAATCCCTCGCTGACCGAAGAAGCGCTGATCAAGCACTGCCGCAGCAAGCTGACGGGCTATAAAGCCCCCAAGTACGTCGAGTTCCGCGAAGACCTGCCACGCAGCAACGTGGGCAAAATCCTGCGGCGCAAGTTGAAGGAGGAAACGGCGGCGCACCCATAGCGCCATGGCCATGCGTGGCCATGGCCCGAGCCTTATTCGATGCATCCAGGCCAGGAGATCAGGCATGCGCTGCCAAAGCCCCGGGGCCCGAGCCCCGGCCGGATCATTGCTGCAAGCCGCGGCCCCATCGAAAACCATGCATCCCTGGGCCCACACGCAAAAAACCCCGGAGACAATAAGTTCCGGGGCTTTACATACCGCTGCAATGATGCATGCGACGGGGCGGCGACGCCGCCCCGCCACATCAGTCAGATGACGCGCGCGGCTTCGACCAGGCGGACGACGGTCCACGACTTGTCGCGGGAGATCGGACGACCTTCCGCGATTTCGACCGTATCGCCTTCGTTGTACTGGTTGTTTTCGTCATGCGCCTTGTACTTGTTGGAGCGCACGATGATCTTGCCGAAGACGGGGTGCTTGACGCGGCGCTCTACGCGCACGACGACAGTCTTGTCCATCTTGTTGCTCACAACCTGGCCGACGAGGGTACGCTGGCGCTTTGCGGGCTGGGTGTTTTGAGTTTCACTCATGTTACTTTCCTGCGTTCTCAGCCATGATGGTACGGACGCGCGCGATATCGCGGCGGACTTTGCCGATCTGGCTGGTATTGGAAAGCTGCTGGGTGGCACGCTGCATGCGCAGGTTGAATTGTGCCTTCAGCAGGCTCTCGAGCTCTTTGCTGAGCTCGGTGGCGTCTTTGGAACGGAGTTCGCTGGCTTTCATGAGGTCTCCTTAAGCACCGATGTGGCGCGACACGAAGGTCGTCGAGATCGGCAACTTAGCGGCGGCCAGGCGGAAAGCTTCACGTGCGAGCTCTTCGCTCACACCTTCCATTTCATACAGCACCTTGCCGGGTTGAATTTCTGCGACCCAGAATTCAGGATTGCCCTTCCCGTTACCCATGCGGACTTCGGCAGGCTTCTGCGAAATCGGCTTGTCCGGGAAAATGCGGATCCAGATCCGGCCGCCGCGTTTGATGTGGCGGTTGATCGCACGGCGAGCGGCTTCGATCTGGCGCGCGGTCAGGCGGCCACGACCCGTGGCCTTCAAACCGAACTCGCCGAACGAAACCTGTGCACCGCGAGTCGCCAGGCCGGTATTGCGGCCCTTGTGCTCTTTGCGGTATTTCCTGCGTGACGGTTGCAGCATGTTTTATTCTCCTTCGGACGCCGGCGCCGCCGATGGGGCGGACGCTGCGTCTTTACGAGGGCCACGGCCGCGGCCACCCGGACGACGGCCGTCGGGGCGCTCGCCACGGGGCGCGCGACGCGGACGGCGCTCTTCATCGCGAGGAGCGGCGGTCTCGGGGGGCATTTCGCCGTTAGGCAGCATATCGCCCTTGTAGACCCATACTTTGATGCCAATGATGCCGTAGGTGGTTTGGGCTTCGGATGTACCGTAATCGATGTTCGCGCGCAGGGTGTGCAGGGGCACGCGGCCTTCGCGGTACCATTCGGTACGGGCAATTTCGATGCCGTTCAAACGACCCGAGCTCATGATCTTGATGNNCGCGGCGGAACATGATGCGCTTTTCCAGTTGCTGGGCAATGGAATCGGCGATCAGTTGAGCGTCGGTTTCAGGCTTGCGGATTTCCTCGATGTTGACATGCACGGGCACGCCCATCAGGCGCTGCAGGTCGGACTTCAGGCTTTCGATGTCTTCGCCGCGCTTGCCGATCACCACGCCCGGACGGGCCGAGTACACGGTGATGCGGGCATTCTTGGCAGGACGCTCGATGACGACGCGGCCGACAGAAGCGCTTTTCAGCTTCTTCTTCAGATATTCGCGCACGCGGATATCTTCGGCCAGCATGCCGCCGAAGTTCTTGTCGTCGGCGTACCAGCGGGAACTCCAGTTGCGGTTGACCGAGAGGCGGAACCCAATCGGGTGAATTTTCTGTCCCATTGTGACTCCTTAAGCTCCGACCTTGACCACGATGTGGCAGGTCTGCTTCTCGATACGGTTACCGCGGCCTTTCGCACGGGCGGAGAAGCGCTTCATCGACTGACCCTTGTCCACGTAGATCGTGGTGACCTTGAGTTCGTCGATGTCGGCGCCGTCATTGTGCTCGGCGTTGGCGATGGCGGACTCAAGCGCTTTCTTGAGTATGCCTGCGGCTTTCTTGGGGGTGAAAGTCAGGATATTCAGCGCCTGGGCGACGGACTTGCCGCGGATGAGATCCGCTACAAGACGCGTCTTCTGGGCCGAAATATGCACCCCACGGATAATAGCTGTAGTTTCCATCGCTTACCTCTTGGACTTTTTGTCCGCGGCGTGCCCCTTGAACGTACGGGTCAGCGCGAACTCGCCGAGCTTGTGGCCAACCATGTTCTCGTTGATGTAAACGGGAACGTGCTGGCGGCCATTGTGCACAGCAATCGTCAGCCCAATGAACTCGGGCAGGATGGTGGAACGGCGCGACCAGGTTTTGATCGGCTTTTTCTCTTTGCCTTCGACGGCCGCATCGACCTTCTTGATCAGATGCGCATCGACGAATGGGCCTTTTTTGATCGAACGTGACATGTTGTTCGCCCCTTACTTGCGCTTGCGACGCGAGACAATCATATTGTCCGTGCGCTTGTTACGACGGGTCCGGTAGCCCTTGGCCGGCGTGCCCCATGGGCTGACCGGTTCGCGGCCTTCGCCGGTACGTCCTTCACCACCACCGTGCGGGTGGTCGATCGGGTTCAT
>DJWC01000047.1 GCA_002441445.1 Pusillimonas sp. UBA6240
GTCTTGCCGCAGCCCGAAGGCCCGACAATCGCCACGAATTCCTGCTCACCCACTTTAAAACTGACATTGTCCAGGGCAAGAAAATCTTCATTGCCTCGGCGGAAAGTACGCTGGACGTTCTCGAAACTGATTTGACTCATATGTACGCCTTTTTCAAGCTGGCACGATGCCGGGAGCCGACTCGCGGCCGGCCAACGCGGCCAGGGAGCGCCGGCCGCGCCGCAGCGAAGCCGGCCAAGGGTCGATGGGCTAGTTCGGGTTTTCCGCGAACGCCTTCAGCTTGGGATCGTTCTGTATCATTTTCAGATACTTGTCCGTGGCGAATTCTTCGAACGGCGGCACTTTGCGGGCCACCCCCACGGACACCATGAATTCAGCCACCTGGCGCCAGGCGTCCGACATATAAGACTTTCCGCTGCTGTCCGGCTCGAACATTTTCAGTTGCTCCTGCAGCGTGTAAGCGGGCCGGTCATGCAATTCCGTAGCCAGGTATTTGTGCGGGATATTCACGCCGGTGGACTTGAAAAAGGCATCCAGGTACTCGATGGCCTCTTTCGGATGCGCTTTTTGCCAGGCCACGGCCCGCAAGTAGACGGCCAGGAATCGCGCCACCATCTCGGGATGGGCTTTGGCGAATTTCGGCGTGACGAACAGATTGCTGGTCAGCGGGATGCCGACCTCTTCGCCCGTGCAGATGACTTTGACTTGCATGGTGGAGTCCAGCAAGTAGGTATTGGGCGCCCAGACCTGCGCCAGGTCGTAGCGGCCGCTGCTCATTGCGGCGTTGATTTCCGAAGGCGACAGGTTCAGGAGCCGGTACTCGTCGGGCTTGAGTCCGAACTTTTTTTCCATGCATACCGATGCGCCCCAGTGGCCGGTGGAGTTGGTCGGTACGGGAATGGTCTTTCCCTTGAGCAAGGATGGGTCTTTCAGATAGGCGTCCGCCTTTTCCTTGGTGGCCATGAGCGTGATGATGGCGGCCTCGCCGTCCGCCACGCCTATGGTGGTCAAGCCATAGCGGGCGGCGCCCAATACGGAAGGGATGTTGCCCGCACCGCCGACATCCCAGGAATCGGACGCCCCGGCGGCGATTTCCGGCGCCCCGGACGAGAACGTGGACATCACGGGTTCCAGGCCGACCTCTTTCCACCAGCCTTTTTCCGTGGCGATATACCATTCCATGGCCCAGCGCTGCGGCTGCTGGGCTACCCGTATCTTGAAGAGCTGTGCACTGCCGTCTTGCGCGGCCTGCGCCTGCGGCGCCAGTGAAATCGCTGTTGTGCATAGCGCCGCCGCCAATACTGCCAAGAATCGCTGTTTCATGACTTGTCTCCGTATGCGTTCCGTGGTGATTTTTTTGATGCGCCGCGCCGTTTCCGGCTTTGGGCCTTACCGCATGGTTTCCGTAAGCGGTCGCAGCGGCACGACAGGCCCGCCCTGGCTTACTCTTTTTTATGGCAAACGTTTACCATTTGGCGTAATCTAAAGGAGCAGGCTGAGCATGTCAATAGGGAAATCCTTAGTTTCTATGTATACAAATTCGAGGCAAAACCTCTAGAATCACAGTCAGTTATGAAAAATATTCTTACTTTGACCTGCTCGGCAGCGCATTTTCCGCGATGATTTTGACCAGGCAAACGTTTCCCAGAGCGGCTAACTCCCGCATGATGAAAAAAGCATGATGAAAAAAAGCAGTTCCTCCGCGACCATCAAGGACGTCGCCCTCAAGGCGGGCGTTTCGGTCGCAACCGTATCGCGGGCGCTCAACAAGCCGGGCCGCGCCAGCGAAAAAACGGTCGCCCTGGTGCGCGCGGTCGCTGCGGAGCTCGATTACATCCCTTACCGGGCGGCGGGATCGCTGGTGTCGAAACGCTTCAAGGCCATAGGCGCACTGGTGCCGACCATCGAAAACGCCATCTTCGCCCAGGCCCTGCATGCCTTGCAAAGCCGCTTGCACACGCATGGCTACACGCTGCTGGTGGCCAGCACCCACTACGATTCCCAGCGCGAAGCCCTGGAATTGCAGTCTTTGATGGAACATGGCGTGGACGCCGTGGTATTGGTCGGGGGAGAACACCACCCCGAGGTCACGCGGCTGCTCGCCAACAAGCGCCTGCCTTTCATCAATACCTGGGTCTACGATCCCCGCAGCCCGTTTCCCTGCGTGGGCCTGGACAACAAAGGGGCCATGATGCGCATGGCCAACTACCTGATGGACCTGGGCCATCGGCGCTTCGCCTTTATTTCCGGCATTACCGAACATAACGACCGGGCCGCCCTGCGCCTGCAAGGCGCGATCGACGCCCTGGCCGCCCGCGGCATCGTGCTGGAGCCCCACCGCATCCTGAAACGCCCCTACACCATCGCGGCGGGCCGCAATGCGATGCGCAGCATCATGGCGCAGCCCGAGCCGCCCACCGCCATCCTCTGCGGCAACGATATCCTGGCTTTCGGCGCCATCTACGAATGCATCGCCAGCGGCATATCCGTTCCACAGACGCTTTCAATAACGGGGTTCGACGATTTCGAACTGGCGTCCCATATGGCGCCTTCGCTGACGACCGTGCGCGTTCCCGCCGAAGAAATGGGCGTCGCCGCGGCCGACTACCTGGTCTCCGTGCTGGAAGGCAGGCATGCGCAGGATCACACCGAATTCGAGGCCGAACTGATCGTGCGGGGCTCCACCGCACCGCCTCCGCGCTGACCAGGTCCGCCCGTCCCGCGCGCTAGCGCTCAAAACAGAAACCCGAAAAAAGGCCCGAAACGCATAGGCGCTTCGGGCCGAGTTGCGGCGGAAAAATATCAGGAGATCTGCAGTACCTTGGCGCCGGCATCGCCGCTGCGCTTGGGCAGGGTGAGTTCCAGCACGCCGTCCTCGTAGCGGGCGACCGCGCTGGTATCGTCGATGTCGTGCGCCAGGCTGAAGCTGCGCGCTTGGACGCCGTAGTAGCGCTCGCTGCGCACGACGGTCTCGCCCTGCTTCTGCTCGCTATCGCGTTTGGTTTCCACGCGGATCGAAACCGTATTGCCGTCTATGGTCACCTTGATATCCTCTTTCTTGACGCCCGGCACTTCCGCCTTTACGAGGTAAGACTTCTCGGATTCTGTGACATCCAGGTTGATGCGAGGCGTGGCCGCCTTGCCCACCAGAGACTCGGACAGAGGAAAGTTCTTGAAAAAATCATCGAAATCACGGAATGCGTCGAAACGCGACAGTTCGCCAAAAGGATTGAATCGCGTAAGATTATTTGCCATTTCAAAACCTCATTGTTTCACCGTTGCTAAAAAAACCAGGCGGCCACCGCAAGGGGTGCCCGGCCTGACGCCACGCGCCAGAATACGCCCGGCGCTACAGTGCTGAATATGGGGCGAAAGGCGGGGAAAACAAGGGGGGTCGCCATGGCTGCGCGTGCGTCAGGCAGCCGCTTGCGCCCCTCGCGCCTGGAAGCGCGCATGCTCTTCCGAAGGGACCAGAGAGCCGCCGGTGCTCCATATGACATGCGTGGCCCGGTCCATGGTCCGCGCCAGTCCATGGCTGTCCAGATAATCGCCGCCGCGGCGCGTACTGCGCAGCCATAGCGGACCGCGCAATGCCGCCGCGGCGGAAGGCTCGAGCAATATGCCTTCTTCCTGCGCCAGCAGGTAGGCGTCCCGGAATAGCGTGTCGTCGGCCACGGTGAAAACGCCCGAAAGCATTTTCGCCATGATGGGGGCCACCAGGGGCGACGCCAGGCCGACCGCCAGTCCATCCGCCTCGGTGACATTGTCCAACCCTATGTCGTACACGGAAACCGCCTTGTCCACTCCGGCCGCAAGCTGGACCAGCATGCAGGGCGCCGCCGTGGGCTCGGCAAAAAAGCAATGGACATGTCCGCCGAAGCGCAGCTTCAAGCCATAGGTGATGCCTCCGGGGGCGCCGCCCACCCCGCAAGGCAGGTAGACGAACAGCGGACGATCGGCGTCGACGCGGCGGCCCTGTTCCTGCAGCTGGCGCGCGAGCTCGCCGGCCGCCGCCGCATACCCCAGAAACAAATGCCGGGAGCGCTCGTCGTCGACGAAATGGATGTCTGCCGCGCGGGCGGCTTCCTGCCGGCCGGCGTCGACCGCGGCCGCGTAATCGCCGGAGTGCTCCACCACGGTGATGCCATGCCGGCGCAAGCGCTCTTTCTTCCATTGCTTGGCGTCGGCGGACATGTGGATCACTACCTGGAATCCCAGCCGCCGGCCTATCAGGCCTATGCTCATGCCCAGGTTGCCGGTGCTGCCCACCGACAAAGTATGCCGCCCCAGCAGCGCCCGGACGGTGTCGCCGCATAGCTGCATGGGGTCGCCCGCCGAAATCGGCCGGCCCGCCTCCGCCGTCAGGCGCTCGGCCAAAGCCAGGACTTCGTGAAACCCGCCGCGGGCCTTGACGGAGCCGGCCACGGGCAAGGCGTCATCCCGCTTCAACAGCCAGACGCCAACGCCCGCCGCCCCCGTTCCCACTCCCGTCCCTGCCCCGGCGGATCCGGCTGCCGGCATGCCGGCAGCCGCCTGCAAAGCCGCCTGGGCCTTGGGTATAGGCTGCAGCGCGGAATACAAACGGCCGCCGGTCGGCTCCATTTCCGGAAAGAGATGCGCCAACGGCGCGGCGTACCGCGCCAGGCGCTGCTCGGCCAATGCCGGATCCAGCCCGGGTATCGGATCGGCCCCGGCCTCCAGGCCGCTGTTCAGCCACAGCAAGGGCTGTTTTTTCCGCAATGAGTCCAGAACTTGCGGATCAATGACCATGCCCGCCCCACGCTCGCCGGAATCCATATGTGCCCCCTGCCTGATTCAACAAGAAACATCATATAACCATCCGCGGCAGGCCCGAGAGCGGAATGGCCAAGCGCGCCGGCTAAAACGCAGGCCCCTCCGCCGGCATCAGCCGGGCCGTATTCAGTATCATCGCCAGCGTAGAGTAATAACCGCAAAGAGCCAGTAGTTCCAACGCGCCCTCCGTTCCAAATCGGTCTTTGACAGACTGGAAATTTGCATCCCCTACCTCTTTCTTTGCATAAACGTCTTGGCAATAGCGATAAACCAGCGCCTGTTCCGGCGTGAGGCCATCAGGCTGCCGCCCATGCCGGATAGCTTCGATCGCGGTAGCAGCCATGCCTGCCTGAACGGCCAAACGTGCATGGAAATGCCATTCATAATGACAGGACCATTCGTGAGCCGTCATCAATATCGCAAGCTCGATAATATCTTTCGGCAGCTTGCTTTCGAAGCGCAGATGGCGGCCCATTTTCTCGATACGCCGTCCTAGCTCGGGGGCGTGTACCAGAGGCAGGAACGGGCCGCTGACCATTCCGCGAGGGCCGGCAGCCAAGTCGGACACAAAACGCCTCTGGAGATCGGTCATGCCATCCGGGTCTACATTAGGAAAGCGAACATCAAGTGTCACAGCGCCGCCCTCCGCGCATGTTTGGCCCAGGGGTCCGATCGATCGACCTGAATGGTGGGCTCCATGCGCCCATCCATGGTCAAGACCCGGCAGGCAAACTTCCAGGCGCCTTCTGCATGGACGATAAGGTCATGGTAGACGCCCGCGCCATGCTGAACGGGCAGCAACCCCGGATCGCCGTTATATGTATGCAGGTAGCACCAGCCCCGCACGCTGCCATCGATTTGTTTGTCAAGAAACAGACCGCTATTCCAGTGGCGCCGGTATTTATCCCCGCGCGATGCCGCCTCGCCCTTTTTATATTGTTCAATCTGGGTGCGTCCACGCAGAACCAGGCCGCGCGACTCCTGATCCAGCACGCCATCGGAAACAAAGCAGGACGCAAAGCCTTCGGCATTGCCGGTATCGCTGCATAAATTGTAGTAGGCATAGAGGTTGTGGATAGCGACCCATTCCTCGGGAGCCGGTGATAGAAAACTACTCATTACCTTCCTTCCAAGTTCATGACACAAAGCCTATGAAGAACTCCGGTTTGCGGACCGGAGCTTCTTCGCCATAACACTGGGGCGCCTTTGGCACCGCGTTGATTTTGCCCCGCAGCTCAGTCCGCATGTTCCTGAGCAGCCAGTTTGCGTATTTCCTCTCTACGCTCGAGCCACCAGCCATAGCTGTCCGGAAGCAGGCCCAAATAGCCTTCCTGGCCCAATTCCCTGGCTGCGTGGACCGGCCAGTAAGGATCCCAGAGCAATTCCCTGGCCAAAGCGATGACATCCGCATGGCCCGACTGCAAGATCTCTTCAGCATGACTGGCTTTGGTAATCAGGCCCACCGCAATGGTCGGAATAGCCGTTGCCTGGCGTATGCGCTGCGCATAGGGCACGTGATAGCCCGGCATACGGGGCACGACGCTTACGGCGGTAGGCCCTTTTATGCCTCCCGATGAAGGCGTGATGCAATCGACGCCGCGATCTTTCAGGGCTTTTGCCAGTATCAAGGTATCATTCATGTCCCACCCGCTACCGTCGCCGTCGGTGGCTGAAATACGGGCGAATACTGGACGATCTTCAGGCCACACTTGCCGCACCGCCTCGACTACTTCCAGGCACAAGCGCATTCGCCCCTCGAGGCCGCCGCCATAGGCATCATCGCGCCTGTTTGCCAGGGGCGACAGGAACTGATGCAGTAAATAGCCGTGGGCGGCATGGACTTCAACGATGTCATAGTCCGCTTCGGCCGCAAGTAGCGCAGCGCTGCGCCATGCCTGTATCAAATGGGCAATGTCGCCGCGATCCAAGGCATGGGGAGCTGGCGCCTGCGGATGGGAGGCAATTGCGCTGGCGGACACTGTCCGCCAAGGTCCTCGCCCGGCCGCCGCGTCGGCGCTATTCAAACTCTCGAAGCCATCCCAGGGCTCTCTGCTTGACCCTTTTCTTCCCGCGTGGCCCAACTGAATTCCCGTGACGGCCCCATGCCGCTTCAAGAATTGATTCACGCGTCGATACGCCACGACATGGGCGTCGGAATACAAGCCCGCGCACTGATGGGTTTTGCGGCCGATTTCCTCTACAGAGGTCTCTTCACAAAACACGATGCCGGCGCCGCCCAACGCGAATTGTCCGAGATGCACCAGATGAAAATCCGTCGGTCCACCGTCCACCGACGCATATTGGCACATGGGTGACACCATGATCCGATTGCGGGCGGTTACGCTCCTGAAGGTGACGGGGCTGAACAATCGGGCCGAAGTCATGGAATAAGCCTGCGTGGTCAAAGTTTCAAAATTCGGGCCAGGCTGCCGCCCAACACCATGGACTCGGACTCGCCATCGAGCTTCGCAGCCTTGACGACCTCCATCATCGCGCCGGGATGGCCGGTGGGATAGTCCGAGCCGTATATCACCCTGTCCGCGCCGAGCCTGTCGACGGCCTGGCGTATATAACCGGGCATGCTGACCAGCGCCGTTTCCAGGTAGACGTTCGGTGTCGTCAGGGCGACATCAATCGCACCTTCTACGTAATAGCGCCAACCCATGTGATCCATGATGATGGGCACAGACGGAAATCTGCGCGCCAATGCCCCGATCTGCCACGGCAGGCAGTAGTGCGCGCCTGAATGAATGGACACAGGCAGGTCCAGGCGCTGCGCAAGTTCCATGACACGCATGGGTACGCTGCTGTCGCAATCGTAGCCGTGGCGCAGGGGAACCAGCTTCAAGCCCCTCGCGTCCCACTCTCCGACGGCGCGCTCCAGCTCATAGGTCCCGCCGTCGGCGGCATAGGGATTCACCATCGCAAAACCCAGCAGCCTGGCTCTGCCCTTGATAGCCCTGCCCACGGCGTCATTGTCGGGGAACTGCGCCACGGAGGGCATCACTATCGCCATGTCGAAAGCATGGTCATCCATCACGGCTTCGAGTTCTTCGCTATCTATCTTGCGCCCCAGCCAAGAATAGAGATCGCCCTGAAAATCGCCAATATGAACTTCGCAATCAATGCGCACGCCATTCCCCCTCTGCTAACCGGATTTGTCCCGCCCCTTCCCGGCGGCGATCAGTTGATCAATCCGCGTTTGAACAAGGGCTCCCACTTGGCATATTCGTCCTTCATGATGCCGGTCAATTGAGCCGCGGATGAGCCAATCGACCGCGCTCCTTGCGAAGCAAGAAATTCCTTGACCTCTTTTTTGTTGACTATCCCTACAAGCACCGTTTCCAGCTTGTGCTGTATTTCGGCTGGTATCCCTTTGGGTCCCAGTACCGCCCACCACATTTCGGCGTCATAGCCTGGGATACCGGACTCGGCTATCGTGGGCACATCGGGCAAAGCATCGCTGCGGCTGGCCGACGTGACAGCCAGCGCCTTGACACGCTTATCCTTGATATAGGGCAGGCTTTGCACCGTGCTTTGCATCAGCAATGCCACCTGACCACCCAGCAAATCGTTCAACGACGGCGCACCGCCGCGGTAGGGTATATGTGTCAGATTGATCCCTGCCTGCTCGTTCATCAAGGCCTGAAAAAGATGGGGGGTGGAGCCGCTGCCGGACGACGCGTAATTGATTGTGCCGGGCTTGGATTGCGCCATCGCAATCAGCTCTTTGACCGTGTTGGCGGGAAAATCCTTGTTTGCGGTCAGCACATAGGGTGTGGTCGCCAACGCAGATATGGGCGTGAAATCCTCAATGACATCGAACGGCAGATCTTTGTACGAGAACGCGTTCATAATGTGCGTGGACACCGCCATCATCAAGGTGTAGCCGTCAGGCGCGGACTTGACTACATGGGTGGCACCGATGACCCCATTTGCGCCGGATCTATTCTCGACTACAACCGACTCGCCTAATTCCTTCGTCATTTCGGCGGCGATCAGGCGCGTAAAGGTGTCCGTACCGCCGCCTGCTGGAAAACCAACAACGACTTTAATCGGTTTGGACGGAAAAGACTGGGCCAGCGCTGCCGGGATGGCACAAGCCAGCATCGACGTCACGGCGAGCTTGAACATGCTTTTAGGAAATTTCATATTGTCTCCATACTTTTCCGCCAGTGCGGGTTGAACCTTCCTCGGATGGCTGCGGATGCACGTCACCGTGCGGGCTGCCCCTATTCAGCTTGAATTCCTGCTTCCTTGACCAGGGCCGCGTATTTTTGGACTTCCTTGCGCACGAACTGCTCGAACTCAGCAGGCGTATTGGCGGGAACGGCGCTCCCATCCGCATCGAGGCGCTGGCGGATTTCCGGTTCGGCCATGATCTGATTGACGAGCTCGTTCAGACGCGCAGTGATGGAATCAGGCGTACCTGCCGGAGCAAACAGCCCCGCCCATAAGGTGTAACTGAAGTCCGGCACCGCCTTCTCGGCAATGGCGGGCGCATCGGGGAATGCTCCGATTCTCTGCGGCGTGGCAACGGCGATGGCCTTGAGCTTTCCGCCCTCAACGTGGGGCCGGAAAGCTGATGTGCTGACAAAAAACAAATGTATGTGATTGCCGAGCAAATCCGTCATCACCTGGCCTGCGCTCTTATAGGGAACATTCAACAGTTCCGTCTTGGTGCCCAGTGCCAGGGCGGCAGACGCCAGGCGCCCTGGCGTGGCATTGCCGGTGGAGGCATAGGTAATGCGGCCGGGCTGCTCGCGAGCCGCCTTGAGCAATCCATCCAGGTCGGAGAACCCCGCCGCAACAGGCGCCGCCAGCACCAGAGGTGCGTTAGCAACCAGAACGATGGGCTTCAAGTCTTTCAAGGGCTCATAATCCAACCGTTTGAATACGGAAGCGTTGACCGCGATTTCTCCGGTCTGTCCCATTAGCAGCGTATACCCGTCGGGCGCCGCGTCCACCACACGCTTGGTACCGAGAGTCGCACTGGCGCCGGGCCTGTTCTCGACGATGACGGGCTGCTTGAATGCCACACTCAGGCGTTCGCCCACAATACGCGCCATGACGTCTCCCTGTCCGCCAGGCGCGTAGGGCACGACTATCGTAACGGGCTTGGCCGGGTAAGCCTCTGCCGCCTTGCCGGCCGGCATCAGGCATAGGCCGGCCAACGCCGCCGCGGCCATTTTCAAATATAGATGACTTGCAGTCACAATGATCTCCCTTGATCCATGCACGCTGCCTGCCGGTCATACCGGATTCAGGTTCTGTACTCAATGACGATTTTGCCCAGGCGGCGCTGTCTGGACTTTACGTAAGGACGTATCAAGTCCTTCCATCGTCCGCGGTCGGAAGCCGCCTTCCATGCATCGCTATCGGGAAGATCAGGCCGGCCGAATCGGTACAGCGTGGAGTAGACAAGCCATCCATCCGCACTCGGACTGGCGTCAACGAACCGCAGGCAGCTATGCACGCCTTCCACCTGAAGTATGTAGGGGGCATGCTCAGCGTCATAGATTTCATTGAACAATGCCTCTTGGTCCGAAGAAATCTCGAACGTCATCATCAGAAAGTACTCGGGCGAGGTTTCCGCCATAGCCTTGCTTGCCATTCCCTTAGCTCCTTGTAAATGCATGGCTGCATCTTAGAGAGTGCAAGGCATTGTCGATACTGAATATTTTCGAGGCCGGTATTCCCTTTGTTCATAGCCAAAGGGCGCGACTGGAAAAAACGCTATTCCTTACGGATGATGGCAGCGGCCTCTTTCAAGCTTCCTATGAATCGCAAGGCCGCTGGTGTAAGAGGCCGGCTTGCATGGACGGAATAGCCGATTTGCCCGAAGGCTATAGTTTTTGACACAGGAAGTATATGCACCAACCCCAACCGGCGGAATTCCAGCGCGACGGTGCTGGGCAGCGCCGCCACCGCGTCGGAATTCAACAGGATCCCCAGATTGGACAGCAGGGAAAGGGATTCAGTAGCATGGCGGGGAAATTCCTGGCCAGCGTCTTCGAACATCTTTTCGACCAGATGGCGCGTGGGCGACGGCATGGACGGCAACACCCACCGATAGGCGCATAGCTGCTTCAAGGACACGCTGTTTTCGGGAGCCAGCGGATGGTGTTTACCCACGACGAGGCACAGCACCTCGTCCAGCAAGGCTTCGGACTTGACTTGGCCGTCGCGCATCCAAGGGTAGGGGGTAAAAGGCGAATAGGAAACGCGACCCACAACGACCGAGATCTGCCCCGACAGGAGCAAAGGAAACAATTGCTCGACCGTGCCTTCCTGTACGCTGACGCTGATGCGCGGCGCCGTTTTTTCAAGCAGGGATATGCTAAGCGGCAAAAAACGCAAGGTCGATGATATCAAGGTACCGACGGCTACTTGGCCCGAATCCCCTTCCAGGAATGAATTGGTCTCATTGGCAAGGTCGCTGAAATCCGCCAAGACCAGTTTGACCCGCTGCCTCAGGATGCGCGCATAATCCGTCGGCGTCATGCCGTGGTTGGTGCGCACGAAAAGCTGGATGCCAAGCGTTTGCTCCAGCGTCTGGATGGCCTTCGTCACCGCAGACTGGCTAAGGCTCAGGACTTCCGATGCCTTCACCGTGGAGCCGTGCTCTGCCACTTGATCGAAAACACGCAGGGCTCGCAGTGAAAGCTTCCGGAACAGCGCATCAGGGGTGAGTGGAGTGGGCAAGGTCTGGAATCGCTTACAGGATTATTCGCCGGTATAGTAAACAGACGCTGGACCAAATGCCAGTTCCGGACAGTTCCGACAGCCCGGCCTTGCGCCAACCACGTTTCCGTCCTTGGCGCTGCCGCATACCTCAGAGCATCTGCTGCTAGAATAAACAATACAATAATCAGCACCACGGGCGTGCGCACACAGGAGTTTCCAGATGCCCGAAAGAGCATCACCCCTAGCACCATTTCGACACGCTACGTTCCGTGCGCTATGGACGGCTACGCTGGCGTCCAACCTGGGGGGCCTGGTACAGACGGTCGCCGCGGGCTGGATGATGACCATGATCTCCAATTCGGACGACATGGTGGCGCTGGTGCAGGCGGCCACCACTCTGCCGATCATGATTTTCTCCCTGGCGGCCGGGGCGCTGGCCGATAATTTCGACCGCCGCAACATCATGCTGGTCGCGCAGATCCTGATGATGGCCGTGTCCGCCTGCCTGGCGATTTTCGCCGTGGCCGGCTGGCTCACTCCCTGGCTGCTGCTGGCGTTCACCTTCTTCATCGGCTGCGGCACCGCCCTGCACAATCCCTCGTGGCAGGCCTCCATGGGCGATATCGTTCCCCGCGAGGACCTGTCCGGCGCGGTCACCCTGAACAGCATGAGCTACAACCTCATGCGCAGCGTGGGGCCGGCCATAGGGGGGATGATAGTCGCCGTTGCCGGCGCGGCCACGGCTTTCGCCCTGAACGCCGTAAGCTATATCGCGCTTATCGTGGCCCTGATACGCTGGAAGCCGCAGCGGCCCGCCAGCACGCTGCCGCGCGAAACTTTCGGCAGCGCGATGTCGGCCGGCTTGCGCTATATCGCCATGTCGCCCAATTTGCTAAAAGTGCTGTTCCGCAGCTTCGTCTTCGGGCTTTCCGCCGTCTCGGCCCTGGCGCTGCTGCCTTTGGTCACGCGCGACCTGGTCGAAGGCGGCGCCTTTTCCTACGGGGTGATTCTGGGCTGTTTCGGCGCCGGCGCCATAGCGGGCGCTTTTTCCAACGCGCACGTGCGCGAACGCTGGCGCAACGAAACCATCGTACGAGGCGCCTTCCTGGTCTTTGCGGCTAGCGTGACGGCGCTGGCTTACAGCCGCCAGATGTGGCTGAGCTGCCTGCTCCTGATGCCGGCGGGCGCCTGCTGGGTGCTGACCCTATCCCTGTTCAATGTGACGGTGCAGCTTTCCACACCGCGCTGGGTGGTCGGGCGCGCGTTGTCCATCTACCAGACGGCGACCTTCGGCGGCATGGCGGCCGGCAGCTGGCTCTGGGGCGTCATTGCCGATGCGCATGGCACGGACAGCGCCCTGATCACGGCCGGCGCGGTCATGGTCCTGGGCGCCGCCACGGGCTTGCGCTACAAGCTGCCGGAATTCGGCACGCTGAACCTGGATCCGCTGGGACGCTTCAACGAGCCCCAGTTGCGGCTGGACCTGAGGCCCCGCAGCGGCCCCATCATGATCATGGTCGATTATGAAATCGCGCAGCAGGATATCGGCGCCTTCCTCGACCAGATGGCCATACGGCGCCGCATCCGCATCCGGGACGGCGCGCGCCAATGGGCGCTGCTGCGCGACCTGGAAAACCCCAGCATCTGGACGGAAACCTACCACGTCCCGACGTGGGTGGAATATGTGCGCCACAATCAGCGCCGCACATTCGCCGATGCGGATTCCTATGAAAAGCTGCTGGCCCTGCATCGCGGCAAGAACCCGCCCCGCGTGCATCGCATGATCGAACGCCAGACCGTGCCGATACGCGACGACCTCCCGCTGAAGGACAGCCCGGAAGTGCCGCCTTGATGGCCTGATGCCACAGCCGAACTCGTAGGGCTCGAACCGCAATGCAGCCGGATCGCGCCCATTTAGAGTCATGCGCTCGCGCCGGGGTCTACCATCACATCCAGGCTCGAGAGCTCTTGCACCGCAAAATCGACGAAACTGCGAACTTTGGCGCTGACCACGCCGCCGGCGAAAACCACAAAAGCGTCGCGGTTGGGCAGTTCGTAATCCCTCAGCACGATCTTCAGTTCCTCGCTGCGCGCATAGCGCCCCGTATCCCAGGCCGAACGCATCAGTATGCCCCGGCCTTCCAGCGCCCATGCCATGGCCACTTCGCTGTCGTTGCAGCGCAAATTGCCCTGCACCTTGACGCTTTCCACAGCGTTATCCCGTGAAAACGTCCATACGCCGTAGGTATCGTCGCTGCGCGGCACGATGATGCATTGATGATGCATCAGGTCCCGCGGGCAGACCGGCACGCCGTATTCCTGCAGATACCCGGGCGCGGCCCAGAGATAGCGGCGGTTGGAGGCCAGGCGGCGGGCCCGCAGGCGCGAATCGGGGATGGTGCCGAACCTGATGCCCGCGTCGAAACCACCCTCGATCAAATCATACGGATGATCGGAGAGAATCAGCTCGACTTCCAGCTTGGGGCGCGACCCGCACCCGGCCGAAATTCAGCGGCGCATTGACGCGCAACACGCCGGCCGGTTCGGAGCGCCGCGTCATGATGTCCTGCTCCAGGGCATTGAACTCCGCCAGCAGCCGCGAGGCTTGTTCGTAATAGAGCTGGCCTTCATGGGTGGGGCTCATGCGCCGCGTGTTGCGCTGAATCAGTTGCACCCCCAGCCGCTGCTCCAGTTGCGCCAGCCGCTTCGAAAGCGCGGGCGGCGACATCCCCAGCGCGCGCGCCGCCGATGAAATGCTTCCGTGCTTGATGATCAGCAAGAAAAAATGGGTGTCGACCTGATGCATCACCATTAACCGATAGGAACGAGTGTTTTAAATAAAGCCTGGCCGCAAGAGCCGGCTGCCTACCTATACTTGACGTCCATATTTGACATCCCCTCGCCGGCTCCGCCCGACGCGCCCACCCTCGAATTTACCGCATGACCATCCTGCCAGAATACGAAGTCTATGCCTTGCGCTACGCGACGCGCGATGGGCGCCGCCGCGATCATTTCATCGGCGGCGACCCGCATGACGCCCCCATGCCCATGGACTATTACATTTGGCTCGCCAAGGGGAAGGACTGTACCGTCGTCATCGACACCGGCTTCACGGAGGAAGTCTGCCGCAAGCGCGGGGGCCGCACTTACCTGCGCTGCCCCGTCCAGGCGCTGGATGCCCTGGGCGTGCGGCCGGAACAAGTCCATCACGTCATCCTCACCCATCTGCACTACGACCACGCGGGCAATTTCGACCGTTTTCCGGCGGCGCGCTTCCACCTGCAGGAGTCGGAGCTGCAGTATGCCACCGGCCGCTACATGCATTATCCGCGGCTGTCGCACTCCTTCTGCGGGCTGGTGCGCCTGAATTACCGGCAACGCGTCTATTTCCACCAAGGCGCGGGCGAAGTCGCTCCCGGTATCAGCGTTCATTGGGCCGGCGGCCACACCGCCGGCCTGCAGTTCGCCCGCGTCCATACAAAACGCGGCTGGGTCGTCCTGGCTTCCGATGTCAGCCATTTCTATGAAAATTTCGAAAGCGGCCGGCCCTTCTCCACCGCCTTCCATGTGGGCCAGATGCTGGAAGGGTTCGACAGCCTGCGCGCCCAAGCCTCCAGCCCGGCCCACATCGTGCCGGGGCACGACCCGCTGGTGATGAAGCGCTATCCGCCAGCCAGCGCCGACTTGACCGGCATAGCCGTCAAGCTGCATGAACCGCCGCTGCCCGAAGCCCCGCCTTCCACTGATTCCCCATCTTCCAACCCCGGGTCATGACAGGCGTATCCGCCAGCAAGACCAACAAACCGGAGACACCATCGATGAGCACAAACAGCATGTTCAAACGCGCCATGGCGGCGACCCTGCTATGCGCCGGCGCGTTCGCCGCCGCCCCCTCCGCCCTGGCCGCCTACCCCGACAAGCCTATCCGGCTGGTCGTTCCGTTCCCGGCCGGCACCGGCGCCGATATCTCGGCCCGCCGCATTGCCCAGGTCATGTCCGAAGACCTGGGCCAATCCTTCGTCATAGAAAACCGGGGCGGCGCCGGGGGCGCGGTCGGCAGCGAGTATGTCGCCAAGGCTGCGCCCGACGGCTATACCCTGCTTGCCGGCACGCTGAACACCCATGCGATGAACCCGGCGATCTATAAAAACCTGGCCTACGATCCCGTCGCCGACTTCGAACCCATTACCCGCATCACAGCCTTCCCGAATGTATTGGTCGTGCCCACCTCGCTGCAGGTCGGCACGCTGGCCGAACTCGTGGCCCTGGCCAAGAAACGCGAAGACAAGCCGCTGACCTACGGATCGGGCGGCGTGGGCACCACGGCCCACCTGTCCGCCGAAGTGCTGGCGCAGACGGCGGGCATCAAACTGCTGCACGTGCCTTACCAGGGAACGTCCCGCGCGATGGCGGACGTGCTGGCGGGACGCGTGGACATGATTTTCGGCAACGTGCCGGTCGTCATGCCCCATGTGAAAGACGGACGGCTGAAGGCATTGGCCATCACATCGCCGGAACGCTCCCCGCAAATGCCGGATGTCCCCACTGTTGAAGAATTGAATATGAAGAACGCCGAGATGTCCGTATGGATCGCGCTCTTCGCCCCCAAGGGCACGCCGCCGGCCATCCTCGACACGCTGAGCAAGTCCGCCCTCAAGGCCCTGCAGAAGCCGGAAATCCAGGAGGGATACGCCAATGACGGCGGCAAAGTGGAATTCGACGCCACGCCGGCCGACTTCGCGAAGGTACTCAAGGCCGATATCGAACGCTGGGGCCAAGTGATCAAGGCGTCCGGCGCGAGCGCGAACTGAAGCAACCGAATCACCGAAGCAACACAGAGGTCAACCATGTACCTGCAAGATATCGCCCGCGTCATCCGCAGCAAGAACGCGGGGCCGCGCTGCACAACACTGGACATCATGTTCAACAACGACGACGACTACAATCATGTCATCCGGTCCGGCGCCCTGAATGCCGAATTGATCGGCCGGCTCTATGCCACGCCTGTCGATAAAGTCCGCATCCTGGAGTATCCGGTTGCGCGCGCCATCAAGATCGCCATACCGCGCAAAGTGACGGCCGGCGATCCGGGCGACCGTGACGTCTACGGAGCGCAGCAGCATGCGCGCCTGTTCAAGGTGGAAGTATGAGCGCCACCGGCCGCATTCTCAGGGAATTCGCCGCGCTGCCCCAGCGCCGCCCGTTGCGTCTGCTGGGCGCCTCCGGCCAATTGGGATACGGCATCCCCAGCGGGCCCTTCAACGCCGGGCTGGAGCGCAAGCCCGACCTCATCGGCTGCGACATGGGCTCCATCGACATCGGCCCGTACTACCTGGGCAGCGGCAATATGGCGACGGCGCGCGAATCCACCAAGCGCGATCTGCGCAAGGTGCTGACCGCAGCCCGCAAGCACGACATACCGCTGGTGATCGGGTC
Organism: Pusillimonas sp. UBA6240; assembly: GCA_002441445.1. Lineage (GTDB taxonomy): Bacteria > Pseudomonadota > Gammaproteobacteria > Burkholderiales > Burkholderiaceae_B > UBA6240. The sequence goes on from DJWC01000047.1 coordinate 16,918, forward strand.
GGCGGGCTCGGCGGGCGCCGCGCCCCATCTGGAGCAAACCCTGGCGCTGATCCGCGAGATCGCCGAAGAGCAGAAGCTCAGCTTCCGCCTCGCCTACATCCCGGGCGACATCCCCAAAGACATTATCATCGAAGCCATCCGGGCCGGGAGCGTCGAGGGCATCGACGGCATGCCGCCCCTGAGCGAAGACGAAGTCCAGGCAGCCGCCCATATCGTCGGCCAAATGGGCATGTCGTCCTTCCAGCAGGCATTCGAGGCGGATATCGACGTGCTCATCGCCGGGCGCGCCTGCGATACCGCGATCTTTTCCACGCTGCCCGTCATGCTGGGCTTCCCCACCGGCTTGGCGGTGCACATGGCGAAGATCATCGAATGCGCGTCGATCTGCTGCGTGCCCGGCGGCCGCGACGCCATATTGGCCACGCTGGACGACGAAGGCTTCACGCTCGAGAGCATGGCGCCGCAACGCAGCGCCACGCCGGTTTCCGTGGCGGCCCACAGTCTCTATGAGCAAAGCGATCCCTTCGTCATCATCGAACCGGAAGGGCGCGCGGAGCTGCATGATGCGCGCTATGAGCGCGTCGACGAGCGGCGCACCCGCATCAGCGGCGCGCGCTGGGTGCCCGCGGCCCGGCACACCATCAAGATCGAAGGCTCCCGGCGGGTGGGCGAGCGCGCGGCCCTGCTCTGCGGAGCCGCCGACCCCCGCTTCATCGAACGGCATCAAGAAATTCTCGCCGAGGTGTCGAAAGTCGTCCGCGAACTGGTATGCGAAGATGCGCCCGAGGATTATTCCCTCAACTGGCGCGTCTATGGCATAGACGGGGTCACCGACCGCCAGCCCGACGCGCCCACGCCCGCTGAAGTCTTTCTGTTGATCGAGTGCATCGCGCCCACCGCCAACCGCGCGGGGGAAGTCATGCGGACCATGAAGCAGTACTTGTTGCATTTCGGCTACGAAGGCCGGCTTTCCACCGGCGGCAATCTAGCCTTCGCGTTCACTCCGCCCGAAGTATCGGTGGGCACCGCCTACCGTTTCAACGTCTATCACATCATGCGCACGGAAAGGATGGAGGAGCTTTTCCCCGTGAAGATAGAGCAGTTGTGAGGGACGCCGCAAATCCTGCGGGGGGCCGGTGAAAAACCGGCCGCGATCGCCGCGGCCGCCGGCGAATTGAGATAATGCTGGCGTGCCGGGGCGCGCGCTTGTATAACAATGCTCTTCGGTCCAATGGACCTTCCCCGCAGGAGACGTGACAGTTATATGGACGCAAATACGCCCCTGGCTTGCCCCGATCCCGTAGAACACGCCGTTCGTTCACGCAAAAGCGTGCGGGGGTTTTTGCCCCGGCCGGTTCCGCTGGAGCTGGTGGAACGTATCCTTTCCGTGGCGGCCTATGCGCCCAGCGGCAGCAATATCCAGCCCTGGAAAGCGCACCTGCTTACGGGGGCCAGCCGCGACGCGCTCTCGGCGGCGCTGACCCGGGCGCACTATGACGGGACGCCTGCGGAACGCGAGTATGACTATTATCCGACGACCTGGCGCAGCCCTTATCAAGAGCGGCGGCGCGCTACAGGCTGGGGCCTGTACAGCACGCTGGGCATAGCCAAGGGAGACAGAGCGGCGTCATCCCATCAGCATGCCAGGAACTATGCATTCTTCGGCGCGCCTTGCGTTCTTCTTTTCACCATAGACGACGATCTGGGCAAAGGCAGCTGGCTGGACTATGGCATGTTTTTGCAGAGCATCATGGTGGTAGCGACAGCGCATGGCCTGGCGACCTGCCCCCAGGCGGCGCTGGCCAACTATCCGGATATCGTCAAGCGGCACCTGAACATTCCGGCATCCGAGGTCGTCGTATGCGGCATGTCGATGGGGTACGAAGACCCGGACGCTCCGGCCAATCAGTTCCGCCCCTCGCGGATAGGCGTGGCGGACTTCCTTACCATTCATAAATAAATAAAGCGGGACTGCGGCACGGAACGATATGGAAAACGAACGCGGCACCGTCGAGCGCATCGTCAAGCTGATCAGCTATCTGGCCTCCAAAGAAGGCGATGTGGGCATCAAGGAAATCGCCGACGAGCTGCAGCTTCCGCAAAGCACGGCGCACCGGCTGATACAGCAGTTGATGGCGCTGGATATGATGCAACGCGTGCATGGCGCGCGCCGCTACGAGTTCGGGCCGGAGATGTACCGCCTGGGAGCCATGATTGCGAACAAGGTGAACGTGGTGCAACTGGCGACCGCGTCTTTGCATCGCATCGTGGCCTATACCAACGAGTCCTGCGCGCTGGGGCTGTATCGCGATGACGACGCCACGCTGGTGTTCGCCGCCAGCGTCGAGTCGCCGCAGCAGTTGCGCTATCAGTTGGATTTGTACAAGCCGGTATCCGTTCTTTGGGGCGCTTCGGGGCATTCGATCTTGGCCCACCTGCCTCCCGAACGTATAAAAAGCCTGTTGAAGAAAGAACCGCGCTCTCCGACCGGGCTGCCTCCCCTCCCCATTCGGGCGCTGACTAAAGAACTGGCGCTCATCCGTGAGCAAGGCTTTTCCGTCAGCAAGCGGGGCGAGAAGATAGACGGCGCGGCGGGTGTTTCAGCGGCTATTTTCGGTCCATCGAACCGCATCGTGGGCTGCTTCTCGCTGTTCATTCCACGCATGCGCTACCCGGAATCTCGGGAAAGCGACCTGGCGCGGCTGGTCGTCAAAGAGGCGCGCGAACTTTCCGATGTGCTGAGCGGCACCAGAATCGTCCGCTCCCGCTGACTGGCCGCGCGCCCGTTTTCCGCGGCGGGCTTCGCCCATTTCCCATTCTGCCCTCCCTATTCCTTCTTCCTATCCTCCATTTCCTATTCCCCGTCCCGCTTCCTGCATGCAGCTTGCTGCACACGGCGTTCCGCATCCGCATCTAGCACTCCGCTCGAGCCTCGCACCCGCCTTTTTATCTGATCACGCCTTCCTTGAGCCGGGGCCGCACTCGTCTTTTAATATTCCGAATAATGGAATTTACATTTCATTGAATGACATATAAAACCGGACCATCCATACTTCCGCCAACGATGTTTCAGTACACAGGAGGAGGGCGGTAAATGAAAATTTCGGGGCTCATGGCCACAGAGGGAATAGGCGGCTACTACTGGCGCGATCAGGAAGCCATCGCCCGCGGCGCGGAACGCGACGGCTTTCTGTACCGCGGCACGCCGCTGACTCCCGGTTTCACGTCCATCATCCAAGTCAGCTCTACGGTGCTGCTTACCGCCCAGGCCGACGACGGCCGCGAAATCCATGGCGACTGCGCCACCGTCAATCATGCGTTCCGGTCGGGGCGGCAGCAGGCCCCCATCGCCGCGGAGCTCATTGCCCAGGCCGAAGGGCCGCTATCGGCATGGCTCCGCCGGTGGGATATATCTTCCTTCCGCGCAGCGGCGCGCCAAATCGACGAAATGTCCATCGATGGCCACCGGCTGCACATGGCCTTGCGCTACGGGATGTCGCAGATACTGCTGCAATACGTCGCTGCCGACCGCAGGCTGACCATGGCCGAGGTGCTCGCAGCCGAATATGGCTTGGCGCTGGCCTCGAAACCCTGCGACCTGCTCGGTTCCTGCGGGGGCAACTGGTACGAGAACATCGACAAGGCCATATTGCGCGAACTGCCCTATTTCCCGCAGACCGCCATGGTGCGGCTGGATCAACTGGACGCCTTGCCGGAGTATGCCGGCTGGATCAGCAAGCGTGTCCAGGAGATCGGCGCGCCCGGCTTTTTCCCCACTCTGCACTACGATCTGCACGGCTTGTTGTCGGAACGCGTGGGTGAAGATCTGGATGCGGCGGTCAGCTACCTGAAGCGCGTGGAAGACGCGAGCGGCCCCTACCCGGTGCTATTCGAAGATCCCCTGGACGCCGGCGCCCGCGAGCCGCAAGTCAGGCTGATGGGACGCCTGCGCGATGCGCTACAGCGCTCCGGATCCCGCATCAGGCTGATCGCCGACGAATGGTGCAATACGCGCGAGGATGTCGCCTATTTCGTCGAGGAGGGCTGCTGCGATCTCATCCAGATCAAGATGCCCGATCTGGGTGGCGTAGACAATACCGTCGAAGCCTGCATGAGCTGCAAGGATGGCGGGGTCGGCGTGTATCTGGGCGGAAGCTGCAATGAAACGGATATTTCCGCCCGCGTGGCGGCGCATGTTGCACTCGCCGTGCAGCCTGTGGAATTCCTGGGCAAGCCCGGCCTGGGCCTGGACGAAGGCGTGATGATCGTCACTAACGAGATGGCACGGACCATCCGGTCTTATAGCGAGCGCCAGGGGCTTGCGCCCTGAGGCTCTCCATACAACGAGGAGACAAACATGCTCAATTTCCAGAAAAAAATGCAGCGCCTCATGCTGACGTGCCTGCTGGCTGGCGTTATGGGAGCCGGGTGGGCGGCCGACTATCCTTCGGCCCCCGTCACGCTCGTCGTGCCGACGGGGCCGGGCGGCGGCACGGATCTCGCCGCGCGCGCCATGTCGGAAAGGCTGGCAAAAGCGCTCGGGCAGCCGGTCATCATCGATAACAAGGCGGGCGCGGGCGGCATCATCGGCAACCAAAGCGCCGCGCGGGCGAAGCCGGATGGCTACACCCTGCTGATCTCCAGCAACCAGTTCGGCATCATCCCGGCCGTGCAAAGCAAGCTGCCCTATGATCCCATCAAAGACTTCATACCCATCACCTCCATAGGCGTGATTCCCACATTGGTGCTGCTGAACCCCAGTCTGCCGATAGGGTCGATCAGCGAGCTGATCAGCTATGCGAAGCAAAACCCCGGCAAGCTGCAGTATGCCTCCGCGGGCATAGGGTCGCCGAACCATTTGTTCGCGGCCATGTTCAGCAAGATGGCCAATATAGACATGCTGCACGTGCCTTTCCGCGGCACGTCCCCCGCCTTGATCGCCGTTGCGGGCGGTGAAGTGCCTCTATCGTTTGCCTCGCTGCCCGCGTCCCAGGGCTTTATTTCAGGAGGCAAGCTCAAGCCCATCGCCATGACATCCGGACAGCGCTTGAAGACCTTGCCGGATCTTCCCGCCATTTCGGAAACCGTGCCGGGCTATGCGGCGGACATCTGGCTGGGCATATGGGGCGTGGCCGGAACGCCACCCGCCATCATCGACAAGATACACGCTGCAATAGAGGAAACGCTGAAGGATCCCGCAGTGCTGAAAAGCCTGAGCGACCAAGGGCTGGTCGTGGAAGTCCGCTCCAAGGAAAACTTCGCGGCAGTGGTAAAAGAGGAAATCGCCAAGTGGAACAAGGTGGTGGACGATTCCGGCGGCGAAATCAAGCGCCAATGACGGGGGCGATTGCCTTATGAAAAGCGTCACCGCTGAGTTCGTGCAGGCTCTGACAGCCGCCCGCGCGGGCCATGTCCCGCAGGAAGCCATCGATACCGCCAAAGCCTGCTTGCTGGATACCTTGGGGGTAGCGGCCGCCGGCCAAAGCCAGGAATTGGTGGACATTCTGGATAAAACCCTCGCCGTATTCGAAGGCGCGCCTCAGGCCACGCTATGGAGGCGCGGCCGCCGAGGGCCGATGCACGAGGCGGCGCTGGTCAATGGCGCCGCCGCTCACGCGCTGGATTTCGACGACATGCATATCGCTTCGGCCATGCATCCGAGCGCGCCGGTCGTGGCGGCCGCCCTGGCGGTGGCCGAGCATGCGCGCAAGAGCGGCATCGAACTGCTGCGCGCCATAGCCTTGGGCATCGAAGCCGAGATCCGTATCGGCGCCGCCGTCAATCCCAGCCATTACAAACGCGGTTGGCATGCCACGGGAACGCTGGGCCACTTCGGCGCCGCGATCGCCGCATCCGTCCTGATGGGGTTGTCGGATGAACAGACAGTAGCCGCGCTGGGGATTGCGGGCACGCAGGCTTGCGGCCTGAAGGAGACCTTCGGCACGATGACCAAGCCGCTGCACGCGGGCCTGGCCGCCCGCAACGGCATCATGGCCGCCTTGCTGGCCGCGCGCGGCTTCACCAGCGCAAGCGATATCCTGGGCGGCAGCTACGGCTTCGGGGCGGTTTCATCGGATGACCCCGCATGGAACAAACCGGCGTGGCGCTTCGCCTTGACCGACTGGAGCGTCGGCAGCCGGCCATGGTCCATGTACGGCATCCTGTATAAAACGCATGCCTCTTCGTTTTGCACGCAGGCCTTGATCGAAGCGGTGCTGGCCTTGAGGGCGCAACATGGCCTGCGAGCCGACCAAGTGCATTCCATGCGGGGCGAAGTCAGCCGCAACTCCATAGAAAACGCCCGCATCGCGGAGCCGAACACCGGCATGGAAGCCAAATTCAGCCTGCCCCACGCCATGGCGCAGGCGCTGGCCTATGGCCAGGCGCGCGCGGAAGACTTCACAGACGCGCGCGTCCGTGAACCCGGGCTGCGGTCGCTGCGCGCGCTGACCGCGATCTCTGAAGGAAGCGGGCTCGCCTGGCCGGAAGCGATTGCGACCATCCATACGGCCAGCGGCCAGACGCTGCGCCAGCATGTCGACCTGCGGCAACGCAGCGCCACCGCCAAGGATAAATGGGCGGTGGTCGAACCCAAGTTCATGAGCATAACGGCCGGCCTGCTGAAGCCGGATGCGCAAAGCGGCATGGTGCAGGCGGTGCAGACGCTCGATGAAGCGTCGAGCATCGAACAGCTGATGAAATACATGGCCTAGTGCGTTGTTTGGCTGGTTCGTGCATTCGAATCAGCCAAACAACGCGCCAGCAACCGAAGCGCGGCGGCTCGATATATCGCAGCGGTAAGTTTTACAAAGCGCCACGGGTTCTCATTACCGCCCCTATGTACACGGATAGCCCCGCGAGACTGCGGGCGGCTGCGGTATTGCTCAAGCTCACGGTCCCATCGTTTCCTCCGGTCAAAACGGGCTGGACGACAAAGACGAGTCCTCACAGTCCATCTTTCCACCGGCACGAGGGTTGCTCCCATCCGCAGGCGGCGCGGAGCGCCGGGCGGAGGAAGAAAACATGGGTGCTACGGTGATGGTGACGGGCGGCGCGGGCTATATCGGCAGCCACGTATTGGTCAGCTTGGCAGAAGCCGGGTATCGGCCGGTCGCGGTCGACGATCTGAGCAATGGCAACCGTGCCGCCGTGGAACGCGCGGCCGCTCTGGCCGGACAAGCCATACCGCTCGAAGTCGTCGACTTGACGAAAGAAGGCGCGGCCGATGCGGTGATGCACCGCTATGCGTCCATGGAGCGCCCGTTCGCAGGCATCATCCACTTGGCGGGCCGCAAAGCCGTCGGTGAATCCGTGGCCGCTCCGCTGAAGTATTACGAATCCAATGTATGCGCGTCGGTCCGCTTGCTGCGCGCGATGCATAGGCATCGCATACGCAGTATGGTGTTCAGCTCTTCGGCCACGGTCTATGGCCGTCCCGACGCCGTGCCGGTGAACGAACAAGCCGTCCTCACGCCCGCCAACCCCTACGGGCGCACCAAGCTGGCCATCGAGGAGATGCTGCGCGACCAGAGCCGGGCGGATCGAGGCTTGGGGGTGGCGATCCTGCGCTATTTCAATCCGATAGGCGCGCACGCCAGCGGCCATATCGGCGAATGCCCCCAGGGCGAGCCGGCCAATGTGTTTCCTTATATTACGCAAGTGGCTGCGGGAATCCGCGACCGCCTGTCCATATTCGGCAATGACTATGACACGGCCGACGGGACTGGCGTACGCGACTACCTGCATGTCATGGACCTGGCCGAGGGCCATGTGCTGGCCTTGGAGCATGCGTTTCAGAGCCCCGGCTGCCTGACATTGAACCTGGGCACGGGCCGGGGCGTCAGTGTGCTGGAGCTGGTGCGTACATTCGAGCGGGTGAGCGGCTTGCGCATCCCCCTGCATATCGCGGCACGCCGGCCGGGCGACATCGACGCCATCTGGGCCGACCCCGGCCTCGCGGCCCGCATCCTCGGATGGCAGGCGCGCCGTACGCTGGATGAAATGTGCGCCGACGGCTGGCGCTGGCAGCGGAATAACCCAAAGGGCTACGCCGACAAAGATGGCAGCGGCGCGACAGAAGCAGGCATTGTTTCAGCGGCTCGCCTATCCGCCGTTTCGAAAGCCGCCATGGCCGGGGATTCCGAATGACCGCCGCTGGATGATTACCATCGAATGGCCGCTGCCAATGATTGGTAGCGGACGCCGCTGCCAGGCTGGTAACGGCGGCCGGCCTCCGCCTGCTTGGCGTTCGGCGCCAAGCAGCCTTAGAACGGAATATCGTCGTCGAGATCCGCCAGGTTCGCTGCCGGGGCGGCTTGGGGGGAGGCCGGACGCTGCTGGGCGGGGCGCTGGCTGCGCTGCTGCGGGGGCGGCGCCTGGTTGTAATCGCCGCCGCCCACGCCGGCCTCGCCGCCTTCGCGCCCGCCCAGCATCTGCATCTGGTCGGCGACGATGTCGGTGCTATAGCGGTCCTGCCCGGTGTCCTTGTCTTGCCATTTGCGGGTTTTGAGGCGGCCTTCGACATAGACCGAGCGGCCCTTGCGCAGGTATTCGCCGGCGATTTCCGCGAGGCGGTTGTAGAAAACGACGCGGTGCCATTCGGTTTCTTCGCGCTTTTCGCCCGTGGCCTTGTCTTTCCATTGCGACGTGGTGGCGATGGACACATTGCAGATCGCGGCGCCGTCGGGGCTGTAACGCACTTCCGGATCGCGCCCGAGATTGCCGACGAGTATGACTTTGTTGACGGATGCCATGACAATACCTTTTAACTTTGAAGATTTCTAATTAACACCATTATCGACCATTACCGCCCTGATCGCCAGCAAAGCGCGTAGAAGCACGGTGGCTGAAATTGCCCATTGAAGAACCCGGCCTGAAGGCCGGAGCTTCTTCGCCGCAACGCAGGGGGCGCCTCTAGCGCCGCATTGATATTGCCTCGCTTGGCCTTGCCGTGAACGGCGAGGCTGGCGCTTTGGCTGGTGGTCAAGATTGGTCCTTAAAGCCGCGCGCCGTCAGGAACCAGGTGAAGGCCAGGGCCGCCGCCAGCAGGAAGACGGCAGAAACGCGGCCCGATGAAGCCAGCAGCCCGCCCGTGGCGCCGCCCAGAAAAACCCCCAGCGACTGGGCCGTGTTGTAGAACCCCAAGGCCAGGCCTTTGTATTCCGGGGGCGCGACGCGGGACACCAGCGAGGGCTGCAGGGCTTCGAGAATATTGAACGCAATGAAAAAGCCTATGAGCAGCGCGACCGTGGCGAAGAAATTCTGGCTGGCCAGCGGCATCAGCGCCAGCACCACGCCCAGCCCGGCCACCGCGGCTTCCAGCGCGATCTTGTGGGCGCGGCGGGTTTCCGTATAGAACACCGCGGGCACCATCAGGACGAAGGACATCAGGATGACCGGCAGATACACTTCCCACAAGTTGGCGGACGTATAACCGCCCAGCGCCGACAGCAGCCCGGGCGCCACGATGAACAGCGCCATCAGGATGAAGTGCAGGCAGAAAACGCCGAAATTCAGTCGCAGCAAATCGACGTGCGACAGCACGTCGCGCGGGCGGGCCTGGACGATGGGGGTCTTGGCCAGAGGCACGACGGGCACGACGAAGCAGGCAATCAGCAAGCAGACGAAACCCAGCAGGCTGATCGCCCAGAACAGGCCGGACAAGCCGAATTCCCCCACCAGCATGGGCGAAAGCACCAGCGAAACCGCGAAGGAAATGCCGATGGAGCCGCCCACCATGGCCATCGCCCGCGTGCGCACTTCGGGGCGGGTGGCGTCCGCCACCCAGGCCGTGATGGCGGCGGACACCGCCCCCAGGCCCTGGATGGTGCGGCCCACGATGATCCAGTCCACGTTTTCAGCCAGGGCGCAGATCACCCCGCCGATGATGAACAGCAACATGCCCGCGACGATGACGGGCCGGCGCCCGTAGCGGTCCGACGCCATGCCCAGCGGAATCTGCAGCACCGCCTGGGTCAGGCCATAGGCGCCCAGGGCCAGGCCCACGCGCGCGGGATCATTGCCGCCGGGCAGGGATTGCGCCGCCACGGCGAAAATGGGCGTAAGCAAAAACAGGCCCAGCATCCTGGACGCAAACAGCAGGGCCAGGGTGATGCTGGCCCGCCTTTCGGTCGGGGTCAGCTTGAGTTTGGTTCGCGGGGAACGGCCGGGTTGGTCGGCTGGGTCACTCATAAAAACTCTGTAGGTTGACGGCACTGTGCCGGTTCCGGCCCGACGCGCCGGCCAGCTGGACGCTGGCGCGCGGAATCGGGCCGCGCGTTATAGTAACAAGTTAGCCTCTGAAAACCTTGACTCAAAGCTGATGGAAGCAATACGCATCCGGGGCGCCAGAACGCATAATCTAAAGAACATTTCCGTGGACCTGCCGCGCCGCAAGCTCGTGGTCGTGACCGGGCTGTCGGGATCCGGGAAATCGTCGCTGGCCTTCGACACCCTGTACGCGGAAGGCCAGCGNNTATGCGCGGCAGTTCCTGCAGCTCATGGACAAGCCCGACGTGGACTTGATCGAGGGCCTGTCGCCCGCCATTTCCATCGAACAGAAGTCGGCGGGACACAACCCCCGATCGACCGTAGGCACCATTACGGAAATCCACGACTACCTGCGCCTATTGTACGCACGTGTGGGCACCCCGTATTGTCCCGAGCACGGCCTGCCTCTGCAAGCGCAGAGCGTCAGCCAGATGGTCGACAAAGTACAGGCCTGGGCGCCCGGCACCCGCCTGGCCATCCTGGCGCCGCTGGCGCGCTCGCGCAAGGGCAGCTTCGAAGAGGAATGCGCCAGCCTGCAGGCGCAGGGCTTCGTGCGGCTGCGCGTGAACGGCCAGATGGTATCCATCGATGAGCTGGGCCCCTTGAAGAAGACGGAAAAGCACGATTTCGACGTGGTCGTGGACCGCCTGCGCATCAAGCCCGAAAGCCAGCAGCGCCTGGCTGAAAGCTTCGAAACCGCGCTGAATCTGGCCGAAGGGCGGGCCATCGCCCTGAACATGGACACCGGCGACGAGCAGCCGTTTTCCAGCCGCTATGCCTGTCCGGTCTGCCACCACAGTCTGACCGAGCTGGAGCCGCGCCTGTTCAGCTTCAACAATCCCGTCGGCGCCTGTCCGGCCTGCGACGGCCTGGGCTGCGTGGACTTCTTCGATCCCAGGCGGGTGGTCGCCTTTCCCGAACTGAGCCTGGCCAGCGGCGCAGTCAGCGGCTGGGATAGGCGCAACGCCTTCACCCATACTCTGCTGACCAGCCTGGCGGCCCACTATGGCTTCGACCTGGACACGCCTTTCGAGGATCTGCCCAAGGAAGTCCAGGAGCGCGTGCTCTACGGCTCGGGCGAAGAAGAAATATCCTTCCTGTACTTGAACCAAAAGGGCCGCAGCACCGTCAAGAAGCACCCTTTCGAAGGCATCATCCCCAACCTGGAGCGGCGCTGGCGGGAAACCGATTCCAGCGCGGTGCGCGAAGAGCTCGGCAAGTATCGGCACAGCAAAATCTGCCCCGAATGCAAGGGCTCGCGCCTGCGCACGGAAGCGCGCCATGTGCTGATAGGCGACGAACCCGGCGAAGGGCAGCGCCGCGGGAAAGCGATTTTCGAAGTGGAAGCCTTGTCGCTGTCCGCCTGCCTGGAATGGTTCCAGGCGCTGTCCCTGGGCGGAGCGAAAAAGGAAATCGCCGACCGCATCGTGCGCGAAATCGTATCCCGGCTCCAGTTCCTGAACAATGTGGGGCTGAATTATTTGTCGCTGGACCGCAGCGCCGACACCATTTCCGGCGGCGAAGCGCAGCGCATACGCCTGGCCAGCCAGATAGGCTCGGGGCTGACCGGGGTGATGTACGTGCTGGATGAGCCCTCCATCGGCCTGCACCCGCGCGANNCCCCGGCGCCGGCGAGCATGGCGGCAGGATAGTGGCCCAGGGCACGCCGCAGGAATTGGCCGCCAACCCGGCGTCCCTGACCGGGCAATACCTCAGCGGCCAGCGCCGCATCGCCCTGCCCGCGCGGCGCCCCGTCACGCCGGATGTGCCCAGGCTGGAAATCAAAGGCTGCCGCGGAAACAACCTGAAGTCGGTCGATCTGGCCATCCCGGCGGGCAGGCTGGTGTGCATCACCGGCGTCTCGGGCTCGG
>DJWC01000138.1 GCA_002441445.1 Pusillimonas sp. UBA6240
CCGCGAGAATTTGAATTTCCCCGGCACGCCCTGCTCGGCCAGCTTGGCCAGCTGCGGCCCGCCCGGATACGGCAGGCCCATCATCTTGGCTGTCTTGTCGAAGGCCTCGCCGGCGGCGTCATCCAGTGTTTCGCCCAGAAGCTGGTAGGCGCCCACGCCGTCCACGCGCATCAACTGCGTGTGGCCGCCCGACACCAGCAAAGCGATGAAAGGAAATGCGGGACACGGCTGCGCCAGCAGAGGCGACAACAAGTGGCCTTCCAGATGGTGGATGGGGATGGCTGGCAGCTTGCGCGCCCAGGCGAAGGATTGGGCGACGCTTGCGCCCACGAGCAATGCGCCCGCCAGGCCCGGGCCGGCCGTATAAGCCACGGCGCCGATGTCCTCCATGCCGACGCCTGCCTGCGACAGCACTTGCCGCGTCAGCGGCACGATGCGCTGTATATGGTCGCGCGACGCGAGTTCCGGAACGACGCCGCCGTATTCCTGGTGCATGGCGACCTGGCTATGCAGAGCGTGGGCCAGCAGGCCCCGGTCCGTACAGACAAGGGCGACGCCGGTTTCGTCGCAGGAGCTTTCAAAGCCGAGAATGATCATAGACGCTAGTGTACAACCGCCCCGCGAAACAGTTTCATGATTCACCTGCGCGCCGCTTGGGTGCATAATACGGCTCCTTTCTGGAGAAAACATGCTCGAACGAATCTTCCAGCTACGCGAACACGGTACTTCCGTGCGCACCGAGATACTGGCCGGCATCACCACCTTCCTGACGATGTCCTACATCATCTTCGTGAACCCGGACATTCTTTCGAGCACGGGCATGGACAAGAACGCCGTGTTCGTGGCGACCTGCCTGGCGGCCGCGCTGGGCACGCTCATCATGGCCCTGGTGGCCAATTGGCCGATTGGCCTCGCCCCCGGCATGGGCCTGAATGCGTTCTTCGCCTTCACCGTCGTCGGCGGCATGGGCTATAGCTGGCAGCAGGCGCTGGGCGCCGTATTCATTTCAGGGGTGATCTTCGTCGTGCTGACCGTCACCGGTATACGGTCCTGGCTGATAGACGGCATACCGAAATCGCTGCGCGCCGCCATCGCCGCGGGCATAGGCCTGTTCCTGGCCATCATCGCCCTGGGCAATTCGGGCATCGTGGTCGCCCACCCCGCCACCAAAGTGGCGCTGGGCGACCTGACCGCGCCGCCCGCCCTTTTCGCCATATTGGGCTTCTTCATCATTGCGGCGCTGGATGCGCTGAAAGTGCGCGGCGCCATCCTCATCGGCATCGTGGCCGTCACGATACTGTCCATGCTGACCGGCAACAGCCAGTACCACGGCGTGTTCTCCATGCCGCCCAGCCTCGCGCCCACTTTTCTTCAGCTCGACATACTGGGCGCGCTGCACACCGGCTTCGTGCATGTCATTCTGGTGCTGGTGCTGGTCGAAGTCTTCGATGCCACGGGCACCATGATAGGCGTCGCCACGCGCGCCAATCTCATCCAGGAAGGCAAACAGAGCCGGCTGGGCCGCGCGCTGCTGGCCGATAGCACGGCCATCGTGGCCGGGTCTTTCCTGGGCACCAGCAGCACCACGGCCTATATCGAAAGCGCGGCCGGCGTGCAGTCCGGCGGGCGCACGGGCCTGACCGCGCTGACCATCGCCGTGCTGTTCCTGCTGGCCTTGTTCCTGGCCCCGCTTGCGGGCGCGGTGCCCGCCTACGCCACGGCGCCCGCCCTGCTTTACGTGGCCGGGCTGATGCTGCGCGAAATTACATCCATAGACTGGGACGACATCACCGAAGCCACGCCCGCGGCGCTGGCGGCCATGGCCATGCCTTTCACCTATTCCATCGCCAACGGTCTCGCCTTCGGTTTCATCAGCTATGTGGTGCTCAAGGCCATTACCGGGCGCGGGCGGGAAATCCATATGGCCACGCTGCTGGTGGCGGCGCTGTTCGTGATCAAGTACGCTTTTTTCCCCGAATGACAGCGCCCCGCGGGAATATTTCGTAGCACCTCGCGCGATACAAACTCGGGTTCAGGCGGTAAACGCGCTACACTGGCTCGTACACCCACTCGAATAAGCGGCTTCCATGGCCGCTTATTCATTTAGCGAGGTTATCGCATGAGCACCGTTGATTTCGACAATGAAAGCTTCCAGGCCGCCGTACTGGATGGCAAGCCCCTTATCGTGGACTTCTGGGCCCCTTGGTGCGGCCCCTGCCGCAACTTTGCGCCGGTTTTCGAAAACGAGGCCGCTCAGCACGACGATGTCACTTTCGCCAAAGTGAATACCGAAGAGCAGCAGGAATTGGCCGCCGCCATGGGCATACGGTCCATCCCCACCCTGATGGTCTTCCGCGAAAAAGTGCTGTTGTTCTCCCAGGCCGGCGCGCTCTCGGCCAGCCAGTTGAAGGAACTGGTCACCGAAGTCAAGAACGTGGACATGGAGCAGGTGCACGCGGACATCGCCGCCCAGGACAAGGGCGCCGACGGCAAGGCCTGACGCACATCTCGGTTGATTCGAATCTTTGTATCTTTGTTCGATCGCCGGGCTCGCCAGGCTGCGCCGCAAGTCCGCCCAATGGCAAAGGCGATCTTTACGGCTTGCGCCTGTTTTCCGCCACGATCCAGCGCCCCTGGCCGCGTGTCAGGTTCATGAATAGCCGGGCCAATTCGGGCTCCTGGTCGCGCGGCACCGCCAAACGCCAGCGCACGCCGTCGCCATCGAAGGTTTCACCTGCGATGCGGGCGCTGTAGGCAGGCAGCCGCGACTGCACCAGCGCCATGTCGGCGAAGGGGCAATGGCAGTCGACAAAAGCTTCGTCGACCAGGCTGATCCTGGCCGCCAGGCGCAGGCACTGCGCGGCCACGCCGCCATAGGCGCGTATCAGGCCGCCGGTCCCCAGTTTGATGCCGCCGAACCAGCGCAGCACCAATACCGCGGTCTGGTCGCATTGCTGCCCGTCTATGGCCTGCAATATGGGCCGCCCTGCCGTGCCGCCCGGTTCGCCGTCGTCATTGAAGCGATATTCCGCGGCGATGCGGTAAGCCCAGCAATTGTGCGTGGCTTCGGGATCGGCGTATGCGGCGAAGAAACGCAGGGCTTCGTCCGGTGTGCGCACCCGGGCGGCAATGGCCACGAAACGGCTCTTCCTGACCTCTTCCTGATGCGTCGCCAGGCTGTCGAGGGTATAGAGCGTGGCCATGTCTGACGGAACCTGTTGACAATAGACGGCGGACGATGGCGGACGCTGCTCAGGACTGTATGCCGCGCGAGGCCAGATAGTCCTCGTAGTTGCCCTGGTAGTCGACGATTTCGCCATCGGGCATGATTTCGATCACGCGCGTCGCAAGGCCCGAGACGAACTCGCGGTCGTGCGAAACGAAGAACAGCGTGCCCGCGTACAGTTCCAGCGCGAATTGCAGCGATTCGATCGACTCCATGTCCAGGTGATTGGTGGGCTCGTCGAGCAGCATGACGTTATGGCGGCCCAGCATCAGCCTGCCGAAGCTCATGCGATTCTTTTCGCCCCCCGACAGCACCCCCACTTCCTTGCCGATGTCGTCGCCCGAGAACAGCAGCCGCCCCAGGACGGAACGCAGGGACTGGTCGTCGTCGCCGGGCTGGCGATAGTCACTGAGCCAGTCGGCCAGGTTGCGGTCGGACTGGAACTGGTCGGAAACGTCTTGCGCCATATAGCCCAGGTCGGCGCTGTCGGACCACTTGATGCTGCCCCGGTCGGGCTGCAGATCTCCCGCGAGCATGCGCAGCAAGGTGGTTTTGCCCACGCCGTTGGCCCCGATGATCGCCACTTTCTGCCCGGCTTCCACCATGGCGGAAAATGGCCGGATGACTGGCCGGTCATAGGCCTTCGAGATCGATTCCACCGTGACCGCCAAGCGATGCAGCACCTTGTTCTGCTCGAAGCGTATGTAGGGATTCTGGCGCGAAGAAGGCTTGACTTCGACGGTGCTGGCCTTGATGCGGTCTATCTGCTTGAGCCGCGACGTGGCCTGCCGCGCCTTGGACTTGTTGGCGGAAAAACGGCGGACGAAATCCTGGAGTTCGGCGACGCGTTCCTTGGCCTTGGCATTGGCGTTCTGCTGACGCTCGCGGGCGGCCTGGGCGGCTTCCATGAAGTCGTCGTAGTTGCCGGCGTAGGTGGTGATCTTGCCGTAGTCCAGGTCGGCCATGTG
>DJWC01000122.1 GCA_002441445.1 Pusillimonas sp. UBA6240
AACATCAAGAAGGGCCAGTTCCTGGCGCCGCACGACATGGCGCAAGTGGTGGCCAAGGCGCGCAAGGCGGCGCTGGACGCGGGCGGGGACGGCCACAACATCATGGTGTGCGAGCGCGGCGTATCCTTCGGCTACAACAACCTGGTGTCCGACATGCGCTCTCTGGCCATCATGCGCGAAACCAATTGCCCCGTCGTATTCGATGCAACGCATTCCGTGCAGTTGCCGGGCGGGCAGGGCGCCACTTCCGGCGGGCAGCGCGAATTCGTGCCCGTGCTGGCCCGCGCCGCCGTCGCCGTGGGGGTGGCCGGTATTTTCATGGAAACTCACCCCAACCCGGACCAGGCCCTGTCGGACGGCCCCAACGCCGTGCCGCTGAACGAGATGGCCGCCTTGCTGGAGACGCTGGTCAACATAGACCGCTATGTGAAGGGCAGCGGGGTGCTCGGCTAGCGGGGGGAACTGCATGCCGCTGCCGAGGCGTGAATGCCGGGGCGCAAGGCGCGAGCGTTCACGTGTGGCTCAGGGCGTGAATGTCAAGATGTGAATGTCAAGGTAAAGGCCTGTGGGTCCTGTATAGTTGTTCTTCCGACAGACCACAGGGGGCCTTGCCTATGACAGCGTATATCATCGCCAATGTTTTTGTAAGCAATCCCACGAAGTATGAGGAATATCGCAGGTTCTCCACCCTCGCCATGCGGGCTCACGACGTAAAGGTCCTGGCGCGCGGGGGGAAAACCGAAGTTCTCGAAGGCCGCGATCCCGGGCGCACGGTCATACTGCAATTCCCCAACATGGCGGCCGCCCGCAGCTTTTACAATTCCGCCCAATACCGGCGCGCCCGCAACTCCCGAGAGCGCGCGGCCGTCATGAACATGTACATCGTCGAAGGCGTTTGATCATCGAATGCGGCGCGGCCTGCACTTTGATGCAAGCCATGCTCTCTCCCATCAGGGCGCCCGCGCATCCCGCCGCACCCAGGCAGCGGCAGTGATCGGCGCCGGCGTCATCGGCCCGGCGTCGGGCCGCGGCTGTTGCGGATTCATCGATTTACGGTTTCTTGCTTGCGGTTTCCCGCTTGCAGCTTGCGGGCGCCCGGGTGCGGCATTAAAATAGTTGACATATCAATAGTTGACTAGTCCATTAGTTGTATGGCGCCCACCCCTCTTGCTTCATCCCCCGAAACCGGCCGTTTGCTCAGCGTGCGCCAGTCGCTTCTCGCCATGCTGGGGCTATGCTTCGTCACCATGATGGTGGCCGTCGACCAGACGGTGGTGGGTACGGCGCTGCCGACTATCGTGGCGGAACTCAATGGCTTCGAATTCTATGCCTGGGTGGCGACGGCGTATCTGCTGACATCGGTCATCACCATACCGATATTCGGCCGCCTGGGGGACTACTTCGGCCGCAAGCCCTTCGTTGTCGCGGCCGTGCTGCTGTTCTTCCTGTCGTCCATCCTGTGCGGCCTGGCGCAAAGCATGCCGCAATTGGTGGTGGCGCGCGCTTTGCAGGGCATAGGCGGCGGCATGCTGGTCGGCACGGCTTTCGCGTGCATACCAGACTTGTTTCCCGATTCCCACGTGCGCCTGCGCTGGCAGGTATTGCTGAGCTCGGCCTTCGGCATCGCCAATGCCTTCGGGCCCTCGCTGGGCGGTTTCCTGACTCAATATGCGGGCTGGCGCTCGGTCTTCTTCGTCAACCTGCCGCTGGGCCTGGCCAGCCTGTTCTGTATCTGGCGTTTCCTGCCGCATATCCGCCAGATGCAGCAGCAGGACATTCGCCTGGACTGGCAGGGCGCCATACTGGTGGCCCTGGGCCTGACCAGCCTGCAGATGTTCGTGGAATTTCTGCCGCGGCATGGCGCCAGCCTGTCCGTGGCCTTGCTGGCCTGCGTCTCGGCCTTGATGTTCGCGGCCCTGATCTGGTGGGAGAGGCGCTGCCCCCATCCTTTGCTGCCGCTGGACATGTTCCGCAACAAGAGCCTGGCGCCCTTGTTTTGCCTTTCCCTGCTGGTGGGCTTCATTCTGTTTGCGCTGCTGTTCTACATACCCTTGCTGCTGCAGGGCGGCTTCGGCCTGAACCCGCGCGAAGTCGGCCTGCTGATCACTCCGATGGTGGTGTGCATCACCCTGGGCAGTGTGGTCAGCGCGCGCTTGCTGCCTCGCCTGCGCCGTCCCAATCATATGCTGTATGCGGGTTTCGCCCTGCTGGTCGTCGCCTGCGCCGGCATGGTGTCCATGGACCCGTCCACCCCCCAGAGCTTCATCGTCGCCTACATGATGCTGGCCGGCATCGGCCTGGGTTTCGTCATGCCCAACTTGACGATCTTCGCCCAGGAGACCGCGGGCCGTTCCCTGCTGGGCATTTCCACCGCCCTGCTGCAGTCCGTGCGCATGATAGGCGGCATGCTGGGCACCGCGATCGTCGGCACGCTGATCACGCATTACTATGTCAGCGGCGTGCGGCAGAGCGTGCCGCAGGGGCAGGGCGAGCCCTGGATGGCGGTTCTGGAAGACCCGCAGGTATTGGTGAATCACGCCAAGCAAAGCGATTTCATGGCCGATCTGCTGCGCGACGGCTTGAGCGGCGTGTCTTTCATCGAGTATGCGCGCATCTCGCTGGTCGACGCCATCCATCTTGGCCTGGCGATCGCCCTGGCGGTGGCGGTGATCGCCTTGTTCTGGGTCTACCGCCTGCCCTTGATCCGTCTGTCCCGGGCGGGCGCGAATATGCCGGCCGGCGGGGGTAGCGGCGATGACTGAGTTTCCTCCGCTGCTGGCCATACAGCAATTGGCGCGCACCTACCGGCTGTTGATGGCGACTTTCGAGGCGCAGATCGGCCATTCCATGCCGCGCTGGCGCATATTGCTGCTTCTGCATCAGAATGGGGAAATGACCCAGAAGCGCCTGGCACGCGACCTGGGCATGGACCCGGCCGCGCTGACGCGCCAGATCAAGGCCATAGAACGCATGGGCTGGGTCAGCCGGCGCGGCGACGCCGCCGACAACCGCTTGGTCCATGTCGCCCTGACGGCGGCCGGCAGCGAGCTGGTCGCCCAGACCCTGCCGCGCCGCAGCGCTTTCATCGAGCAGGCCTTCGGCGACCTGTCCGGCGATCAATTGAAAGCGCTCAGCGACATGCTGCGCGGGCTGGAAGAACGCCTGCTGGCGCTGGCGCCTCGCCAAGAGGCGCCGGACGCCGGCACGGACTAGCCCGCGGCGCCGGCGGCCATTGTTGACGGCCCATGGCGGCAGGGCGGTAAAATTTCAATCTTTTGGGCGCCGGGCCAACCTGCCGGGCGCAGCGCAGGTACAATCGGGCTTCGGTGTTTGTCGCGGCGGCCGCCCGCCGCAAAGCGCCGCGGCCGGCAGGCTTATCCGCGTAACCTTACATACTGTGGCAGGACAATCTTTATGAGTGCAATCGTAGATATCATTGGACGCGAAATTCTGGACTCGCGCGGCAATCCCACTGTTGAGTGCGATGTATTGCTGGAATCGGGTGCGATGGGTCGTGCGGCTGTACCGTCGGGGGCCTCGACCGGCTCGCGCGAAGCCA
>DJWC01000056.1 GCA_002441445.1 Pusillimonas sp. UBA6240
CGATGTACCGCGAGCTGCACGAAGAAGTGGGCTTGCGCCCCGAGCATGTGCGTATATTAGGCCGGACGCGTGACTGGCTGCGCTATAACGTCCCGAGCAACTTCGTTCGGCGCGATTCGCGCGGCCACTATAAAGGGCAGAAACAGATCTGGTTTCTGCNNAATTCGACGCCTGGCGCTGGAGCCAATATTGGGTGCCGCTGGACGCCGTGATTGAATTCAAGCGCGAGGTCTACACCCAGGCCTTGAACGAACTGGCGATCATTCTATTCAAAAGGGGCCAGGAAACCCGCTATCTGCGCCAGCGCGTGCAGAACCAGCGGGCGCTGGCCGCGCCGGAAAGCAAGGGCCATGCGCATTCTGCTGGTTGAAGACGAGCGGGAAATGGCCGCCTGGCTGGAGCGCGCGCTTGCGCAAAGCGGCTTCGTTCCCGAACATGCCCCTGACGCCCAAACCGCCGAGCGCCTGCTGGCGGAGTCCAGCTACGATGCCGTGGTCATGGATTTGCGCCTGCCCGACAAGCACGGGCTGGTGCTGCTGCGCGAAATGCGCAACCGGGGCGACATCACGCCGGTGCTCATCCTGACGGCCCAGGGCGCGCTGCAAGACAGGGTGCGCGGGCTGAACCTGGGCGCCGACGATTTTCTTACCAAGCCTTTCGCGCTGGAAGAGCTCGAAGCGCGACTGGCGGCCCTGGTGCGGCGCAGCCGGGGCAGGCACGCGCCCGGCATGCAATGCGGTTCCCTGCTCTACGACAGCGAAAGCCGGGCTTTTTCCGTGGATGGCGCGATTTTGCACTTGACGCCGCGCGAACACGCCGCCTTGGCGGCATTGATCACGCGCAGCGGCATGCCTGTGGAAAAAGGCCACCTGTTCAGCCGTGTCTTCGATCACGACAGCGAAGCCAGCCTGGACGCCATCGAAGTGGTGCTGCACCGCCTGCGCAAGAAGCTCGCCGGCAGCGACGTGCATATCGTCACCGTGAGGGGCTTGGGCTATATGCTGGAAAGCATAGGCGAAAACGGCTGACTCATGAGCTGGTTCATACAGAAATCGCGCGGCGGCATACGCTTCTGGCTATTGGCCTTGCTGATTCCAGGCACGGTGACCCTGTTGCTGATCGATAGCTGGAACGACTACGAGGCCCTGCACGCCGTGACGCAGGAAGTCTACGACAGCGCTTTGCTGGAGCCGGCCAAAGTGCTCGAGACCAGCGTGGAATTCAATGCGGATGGCACGCTGCGCATCGATCCTCCTTTCTACGCCCAGGTCATGCTGGAATCGCGCGCGGGCAATCGCAAGTATTTCCGTGTGGAAGAAGTCACGCCCAGGGCCCTCACGCTGGCGGGCGCATCGGTGAAGAACCTGGCCGGCAACACTCTGCTGGGCATGCAGGGCCTGCCTCGCCCTGAAGTGCTGGCCGACAACGAAGGCATGCCGGTGTTCTACAACGGCATGTACCGCAACGATGAAGTGCGCATGGTGGCGCTCTGGCGCGACCTGCATTACAACGATGTGCACCGGCAGATCGTTGTGCTGGTGGGCGAAAGCATGGACATGCGCCTGCGCACGCAGCAGGAGGCCTGGCGCCAGGGGCTGTTCCGGGACGGGCGGATGTTGATACTGGCCGTGCTGCTGGTCTGGTTCAGCGTGGAATGGGCGCTGCGGCCCCTGGTCGAGCTGCGGCGCGAAATCCGCGCCCGGGACGTCGATAATCTGCGGCCCATGAACGTCGAGCAAGTGCCGCGCGAAGTCGCCCCGCTGGTCAAGGCCGTCAACCATCATATCGAGCTTTACCGGCGCGTGCTGAAGAAGCAGGCGCAATTCCTGGCCGACGCTTCGCATCAGTTGCGCACGCCGCTGGCCATCATGCGCACGCAGGCCCAGTACGCCAAACGGGAACCGGACATCGACAGGATGCGCGAAACGCTGGACGCGATCATCAACCAGTTGGGACGCACCTCGCGCCTGACGGAGCAGCTGCTGTCGCTCGCGCATGCGAGCCGCGACGATGCGACGCCCAAGTCCAA
The DNA here is from genome assembly GCA_002441445.1 of Pusillimonas sp. UBA6240. Lineage (GTDB taxonomy): Bacteria > Pseudomonadota > Gammaproteobacteria > Burkholderiales > Burkholderiaceae_B > UBA6240. Next base: position 2,030 of record DJWC01000056.1, read on the forward strand.
AGTGGACTTGAATGCGCTGGCCCGCGAAGTCGTCCTGCAATACCTGCCGCTGGCGCGCGAAAAACACCAGGATCTGGGCTGGGTCGAGGGCCGCAGCGGCGAAGGACAGATATGGGTATTGGGCAGCGACGCCGAGATCCACGAATCGATCGCCAATCTCGTCCATAACGCCATCAATCACGCCGGGCCGGGCTGCTCCATCACCGTGTCGGTCGGAACGGAGCAGGACAAGGCTTGGGTGAGCGTGCGCGACAATGGCGTGGGGCTGGATCCTTCCCTGAGGGAAAGCGTGTTCATACGCTTCGATCGCGGCGGGGCCGCGCGCAAAGGCTTGCGCGGCGGGGGCTCCGGGCTGGGGCTGGCGATCGCGCTCGCCTACGCCGAACGCAATCGCGGCACCATAGTCCTGAAAGACGGCGACCCCTCCATCCACGGCGGGGTCGGCCTTTGCGCCGTGCTTACCTTGCCGCGCTACGCGGCTTGAGTGATTTAACGCAGCCGCTTGATGAGGCTGGATGTATCCCAGCGATTGCCGCCCAGCTTCTGCACGTCGGCGTAGAACTGATCCACCAGCGCCGTCACGGGCACGCGCGCGCCGTTGCGCCTGGCTTCCGCAAACACCAGGCCCAGATCCTTGCGCATCCAGTCCACCGCGAAACCGAAGTCGAACTTGTCTTCGATCATGGTGCTGCCCCGGTTTTCCATTTGCCAGCTTTGCGCCGCGCCCTTGCTGATGACCTTCAGCACCTGCTGCATGTCCAGCTTGGCCGCCTGGCCGAAGGCGATGGCTTCCGCCAGCCCCTGCACCAGGCCCGCGATGCAGATTTGATTGACCATCTTGCACAGCTGGCCCGAGCCGGGCTCGCCCAGCAGCGTGACCGCCTGGGCGAAATGGCAGGCGAGCGGCTGTATGGCGTCGAAATGCGCTTGTTCGCCCCCGCACATGACGGTCAGCTTGCCATTGACCGCACCTGCCTGGCCGCCCGATACCGGCGCATCGATAAACCCTGTATTCTGCTCTTTGGCCAGCTTGTAAAGCTCGCGCGCCACTTCGGCGGAGGCGGTCGTGTGATCCACGAAGATGGTTCCCGGCCCCATGCCGGCCAGCGCACCGTCCTCGCCCAGAACCACGCTGCGCAGATCGTCGTCGTTGCCGACGCAGCAGAACACGACTTTGGCGCCTTGCGCCGCTGCACGCGGCGTGCGGGCCGCCTTGCCGCCGAATTCCTGTACCCAGGCCTCGGCCTTGGCGAACGTCCGGTTGTACACCGTTACCTTGTGTCCCGCCTTGGCCAGGTGGCCCGCCATGGGAAAGCCCATGACGCCCAGGCCCAGGAAAGCGACGTCGGTGGAAGGCTGGCTATCGTAAGGCCTGGCATTGATGGATGGCATGGCTGTTATCTCCGTTTATGTAAGCTTGTGATTGGTCGGTAAAAGAAGGCCGCCGCAGAGGGCTGTCGCGATGGTCGCGCGGCTGTCGGCTTATCTAGCCCCTGGGCGGCATGCCGGCCGCAAAGCGGACGGGGCGAGACAGGGCAAGCCGGGTGTTTCGCAATCCATGCGGACCCCCTGAATGCTGCGACCATAAGATTACCTCATTAAGCTCTTCGGCACAGACTATCGGGGCAATCCGCCCGGCGAGCGGAACGCACAAGCGAAAGGGCCGAGCCCCTGTGCGACAGGACTCGGCCCTTGCGGTGCGTTGGATGGAAGATGCGTCAGACGTCTTCCACGAACGCTTCTTCGCGTTTCTTCTTGATGGACGGCAGCGCGACGATGACGACCAGTATGGCGGCCGCGACCAGCAGGGAAGCGGACAGCGGACGAGTAACGAAGGTCGAATAATCGCCGCGGGCCAGCAGCAGCGCCCGGCGGAAGTTTTCTTCCATCATGGGTCCCAGCACCAGGCCCAGCAGCAGCGGCGCGCCCTCGCACTTCAGCTTCGTCCAGATATAGCCCACCAGGCCGAAGGCGGCGGTCACCCAGATGTCGAAGACGTTGTAGTTCAACGAATACACGCCTATCGTGCAGAACACCAGAATCGCCGGGAACAGGATGCGGTAAGGCACTTTCAGCAGCTTGACCCACAAGCCCACCAGCGGCAGGTTCAGGATGACCAGCATCAGGTTGCCTATCCACATGGACACGATCAGGCCCCAGAAGAGATCGGGGTGGCTGGTCATGACTTGCGGGCCGGGCTGGATGTTGTGGATGGTCATGGCGCCTATCATCAGCGCCGTCACCGCGTTGCCGGGAATACCGAGAGTCAGCAGCGGAATGAATGAAGCCTGCGAACCCGCGTTGTTGGCCGATTCGGGGCCCGCCAGGCCGGCCGGGTGGCCCTTGCCGAAGCGTTCGGGGTTCTTGGAAAGCTTCTTCTCCATGGTGTAGGAGGCGAAGGACGACAACACCGCGCCGCCGCCCGGCAGGATGCCCAGCGCGCAACCGATGGCGGTGCCGCGCACCACGGCGGGCCAGGACTCTTTGAATTCCTGCTTGTTCGGATATAGGGAGCCCACCTTGCTGGTGATGTCGACGCGCTGGTCCTTCAGTTCCAGGTTGGACAGGATTTCGGCGAAGCCGAACACGCCCATGGCGACCACGGCGAAGTCGATGCCGTCCTGCAGTTCTGGGATGCCGAAGTCGTAGCGCGCAACGCCCGAGTTCACGTCGGTGCCGACCATGCCCAGCAGCAGACCCAGCAGGATCATGCAAATGGCCTTGGGCAGCGAACCCGAAGCCAGCACCACCGCGCCGATCAGGCCCAGTACCATCAGGGAGAAGTATTCCGCGGGGCCGAACTTGAAGGCGACTTCAGCCAAGGGAGGCGCAAAGCCGGCAATGACCAGCGTGGCTACGCAGCCGGCGAAGAACGAACCCAGGGCCGCAATAGCCAGAGCCGCGCCGGCTCGCCCGTTGCGCGCCATCTGGTGACCATCGAGCACGGTCACCACCGCCGAGGTCTCGCCCGGAAGCGCTACCAGGATGGCGGTGGTCGAACCGCCATAAGCGGCGCCGTAGTAGATACCGGCAAGCATGATGAGGCCAGCCACGGGCGGCAGCACATAGGTAATGGGCAGCAGCATGGCGATGGTGGGGACCGGGCCGATGCCGGGCAGCACGCCGATCAGGGTGCCCAGCAAGCAACCCAGCAGACAGTACGCAATATTTTCAAGAGATAAGGCAACCGAGAAGCCCAGCATCAGGTGATCAATCAATTCCATTTTCAGGGTTCCTTTAATTGCCTAGAAAGCTGGGCCACAGCGGGAAGATCAGGCCCAGGCCCTTGATGAAAGCCAGCCAGACGAACAGCACGAGGAAGATGCCGACTATGGCAGCCACTTTCCAACTGAATTCATGGCTGGCCATACTGCTTATGAAGACCAGGAGAAAGACCGAGATATACACGCCCAGATAGTTGAAGACTACGCCGCACAGCACGACCGAACCGATCAGAATGCCCGTGATCTTCCAATCGAACTTTTCCATTTCGACCTCTTCCGCTTTGGGGCGTATGGCGCTGAGCGCCACCGCCGCGCCCAACAGCGCCATGAGCACGCCCAGCCAAAAAGGAAAATAGCCGGGCCCCATGCGCGCGGCCGTCCCCATGGAATAATTGGTTGCGCCCAACGCAAATCCGACGCCCAGGGCGACGAACATAATGCCGGACCAGAAGTCCTGTTTATTTCTGAGCTGCATAGTGGTGAAATCTCCTGGCTGCAGATGTAACAAGGGGAGTATGGACACGCAATTTATTTTGGGCCGGGTGGCCGTAATGAGCGCGAATATTCCAAATACCCCGAAAAGGTGAGGAATGGTAATTGACGAAAGAGGGCCTGAAAACCCCGATTTCCCCTCAGTTGTCTAGGGTTTACCCTCAATTATTCGGTTTTTTACACTTTTTTGAGCGCGCAATGCGCTCGATTTCGTGAATTTGAAAGAATGTTGAAAGGGTTTGGAAAGAGCAGTGAAAGGTTATGATGGCTTTTAAATTTCCTCTATCCACTTCGTCGCGGGATGGTTTACGATAACGCCCATGTTGCAAGATCTCGATTCTCTCGCTGCCCGTATTGGGCAAATGGTGCAGCTCACTCGTCAACTGCAGAACGAGCGCGCGGCCTTGCAGTCCCGCCTCAAGAATATCGAGCAAGAACGCGATGCGCTGCGCGACCAGTTGCAGCGGCGCGAGGCCGAATATTCTTCAGTCACTGAAAGCGTTGCCGCTCACGAGGCGCAAGTCCAGTCCGTGCAGGCCGAAGCGCAATCCGTGCAGGCCGCGCTGCAACTGGAGCTTTCACAATGCAAGGCGGAATGCGAGTCCGCCAAACAGCGTTTTGCAGACAGCCAGGCCGACGCCGTCCGCTTGCGCCAGGTCGCCGACCAGGCCAGGGGCCGCATCGATTCAATATTAATGCGCCTGCCCGGCGCTCCACGGGAGTCCTGATCATGGAACGCGTCGATGTTTCCATACTCGGGCGTGATTATTCGCTGGCCTGCCTGCCGGCGGAAAAAGAAGCTTTGCTGGCCGCTGTGCGCCATGTCGATCAGCGCATGCTGGGGATAAAAGGCTCTGGCAAGGTCGCCAGCAACGAGCGCATCGCCGTCATGGCCGCCATCCAGATCGCGGGCGAGCTGCTGGCCATGCGCGCGCCGGACGGTCCGCTGGCCAATGTTGCGCTCGGCGATTTCAAGCGTAAAATTGACCACATGAACGACATGCTCGATCAAGTGGCTGGGCTGGCTCAAGTCCAGAAGTAGTATCATAGGTTTTAGAGTGCGTATCGTGCATATTCGTATTGTGCGTATTCAATAGTTAGTCCCTGCGGTGTTCGTGACCTGGCCATACATTCCTTGAACCAATGCTTATGGCATCTAGGTTGCTCGATTGACAAGTGGGCGTGATCTTCCCCTACCGGGAAGAACCCGAAGCTTGACTGAAGGCGACCACCTTGGACCTCAGGTTCCGGGATGCCGGCCTAGACGGCACAGGCGGGGCATTTTTGAAAAAGCTCGTCTTCGGACGAGCTTTTACTTTATGGGGGCTTAAATGTATCTTTCTCGGCAGAATGGTAAAAGGCTGTTGGCCTTGTCGTTTTTCGCGGCCGCCGTCGCTCTGGCGCCGCTGGCTCACTCGAAGGAAGAAGGGCGGCGGGCCCGGCATGAAAACTGGCCGCAGGCCACCTTGCAGGCGCAGGCTTCAGCCCAGGTCGCCCACGACACGGTCAGGATCACCCTGGCGTCAGAAGTCAGCGATGCGTCGCAGACGGCGGTGGCGGACACGCTGAGCAAGACGCTGGACGAAGTCATGCAGCAGGCCAAAGGGCACGAGGGCATTAAAGTCACCAGCGGCAACTACCATATCTGGCCCATGAACGACAAGGACGGCAAGATCTCGAACTGGCGCGGACGCGGCGAGATTTTTCTGGAATCCAAAGACTTCGCGGCGGCTTCCAAACTTGCATCACGCCTCAGCGACCGCATGCCCATCGCCAACCTGAGCTTCTCGGTGTCGCCGCAGGAACGGGCCAGGCAGGAAGAAGCGCTGCTGACCAAGGCGGCGGATGCCTTCCGCGACCGCGCCAAGGCCACGGCCGAGGCTTTCGGCTTTGCCGGCTACAGTATCAAGGAAATTACGCTGGGCGGCGCGGGGACCCGCTACGAAGCGGCCGCGGCCCCGCGCATGATGGCCATGGCCGCCGACAAAGCCAGCGTGCCCCTGGAAGGCGGCACCGAGCTGGTCACTGTGTCGGTGCGCGGTTCGATTTTCTTGCACTCAGCGCAAAAATAATCGCGCCGACAGCGATCATGGGTAGCGACAGCAACTGGCCCATCGACAGGCCGCCCGCAAGCAGGCCCAGGAAATAATCCGGTTCGCGGGTGAATTCGACCAGGAAGCGGAAGGCGCCGTAGCCCATCAGGAATACGGCGCTGATCTGTCCCGTCGGGCGCGGCTTGCGCGCAAACCACCACACCAGCGCGAACAGCGCGAAGCCTTCCAGCCCCATCTCGTAAAGCTGCGAGGGATGCCTGGCGATGCCGTCTCCGGTATGGGGAAAGACCATGCCCCAGGGCAGGGTGGTGGGCCGGCCCCATAATTCGCCGTTGATGAAATTGCCCAGGCGGCCGGCCGCCAGGCCCAAGGGGATCAGCGGAGCGATGAAGTCGCCGATCTCCAGCAGCGTGCGCCGGCGCCGCCGCGCGAATATCAGCAGCACGATAATGACGCCGATCAGCCCGCCATGGAAGGACATGCCGCCTTGCCATACATACAGGATCTCGATCGGGTTGGCGAGATATTCAGCCGGTTTGTAGAACAGCGCATAGCCCAGTCTGCCGCCCGCCACCACGCCCAGCACGCCATAGAAAATGAGGTCTTCCAGATCGCGCAGGCTAAGGTCGGATTTCCCTTGCTTGATGCGCCAGCGGCCCAGCAGCCAGACCAGCCCGAAGGCGATCAGGTACATCAGGCCGTACCAGTGCACGGCGATAGGTCCAAGCTGGATGGCGACGGGATCGATTTGGGGATACTGAAGCATGCGTAGTGGGGCGTCGATTGAATTTCGTCGATAATACCGCGATATCGTCTATTTCTCTTGGTCGCTTGCTTCTTTCGGATGTGGGTGGTGCTGTATGATGTACACAAGGATTTTTTCCGCGGCGGTGTGCACCGCCGCGGCGCTGTATGTGGCGAGCGCGCAGGCGCAGACGGCAGGCGTCGATCTGGCGCGCTCCAACAATTGCCTGAGCTGTCACCAGGTCGACAAGAAGCGCGTAGGGCCCGCGTTCACCGTGGTCGCCGAACGCTTCGCCGGGAACGAGGGCGCGGCCGCCTACCTGGCCAATGCCATACGCCGCGGGGGGCGCGGCCAATGGGGCGCCGTGCCCATGCCGGCCCAGCCGCAGGTCAGTCCGGGGGATGCGCAATTGCTTGCGGCCTGGATACTGTCATTGGCGCAGCCGCAAGCCAAGCTGGAATCGGGGAAATGATCATGTCTGAAATTGCAGTGCTGGGCGGCGGCTGTTTCTGGTGCACCGAGTCGGTGTTCCAATCCTTGCGGGGCGTCATCGATGTCACCCCGGGCTATAGCGGGGGCCATGTCGAAAACCCCAGTTATGAACAGGTCTGCGCCAAAGATACCGGCCACATCGAGGTCGTGCGCGTGGAATTCGACCCCGCGGTCATCGGCTTCGAAACCCTGCTGGAAGTCTTCTTCGCCACGCACGACCCCACGACGGTCGATCGCCAGGGCGCCGATGTGGGGCCGCAATACGCCTCGGCCATATTTTGCCAATCCCCCGAGCAGGAAGTTGCGGCAAGCAGGGTCATCGCCAGGATCGAAGCGGAAACAGGCGTGCGCATCGTCACGCGCCTGCTGGGCGCGGAACGTTTCTGGCCCGCTGAGAACTACCACCATGATTATTACCTGCGCAATCCCGGCCAGGGCTATTGCCAGGCGGTCATAGCCCCCAAACTGGCCAAGCTGCGCAAGCGCTATGCGGCTCTTTTAACGTAGTTGACTCAGGCCTTCTGGCTGCTGAGGCGGCCGGGGCTGCGGTCGCCGCGCCAGATCAGCTTGGCAAGAGCAGCCACGATGGCCAGCGTCAGCATGACCCGGCCCACCAGGATTACCCAGACGTCGGCGCCCAGCGCCATCAGCAGCAAGGTGTCTTCGATCAGCGAATGGGATAAAGACAGCCAGGACAATGCCAGGAAACGGGTGCGCGCCGAAAATTTCTGCTTTTCCGCTTCCTCGATGATCAGCGCTCCGCCGTAAGTCAGGCCCAGCAGTACGCCCACCGTCGTCACCGGCGCCACCCGCGCATCCAGGCCCGACAGGCGCAGCAGCGGCATCATGGCCGCTGTAAAGCGGCGCGTAATGCCCAGGCGCTCGAGCATGTCCAGGGCGAAGGCCAAGCCCATGATGATCAGAAAAGTCAGCGCCAGCGAGAAGGCTGTGGATTGCAGCCAGGCGAAAACGCCGCTGCCGCCCGCGGACATCAGCGATGAGCCCCGCAGCCACTCGAAGGAAACCGGGTCGGCAAGCACGCCCGTGTAGTGGGAAGCCCAGGACACCGCGGCGCCGTAGACCGCGGCGGTGCCTATGCGCAATGCCGCCGTGGCGGCAAAGCTTGCGCCGGCGCGCCGGACTATGGATTGCTCCACGGGGATGGCGTGGGCGAACAGCATCATCGCGCACAGCGCGCTGACCTGGCCTGTCGTCATGTCTATGGACGAAGCCAGCCCCGCCAGGGAAGCGATGCCGCCGTACATGCCCACCAGCAGCGTGGTGGCCCAGATGATGCCGGCCTCGGCGGGCAGGTTCAGAACCGACATGAAGGGGCTTATGAATTCGCCGATCACCGCCACCAGCCCCAATTGCTGAGCCGCCTGCACCACCACCATGACTGGCAGCATCACCTTCGCCACCGTGATGAACATCCGCCAACTGCGCCTCAAGAGGGCCAATAAGTAAGCCGGCATTTCGCCTCCCCGATCAGTAGATCAGGGATTGTATCGGGTTGCCTTACTCGGCGCTTTTAAGCGTGCCGCGGCGCATCTGATCCAGCTCTATCGATTCGAACAAGGCCTTGAAATTGCCCTCGCCGAAACCTTCATTGCCCTTGCGCTGTATGATCTCGAAAAAGATGGGGCCGATCTGGTTCTCGGTGAAAATCTGCAGCAGCAAACCGCCTCCCGGCGCGCCGTCCAGCAAGATGCAATTCTTTTTCAGGCGGCGCGCGTCTTCGCCATGGCCGGGCAGGCGCCGGTCCAGCAACTCGTAGTAGGTGTCCGGCGTCTCCAGGAATTTCAGGCCACGGGCCTTCAACTGTTCGACCGTGCTGTAGATGTCGTTCGTGGCCAGCGCTATATGCTGTATGCCTTCGCCATGGTACAAGTCCAGATATTCCTGAATCTGGCCTTTCTCTTCCTTGCCTTCTTCATTGATGGGAATGCGGATATTCCCGCAAGGGGAAGTCATGGCCTTGGATTTCACGCCGGTGACCCTGCCTTCTATGTCGAAATACCGGATCTCGCGGAAATTGAAAAGGCGCTCATAGAATTCCGCCCATTCGGTCATGCGGCCTTTATGGACATTGTGCGTCAGATGATCGACGATGGTCAGGCCCGCCCCCTTATGGCTCAAGTCATTCTGCGCGGTGGCGGCGTCGATGGGTTCGAAGTCCACGTCGTAGATGCTGATGTCCCCTATGCCGCCATGCCCCGCCTTGCCGCGCCAGCGATCCACCAGATAAATCAGCGAATCGCCTATGCCTTTGATGGCGGGAATATTCAGCTCCATGGGGCCGCTGCGCGAATCAAAGCCCCAAGCCCCCAGATCCAGCGCGCGCCTATAGGCCTTGGCGGCATCCTGCACCCTGAAGGCAATGGCGCAGATGGATGGGCCATGCAAGCGGGCAAAACGCTGCGCAAACGAATCGGGTTCGGCATTGACGATGAAGTTGATACCGCCCTGCCGGTATAGCGTGACATCCTTGTTGCGATGGCGGGCGATGGCTTTGAAACCCAGCGTTTCGAACACCTTCCCCAACGCAACCGGATCCGGCGCCGTGTATTCGATGAATTCGAAACCAGCAGTGCCCATGGGGTTGTCCCATGATTCAAATCGATCATTCATGATGACCTCCACGATCTGGCCGCAATCAAAGAACCCGCCTCGGTCGAGCCTTGCCCTGGTCAGGTTGCGCATTAGCCAGCCTTTGCGTCAGCGGGTCTTTGCACCAGCCAGATTTTGCATCAGTGATCTCTCGCGAGTCAGACTTTGCCCTAGTCGGGCTTCGCTCCAATCGGGCCTTGCCCCGCTGGGCTCTGCATTAGTCAGGCCTTGTACCAGTCAGTGTATTACGTGCCCATAAGAATTTTAAGGAAAACTTCTCCGCAGCTCGGCATGTTGGTGCGCCCCAATGTCCCGGCCCCAATGTCCCGGCTCCAATGTCCCGGCCCGCGCGGCAGGCGCGCGAGGCCGGGACGGCGCAAGAAGTCTTCCAGCAGCAACTGCTGCTGCAGCAAAAGGCCAAGCACGCAAGCCGTGCCAGCGGCGCGACGAACCCAAGCGGGCGCAGCGGGCCGGGCGGCGGGGGCCGGGCGCGGCGACGTGCGGGGCGCAGCGAGCCGTCGGCGAAGGCAGCCCGAAGGGGCGAACGAGCCAGGCGATGCGGGTTCGGCGCGCAGGGCGCCGAACCAGGCCCGAGGAGCAAGGCCGGCCCCCGCCGCCCGGCCCGCGTCAGCAGAACCGGGCAGCGCCACAGCTGTAAACGGCCCAAGTCAGCAGAACCAAGCAGCGCCACAGCTGCAAGCGGCCCGCATCCCTGGCATCACACCGCCCTCATCATAAAATTTCGCCACCCACCTAAAAATATTTTCCCCTGCCGATTCAAGGCCTTAAACGGCCTGACGGGGTTTTTGCGAGGTTGGGATGGGTTTTTCGCGCGGATCGGCTTGCGCGGGTTAAAAAAGCTGTGCTATAGTTCTGTTCTTCGCAGCACAGACACCTAGGGTTTTCCCTTAAGTGTGCGTGGCAAGTGCTTGAAAGCAAACATTTTTTGCTGGACAGCCACGGTACGCAAGGCGGCGAAGCGCAGGCGGGGCAAGGCGGCTCGCGTGTGGTAAACTTTCGGGTTTGCCGCGCCGGGTAAAAAAACCTTGGCGCGGGATGCGAAGTAGCGGTCTGCCAGGCGGATCGGCGGGGCAAGGCAGTGTCGGGCAGGCGCCCAGCGGTCACCTCCCCACCGGCTTGACAAACCCAAAACACTGCTTCATAATCTCGTTTCTCTGCTGCTGACACAGCAAGCGCCCTTCGGGGTCGGCGGTCGGCAACGAAGCAGGGCTGCTGGCAACGGCGGCAGTAGTTGGAAGTACCGAATACCCGATGCGGGTGGCGCATGTTAGCGCAGCCGGCATCACACGCTCTTTAACAATTTAACAGCCGATAAGTGTGGGCGCTTGGAATGAGTTGCGCAAAACCCTTTCACGAGGGTTCGCCAAAATTATCATCAAGTGCTCGCACAAATGAAGAAGTCAGGTTTGAAGTAATTTGAACCTTGTCTTTTTCTTTGAGCGAAACGCGACGTATGACCACCGGTTCTTCGGGATCGGATGGAAATTACGATTTAAACAGAGATTGAACTGAAGAGTTTGATCCTGGCTCAGATTGAACGCTAGGGGCATGCTTAACACATGCAAGTCGAACGGTAACAGGCCTTCGGGCGCTGACGAGTGGCGGACGGG
>DJWC01000057.1 GCA_002441445.1 Pusillimonas sp. UBA6240
GCATGGTGTTCCAGCAGTTCAATCTGTTCCCGCACATGACGATCCTGCAGAATTGCATGCTGGCGCCCATGCGCTCGCGCGGCAAAAGCAGGGCGGAAGCCGAAGCGCTGGCCATGAAGTATCTGGAACGCGTGCGCATCGGCGACCAGGCCGCCAAGTATCCCAGCCAGCTTTCGGGCGGCCAGCAGCNNGCGCGGGCGCTGTGCATGACGCCCAAGGTCATGCTGTTCGACGAGCCTACCTCGGCGCTGGACCCGGAAATGGTGAAGGAAGTCCTGGACACCATGATAGGCCTGGCTGAAGACGGCATGACCATGCTTTGCGTCACGCATGAAATGGGCTTCGCCCGCAGCGTGGCGGATCGGGTCATTTTCATGGCGGACGGCAAGATCGTGGAGCAGGCGCCCCCCGATCAATTTTTTGGACAGCCGCAACACGAAAAGACCCGCAATTTCCTGGGCCAGATACTGAATCATTAACCCTTCCGTCCGGCATTGCCGCGCAGCGGCGATGCGCCGGCGGTGGCGGCGCGCGGGCATCCGCTGCGCGGCACGGCTTCTTACATGACTTCCTCGAATCGCATCCTGGTTTCTTTGTCATCCTTTGGCGCGGCGGAGGTAAAACGCCATGGCCAAGGGTGGTTCGTCGGCCTGTGCGGCGCCGCCGGCGCCGATGGCGTGGAGATACGCGGCGAGTTGCTGCAGGCGGGATGCGGCGGGAGCGGGCTCGGCCCGGAGATGTCCGGCGAAGGCGGCGCGGAGCTGCGCGAGCTATCCGTGTTGATTCGCGGCCTGGGCCTGGATTGCGTGTATTCCAGCCCGGAGGCGTTGTGGTCCGCCCATGGCGAGCTGTGCGCCGCGGCCCTGGAGCGCGGGTTGCAGGCGGCGGCGATGTTGTCGGCGCCCGTATTGAAAATGTCGATAGGCGGCTATGGCAAGGCGGCCCGCTCGAGCCTGGCTGTCTTGGCGCAGCGTCTGGAGGGCCGCGGCATCGAGCTTTTGATCGAAAACGACCAGACCGGCGCGGCGGGCTCGCTGCATGCGCTGGAGGGCTTTTTTGCGGATGCGGATCGGGCCGGGCTGCCGCTGGGCATGACTTTCGATGTCGGCAATTGGCATTGGGCCGGCGAATGCCCTTTGCAGGCGGCCCAGGCTTTTGCCGGCCGGGTGCGTTATGTGCACTGCAAGGGGGTGCAGCGCCAGCCGGCGCGCTGGGTGGCCGTGCCCTTGCCCGATTCGGCCGCGCCTTGGCGGGCTGTCATGCGCGCCATGCCTCGCGGGCTGCCTTGCGCCATCGAGTATCCGCTGGCGGGGGAAGATTTGCTCGCCGTCACCCGCGGCGCCGTCCAACAATTACGTGATCTGGAGGTTTGCTTATGAGCGCCGCATTGGATGTGGTGACATTCGGCGAAGCCATGATGATGCTGGTCGCGGACCGGCCCGGCCCGCTGGAGCACGCCCAGGCTTTTTACAAACGTACCGCCGGCGCGGAAACCAATGTGGCCATAGGCCTGGCCCGCCTGGGCTTCAAGGTGGGCTGGGCCAGCCGGCTGGGCGCGGATTCCATGGGCCGCTATCTGCTGGCCGAGATGCAGCGCGAGGGCATAGACTGCTCGCACGTGGTGTGCGACCCCGGCCAGCGCACCGCCCTGCAATTCAAGGGGCGCGTCGAGGACGGCAGCGATCCTCCGGTTGAATACCATCGCAAGGGCTCGGCCGCCAGCCAGATGCAGCCGGAAGACATCGACGAGGCCTGGCTCCGCGGCGCGCGGCATCTGCACAGCACCGGCGTATTTGCGGCCATCTCGGACAACTGCTATCAAGTGTCCCGCCGCAGCATGGCGCTGATGCGCGCGGCCGGCAAGACGGTGTCGTTCGATCCCAATTTGCGGCCCACCTTATGGGCCTCCACGGAACATATGCGCGCGGGCATCAATGAATTGGCGCGCGGCGCGGACTGGGTGTTTCCCGGCCTGGAAGAGGGGCGTCTGCTGACGGAGCGCGACACGCCCGAGGGCATGGCGCAGTTCTATCTGGAACGGGGCGCGAAGCTGGTGGTCGTCAAGCTGGGCGCCGAGGGCGCTTATTTCGATGATGGCGGCGAGCAGGGCTACGTGCCCGGCTGCCCCGTGGATACCGTGGTGGACACGGTGGGAGCGGGCGACGGTTTCGCCGTGGGCGTCATCAGCGGGCTGCTCGAAGGCCGCGGCCTGCGCCGCGCCGTCGAGCGCGGCGCCTGGATAGGGGCGCGCGCCGTGCAAGTACTGGGCGACACCGAAGGCCTGCCCACCCGCGCGGAATTGGACGCAAGCGGCTATCGTTGAGCCGAACGATTGAGCGGTACAGTGCGGGCGGAGCCGGGTGGCGGCCGCCTGCAGCCGCAACTTGGGAGCCTTACGCATGAGCCGCAAACAGGTGTTGGTGTATCGGGAGCTGCCGTCCGCGCAGTTGGAGCGCATACGCGCGCAGCATGAAGTCATTCTGGCCTACCCGCGCGCGCCGGGCCAGGAACAGGCTTTTCTCGATGCGCTGCCGCAGGTGCAGGGCATGATAGGCTCCAGTTATCCGATAGACGAAGCGGTGCTGGCCCATACCCGCCGCCTGGAGGTCATATCCAGCATTTCGGTGGGTGTGGACAGCTTCCAGCTGGATGCGCTCCAGCGCCGCGGCATTACCCTGTGCCACACGCCGGGGGTGCTCAACGAAACAGTGGCCGACCTGCTGTTCGCCATGGTGCTGGTCACCAGCCGCCGCATTCTGGAGCTGGGCCGGTATGTGCAGCAGGGGCGCTGGAAGCGCCACATAGGGGAAGACCTGTACGGCTGGGACGTCCATGGCAAGACCATGGGCATACTGGGCTATGGCCGCATCGGCCGGGCGCTGGCCCGGCGCGCGGCGCTGGGCTTCGACATGCCGGTGCTCTATCACACCCGCACGCCCGCGCCCAGCGGGCTGCCGGAAGGCAAGGCGCGCGCGGTGTCCCTGCCCGAATTGCTGCAGTCCTCGGATTTCGTCGTGATCATGCTGCCCCTGACGGACCAGACCCGAGGTATGATCGGGCCGCGGGAATTCGCCGCCATGAAGCCGGGCGCGATCCTGATCAATGGCGCGCGCGGCCCCATTGTGCAGGAAGAGGCGCTGCTGGACGCGCTGGACCGCGGCACGCTGCGCGCGGCGGGGCTGGATGTGTTCGATGTGGAGCCCTTGCCCGCCGATTCGCCTCTGCGCGATCACCCCAAGGTAGTGGCTTTGCCGCACATGGGGTCGGCCACCCACGAAACCCGCCAAGCCATGGCGGAGATGGCCACGACCAATCTGTTGCTGGCGCTGGACGGCAAGCCGCCACTGGCGGCGTACGCCATATAGCGGCCGTTTTCTTCGCCTGCTTATCCGTATACGGCGTCGCGTATATCTTTTGTGGCGCCCAGCCGGGCGGACAGTTCGTCCGCGGCGGCCATCAAGGCCGCCGTGTAGCGCCCGGCATCGGCCGACTGCAATCTTTCCGACAGGCCGGCCAGCGTCAACGCCCCCGCGAACTGGTCGTCGTGGCCGATGACCGGCGTGGACCAGGACGAGGTATAGGGGTCGCGGATTCCGCAAGAGAAAAAGGGCAGGGCTTCATTGCCGCGATCGCCGCCGCGCGCCCAGATATTGAATATCCGGCCTGTGGCGGAATCGTCGGGCGGCATGACCGTGCCCGCCAGTATCTGCCGGTGCAGGCCTTCATGCGGTTGATGCCTGAATAGGCAGAGCCGGGATCCGTCATCGCCGTTTTCGATGTAGTAGGACACGCTTTCGCCCGTCTGCTCTGAAAGCCTGGTCAATATCGGCGTGACCGTATCGGCCAGGTTGAAGCTTTTCTCGTAGACCCGGCCCAAATAGAGCACGCGCGGCCCCAGCGTGTATTTGCCATCGCTGTGGCGCACGACGTAGCCGCAGCGCGCCAAAGAGTTCAGCAGCCGGAAAATCGTAGTCTTGTGCAGGGGCAGGCGCTGAGCCAATTGCGCCAGCGTCAGCTTGTCCGACCCCGGTTTGAAACAGTCCAGCACGCTCAGCGCCCGCTCCACCGCAACCACACCGTCATTGCTCATGATTCACCTCTCCGCATAGCCGCTTGGATTCTGTAGTCGTTGTACAGTATACAATACCGTTTCTATTTATATAATGGGATTTTCAGCGGGAGATCTCATGGTGGATAAGTCGATAGTCGTGATCACGGCGCATGTGGGCGATTTTGTATGGCGTTGCGGCGGTGCGATTGCGTTGCACGCCGAACTGGGCGTCCCGGTGCAGTTGGTGTGCCTGAGTTACGGTGAAAATGGCGAATCCAATTCGGCATGGGCCGCGCAGGCCCAAAATGACCGCCAGGCCGTCAAGGAGATCCGGCGCGCCGAAGCCGAACGCGCCGCCGCGTTGTTGGGGGTGGAATCCCTGCATTTCTACGATCTGGGCGACTATCCGCTGCCCGAGTCCGCCGAAACCGTCGACAGGCTGTCCCGGGTATTGCGCGCGGCCAAGCCGCAGATAATCGTCACGCATCCGGAAAAAGACCCTTCCAATCTGGACCATTGCCGCACATTCAATATGGTGCTGGGCGCCCGCATGAAGGCCATCGCCCCGGGCCATGGCGCGGACTTCATCCAGCCGCCGCAAGTATTGTGTTTCGAGCCTCATCAGCCCGAATTGTGCGGCTTCAAGCCCGATACCATCCTGGACATCACTCCGGTCTGGGAAAAGAAGCAGAACGCGATGCAGGCCATGGCCACGCAAAAGAACTTGTGGACCTACTACGAGCGCGTCGCGCTGCAGCGCGGCGCCCAGGGAGGCCGCCGAGCGCAGAAAGCGTCGATGTACGGCGAAGCCTATCAAACCATTTTTCCCTCGGCGCGCGCTTCGTTCTTTTGAAGAGCCGTTGCAACGCCGCAAACCGATTTTTGAACGCTGAACTTGAGGAGATGGACTATGAAGTACCGACACATCCTGGCCGGAATACTGGCGGCAGGCGCGTTATTGGCGGGGGCAGGGGCTTCGGCCGCCTATCCCGAACGCCCGGTGCGCATGATCATTCCGTTTGCGGCCGGCGGGCCCGCCGACCTGGTGGGGCGCGAGATTGCGGAAGCCGTCGGCAAGGAGATCGGCCAGCCCATCATCGTGGTGAATGCGGGCGGCGGGCATGGCGTCCCGGCCTTGAATCAGGTGCTGGGCGCGCCCGCCGACGGTTATACCTTGCTGATGCCGGCCTCGGGCAACATGACGATTCCATCCAAGGCGATGAAGGACAAGAATGTGCTGGAGCTGTTGTCGCCCATCAGCCAACTGACCCAAAGCCCCCATGTGCTGGTGGTCAATGCAAGCCTGCCCATAAATTCCGTGCAAGACCTGATCGACTACGCGCGAGCTCATCCCGGCAAGGTGAATTTCGGTTCGGCCGGCGTAGGCGGCATAGCGCATCTGGGCATGGAGCTGTTCAAGAGCCAGGCGGGCGTCGATGTGGTCCACGTCCCCTATCGGGGGACGTCGCAGGTCATCACCGACCTGGCGTCCGGCCAGGTCCACGCTTTGTTCAGCAGCATGCCGTCCTTGAAGCCCATGATAGACAAAGGGACCATCAAGGCTTTGGGAATGAGCGCTCCTTCCAGCGGTTCGGTAACGTCCAAGCTGCCGGTGATTTCGCAAGCGGGTTTGCCGGGCATGGAATACACTACCTGGTACGGCTTGTTTGCCAAGCGCGAGACGCCGGATGAAGTCATCCAGACCTTGAACGCGGCGGTGAAGAAGGCGCTGACCAACCCCGAACTGAATCGCAAGTTCGAGCCGCAGGGCGTGGAATTCGTATCGGGTTCGCCCGAGGAACTGGCCGCGCTGGTCAAGAAAGACACGGAGAAATGGACCCGTGTCATCGATGAGGCCGGCATAGAGCTGGATTAGGGCGGAATCTGGGGCCGGAGCCGAACCGAGGCCTGGGGCGGAATCGGGGCCTGGTGCTGGACCAAGGCCTGCGCGGCTGCGCCGGCCGCATCGGCAGGCGACAGGCCGCTACAGTGCGCACGCCTGCCGGGCCAGCCCGGTGATGGCGTCCCATTGCCGGGCCGCCACGGCGGATTCGGGCGTCAGCCAGGATCCGCCAACGCAGCTGACGTTGGGCAAGTCCAGATATTGCCGGGCATTCGCGGCATTGATCCCGCCCGTGGGGCAGAAGACGATATCGGGCAGGGGACCGTGCAATGCCTTGAGCAAGCGCGTGCCGCCGGCCGCTTCCGCGGGAAACAGCTTTTGCGCCGTAAAGCCCTGGTCCGCCGCGTACATGGATTCCGAGGCGGTGGCCACGCCGGGCAGAAAGGGAACGCCCGCCGCTCGCGCCGCCTGGGCCAGCGCCGGCGTCAGGCCGGGGCTTACGGCAAAGCGCGCGCCCGCCCGCACGGCCGCTTCCAGCTGGGCGGGGTTGCGCACCGTGCCCACGCCCACCAGCGCCTGCGGCACGTCGCGGCGGATGATCCGTATGGCTTCCAATGCCGTTTCGGATCTCAGCGTGATCTCCAGGCTGCGTATGCCGCCCGCGACCAGCGCCCGGGCCAGGTCCACCGCGGTGTCGAGGTCTTTGATGACGATGACCGGCATCACCGGGCTTTGTTTCAACAGTTCGAAAGCATTCATGAGTATCTCCGAGGGCGGCTCGATGGGAGCCTGTCGCCGCTGAAAGGGCGTGTCTTTTTAGGTGTCGGCAGGCCTTAGGGCAGCGCCAATGAACAGGCGCCGGCTTCGGCGGGACCAGCATGGCGCCGGAAGGCCGTGAAGAGTTCCCGTCCGTATCCGGCCTGGTGCTTGCTCAGGTCGGCCGCCGCCGGCGCGCGCTGCGCCCAGTCTTGCGGCGCCACGACGGATAATTCGCCAGCGCCCGCATCCAGCCGCAGTATATCGCCGTCGCGGATGCGCGCCAGCGGCCCGCCGCCCAGCGCTTCGGGGCTGAGGTGGATGGCGGCGGGCACTTTGCCCGACGCGCCCGACATGCGGCCATCGGTGACCAGCGCGACCTTGAACCCCTGGTCCTGCAACACGGAAAGCACGGGTGTCAGTTTATGCAGTTCGGGCATGCCGTTGGCCCGGGGCCCCTGGAAGCGAACCACGGCCACCACATCGCGAGCCAGCAGGCCGCTGTCAAAGGCCTGCAGCAAGGCTTCCTGGCTGTCGAAGACCGCCGCCGGCGCCTGCACGATGCGGTGATCGGGATGCACCGCCGATACTTTGATGACGGCTCGCCCCAGGTTTCCGCTCAGCAGTTTCAGACCGCCGTCGCGGCTGAAGGGCTGGTCCGCGGGCCGTATGATGGCCGTGTCCAAGGAGTGCGGCGCCGCCGGCCGCCAGGACAGCTTGCCTTCGTCCAGCCAGGGCTCGCGGGTGTAATGGTGCAGGCCGTCGCCGGCCACGGTGCGCACGTCGGCATGGAGCAGGCCGGCATCCAGCAATTCCGCGATGACGAAGCCGATACCGCCTGCGGCATGGAAGTGGTTGATGTCGGCCGCGCCGTTCGGGTAGACGCGGGCCAGCAGCGGAACCTGCGCGGAAAGTTCCGAAAAATCATCCCAATCTATGATGATGCCCGCCGCGCGCGCGATGGCGACCAGATGCAGAGTGTGATTGGTGGACCCGCCGGTGGCCAGCATGCCGACGATGCCGTTGACGATGGTTTTTTCCGTGACGACTTCGGCGATGGGCGTGAATTCGGCGCCCTGGGCGCCCAATTCCAGCGCCCGCTGCGCCGCCGCGCGCGTCAAGGCCTCGCGCAAAGGGGTGTTGGGCGGCACGAAGGCGCTGCCGGGCAGATGCAGGCCCATGATTTCCATGAGCATCTGGTTCGAGTTGGCCGTGCCGTAGAAGGTGCAGGTGCCCGGGCCATGGTAAGAGCGGGATTCGGATTCCAGCAGTTCGTCGCGCCCGATCTTGCCTTGGGCGAACAATTGCCGGGCCTGCGCTTTTTCACTGTTCGGGATGCCGCTGGCCATGGGGCCGGCCGGGATGAACACGGCGGGCAGATGGCCGAAGCTAAGCGCGCCCATCAGCAGCCCGGGGACGATCTTGTCGCAGACGCCCAGGTAGACGGCGGCGTCGAACATCTGGTGGCTGAGCGCAACCGCCGTGGCCATGGCGATGACATCGCGCGAAAATAGGCTGAGCTCCATGCCCGCCTCGCCCTGCGTGACGCCATCGCACATGGCGGGCACGCCGCCCGCGAATTGCGCGGTGCCGCCGGCGGCGAAGGCGGCTTGCTTGATCCATGCGGGGTAGGCGGCTAGCGGCTGATGAGCCGACAGCATGTCGTTGTAGGACGAGATGATGGCCAGGTTGGGGCGCGACATGCCCCGAAGGCGCTGCTTTTCGGCATCGGGCATGGCGGCAAAAGCGTGGGCCAGATTGGCGCAGCCCAGATGGCTGCGTTCCGTTTTCCTGCCATAGGCGGCGCCGCTGCGCGCCAGATATCGCCGGCGGGCGGCCCGGCTGCGCTGGATGATGCGGGCGGTGACGGCTTCGACGGCGGTATGGATGGCTTTCTCCTGAGAAGGTGGGATATCCCATGGCATGCGCATGTGCCGGCCAGTGCGTCGCGCAAGGCCGGTTGCGCCAAGGGCGGCTGCCTGCGCATGTAGTCCGCAGGGGATCAGGGCATGCGGGCTGTCTGGCCATTGTAGTTAAACTACATATTCAATGCAATGTAGTTATCTATGCGATGTAGTTGCCTATGCAAGGCAGATCGCTCTGCGAAGGCAATGCGAAGCTCCATCAATGCGGCTTCCGGGCGCCATGCATCAATAGATGGCTTGGAAGCTGCGATGGGCTGGATGCTGCGGTCAATGGGTGCTTTATGTAGTTTTACTATTTTCTGCGGGTCCGGAGCTGGCTTTATGCGCTCCGGGCTCTATACACCTGCATCTGCGCTCTTGCATGGATCATCGGCCACCCCGTCTTTGTACCAAGACATCCATCCCCCGTCTGAGGCGCCGGCTCCGCCTGTATGGATCACCGATCTCGCCTTGGCTGGTGAGCCTCGAATATCGCCAGTATCTGTTGCGCTTGCAGCAGGTGGGGCTTGTCGAGCATCATGCCCTCGAGCTGCACCGCGCCCTGTTCCCGCCGTTCATCGAAGGCTTTGATCACTGCGCGTGCGTATTCGACCTCGGTATCATTTGGCAGAAATCCTTCATTGATCGGGGCGACTTGCGATGGGTGGATGGCGAACTTGGCGCCGAATCCATCGCGCCGAGCCTGAGCTACTTCTGCCTGGAGCACACCGTTGTTGCGGAAGTCCGCGCAGATGCCGTCGATAGGCAGTACCTGCGCGGATCGCGCCGAGAGCAGGCACAGGGTCCGGGCGAGCTGGTACGTGAAGGCCAATGAGCTGTCGTTTTCCTTGTTGGTGGTGGCCCCTACCGCCGAAGACAGATCTTCGGCGCCCCAGGTCATGGCCAGCAAACGCTGCGAACAGCCCCTATAGCTTTGCAAGCCGAATATGGCCTCGGGCGTTTCCGTCGCTACCGGAACGATGCCGATGCGGCCGGGCGCTAGGCCATCCCGTTGCTCCAGGATGGTCAGGTAGTGATCCAGTATCTTGACGTCTGCGCCGCCCGAGCACTTGGGCAACATGAGGGCGTCCGGCGCGCTGCGCACCACCGCAGCGAGATCCTCGAGGATGAATGGTGAATTCAGCGGGTTGACGCGCACCCATAGTTTTTGCTTGCGTCGGTCGCTCGATGACGACAGATAGCGCATCACCAGGTCGCGCGCATAGCCAAGACGGCTTTGCGCTACCGAGTCTTCCAGGTCCAGCACCACCGCGTCGGCGCCACTGGAGGCGGATTTTTCTATTTTGCGTTCGCTGTCGGCGGGAACGAAAAGTATGGATCTGATGCAAGGCGCTTTCATGGTTTCTTCCTCATCAGCGCAGTGCGGCGGATCGTGGCTATGAGCACATCGTGCTGGTTGTAGCCGCGATGCTCGAACACCACGATCCCGTTATCCGGCCTCGAACGGCTCTCGCGCTTGCTTACGACCTCTGTCTCCGCCCGCAGCGTATCGCCATGGAACACGGGCGCTGGAAACCGGACCTCTTCAAACCCAAGATTGCCGACCGTCGTGCCCAGTGTCGTGTTTTCAACGGACACGCCTACAACCAGGCCCAAGGTGAATGCGCTATTGACGATCCGTTTGCCGAATTCGGAATGTTCGCGGCAGTAATGCTCGTCGATATGCAACGGCGCTGGGTTGTGCGTCAGTGCGGAAAACAGCACATTGTCCATTTCGGTGACCGTGCGGCGCACGCTGTGCGTAATCACCTGGCCCACTTGGAACTCATCGAAATACAGACCCGGCATAGAAAAACTCCCCTGAAATAATTGGCCGATAGTGGCGTTGCTTAGAAATTGACGTTGTGTCCGCCTTTGAGGCCGAGCATTTCGCGCGCCTCGTCCGGTGTGGCCACCGGCAGCGCTAAACCTTCCATGATGTGCCGCACGCGCCTCACTTGAGCGGCATTGGACTGCGCGAGCCGTCCCGGCCCGTCCCACAGGGAGTCCTCCAGGCCTACGCGCACATTTCCTCCCATGGCGGCCGCCATGGAAGCTATGGGCATCTGGAAGCGCCCGGCGCCCAGCACCGACCAGATGTATTGGTCGCCGAACAGGCGGTCCGCCGTGCGGCGCATGTGTGCGATGTCATCCGGATGCGTGCCGATGCCGCCCAGGATGCCGAACACCGTCTGAACGAAAATCGGCCCTTCGATCAGGCCGCGATCGAGGAAGTGGGCCAGGTTGTACAGATGCGAGGTGTCATAGCATTCGAATTCGAATCGCGTCCCGTTGTCCCGGCAGGACGCAAGAATATATTCAATGTCCTTGAGTGTATTGCGGAAGACCATGTCCCGCGTCGCTTCCAGGTATTCGGGCTCCCAGGCGTGTTTGAATTCTTTATATTTGCCCAGTAAGGGATAGAGGCCGAAGTTCATCGAACCCATATTGAGCGAAGCTACTTCGGGCGCAAGCTGGAGGGCTGGCTGCAGCCGCTCTTGCACCGTCATCGCAGGGGAGCCGCCTGTCGTCAAATTAATGACGCCATCGCATCGTTGCTTGATATCGCCGACGAATTCCCTGAACAGACCCACATCCTGTGACGGCCGCCCGGTTTCA
This sequence comes from Pusillimonas sp. UBA6240, assembly GCA_002441445.1. Lineage (GTDB taxonomy): Bacteria > Pseudomonadota > Gammaproteobacteria > Burkholderiales > Burkholderiaceae_B > UBA6240. Next base: position 11,174 of record DJWC01000057.1, read on the forward strand.
GGTTCGCGTGCATGCAGATGCACGATCGCCGCACCGGCCTCTACCGCGCCTACCGCTGCATCCCGGATTTCGGCTGCCGCAATCGGCAGGTAAGGCGACATCGTGGGGGTGTGGATCGCCCCCGTCACGGCGCAGGTGATGATCACTTTCCGCTGTTTTGCCATTTTCGGTGTCTCTACTCTGTTTCTACTTCGTCTAGTCAGTACGACTTTGCCTGGCCAAGGACTTTTTCGGCGATGAAGCACAAGACCATGTTCTGCGCGATGGGCGCAATGCGGGGCAGCATGGCTTCCCGGAACAGGCGTTCAACGTGATATTCCTTGGCATAGCCCATCCCGCCGTGCGTCAGCACAGCCGTTTCGCAGGCCTTGTAGCCGCTTTCAGCCGCGAAGAATTTCGCCGCGTTCGCGTGCGCCGCACAAGGCTGCCCGTGGTCGTATAGCCAGGCTGCCTTCTGGTACATGAGTTCGGCGGCCTCCAGTTCGATCCATCGCTCCGCAAGCGGATGCTGTACCGCCTGATTCATCCCGATCGGGCGATTGAATACATAGCGCTCCTGCGCATACCGCGATGCATACCGCAATGCGGCCCGCCCCAGTCCAACCGCCTCGGCGGCCACGAGAATGCGTTCCGGGTTCAAGCCATGCAACAAGTACTGAAAACCCCTTCCCTCTTCGCCTATACGATCTTCGACGGGCACGATCAAGTCGTCGATGAACAACTGGTTGGAATCGACCGCCGCACGTCCCAGTTTATGAATCTCATGCACATCGACGCGTGTGCGATCGAGCCTGGTATAAAACAGGGACAAGCCATCGGTCTTGGACTTCACTTGATCCAGAGGCGTCGTACGCGCAAGCAGCAGGATGCGATCCGCAACCTTCGCCGTGGAGATCCAGACCTTCTGGCCGGACACGATATAGTGATCAGTCTTGCGTACGGCCAAGGTTTTCAGGGCCAGCGTATTCAGGCCCGTGTTGGGCTCGGTGACACCGAAGCAGGCTTTTTCTTCGCCATTGATCAAAGGAGGCAGCCACCGTGCTTTCTGCTCGTCCGTGCCGAACACGACGACGGGGTGCAGGCCGAAGATATTCATATGCAGCGCCGAGGCGCCCGACATACCTGCGCCCGAACCGGCCACGGTCTCCATCAGGATGGCGGCTTCCAGTATTCCGCGTCCACTGCCCCCATACTCGGGCGGCATCGCAATACCCAGCCAGCCCGCTTTGGCCATGGTTTGATGGAAGTCGTGCGGAAATTCATGCTCATCGTCTTTCTTGAGCCAATAATGCTCGTCGAAGTCACGACAAACGGCTTCGACCGCCTCGCGAATGGAGGTGTGGTCATCGTCTGATTTGAAATCCATTTATAAATTTGTTCCTAAGCCAATGTGGCGCTCGCAGGCGAACCGTGGACGGCCCATGCCGACACTACTTTCCGATTCACCAGTTCTTCGATCTCTTTTTCGTCCATCCCGAGCTCGGCCAATATTTGCGCGGTATGCTCGCCCAGCATGGGGGCGGGTCGGCGTATGGGCGTCCGGCTGCCATCGAAGCGCAGCGGCTGGGATACCGTCTTGATCGCCCCCAGTACGGGATGCTCGTATTCCCTAATCATTTCAACGGCGGCCGTATGCGGATGGGCCGACAGGTCGCCCAGGCTGTTCAATGCAGAGCAGGGGATTCCCGCGGCATCGAGCTGTTCGATCCAGTCATCGCATGAACGCCCACGCATTGTTTCCCCCACGAGCGCGACTGTTTCCGCCCTATGCTTTACCCGGGCGGCGTTGGTTCTGAAGCGTGGGTCGTCGGCATATGCCTGAAGCCCGGCAAGATCGCAGAACTTGCGCCATAGACTATCGTTGGCGACGCCGAGGATCAGCGGCTTGTCGCGCGTGGCGAAGATTTCATATGGGCAAAGGGATTCATGGCCGCTGCCGGGTTTTTCAGGTTCCGTGCCGCGTTGCCAGAATGCCTGCAAGAAGTATCCCAGGAATGCGGTTGCGGTATCGAACAACGATGCTTCGATTCTTTGCCCTTGCCGGGTCTCGTGGCGCTCGTAAAGCGCGGCCAGTATCCCAGTCAACGCATGCATGCCGGTTGCCTGATCGACCGGCGAGAATGGACTGCGTACCGATGGTCCTCCGGGCTCGCCAGTGATCGACAGCATCCCGGTAAATGCCTGCAGAATGACGTCATAGCCTTTTCCTGCGCGCATGGGCCCATGCGCGCCAAAGCCGGAAATACTGCAATAGACCAGTCGCGGATTGAGGATTTTGAGGGTGTCGTAATCGATGCCGAGACGCGCCGCGACGCCGGGGCCGAAGCTTTCGATGGCGACATCCGCTGTCGCCGCCATTTGATGGCAGATGCGCCGGCCGTCGGCCGTTTTGAGGTTGATGGCAATGCTGCGCTTGCCGCGGTTTGCGGCTAAAAAAGGGGTGCCGAGCTGCCCGCCGTCGGGGCCGTCGGGGAACGGCGGCCATCGGCGGCTGTCATCCCCCGTGCCCATGGCTTCGACTTTGATGACGTCCGCTCCCATGTCCGCCAAATACTGCGTACACAAAGGGCCCGCCAAGACTTTCGAAAAATCCAGTACGCGGATCTTGCGCAAGGGAGAGGTGCTCATTGATCGATGCTCATGAGGATGCCGATGAAAAAGGACTGAAGGTCACTGTGGCTGCATGCCGGCATTCTGAATGCTTTGCTTCCAGACTTCCGATTGCTCCGCCAAGAATGCTTTGAATTCTTTGGTGGTCGTCGGCTTGACCACCGAACTGGTGCCTTCTTCGAGCTTCTTGCGTGTCTGCGGATCGTCCAATGCTTTACGAAGCGCAGAATTCAGCCGCTCGACGATTCCGTCCGGTGTTCCTGCGGGGGCCATCATGCCGAGCCAGGCATAAAGACCGAATGCCTCCAGCCCAGGGGTCGCGCTGACGGGCGGCACGTCGGGAAAAATGGCCAGGCGTTCATCCGATGTCGTACCCAATGCCCGAAGGCGTCCCCCATCGATGAATGAACGCGATGCCGCAAAATCCACAAACCCGAAATCGACCTGGCCGTTCACCATATCGGTAAAGAGCTGCGGCGTTGTCTTGTAAGGAACGGCCGCCGCCTCGATGGCTGCCATATGCACCAGCATGCCTGCTGAAACCTGGCCGCCCGTATTGCCATAGCCGTAGGTGAGCTTGCCGGGATGCGCCTTAGCGTAATTGATCAGATCGGCGGCCGTCTGGAACGGCGAGTCTTTCCTGACCAGAAACGCAAGCGGGTTGATGGTCATTCTGCCGATAGGCGCGAAATCTTTGACCGGATCGTAGCGCAGGGATTTGAATAAATAAGGATTGCCCGAATGGGTGGAGTTGGTCGCCACCAGCAGCGTGTAGCCATCGGCCGGCGCTTTGGCCACGAATTCCGTCCCGATCTGGCCGCTCGCGCCAGCCTTGTTGAGGACGACTATGTTCGTGTCGAGATCTTTGGCCATCTCTTCGGCGATGATTCGAGTGATCACATCCGTGCCACTGCCAGGGCCAAAGGGCACAACGATCGATATCGGCTTGTTGGGTTCGGGATAAGTCTGCTGCGCCGTGGCATGGGCGGCGAACGCCGTTGCGGTCGACAGCAAGAGCGTGGCCAGGGTTTTGATATTCATATTGTCTCCAACATCAGTAATGATCGCCGCCCCGAGGGCGGACTGCGTAACCGTTCGAGAGTGTACGCACCCGGTTCCTAGTAGTAAAATTAAATATAAATCTTAATTAAGTAAAAAAAATGATTAATTTAACGGTGAAAAGCCTGGAAGCGTTTTGCGCTTTACAGGAGTGCCGTCAATTCACTGCCGCCGCCAAGCGCTGCAATGTGACTCAATCCGCGTTCAGCCAAATCATCGCGCGGCTTGAATCGCAAGTCGGCATGCGGCTGTTTGACCGCGATACCCGGTCGGTACGCCTGACCGCGGAAGGAGAGCTGTTTGCGGGTAAAGCGCGCGATATTCTGGCCCATATCGGCCGTGCGATAACCGACATGCAGGACTACGCCAATAAGCGGTATGGGCGTTTGTCATTGGCCGTCGTACCTTCGCTGGCAGGTGTCTGGCTGCCCGCCTTGATTGAACAGTACCGGGAAAACTATCCGGGTATCACCCTGGAACTGTACGACACTTATTCCGAACGTTGCTTGCAATTATTGCGTGAATCGAAGGTCGATATCGCGGTAACCGCGCAGCCGGGCAACAACGGAGAGTGCGTAACGGAAACCCTTGCGGAAGAGCTCTTCTATCTGGTCTGTTCCAAACGGCATGCACCCAAGAACCGCGCTCCGCTTGCATTGGCGGACTTGAGGGGGGTGCCGGTCATACATCTGGTGCACACGGAAAACATACGCGCCATCTCCGCAGGGGAAACCCACCAGCTGAGGCCATTGCTGCGCCTGGCCGGCATACAAGAGGTCGGCATCGAAGTCGAACACGCAGCGACGCTCGCCGGACTGGTGGCGCAAGGCTTGGGCGGCAGTGTGGTGCCTCATGCCATGTTGAACTATTTCAAGCATGCTGCCATTCTCCGCCTGCCGATTGCGCGCAACGCAATGCGCCGGCCGATTTTTCTTGTGCGCCGCCAATGGGATAGCCTGCCGCCCGCGGCAACCGCTTTTCTGGAAATGGTGCGCCGGCAGCCTCCAGGGCAACGGAAGCGGGGCCGGGCTGCTTGACGCCCATGCCGCCTGGGCTAGGGATGCTATCGAGGTCGCCGCGCCCGGCGGCTGCCGACTACTTGCTGCAGCGCCAGGCGGCGACGGCGACCATGGCCCAGGCGATGATGAAGGCCATGCCGCCCAGGGGTGTGATGGCTCCCAGCCATTTGGCGCCGGAAAGCACCAGCGCGTACAGGCTGACGCTGAAGATCAGGACGCCGGCGAGCATGACCGCGCCTGCGCGCTTGAACAAGGGCGTGGAGTAGTGGGCGGCGAGCAGGGCGGTCAGCAGCAGGCCCAGGCCATGCACCAGTTGGTACAGCACGGCCGTCTGCCAGACCGCCAGCATGTCGGGCTGGATGAAACGCTTCAAGCCATGGGCGCCGAAAGCGCCTGCGCCCACCCCTATCATCAGCAATACCGCCCCCGCGGCGGCGAGTTTGCGCTCATCCACTATTCTGCTCCGCTGCCGCGGGTCAGGCCCCGCGCTATGATGATCTGCTGGATCTGCGACGTTCCCTCGTAGAGCCGGAACAGCCGCACATCGCGGTAAAAACGCTCTACCGCATACTCGCTGACATAGCCAGCGCCGCCGTGTATCTGCACGGCCCGATCCGCGACCCGCCCGCACATCTCCGTGGCGAAGTACTTGGCGCAGGACGCTTCGATGGACACATCGCCGCCTTCGTCCCGTTTGCGCGCGGCGTCCAGCACCATGCATTCGCCGGCGTACAGTTCCGTCTTGGAGTCGGCCAGCATGGCTTGCACCAGCTGGAACTCGCTGATGGCCTGCCCGAACTGCTTGCGCGCCGTGGCGTATTCCAGTGCGTCGCGCAGCATGCGCTTGGCCGCGCCCACGGCGACCGCCGCTATGTGCAGGCGGCCCTTGTCCAGCACTTTCATGGCGGTTTTGAACCCCATGCCTTCGCGGCCGCCGATCAGATTGGCCGCCGGGACCTTGCAGTCCTCGAAAATGACATCGCAGGTGTGCGCGCCGCGCTGGCCCATTTTCTTGTCCACCTTGCCCAGCGACAGCCCCGGCGTGCCGGCCTCGACGATAAAGGCGGAAATGCCCGCGCCGCCCTTGATCGCGGGATCGGTGCGCGCCATGACGGTGAATACGCCGGCTTCGGGCGCATTGGTGATGAAGCGCTTGGTGCCGTTCAGGACATAATGGTCGCCGTCGCGCCTGGCGCTGGTCTTGAGGGAGGCGGCGTCCGAGCCCGCGTCCGGCTCGGTCAGCGCGAAGGAACCGATGAGCTCGCCGCTGGCAAGGCGCGGCAAGTAGGCTTGTTTTTGCGCCTCGGTGCCATCCAGGTAGATGCCCATGGCGCCTATGCCGTTATTGGTGCCGATCAGGGAACGGAAGGCGGGCGATGCCTGGCCGAGTTCGAAGGCGATGCGCACCTCCTCTTCCATGGTGACGCCCAGGCCGCCGTATTCTTCCGGCAATGACATGCCGAACAACCCCAGCTCTTTCATCTGGGCCACGACATCCTCGGGGATGCGGTCTGTTTCCGCGACTTCTTCTTCGCGCGGGATGAGCGCTTCCCGCACGAAGCGCCGGACGCTTTCTTCCAGCAGCGACTGGATTTCAGGATCTCGAATCATTGGGGGCTCTCTGTGAATGGGGCGGCCGGGCCGGACGACGGGCCATGGTTTCCACCCTCTATGTTTCCACCCCTCTACTTTAGCAGCCTGGATGATATGATGGATTCACATCTGCTTCACGGCCTGGCAAGGGCTATATACAAGGATGCGGCGCATATGGGCGGCAACGGCACCGGCGAGGACATGGGTACAGGCGCTTCCGGCGACCCGGATGCCGGCGCGCTTTTTCAGCAGGCGGCGGTGGCCTCGGTATGGTACCGGCAAGGCCGGCCGCCGCGGGAAGTCGCTTTTCAGGACATACCCCGCATTCTGGCGGAGCGGCAGGGCTTGCTGTGGGTGGGGCTGAAGGAACCCGCTCCCGAATTGCTGCAAAGGCTGGGCGCCGATCTGGGACTGTCGCAGCGCGCCATAGAGGAAATCATCGCTCCGCACCGCCGGCCCAAGATAGTCGAGTTCGAGCAGTTGACGCTGGTCGTGGCCATCACCGTCGAGGTCGACAATCTGAAGCCCATGTTCGGCGACACGCAGATTCTGATCGGCAAGGGCTATCTGCTGACCATAAGGCGCGGCGCGACATCGACGCATCGCGAGCTGCGGGCCTTGCTGGAAAGTTCGCCCGAATTTCTGGGGCGGGGCAGCGACTATGTGGCTTCGGCCTTGCTGGATTTGCTGGTGGACCGCTATGTGGCCGCCTTGACCAAGCTGGAGGCGATCGTCGAAGGCGTGGAGCAGCACCTTCTGCTGCGCGGCTTCCGCGAAAGCGACATCAGGCGCCTCTACCGGCAGCGGCGCGACCTGCTGCGCATCCATACGGCCATCGCGCCTATGGTGGAAATCTGCCGGCGCCTGTCGCGGGTGGACATGCGCAATATCGATGCGGACAGCCGCGGCTATTTCGGCGAGGTCGCCGATCGCGTGCAGCGGGTGGTCGAATTCACCAGCAGCCTGCGCGAGGCGCTGGCTTTTGCCTTCGAAGCCAGTCTGATGATAGGGCAGTCGCAACAGACGGACACGACGCGCAAGCTGGCCGCCTGGGCGGCCATACTGGCGGTGCCGACCGCAGTGGCCGGCATTTACGGCATGAACTTTGCGCACATGCCGGAACTCGAATGGGTCTACGGCTATCCCGCCGTTCTGGGCGTCACTTTCACCATTTGCGCAGTGCTGTACCGCAAGTTCAAGAAAGCGGGGTGGCTTTAGGAAGGCGGCGGCAAAGAACATCCCTTTGGGGCGCCGCCCTGCGGCGGCAAGCGAGGTGCATCATGAACTGGGCTACGCATGAAGTTGTCAACCAGGTTACGCCGCTGGGCGATTACAACCTGTACACCACGGATATCGCTTTGCGGGAAGGGGTCGCCAGGGAAGGCGCGCAAGCGCACGCGGCCGCGCTGGAGCATTACGGCCAGCGCCTGGGGCTGCGGGAAACTTTTGCGCTGGCCCGCCAGGCCAACCGCTGCAAGCCGGAACTCATTACCTACGATGGGCAGGGCCATCGTGTGGACCGGGTGCAGTTCCACCCGTCCTGGCATCGCCTGATGCGCATGGCCTTTCTGCAAGGCATGCACAGCGGCGCCTGGTCTGCGCCGGGGCCGGGCGCGCACGTGGCGCGCGCCGCCGCCTACTTGATGCACGGCCAGGTCGAGGCCGGCACGCTGTGTCCCACGACCATGACCTCGGCGGCCATTCCCGTCCTGCAGCGCGAGCCATGGTTCGATTCTGTCGCTTCACGCCTGTATTCGACGCAGTACGACGAGCGCGACCTGCCTTTGGCGGACAAAACCTCCATGATGGTGGGCATGGGGATGACGGAAAAGCAGGGCGGATCGGATTTGCGCAGCAACACCACGCGCGCCGAACCCATCGGCCAGGGCGGGCGCGGCGCCCCGTACCGGCTGCTGGGCCATAAATGGTTCTTCTCTTCGCCCACCTCCGATGCGCATCTGGTCCTGGCCAGGCATGGCGACGCCTATTCCTGCTTCTACGTGCCGCGCTGGCTGGACGACGGCAGCCGGAACGGCGTGCGCATAGAGCGCCTGAAAGACAAACTGGGCAATTGCTCCAATGCCAGCGCCGAAGTGGAATTCCAGGACGCCGTGGGCGTGCTGGTGGGTGAAGAGGGCCGCGGCATCGCCACCCTGGTGGAGATGGCGGCTTACACGCGTCTGGATTGCGTGCTGGGCAGCGCCGCGCTGCAAAGGCAAGCCGTGGTCCAGGCCTTGCACCATGCGCGCCACCGCGTCGCCTTCGGGCAGCCGCTGATCCAGCAGCCCTTGATGCAGACCGTGCTGATGGACCTGGCGCTGGAAAGCGAGGCCGCCACGCAGCTGGCCCTGCGGCTGGCGCGCTCCTTCGACGCGGAGTCGGACGAGGATCTCGCCTATCGGCGCATCGTCGTGCCGGCGGCGAAGTTCTGGGTCTGCAAGCGCGGCATCGAATTGGGCGCCGAATGCATGGAAGTCCTGGGCGGCAACGGCTATGTCGAAGACGGCCCCATGGCCCGGCTATATCGCGAAGCGCCGGTCAATTCCATCTGGGAAGGCTCCGGCAATATCATGTGCCTGGATGTGCTGCGCGCTTTGAAGCGCCATCCCGATCTGGCGGCCGCCCTGTATGGCGGGCTGGAGCGCGGCGCGCAGGACGAACCCTTGCTGAAGGCGAGGACGCAGCGGCTGCTGGGCCTGCTGTCTTCGGCGCAGGCCGACCTGGAAGCGGCGGCGCGCTATGTGGCGCAGGAACTGATATTGCTCATCCAGGCCGCCCTGCTGCGCCGGCATGCGCCCCAGACCCTGGCCGATGCGTTCCTGCGCAGCCGCCTGGGCGAAGGCGGCCGGGTGTTCGGCGCGGCGCCGTCTCCAATGGCCCTGCACAGCGTGCTGGACCGCGCATGGCCGCAATAGCCGGTCGCGGCCCGGTTCGGGGGCGCTCTTGTTGGGGAATCAACCCATTATTATGGCGCCGCGCAGCCCCTATAATCGGTTCCACCCGGCTGCGATGAAGCGGCGGGGCGGGCTGGCATGCGAACCGGTGAAGGATGAATAAAGTATTGGATTTTTTGGCGGGTAAAGTCGTCGAGGCCTTGATGGCGCGCCGGGCGGGCAAGCTGCTGCTGGCGGGGCTGGCGCTGGGGGCCGGTGTATTGGGCGCCGTGGCGTTCAGGCCGGATGCCGGCGCCCGGCCCGCCGCCGCGGCCGGGCAGTACGAGCTGGCCGGGCGGGTGGTGCGCGTGGCGGATGGCGATACGTTCAATGTATTGGTCCAGGGCCGGCAGCAGCGCGTGCGTCTGGCCAGCATCGATGCGCCGGAAGTTACCAAGGACAAGGAGCGGCCCGGCCAGCCGTTTGCGCAAGCTTCGCGGGATGCGCTGGCCAACTTGGTCGCCGGCAAGGAACTGACGATGATCTGCTATGAGAAGGATCGCTACGAACGCAATATTTGCGACGTGCCGCTGGCCGGCGGCATGACGGCCAATCAGAAGCAGGTGGAAAGCGGCATGGCCTGGGCCAATATGGAAGGGCGGGGCAAGTTCATGCGCGATGCCCGGCTGCCGCCCTTGGAGCGGCAGGCCAGGCAGGCGGGGCGCGGCCTCTGGCGGCAGGCCGACCCCGTGCCGCCCTGGGTGTGGCGTTACCAATGCTGGCAGAAGCAACAGTGCTAGGGCGCGCTTCCATGCGAAGTCCCGGGCTGTGGGCAAGCATTCTGCTCTGCCTGGCGCTGCTGGCGGGCTGTTCGCGCGCGCCGGTCAACAGCCCCTATCCGGACGGCGCCGAACAGGCCAATGTGCTGTACACGGCCTTCACGCAGCGCTCGCCCAAATACCTGGATCCGGCCAGCTCCTACTCCACGGACGAAACGCCTTTTACTTATTCGATCTACGAACCGCTGTATGCCTACGATTATCTGGCGCGTCCGTACAAGCTGATCCCCCGGGCGGCGGCATCCATCGATCCGCCCGTATACCTGGACAAGAATGGCCAGCCGCTGCCCCAGGATGCGCCGGGCCAGGATGTCGCGGTCAGCGTGTACGACATACGCATCAAGCCCGGCATACGCTTTCAGCCGCATCCCGCTTTCGCCCGCAAACCCGATGGTTCCTATGTTTATTGGCCTTTGGCGCCGGGCGGGCTCGATGGGAAATACGGTATCGACGCCTTCCCTGAAACCGGCTCGCGCGAGCTGCAGGCGGCCGACTATGTCTATGCCTTCCGGCGCCTTGCCAGCCCGCGCGTGGTGTCGCCCATTTACGGCATCATGGCCGAACACGTTGTCGGCATGCGCGCCTATGGAGAAGAGCTGAAGCGCCGGGAACAGGCGCTGCGCGAGCAGGGCGGCGCGGGCCCGCGCCCCTGGCTGGACTTGCGCCAAGCCGGCTTCGACGGCGTGCAGGCGCTCGATGCGCATACCTTGCGCATCAAGGTCCTGGGCAAATATCCCCAATTCAAGTATTGGCTGGCCATGACCTTCACCGCGCCCATACCCTGGGAGGCGGACCGCTTTTACCACCAGCCGGGCATGGCCGAGCATAATCTTTCGCTGAATACCTGGCCGGTAGGCACAGGCCCCTACATGCTGGTCGAATCCATCGTCAACAGGCGGCATGTGCTGCAGCGCAATCCCAATTTCCGCGGCCAGCCCTATCCCTGCGAAGGCGAGCCGGGCGACCGGGAAATGGGGCTGCTGGACGACTGCGGCAAGCTTACGCCCTTCATCGACCGCATCGTGTTCTCGCTGGAAAAAGAAAGCGTGCCGCTGATGGGCAAGTTCCTGCAGGGCTATTACGATGTCCCGCAAGTGGACCGCGGCGATTATGGCGTGGCCATGCGCGTGGCGGCGGGCGACTCGGCCGACAAGGCGGCGCTGTATCAGGAACGCGGCCTGCAGTTGCGCAGCTCCACCGAGGCGTCGGTGTATTACATGGGGTTCAACTGGCGCGACCCGGTGGTGGGGCGGGGCGACACGCCCGAGCAGCGGGAAAAGAACCGCAAGCTGCGCCAGGCGGTCAGCATCGCATTCAACTGGGAGCAGTTCGTTTCCATCTTCCAGAACGATGAAGGGCAGGTGGCCTACGGTCCCGTGCCTCCCGGCGTGCTGGGCTACCAGGAGCCGCCCGCGGGCTTGAACCGGCAGGTCTATACGCTGGAGAACGGCCGCGCCGTCCGACGTCCGCTGGACGAGGCGAAACGTTTGCTGAGCGAGGCCGGCTATCCGGACGGGCGCAGCGCCGAAACCGGCAAGCCCTTGATATTGCACTTCGATTCGGCCGGCGGCATGGGCTCCAGCGCCATGCTGGACTGGATGCGGCGCCAACTGGCCGCCATCGGCATACAGCTGGAGGTGCGGGCTACCGATTACAACCGCTTCCAGGACAAGATGCGCAATGGCAGCGCGCAAATGTATATGTGGGGCTGGGTGGCCGATTATCCGGATGCCGAGAATTTCCTTTTTCTGCTGTACGGCCCCAATGCCAAGGCCGACAACGGCGGGGAGAACGCGTCCAATTACAAAAATCCGGAATACGACCGCCTGTTCGAGCAGATGCGTTTCCTGGACGACGGGCCCGAGAAAGAAGCGCTGGTGCACAAGATGGTGGCCATCGTCCAGGCCGATGCGCCATGGATGTTCGGCTATTTTCCGAAGTCGGGCGGCGCCTACCAGTCCTGGGTGGGCAATGCCAAGCCCACGCAGATGGTGCGCAACACCTTGCAATACTACCGCATCGACCCCGCCCTGCGCGAACAGAAGATCAAAGCCTGGAACGCGCCTTTGTGGTGGCCCTTGTGGCTGCTTGCCGCGGCGCTCGCCGCGGGCGGGCTGCTGGCGTGGCGGGTGGCGCGCCGGCGCGATCGCGCAAGCGCCGTGACGGGCTCCGATTTGTCGAGACAATCATGACGCGTTATATCGTGCGCCGGCTGCTGTACGGCATCCTGATTCTGATCGGGGTCAATCTGCTGACTTTCCTGCTCTTTTTCGCCGTGAACACGCCGGATGACATGGCGCGTCTGTCCATAGGCGGGCAGCGCGTCAGCCAGAGCGCGATAGAGCGCTGGAAGTCCGAGCGCGGCTACGACAAGCCCTTGTTCTTCGACGCCCAGGCCAGCGGCGCGCAGAAATGGACCAACACGATTTTTTACACCCGATCCGTTCCCCTGCTGCATTTTGATTTCGGCTTTTCGGACGAAGGGCGCGACATCGGCAACGAGATCTCGCAGCGCATGGGGCCGAGCCTGGCCCTGGCCATCCCCACTTTTCTGCTCGGCCTGTTCGTATGCATTTCCTTTGCCTTGCTGCTGGTTTTTTTCAAAGGAACGCCGCTGGATTTCGCGGGAGTGGTGATCTGCGTGGTGCTGTTGTCGATTTCCGGGCTGTTCTACATCATTGCCGGGCAATGGCTGTTCGCCAAGATTTTGCGCTGGGTGCCGTATTCGGGCTTCGTGGACGGCTGGGGTAGCCTGCGTTTTCTGGTGCTGCCGGTGCTGGTGGGCATTTTGTCGGGGCTGGGTGCGCAAGCCCGCTTTTACCGGACCTTGTTCCTGGAGGAATGGGGCAAGGACTATGTGCGGACGGCGCGGGCCAAGGGTCTGTCGGAAAGAGTGGTGCTTTTCAGGCATGTATTGCGCAACGCCATGCTGCCCATTCTGACGGGCACGGTGTCGGCCATACCGCTGCTGTTCATGGGCAGTCTGATCTCGGAATCCTTCTTCGGCATACCCGGCCTGGGGAGCTACACCATAGACGCCATCAACGCCCAGGATTTTTCCATCGTGCGCGCCATGGTGTTCCTGGGTTCGGCCCTGTATATCGTCGGGCTGATACTGGCCGATATCTCTTACACCCTGGCTGATCCCAGGGTCCGATTCGAGTAGCGCCATGCCGAAGTTCGTTTTTCTATGGACCGATATTTTTGTGTTCGCCCTGGTGCTGGGCCTGGCCGCTTATGTCTGGAAGGTCCGGCGCAGCGTGTCCCTGCGTTCAGCCTGGGCCAGCGTGGGGCGTACGCCCTCGGCGATGTGCGCGGCCGTCGTGCTGCTGTGTTTCGCCGCCCTGGGGGTGCTGGATTCCATCCATTACCGGCCCTTGCTGCCTCCCGTGCAGGCGGCGGGAGCGCAGGGTGCCGGCGCAGCGGGGCAAGGCGCAGGGCAGGCCCAGGCTCAGGGCCAGCCTCAGGCTCATGTTCAGGCCGATCAGCGCATCTATTCGCCCGTGCTGCGTTCCGCCCTGGATGATCTGCTGGGCCTGACCCAGTTGACCAAGCGCGAAAACACTTACTCGGCGCCGTTGGCGATCCGCCAGTTCACCAAGGAAACCGAGCTCATCGACGGCAAGGCGGTGCGCGACTTTCCCAGGCTCAAGCACGCGGGGCGGCTGCTGGAAGACGAATCCGGGCACGAGGCCGATATCTACCGCCGCCTGGGCCAGGGCGTGCTTGCCGGCCTGGTAGCATGCGGGCTGGCGGCGGGGCTGCTGACCGGCCTGCACAGGCCGGGCCGGCGCAGCCTGGCGGAGGCTTGGTCGGCCTGGTGGCGCGGCGCTTCAGGCCTGCCCTGGCGGGCGATGTGGCTGACCTTGTGCGTCATACTCATGCTGGGGTCCGTGGCGCTGTCGCTGGGCGCCAATTACCATGTCCTGGGCACGGACAGAACGGGCAACGATGTGCTGTGGCAATGCCTCAAGAGCGTCCGTACCGCGCTCGTCATCGGTACGCTGACCACCCTGGCCATGCTGCCGCCGGCGCTGGGCTTCGGCATTGCGGCCGGCTATTTCAAGGGGCGGGTGGACGATGTCATCCAGTACATCTACACCACGCTCACGTCCATACCGGGCGTGCTCTTGATCGCCGCCTGCGTGCTCATGATGCAGGTCTACATCGACCAGAATCCGGCCCTGTTCGACACTGTGGCGGCGCGCGCCGACCTGCGGCTTTTCCTGCTTTGCATGATACTGGGGCTGACCGGCTGGGCAGGGCTGTGCCGGCTGCTGCGCGCCGAAACCCTGAAGCTGCGCGAACTGGAATATGTGCAGGCCGCCCGCGCCTTCGGCGTCGGCCACTTGCGCATCATGCGGCGCCATTTGCTGCCCAACCTCATGCATATCGTCCTGATCACTCTGGTGCTGGAATTTTCCAGCCTGGTGCTGTACGAAGCCGTACTGTCGTATCTGGGCATAGGGGTGGATCCCAGCACGCCCTCCTTCGGCACCATGATCGACTCGGCGCGCCTGGAGATGTCGCGCGACCCGATGATCTGGTGGAATTTGCTCGGCGCCTTCGTCTTTCTGCTGGCGCTGGTGTTGTCGGCCAATATTTTCGCTGACGCGGTGCAGGATGCCTTTGACCCGCGCACGCGGCGCTACCGGGTCAAACCCTCGGCGCCGCATCCCGGGCATGCGCATCCGGGCCGGGGCGGCTTGCCGGCGGGAGGTCCGGCGGCGTCGGATAGCGCTGCGGGCGGCGCCATGGCGGGCGGCGTTCGAGCCATGGAGGACGGGCGATGAGCGGCGGTCAACAACTGTATGGCGCGGCTTCCGGGGCGGGAGCGGCGGGCGATACGGTGCTATCGGTGACCGGCCTGTCGGTGCAGATCGCCAGCGATGCGGGGATGACGCAGGCGGTCAAGTCGCTGCAACTGGCCATCAAGCGCGGGGAAACTTTTGCTTTGGTGGGCGAGTCGGGCTGCGGCAAAAGCATGACGGCGCTGGCTTTGCTTCGCCTGCTGCCCGAAGCCGGCCGGATCACCGCCGGCCGCATCATCCTGGGCGGGGGCGCCGGCACGGCCGATGGCGATGGCGATGGCGATAGGGCGCGTTCTCATGGCGTTGCGGACGGTGGCCGCGGCGGCGTTCTTGCCGGCGGCATCGAAGATGGCGGCGCTGCTTATGCCGCGGAGCCCCAGCATGGCGGCGTCTATGCCGGGTTCACCGAGCTTGGCGGGCTATCGGAGCGGGATATGCGGCGGATCAGAGGCGGGCGGATCGGCATTATTTTCCAGGAGCCCGCCACCAGTTTGAATCCGGTCATGACGGTCAGGCAGCAGTTGTTCGAGACCTTGCGCGCGCATACGCAATATCGCGGCAAGGCCTTGGCCGAGCGAGCGGCATGGTGGCTGGAAAGGGTGGGCATACCGGATGCGGCCCAGCGGCTGGACGATTACCCCTTCCAGTTTTCGGGCGGGCAGAAGCAGCGCATCATGATCGCCATCGCCCTGGCGGCCGAGCCCAGGCTGCTGATCGCCGACGAGCCGACCACGGCGCTGGATGTCACCGTGCAGGCTCAGATACTGGATTTGCTGGCCGACATACAAGAGGAAATGGGCCTGGCCATTTTATTGATCACCCATGATCTGGCGGTGGTCAAGAACGTGGCCGATCATGTGGCGCTGATGCGCGCGGGCGAAATCGTCGAAACCACCGATGCGGCCAGCTTCTTCGCCGCCCCGCGACATCCTTATGCGCGCCAACTGCTGGCCGCCATCCCGACTTTTGAAAAGCGCGGGCGCCCGCTTTCCGACGCGGGCCGCGGTCCGGCTGGAGGTATCGATGGGCCGGGGGCGGCGGACCAAGGTCCGGAAGCAGGCGTGCTCTCGCAATCAAGCCATCACCATCGGCCTGCGACAGAGCCCTTGCTCGTGGTCCAGGGCCTGTCCGTCGCCTATAGGAAGAAGGGCGGTTTTCTGGGCCGGGGCGCCGCAGCGATCGAAATCGTCAAAGACGTGTCTTTCGAATTGCGTCCCGGCGAAACCATGGCGTTGCTGGGCGAGTCGGGCTGCGGCAAGNNGCTGCGCCTGCTGGACAAGCAGGCCATCGTGCGCGGGCAGGCGCGCCTGGGCGGAGTCGACCTGCTGAGCGCGCGCGGCCCGGCTTTGCGCAAACTGCGGCAGTCCATACAGATCGTTTTCCAGGATCCCTATGCCTCCCTGGACCCGCGCATGCTGGTGGGCGAAGTGCTGGACGAAGGCCTGGCCGCTCTGCGGCCCGACCGCTCGCGCGCCCAGCGCGCGGCGCAGATCAGGGAACTGCTCGACAGGGTGGGGCTGCCCGCCAACACGGCGCAGCGCTATCCGCACGAATTCTCCGGNNCAGGCGCAGATCCTGGACCTGCTGCAGGTCTTGCAGGCGCAGACCAACATCGCCTATTTATTCATCACCCACAATTTCGGCGTCGTCGAATACTTATCCGACCGCATCGCCATCATGCACAAAGGGCGCATCATCGAAGCGGACGCGGCGGAAACCGTATTGAAATCGCCACGCCATCCGGAAACCAGGCGCCTGCTGGACGCCGTGCCTCGTCTATGAGGCCTGGCGATTTTGCCGCTATGCCGCCATGCGGTGGCAGACTACGGATTCTGGGCGGAGCCCTATAATGGCGGCATGGATGGAAGGCGGGCGGGCCTTGAATTTTGCGATCAACGCCCGCATATTGGTGTCATGGCTTTGAAAGTATACGATCTCGAATGCGCCGAGGGCCATGTGTTTGAAGGGTGGTTTGCCTCGGCCGACAGCTATGAATCCCAGCAATCGCGCGGCTTGCTGAGCTGNNAAGCTGTCCGCTCCGCGGCTCAATGTCGGCCACATCAAAGATTCCGGCGCCGACTCGGCCCAGGCGGCCGAGCCCGTGGCCGCGGCGGGAGCCGGGCCGCTGGCGGAATTCCAGGCCCAGGTGTTCAAGCATATGCGCCAACTGCTGCGCAATACCGAAAACGTGGGGGCGCGCTTCGCCGAGGAAGCGCGGCGCATGCATGAGGGCGAGGCGAAAGAGCGCGCGATACGCGGAACCGCGACGCACGAGGAAAAGGAAGCACTGCAGCGGGACGGCATAGCCGTCATGCCCATACCCGACTTCCTGGACGACGACCGTTTGCAATAGCCAATAGCCGAGAGTTTCGGCCGGCTTTCACCCGCGCCGCCGCGGCAGCGGCAAGCGCGGAGCTTTTTGTGGCTTACATCACGCGGCTGCGATATTCGCCGCTGCGGGTGTCGATTTCTATCTTGTCGCCGATATTGCAGAACAGGGGGACGGCGACTTCCATGCCGGTGTTGGTCTTGGCGGGTTTCAGTACCTTGCCCGAGGTGTCGCCCTTCA
>DJWC01000089.1:0-553 GCA_002441445.1 Pusillimonas sp. UBA6240
GGCGTACCTTGAGCACGATGTCCGATCGGGCCCAGAGCGTGGCCGCGTCGGGCAGCACCTCGGCCCCCACGGCGCGATAGGTGTCATCGCTGAAATGGGCTGCGTCGCCCGCGCCCGATTCGATGGCGACACGGAAGCCGAGCTTGATGATCTTCTCGACGACGTCAGGCACGGTGGCCACGCGTTTCTCGTCGGCCAGTGTCTCGGCGGGTACACCTATCTGCATATGGATGGCTCCTGCGCGTGCCTCCCTGGCACGCAATTGGTAAGACGTCTTACTCGAAGCTTACACGATGCGCGCTCTGCTTTTTGCCGAGCACGTCCCGGGTGTGGCTGGGGATTTTCAATGCGACCCTTCAAGGTGAGGCTTGACCCTGTCGGTAACCCCGATAATTTACCCATGTGTCAGCTTCTGGGCATGAANNGACGGCTGGGGCATCGCCTTCTTCGAGGGCAAGGGCCTGCGGCATTTCGTCGATCACGAACGCGCGGTCGATTCGCCCGTGGCCGAGCTGATTCGCCGCTACCCGATCAAGAGCCGCAACGTCATCGC
>DJWC01000089.1:570-7470 GCA_002441445.1 Pusillimonas sp. UBA6240
AGAACTGCCACCCCTTCGTGCGCGAACTTTGGGGGCAGTACTGGGTGTTCGCGCACAACGGCGATCTCAAGGACTTCCGCCCGCGCCTGCACGCGAGCTTTCACCCCGTGGGCAGCACCGACAGCGAAAACGTCTTCTGTTGGATCATGCAGGAACTGGCCAAGTCGCACGCGGGCGCGCCCAGCGTGCGCGAACTCACGCTCACGCTGCGCGAACTGGCGGCGCACATCGCACCGCACGGCAGCTTCAACTTCCTGCTCTCCAACGGCCAGGCGCTGTGGGCGCATGCGAGCACGCAGCTGCACTGCATCGAGCGCCAGCACCCGTTTGCCGTGGCGCAGTTGAGCGACGAAGACCTGAGCCTGGACTTTTCCACCTGCACCACGCCGACGGACCGCGTGGCCGTGATCGCCACGGCGCCGCTCACGCGCAACGAGCCGTGGATGCGGATGCCCGAGCGCAGCCTGCACGTGTTCGTCGATGGGCAGCGCCTGCGCGACTGAGGTTCGGGCCGGGAGCGCGCAAGGCGCATCGGCGACTTTCCCTAGGGTTTACCTGAGGTGACAGCATTGTTTTAAACCCTAGACTGGCCTTGCATCTTCCGATGGAAGGGTTTCTGGCGTCCGTCGGAGCATGGTTTTCTCCACTGCCGAAAGGAGAGTTTCCGATGGACATGCACCGAAGACAGTTCTTCCGCGTCAGCGCCGCGGGACTGATCGGTTCCAGCATGGTGGCCCTGGGTTTTTCGCCCACCGCCGCGCTGGCCGAGACACGCGCCTACAAACTCACGGCCGCCACGGTCACCCGCAGTACCTGCCCGTACTGCTCGGTGAGTTGCGGCATGCTGATCTACACCCTGGGCGACAAGGCGAAAAACGCCACGCGCAAGGTTATCCACGTCGAGGGTGACCCGAGCAACCCGGTGAGCCGCGGCTCGCTGTGCCCCAAGGGCGCGGGCGTGATGGACATGATCAATTCCCCGGCCCGCGTCAAGTTCCCCGAGGTGCGCGAACCCGGCAGCAAGGAATGGAAGCGCATTTCCTGGGATGAAGCGCTCACGCGCATCGCCAAGCACATGAAGGCGGACCGCGACGCGAACTTCATCGAGAAGAACGCGGAAGGCACCACGGTCAACCGCTGGAACACCTTCGGTTTCCTGGCGAGCTCCGCGGCGGCCAACGAGCCCGGTTACCTGACGTCGAAAATCCTGCGCGGCCTGGGAGTCGTAGCGCTCGACACGCAAGCACGCATCTGACACGCCCCCACGGTATCCAGTCTGGGTCCGACATTCGGGCGTGGCGCGATGACCAACCATTGGGTTGACATCAAGAACACCGATCTCGCCATCATCATGGGCGGCAATGCCGCCGAGGCCCATCCTTGCGGCTTCAAATGGGTTACCGAGGCCAAGGCGCATAACAAGGCCAAGCTGGTGGTCGTCGACCCGCGCTTCACGCGTTCGGCGTCGGTGGCGGACTTCTACGCACCCATACGCACGGGAACCGACATCATCTTCCTGGGCGGCGTCATACGCTATCTGCTGGAAAACGACAAAATCCAGCACGAATACGTGCGCAACTACACCGATTTGCCCTTCATCGTGCGCGAGGATTTCGCCTTCGACGGCGGCATCTATTCGGGCTACAACGAGAAAACCCGGAAGTACGATCAGTCGAGCTGGGAATACGAACTGGGCGCGGACGGCTACGTCAAGACGGACGCCACCCTGCAGCACCCGCGTTCGGTGTACCAGCTGCTGAAGAAGCATTACGACCGTTACACGCCCGAAATGGTGGCGCGCGTCTGCGGTACGCCGCAGGATAAATTCCTGAAGGTTTGTGAATTGCTGGCTTCCACGGCCACCAAGGACAGGGCGGGCACCATACTGTACGCATTGGGCTGGACGCAGCACTCCATCGGCGCGCAGATCATCCGCACCGGCGCGATGGTGCAGTTGCTGCTGGGCAATATCGGCATACCGGGCGGCGGCATGAACGCCTTGCGCGGCCACTCCAACATCCAGGGCTTGACGGATCTGGGCTTGATGTCCAATTTGCTGCCGGGCTATCTCACCCTGCCCATGGACGCGGAGCAGTCTTTCGAAGACTACATGAAGCGGCGCATTCAGCTGCCTTTGCGGCCCAACCAGCTCAGCTACTGGCGCAATTACAGGAAATTCCACGTCAGCCTGATGAAGGCATGGTGGGGCGACGCCGCCCAGCCCGGCAACGATTGGGCTTATGGATACCTGCCGAAGATGGACAAGTCCTATGACATGCTGCAGGTCTACGAGCTCATGCATCAGGGCAAGATGTCCGGCTATATCTGCCAGGGCTTCAACCCGCTGGCGGCGGCGCCCTACAAGCGCAAGCTGCTCAGCGCCTTCTCCAAGCTGAAGTTCATGGTCATCATGGACCCCTTGGTCACCGAGACTTCGGAATTCTGGCGCAACGTCGGCGAGCACAATGATGTGGATCCGTCGCAAATCCAGACGGAGGTCTTCCGCCTTCCCACCACCTGTTTCGCCGAGGAAGAAGGCACGCTGGTGAATTCCGGCCGCTGGCTGCAATGGCACTGGAAGGGCGCCGAGCCGCCGGGCGAAGGCAAGAGCGACATCGAAATCATGGCGCTGCTGTACCGGCGCATGCTCGCGCTCTACAAGAAGGAAGGCGGCAAGTTCCCGGACCCCATCGTGAATCTGTCCTGGCCGTATGCCACGCCGGACAATCCCAGCGCCCAGGACCTGGCCAAAGAAATCAACGGCAGCGCCATAGCCGACCTGCGCGATCCGGCCGATCCCGCCAAGATACTGCGCAAGGCCGGCGAGCAATTGTCCGGCTTCGGCGAGCTGCGCGACGATGGCACGACCATCAGCGGCTGCTGGTTGTATACGGGCAGCTGGACGTCCGCCGGCAACCAGATGGCCCGGCGCGACAATAGCGACCCGACCGGCATAGGCCAGACGCTGAACTGGGCCTGGTCGTGGCCGGCCAATCGGCGCATCATGTACAACCGCGCTTCCTGCGACCTTGCGGGCCAGCCGTTCGATCCGCGCCGCGCCCTTATCCGCTGGAACGGCAAATCCTGGGTGGGGGCCGACGTACCGGACTACAAGCTCGATGAAGACCCGGCGGGCGGCATGGGGCCTTTCATCATGAACCCGGAAGGCGTAGCCAGGTTCTTTGCGCGCAAGGGCATGGCCGAAGGGCCTTTCCCCGTGCACTACGAACCCTTCGAGACGCCCGTGGGCTACAACCCGCTGTTCCCGGAGAACAAGCTGGCGGTCAGCAACCCGGCCGCGCGCGTGTTCGACGACGACCTGGCCGCCATGGGCAAGGTGGCGGACTTCCCGCATGTGGGTACGACCTATCGCTTGACGGAGCACTTCCACTACTGGACCAAGCACGTCGAGCTCAACGCCATCCTGCAGCCGGAGCAGTTCGTCGAAATCGGCGAAGCCCTGGCCGAAGAGCTCGGCATCGCTCATGGCGAACGCGTCAAGGTGTCTTCCAACCGCGGCTACATCAAGGCCGTGGCGGTCGTCACCAAGCGCATCAAGGCGCTGACGGTGGAAGGTAAAACCGTGCATCAGGTCGGCATACCCATCCATTGGGGCTTTGTCGGCCTGGCCAAGCCGGGCTTCCTGACCAACACTCTGACCCCATCGGTGGGGGACGGCAATTCATATACCCCTGAATTCAAGTCCTTCCTGGTCAAGGTCGAAAAAGCGTAGGAGCGCAAGCCATGGCACTGCAATCACTGGATATCAAACGGCGCTCCGCGACCACCACGCCGCCGCCCACGGTGCGCCAGGAAGTCGTCGGCGGTGGCGTCGCCAAATTGATCGACACGACCAAGTGCATAGGCTGCAAAGCCTGCCAGGTCGCCTGTATGGAATGGAACGATCTGCGGGACGAAATCGGCATCAATGTGGGCGTCTACGACAACCCGGCCGACCTGACCGACCAGTCCTGGACGGTCATGCGGTTTTCGGAATACGAAAACACCGCGGGCGACCTGGAGTGGCTGATCCGCAAGGACGGCTGCATGCATTGCGAAGACCCGGGCTGCCTGAAGGCCTGTCCGGCGCCGGGCGCGATTGTCCAGTACAACAACGGCATCGTCGATTTCCACGAGGAAAACTGCATAGGCTGCGGCTACTGCATCACCGGCTGCCCGTTCGACATTCCGCGCATCTCGCAGAAGGACAACAAGGCCTACAAGTGCACCCTGTGTTCGGACCGTGTCGCGGTGGGGCAGGAACCGGCCTGCGTCAAGACCTGTCCGACCGGAGCCATCGTCTTCGGCACCAAGGAAGACATGCAAAAGCATGCCGACGACCGCATCGTGGATCTCAAATCCCGCGGCTTTGAAAACGCCGGGCTGTACGACCCGGCCGGCGTGGGCGGTACCCACGTCATGTATGTGCTGCATCACGCCGACCGGCCCGGGCTCTACAGCAATTTGCCCAAGGACCCGGAGATCAGCCCGATGGTCGGGCTGTGGAAGGGCATTGCCAAGCCTCTGGGCGTAGCCGCCATGGCAATGGCGGCGCTGGCCGGCTTCTTCCATTACATACGCACCGGCCCCAACGAAACGGACGAGGAAGACGAACGTAAAGCCGAGGAGATCGACCATGGATAAGGCGAAAGAAAGCAGGATGATTCTGCGCTATAGCGCCAGCCAGCGCCTCAATCACTGGGTCATCGCCATCACCTTCATGCTGCTGGCCTTGTCCGGGCTGGCCTTGTTCCACCCGGCCTTCTACTGGCTGAGCAATCTGCTGGGCGGCGGCGTATGGACGCGCATCCTGCATCCCTTCATCGGGGTGCTGATGTTTCTTTGTTTCGCCGTGTTTGCGGCGCGCATGTTCCGCCATAACCTCATGGCGCGCCGGGACTGGCAATGGCTCGGGCGCTTTCGCGAAGTCCTGAACAAGCGCGAAGAAAACCTGCCCGAGGTGGGGCGCTACAACGGCGGCCAGAAATTGCTGTTTTTCGTGCTCATTTTCCTCGTGCTGGGCTTGCTGCTCACCGGGGTGGTCATGTGGCGTTCCTATTTCGCCTTCCTGTTCCCCATCTGGGCCATACGCCTTGCCTCCCTGCTGCATGCGCTCTTTGCATTCTTGATGATTTGCGCGATCATAGTGCATATCTATGCCGGGATCTGGGTCAAGGGTTCAGTGCGGGCCATGACGCGCGGCACGGTTACGCCCGGCTGGGCCTGGAAGCATCACCGAGCCTGGCTGCGTCAATTGCGCGGCACCACGCCTCACAAATAAGCGCCTTTCCGGCCCTGGCGCCCCGCATGGCTGCCCCGCGCCAAGCGCGCCGGGCAGCCATGTTTTCAGGAGAACCAATTTTGCAGCGAGTTCTTGCACGCGGCGAGATCGAAAGCCTCGACCATACTTCCATCCCCCGTTTGCGCCAGCCTGTGCGGGCATCGGTGTTCGCCGACAGGGCAGCGCGCCTGCGGCAGCTGGCGCAAGGCAGCCCATTGTCGGTGTACCTGTCCTTGATGGCTGATCTGGCTGATGCGCAGAACCAGGCCGTGAAGCATTGCGTCTTGCCCGGGGCGGACCCCGAGCGCGTCAGCCTCGCCCAGGCGCACGGCATGCCGCCGCTGCAGGCGGTGGGCTGGCGGCGGGATCCGGCATGGCGCGGCCTGCTTGCCCAATTGCTGGATCACATGGCCGGCGTGCAGGGCTTGCCGCCGCAGGCGGCCCTTACCATTCAGGCCTTGCGGCGGAGTTTGCGGGACCGGCCGTCGGAACTCGAATCCCAGGCGGACGCCTTGCTGGCCGAGCGTGAAAGCGACGTGGATGCCGCCACGGCCCCTTTCATCATGGCGGCCTTGCAAGTGTATTGGACCAGCCTGGCGGCGGACTTTCCGGCAAGCAGCCTTCCCGTTGTCAGCCCGCGGGGCGTGTGTCCCATTTGCGGCAGCCTGCCTGTGGCCAGCGTGGTCCGGGTGGGCGGGCAGGCCGATGGCTGCCGCTATTTATGCTGTTCCCTGTGCGCGAGCGAATGGCATCTGGTCCGCGTGACCTGCTCCCATTGCGAAAGCACCAAGGACGTGGCGTATCAGTCCATTGAAGGCGGCCCGGAGGGCATCAAGGCGGAATCCTGCGATCATTGCCACACCTACCGGAAGATTTTCTACCAGGAAAAAGTCCTGGGGGTCGATGCGGTGGCCGACGACCTGGCCAGCCTCGACCTCGATATGGCGATGGGGGCGGCGGGCTATGCGCGCGCCAGCGGCAACCCGCTGTTGTGGCAGCACGAAAAGGTTGAGCCATGACGGCTGGCGGAGAGGCCGCGGCGGAACGCAAAGCCGGGTCCAAGGCGAAGCAAGCCTGCCTGGATCGTAACGCCGAAGCCGACGGCGGTCCGGCGTCGCGGCGGGCAGGCGGCGACACGGCTGCACGCGCCGCGGACATCCCCTCTCTGGAGCGTCTGCTCGGTTCCCCCGCCATGCAAGCATTGGCGGCGGACTACGGCCGCGGCCGGCTGGCCGATATGCTGAGGTCGATGCTGGATGAGGCGCGCGTCAAGGCGCTGGATGGCCGCCTGGCACTGGGGGACCTGCAGCCCGCTGCGCTGGCGGAGCAACTGCGGCAGCGGCTGATAGCGCAGGACCAGCCGCGGCTGCGGGCGGTCTACAACCTGACGGGCACGGTGCTGCACACCAATCTGGGCAGGGCGCTATTGCCGGATCGAGCCGTGCAGGCGGTTATACAGGCCTTGTCCGCGCCGGCCAATCTGGAATTCGACCTGGATACCGGGCGGCGCGGCGATCGCGATGACTTGGTGGAAGGCTTGCTGCGCGAACTGACCGGGGCGGAAGCGGCGACGGTGGTGAACAACAACGCGGCCGCGGTGTTCCTGCTGCTCAACACGC
>DJWC01000087.1:0-350 GCA_002441445.1 Pusillimonas sp. UBA6240
CGGCAAGACCGGCCAGTTCCATACCCACATGTGCCGCGAATACGCCAATGGCAAGAATGCTTTCGTGGCGGGCGTGCACCCCAAGAAAGCGGGCGAGAATTTCGAGGGCGTGCCCATCTTCGGCTCCGTCAAGGAAGCCAAGGCGGAAACCGGCGCCACGGTTTCGGTCATCTACGTTCCGCCCGCCGGCGCCGCCGCGGCCATCTGGGAAGCCGTGGATGCGGACCTCGATCTGGTCATCTGCATTACGGAAGGCATACCCGTGCGCGACATGCTGGAAGTGCGCAACCGCATGCGCGACCAGAACAGGAAGACCTTGCTGCTGGGCCCGAACTGCCCCGGCCTGATCA
>DJWC01000087.1:465-35558 GCA_002441445.1 Pusillimonas sp. UBA6240
TGCAGATGTTCAACGACGATCCCGACACGGATGCCGTGGTCATGATCGGCGAAATCGGCGGCCCTGACGAAGTCAACGCCGCGCAGTGGGCCAAAGACAACATGAAGAAGCCTGTCGTGGGCTTCATCGCCGGCGTCACCGCCCCGGCCGGAAAGCGCATGGGCCATGCCGGCGCGCTGATTTCGGGCGGCGCGGATACGGCCGACGCCAAGCTGGAAATCATGGAAGCCTGCGGCATCCGCACCACCCGCGATCCATCCGAAATGGGTAAACTGCTCAAATCGGTGCTGTAAGTCCAGGTTGAGATCGGATCCCCCTTTTTGGGGGATCGCACTTAGAGAGGAGAACATATGGGATTTGAACTTAGCGCGGCGGAATTCGGAATCGCGTTGCTGCAGATTATTTGGGTCAATATCATGTTATCGGGCGACAACGCTGTCGTGATCGCACTGGCGGCGCGTTCGCTGCCCGCGGAGCAGCAGAAGCGAGCGATCGTGATCGGCTCCGGCGCGGCAATCCTCATGCGTATCGTGCTGACGCTCGTGGCGGCCCAATTGCTGATGCTGCCATGGCTCAAGCTTGTCGGCGCCTTGCTCCTGGTTTACATCGGCGTGTCGCTACTCATGCCGGACACCGGCGACGAGGATGCGGGCAAAGTGCACGGGGGCATGATGGCGGCGATCCGCACCATCTTGGTCGCCGACCTCATCATGAGCCTGGACAATGTGGTGGCCGTTGCGGCTGCCGCGATGGGCAATACGGTTTTGTTGGTATTGGGCTTGGTGATCAGCATCCCCTTGGTCATTTTCGGCAGCACCCTGCTTCTGAAAGTCATCGAGCGCTTTCCACTCATCGTCTGGTTTGGTGCGGCACTGCTGGGCTTCATCGCCGGTGAAATGGTGGTGGGAGACCCCGCCTTGCATGACTACATGCTGCGTATCGAAGATTCCGTGAGCATGACGCCGCACGCTTTTGAACTGGCAATGGGGGCGGTGGGCGCACTGCTGGTGCTGGGTATCAGCAAAGCTTTACTGATACCTCGTAAAGCCAATATTTGACTGAACGCATAGTCCCTGTTCGCCGTTGCCCGAACGGCGAACAGGCCGCCAAACTCTTCAGACACAGGAGCCGATCATGAGCCTATTCAAGTCTTCGCCGAACCGGTCCGGCCTTTCACTCCTGCAAGGGCTGGGCATACTCGCTCTCATCGGCATCGTCGCGGCGCTCATCGTGAACTATTTCCGGTAGCCCGCGGTATGTCCGGTACACCTTCGAAGCTGGTCATCGCCACCCGCGCCAGCCGGCTTGCCCTGTGGCAGGCCGAGCATGTGCGCGACCGCCTGCAGGCCGTCTATCCCGCCTGCCAAATCAGCCTGCTGACCATGACCACGCGCGGCGACCGCATCCTGGATCGTTCACTGTCCAAGGTCGGCGGCAAGGGCCTGTTCGTCAAGGAACTGGAAACGGCTTTGCTGGATGGGCGCGCCGACCTGGCCGTGCATTCGCTGAAAGACGTGCCGGTGGACATGCACAGTCCCTTCGCCCTGGCCGTGATCATGGAAAGGGATGACCCGCGCGACGCATTCGTCTGCAAGGACCACGCGTCGCTGGACGACTTGCCGGACGGCGCGGTGGTGGGCACCTCCAGCCTGCGCCGCGAGGCGCAGATACGCGAACGCTATCCCCGCCTGCGCATACAGCCTTTGCGCGGCAATCTGGATACGCGGCTGGGCAAGCTGGATCGTGGCGAATACGCCGCCATCATCCTGGCGGCCGCCGGCCTGAAACGGCTGGGCCTGCAAGACCGCATACGCGCTTATCTTCCCGTCGAACTCAGCCTGCCCGCCGCCGGGCAGGGAGCGCTGGGGGTGGAAATCCTCGAATCGCGCGACGATATGCGGGCCTGGCTGGCGCCCCTGGCCGACCCCGCCACGACGGCCTGCGCGCTTGCCGAGCGGGCGGTATCGCGCGCCTTGGGGGGATCCTGCCAAGTGCCGCTGGCCGCTTATGCCCGGCTGGACGGCGCAAGTTTGCAAGTCCGGGCGCTGGTCGCCGAACCCGACGGCTCGCGCATCTTGCGCGCCCAGGCCAGCGGCCCTGTGTCCGCGGCTGAACGACTGGGCGAACAGGCGGCGCGGGATCTATTGGGGGGCGGCGCCCGCGACATACTGGCGCGCCTGCTGGCCGGCGGCGATCCGGCGTCCTGAGCCCGGGCCCGGGTCCGGCGCGACGGCCATGAACGCCTGCATTGTATTGACCCGCCCGGAAGGCAGGAACGAGGCCCTGGCGGCCCGCCTGGAATCCGCCGGCCACCGCGTCCTTTGCCTGCCGGCGCTGGACATAAGCGCCTTGCCGGCGGGCGGCCCCGCCATCAGGCCGCCCGGCGACTACGATCTTGTCGTGTTCGTGAGCGGCAACGCCGTGCGTTTTTACCTGGACAGGCTGTCCAGCCTGGGCATGGCGGCGGAGTGGCCGCGGCATACGCTGGCGGCCACGGTGGGCGCGGCCAGCGCCGAGCGCCTGAGTCGGGCCGCCGCCATACCCCGGACCAATATTCTGCATCCCGACCCGTCTCTCCAGAACCAGGATTCCGAGGCGCTGTGGTCGCTGCTGGCGCCGCGCGCGACGAGCATCCGCCGCGCCCTGATCGTGCGCGGCGTTTCGGGCAGGGAATGGCTGGGCGCGCGGCTCGAGCAGGCCGGCGCCCAGGTCGAGCGGCTGGCCGTCTATGACCGCAAGCCGGCGGTCTGGAGCGCGGAGCAGGGCGGGCGGCTGGCGGCGGCGCTGGCCGGGCCCGCGCCTTGCCTGTTTTTGCTGACCAGCAATGAAAGCCTGGGCGCCGTGCACGCCAATATTGTCCGCATGGGCATGGTCGAGCGATGGGCGCAATCCCGATTCGTCGTGATCCACGAGCGTGTTGCAAGCCGCTTACAATCGATACTCCGGGCTTCTGGTAAGGTAGAGCCGCCAATGGTAAAACTATCCCGACCCACGGACGACGCCCTGTTCGAAGCGCTCTCCGGCGCCGCGTCCCTTCGAGTCGGCTCCTAGGATTACAATCCCGTCATGACTGATAAAAACTCCGAGATCCCCAAAGCCCAGCAGGGCGACGCGGCCGACGGCAAACCGGCGGGCGCCGCTGCCGGTTCCACGCCGGAAAACAACAAGCCGGCACCCGCGGCGCATCCCGCTGCGGATACGGACAAACAGGCCGCCTCGAAGCTCGCCGATTCCGGCGCAGCGCCCGCCGCCCAGTCCGGCGGCGCCCAGCCTGGCGCCGTCAAGGCCGACCAGGCGCGGGTCGATCAAGCGCGGGCGGATCAGGCCCAAGGCGGCCGGGCGGCTCAGCCCGGCGGCGCTGCGGCATCCTCGAAGCCGGGTCCGGGCGTCAGCCCGCCGCCCGCGGGTTCGCCGCCCACAGCCAAACAACCGGGTCCGGGGACGGCCTCGGGCGCGCCATACCCGGCATCCGCCCCCGCTGCGGCAAAGAGGGGGCGCTCCCCCTGGCCGGCGGCTTTCCTGGTGATGGCGGTATTGGCGGCGGCCCTGGGCGCGGCGCTCTGGTACCAGCAGCAGGAATTCCAGCGTTCCAGCGTCGACCTGGAACGCCGGGTGCAGGCCAGTGTCGGCGCCGCGAATCAGGCGGCGGAGCGCGCCCAGCAGGCATTGTCTCTGGCTGAAGAGCAATCCCGGCGCCTGGCGGCGCTGGATAGCTCGCTGAATGATTCGCGCGAACAGTTCGACGAACTGATCCAGGCCTTCCAGACATTGACCGACAGCAGCTCCGACCTCGTGCTGATCAACGATGTGGATCATCTGGTCACCATCGCCCAGCAGCAACTGCAACTGGGCGGCAATGTCGCCAATGCCATCATTTCGCTGGAAACTGCCCAGGCGCAGTTGGCGCGCGCCAATCGCCCCTATCTCGCCTCGCTGCAGGAAACCATCAACGGCGACCTGGACAGGCTGCGCGCCGCCACGCCGGTCGACGTTTCCTTCCTGTCCGGCCAATTGGAAGAATTGGGCAATCTGATCAGCGATGCCCCTTTGCTCGTGCCCGACGATGCGGCGCCCGAACCCGTGCCGGCCCCAGAAGATCCCGTTTCCGCCGCAGGGCCGCAGGGCAGCGCCGCCGACCCGGATGCTCCGTGGTGGAAGCAGGGGCTGCGAACAGCCGGCGATTGGTCTCGGTCGGCCTGGAATTCCGTGCGCCAGGACCTTGGGCAATTCATTACCGTGCGCCGCGTCGACGATGCAACCGCCTTGCTGATTTCGCCGGATCAGGCCACGCGCTTCCGCGAAACCTTGCGCTTGCGCGTCATGACCGCGCAGTTGGCGCTGATGATGCGCCAGCCCAAGGTGTGGCAGGCCGAAACAGAGAAAATCGCGCTTGCCGTGCAGGCGCGCTACGATTCCCGCTCGCCGCAATCCCGCCAGGCGCTCAAGATCGCGCGCCAGCTCGCCGATACCTCCATAGACGTCAAACTGCCTTCCGTCGCCAATACTTTGCAGGCGCTCGAGGCCTTGCGCGAGGCCGGGGCGGATGAGGCCGGGCGTCCTTCCGGCGAACAAGCCCCCGCGGATGGGGGGCGGGACTCCTCCGGCGAATCCGGTGCGGCGGCCGATGCCCCGCCCTCAAACGGCGCGCCAGCCGACGGCGCAACCACGGCGCCCGAAACGGCGCCGCGCGCCGCGCCTGGCGCCGATCCCGCCCGGGAACCGTCCGCCGCGCCGCCGGGATCCGTCGCGCCGGCCTCAACCCAGTCGCAGGTATAAGCCATGAGAGCCTGGTTCTGGACCCTGCTGGTTTTCGTCGGCGCCGTTGCGCTGGCGCTGCTGCTGCGCGAGCACGGCGGCAACGTGCTGATCATCGCCCAGCCCTGGCGCATCGAGCTTTCGATCACGCTGGCGGTTCTGCTGATATTGGCCAGTTTCATCATCCTGTACATGATATTGCGGGTGTTCGCGTGGGTGGGCGGCAGCCCCGAGCGTTTGCGTTCCTGGCGCAGCAGGCGCTCGCAGCGGCGCGAACAGGATCTGCTGGAAAGCGGCTGGATCAATGTGCTGGAAGGACGGTATGCGGACGCCGAGAAAGATCTCAGCAAGCTGCTGGGGCGCAGCAAGTCCAGCAGCCGCAAAGTCCTGGCTGGCCTGGCCGCGGCGCGCGCGGCGCATCATCTGGGCGAATTCGGCCGGCGCGACCAGGCGCTCAAGCTGGCCCAGGACAGCGCGGGCGACAATCCCCGGCTGCGGGAAGCGGCGGCCACGGTCGCCGCGGAACTGTATCTGGACCAGAACCGTCCCCAAGACGCCCTGGTTCTGCTGCAGCCCTTGCAGGACGCCAGCTCGCGCTATCTGCATGCGACGCGCCTGCTGCTGCGCGCGCATCGGCAATTGCGCAACTATGATCGCGTCTACGAATTGACGCGCCTGCTGTCGCGCAGGGGCGTGATCGAAAAGACCGAAGCCATGCAGTTGATCGAAATGTCGGCCGCGGCCCGCCTGCATGCCGGTGGCGCCGAAGGCTACAAAGCCATTTGGGCCGATCTCAAATCGGACGAGCGCACTTTGCCCGAGATCGCCCTGGCCGCCGCAGCCATCCAGCAACAGCAGGGCAATGTGGAAGAAGCCTCCAAGATACTGGAAGCGGCCATCAATGTCAGGCTGGAACCCCGCCTGCTGAGCGCTTATTCGCAATGCCCGCCCGAACACGTGGCGCGCCGGCTCAGCAAGGCCGAAGAATGGCTCAAATCCAATCCCGAAGACTCCGCCTTGCTGGCGGCCCTGGGCAATCTTTGCCTCACCGGCGAGCTGTGGGGGCAGGGCGAATTCTATCTTTTGCGCAGCATGAAGATACGCAGCGACATGCGCATACATGCCTTGCTGGGCAACCTGTACGATCGCCTGGGCCGCAAGGGCGACGCCATGAAGCATTGGCGCCTGGCCTCGGGCGTTGCGGGCCTGCTGCCCGTGCTGCCGATCAACCGTTCCCTGCCCGCCGCCGATACGCGCAGCGATCCCACCCTGATCGATGTGGAGCACTTCCCGCAGGCCCAGGAGCTGCACCAGGTCGAGGCGCCGCTGGCCGCCAGCGCGGCCGACTTCAACGGCGAGGACTTCGCGCAAGAGGCCAATGCGCAGCCGCAAAAGCCGCCGGCAGCGCCCGGCCCGGACGCCGAGCCGGCGTCAAACGCCGCCCCGGGGCCGCAAGCGGGAGAAATCGACGAATACTTCGATAGCGCTCCCATCCCGGGCGTGGACCTTACCCAAACCTCCGACCGTCCCCGCGGCGGCTCGGACCATCGTTGAGCTTTTCACATCATCTATCCCTCCTTAAGGCAAGACCAAGCATGAGCTTAGAGCGTGTACCAGCCGGCCCTAAACTGCCGGATGAATTCAATGTCATCATCGAAATCCCCATGAATGCGGACCCGGTCAAATACGAAGTCGACAAGGATTCCGGCGCTGTATTCGTCGACCGCTTCATGCTGACCGCCATGCATTACCCCTGCAATTACGGCTATATACCGCAGACCATCTCCGACGACGGCGACCCGGTGGACGTACTGGTGCTGGCGCCGTTTCCCGTCCAGGTGGGCGCCGTGATCCGGGCGCGCGCCGTCGGCGTGCTGAACATGGAAGACGAAGCGGGCGGCGACGCCAAGCTGCTGGCCGTACCGGTGGACAAGCTCTATCCGCCTTACCGCCATATCAAGACGCCGGCCGACGTCGGCCAGGAAGAGCTGGATCGCATCCAGCATTTCTTCGAACATTACAAGGACCTGGAAAAAGGCAAATGGGTCAAGGTCACCGGCTGGGACGGCCCGGAGGCCGCGCGGCGTGAAATCAGCAGCGGCGCGGAGCGCTATGCAAAGGAGTCCAAATAATGACGAGCCAAGCAAACGACACCATCATTCCGGCGCTGCCGGTGGCCGCCCTGGCGGTCGCGGGCTCGAACGCCACGTTTCCTGTGCGCCGCGTGTATTGCGTCGGCCGCAATTATGCGGAACACGCCAAGGAAATGGGCTTTACCGGCCGCGAAGATCCCTTCTTTTTCAACAAGCCCGCCGATGCCTTGCTGAATGTCGCCGACGGCCAGACCGGGCTGATGCCTTATCCGCCCAAGACCTCCAACCTGCATTATGAAATCGAGCTGGTGGTCGCTCTGGACAAAGGCGGCCGCGACTTGACGCCCGAGCAGGCGGCCTCTTGCGTATGGGGCTATGCCATAGGCCTGGACATGACGCGGCGCGACCTGCAAGGCGAAGCCAAGAAGCTCGGCCGCCCTTGGGAAGTGGGCAAGGCCTTCGATCAGTCCGCGCCCATAGGCCCGCTGCATGCGCGCGAAAAAGTGGGCACGCTGGATGCCGGCGCCATTTCGCTCAGCGTGAACGGGGTGGCCAAGCAGTCCAGCGATCTTTCCCAGATGATCTGGAATATCGCCGAATCCATCGCCTATCTGTCCGGCCTGTTCGAACTCAAGGCGGGCGACATCATCTTCACCGGCACGCCCGAAGGCGTCGGCCCCGTCGTGCCGGGCGACACCATGGTGGGAGCCGTCGCCGGCCTGGGCGAATTGCGCGTCAAGGTAGGCGATCCGGCGTAAAGCGGCCAAGCCGCGTCAGCGCCCATTCCGCCCGGCTGCGTCAGTCTTTGCGTGCCGGGCGGGCATGCGGCAGGCTGCGCCAGAATATGGCCGCAGCCACGAAGCCGAAGCCGCCCGTCGCCGCAATGCCCGCGCCCAGAGAAAACAGAGCAGTCATTCCGGACAGGAAGAAGGGGCCGGCGCTGGTTCCCACGTCGGCGATCAAACGCCATATCCCCAGGAATTCGGTACGTCCCACGGCGGGCGAAGCGTCGGCTCCCAGCGTCATGACGATGCCGGAGCCGATGCCGTTGCCAAAGCCCATCAGCGTGCAGATCAGCACGAAAGCGGGCAGGCTGTGGGTCAGGGGTATGGCCAGAAACGCCAGGCCCAATATGATGGTGCAGGGCAAAGCCACCCACAGCCGGCCGTACTGATCCATGATCTTGCCCGCCGGGTAGAAAACCAGCATGTCTATCGCCGACGTCAGGCCGAAAACAATCGCCGTGGTCGCCGGATTCAGGCCTATGGCATCGCTCCACAAAGGGATGGCGATCTGGCGCGAGGCCCGTATGGCGCCAACCAATAGCACGCCCAGGCCGAGGGTAAGAAAGACCTTGCGATGCTCGCCCGCAATGCTCGCCATCCTGGGCTTGGCGGCGGGGCCGGCGCCCGCTGTGGGACGTATCTCCAGCTCCGGTATCGCGAACGACAGCACCCCCGCGGCGGTCAAGGCGATGATGGCCACCCAGTAAGCGCCGGCCAGGCCGATGAAATGCATGAACGCCGCGGCCGCGAAAGGGCCGATGAACATGCCTATGCGCTGCGTGCCCCCCAGCGTGGAAAACGCGCGGGCGCGCAACTGCATGGGCACCGCGTCGATGAGATAGCTCTGCCTGGCTAGATAGAACACGGACGTCGCCATGCCCATGAGCAGCACGCCGAGCGCCAGGACGGCCGCATGCGGGGCCGCCAGGCATAGAATCAGGGCGATAACGCAGAGCACCGATGCGCCGATCAAAGAGAGCCGCTCGCCATAGCGCGAGGTGATGAGCGCCGCGGGGATGTTGCTGACCAGGGAACCGAGCCCGATGAGGGACACGATGACGCCGGACATCGCCGGCGATGCGTTCAGGCTTATCGCGCTGAGCGCGATGACGGGCAGGATGGCTCCGTTTCCTATGCCGAACAGCATGGAAGGTCCAAACGCCGGGATGATGATTTTTTTCCAACTGAAAGCGGTATCGCTCATGCGGGGAGCCTTGCATCGCGGCCATGCGCAACGCAGTGTTGCCAAAGCGCTATTCTACTTCCACGCATGCCTTGCCGCTGCCGGGTGGTTGTGGAAGCCCGCCCGCGGCGGCTCGTGTGCCGGAGAGCGGTCGCGGGAGTATGATGCTGCGCATGGACAAGGAGAGACACAAGGTGAATTTTATTTTCCGGGGCGACGAGCTGCTTTTGAGCGAATCCGGCATTGGTTTTCCGGACGACGATGTCTGTGCTTTTTTCGGCCTGGGCGCCGAAGCGCTGCAACCGCTCTGGCTTACGCCCGATTGCTGCGATCATGCCTGTCACGTGGCGCGCGATGCCGAGGCGCCCGCCGGTTTCGCTTTCCGCAAACTGCGCGCCGTCCTGGCCGAGCTGGGCGAGCATGGCGTATTGGCCAGCCGCGCATTCCAGGTGTCGGAATGGGTGCGCACCCACCGTTATTGCGGCGTGTGCGCCACCCCCATGCGCAAGTCGGAAAAAGAGCTCTGTTTCCACTGCCCGGCCTGCGGTTTTTCCGCGTATCCGCGCATCTCGCCAGCCATGATGGTGCTGATCAAGCGCGGCGATGAAATCCTGCTGGCGCGCCACGCCACCTACGCGACCGCGCGCTACACCGCTTTGGCGGGCTTCGTCGAAGCCGGTGAAAACATCGAAGAGGCCATTCATCGCGAAGTGCTGGAAGAGGTGGGTTTGCGGGTCAAGGACTTGCGCTACTTCGGCAGCCAGTCATGGCCGTTTCCGCATTCGCTGATGATCGCCTACACCGCCGAATACGCCGGCGGCGAGCTGCGCATTCAAGAAGACGAAATCGCCGATGCGCGCTGGTTCGGGCCGGGGGACGCCTTGCCCGATATTCCCATGGTCGAGTCCATTGCGGGGCGGCTGCTGCGGGCCAACCTGCCCATGGGCGCCGCAATCCGCGCATCGGCTTGAGGCGTACACCGGCCTTCGGCGTATATCGGCGCTGATTCGTGTATTGGCGCTGATATTGCCCAATGCGCATCGGCTTGGTGCGCATCGGCTTGGTGCGCGTGCCAGCGGGTGTCGATAGCCCCCGGGGTGAAAGCCAGGCAATGCGTTCAAGCATCGCCGCCATAAGCACGCCATGGCGTCGGCCTTGACCGCCCGGTTCGACACATGAACCCCGCGCTGTCCCAAGTTTGCCCGCCAGCATATCGCCGTCGAATCTAAATTATCGATGCCATCGATGGTTTTGATGGTTTTTTATCATTTTCATATTTGTTGCCGCCTTTGTAGAATTTCCGCCATACAAGCTTCATTCATTCACACAGGGGACAACACAATGAAAACGTTTTTGAAAACAAGCCTGGCCGTCCTGGCCGCCATCGGCTTCCAGGCGCATGCGGCTTATCCGGAAAAGCCCATACGGCTGGTCGTGCCTTTCGGCGCGGGCACCTCCACCGACACGACGGCACGGGTCATAGGCGATTCGCTCAGCCGGCAGTTGGGCCAGACCATCGTGGTCGAGAACAAGCCGGGCGCGGGCGGGGCGATAGGTTCCGACTTCGTCGCCAAATCGAAGCCGGACGGCTACACGCTGAGCTTCGGCACGGTGGGCACTTTCGCCATCAACAAGGCATTGTTCAGCAAGCTGGCCTACGATCCCTCCAAGGACTTCACTTACCTGGGCATGCCGGGCTACACGCCGACCCTGCTGGTCGTCGGCAAAGACGCCCCATACGCAACGCTGAAGGACCTGGTGGACGATGCCCGCAATAACTCCGGCAAGGTCGCCTTTGCATCGGCGGGCAATGGCACATCGGGCCATCTTGCGGGCGAATTGCTGAAGAAGAAGGCGGGCGTGACCATGCTGCACGTGCCTTACAAGGAAGGCGCGCAAGGCCTGACCGACACCATTTCAGGCCAGGTTTCCTTCATGTTCTACCACCCCGTCGCGGTGGTTCCGCATATCAAGTCGGGCGGGCTGAAGGCTTTGGCCGCCAGCGGCAGCAAACGCTCTTCGCTGGCTCCCGACGTACCGACCATCGCCGAATCGGGCTATCCCGGCTTCGATCTGACCGCCTGGTACATGCTGGCCGCGCCGGCCGGGCTGCCCGATGAAACCCGCGCCAAGCTTCAAGAGGCCGCGGACAAAGCCATGCACGATCCCGCCGTGCGCGAAGCGCTCAAGAAGCAGGGGCTGGAGGGCGAACCGCTGCCGGCGGGCCAACTGAATGCCTTCGTCGAGGCTGAAATCGCAAAATGGGCCGAAGTGGTCGAAGCCGCAAACGCGCGCGTGGACTGAAGCCGGCCGGCGCCCGAGTCAGGCGGCCGCGGCCGTAGCACCACGGTTTTACGCCGCGGTCTTCAAACGAGTATTCACCAGGAGTTTCGAGTGAGAATAGGCAAGCAGGACAATCCGTATACGGCGATCTCCACGTCGGATGCACACTCCATCACCATCCGTGGCAAGGATTTATGTTCCGAGCTGATCGGCCACATGGGCTTCACGGATTTCTTTTTCCTTCTTTTGACCGGCAAGCAAGCCACGGAAAATCAACGCTATCTCGTGGACGCGGTGCTGCTGTCCATTGCCGAGCATGGTCTGGTACCCAGCGTGCAGGCGGCGCGCATGACGCTTGCGGCGGCGCCCGAGGCGCTGCAGGGCGCGGTCGCCGCCGGCTTGCTGGGCTGCGGCTCGGTCGTTCTGGGCAGCACCGAGGCCTGCGGCCGTTTCCTCAGCGGACTCATCGATGATGCCCGCAAGCGCGGCATTTCCTTCGACGCCGCCGCGCAGGAAACCCTGGCCGCCATGGCCGCCGCCAAGAAACAGGTGCCGGGCTTCGGGCACCCGCAGCACTCGGGGGGCGATCCGCGCGCGGCCCGCTTGCTGGAGCTGGCCGCCGAAAGAGGCGCCGAAGGCGACCATATCCGCATGCTCCGCGCCATCGAAAAAGCCATTCCCGGCGCGCTGGGCCGGTCGTTGCCCATCAACGTGTCGGGCGCGATCCCGGCCGTGATGCTGGACGCGGGCTTCCCGCTGGCGGCGCTCAAGGGCATCCCCATCCTGGCCCGCACCGCGGGCTTGATCGCCCATCTGAACGAGGAGGCCTCGCGCCCCATCGGGTTCCTGATGTCGCACCATGCGGCGCAAAGCATTCAATACGATGGGCTGTGAATCGGGGAAGGGCATGATCAAAGTACTGGACGGCATCAAGGTCATCGACCAGGGCACTTTCATTACCGGGCCGGCCGCGGGCATGCTGCTGGCCGATCTGGGGGCCGAAGTCATCAAGGTCGAGCAGCCGGAAACCGGCGACCCTTTCCGGGCCTTCAACGGCGGCTTGTACAGCCCCCATTACCAGACCTACAACCGGAACAAGCGCAGTATCGCGCTGGATACGCGCAAGGAAGGGGACCTGGCCATCTTTGACGAGTTGATCAGCGGCGCGGACGTCTATATCCAGAACTTCCGGCCGGGTGTCGCGGGCAAGCTGAATGCCGATGCAAAGCGGCTGCAGGCCATCAACCCCCGCCTGGTCTATTGCTCCATCAGCGGCTTCGGCCCCGACGGCCCCGCCGCGGGCAGGCCGGCCTACGATACCGTCGCCCAGGCCGCCAGCGGCCTGCTCGGCCTGCTGATCAACCCGGAGAATCCGCGCGTCACCGGGCCGGCGCTGGCCGATTCCATCACCGGCATGTACGCCGCCCACGGGATCATGGGCGCTCTGGTCGAGCGCGCCCGAACCGGCAAGGGCCGCAAGGTGGAGGTTTCCATGCTGGAGGCCATGTGCCATTTCAATCTGGACGCTTTCACGCACTATTATTCCGAAGGCGAGATCATGGGGCCGTACAGCCGGCCCAGCGTATCGCAGTCGTATGTGTTCGAGTGCGCGGACGGCAAATGGATTGCGCTGCACATGTCTTCGCCGCAAAAGTTCTGGGACGGTCTGGCGCAGGTGGTCGGCATGCCCGATCTGTTCAAGGACGAGCGCTTCCATGACCGGCCGGCGCGCATACGCAATCAGGAAGCCTTGATAGACGTGCTCGGCGCCGCGTTCGCGCAGCGCGACCGCGCCGCCTGGTGCGCCGCCCTGACTGAAAAAGACGTGCCCCATTCGCCCATGTACAACGCCGCCGAAGCGCTCCAGGATCCCCAGGCGCTGCACCTGGGCCTGACCGTCAGCGGACGGCACCCGCAACTGGGCGAATTCAAGACCGTGCGGTCCCCCCTGTCCTTCGATGGTGAGCGGATGACCGATGTCGTGCCGCCGCCCCTGTTGGACGAAGATCGCGCATCCATACTCGAGGAATTGGCCGAGCGGGCCGGCGGGTAGCCGTTGATCAATAATTTTCTTTCACCATCTTGGCGAACTCCAGCGCGGTCTGGGGATATTGCCGGTTCTTTTTCCAGAGCAGAGCCGCCATGCGGGTGGGCGCGGGATCCTGCAGGATGATCTTGTGGAGTTCGGCGTCCTCGGGAATCGCCCGTTCCGACAGGATGGCCGCCACTGGCTGGCTTTTCACCAGGCTGATCATGGGGAAGGTGGTATTGGTCTCGGCGACGATCACGGGCTTTATTTTGACCTGCGCAAAATAGCCGTCCAGCAGCTTGCGCGTGGTGAAGGTGCCGGACAGCAGCACCAGTTGCTGGTTGTGCAGCTCCACCATGCGCAGCCGTTTTCTGGACGCGAAAGGGTGGTTCTTGTTCGTCACCAGGACCAGCGATTCCGTGAATAGCGGCTCCGACCACAGCGCGTCGGATGTGGCCGGCGTGTAGGCGATCCCTATGTCCAGGCTCTCGTCGACGAGCCCGTTTTCGATATCCTGGGCGGATAATTCCAGCAGCTCCAGTTTCACCAGCGGGAACTTCTGCACGAACATGCTCAAGTACCGGCCCAGCAGCTTGATCGAGAATGTATGCGTGGCGCCTATCGACAGCGAACCGGTCAGCGGCGCGTGCATGGATTTCAGCTCGCGCAAAGTATTGTCGATATCGCCCAGCGTGCGGCCGGCGGTTTCCAATAGGCACTGCCCCGCATGCGTCAGTGAAATCTTCTTCCCCTTGCGCTCGAAGAGCGGCAGGCCCACCTCGTCTTCCAATTGCCTGATCTGATGGGACAGCGTCGACTGCGTGATATACAGCCTTTCAGCAGCGCGCGTGAAGCTGAGCTGCTCGGCCAATACCTTGAAATAGCGTAAATGTCTGAGTTCCATCATTGTGTCCGTCGGATAGGAGCGGGATCCGAACGCCATGCGCCGCAAACAGCGCTTGCCGGCGGCATATGCCGCGCGTCCGCATGGCCCCTGGCGCGGGTAGGCAAGTCCATGCAGCCTGACCGCGCGCCAGACCGCATAGTAAAGGCAAATCCTTCGCCGCGGCGGCGCGATACATTCATTCGGCCGACCAATTTAGCCGTCCGATTTCTTTAGCCAGCTCGGCATCTCCGAATTGGCCCGTGGATCGACTGGCCGCACACTGCATCCTCAAAGCAAAGGAGGGGCATCATGCGGAATCGGCACAGGGCGGGAAACGGCGAGCACGCGCAGCGCGGGCAGGGGATGACCGAATACATCATTGTGGTCGCGCTTGTGGCGGTGGCGGCCATCGCCGTCTATCAATTGTTCGGCCAGGTTCTGCGGTCGCAGACCGCGGCCATGGCAAAGGAGCTTGCGGGCGAAGACGGTTCCGAGCAATCGCGCATGGCCCAGACGGCGGCCGAAGCCGCGGCCGCCCAGGCCGCCGCCAAGACGCTCAAGTCGTTCACAGGCAATACCGGAGCCGGGCAATGAAGGGCGGGGCGCGCGCTGGTCGGGCTTGCGCGGCCGCAGCCAACATGATGGTGGCGGGCGGGGCACATGCTCGCCCAATGTGCATGGCTGCAGCCGGCAATATGGTGGCGACCGGCGGCGCAAGGGCGGGTGAAGGCCTGTATCGCCACCCGGCGAGCCGGCCTCTTTCACGGCCTCGTTCATGGTCTGTTTTATGGGCTCGGTCATATAGCGATCAACGCGGGCAGGCGCTGGTTCTGGGCATGCTGCTCGCCGGGCTGGCCGCTGTGGCGCTGGTCCGGTATTTCGCGGTCGGCCAGGCCGTCGGCGCCAAGGCGCGTCAATTGCACGCGCTGGATGCCGCCGCATACAGCGGCGCCCTGGTGCAGGCGCGTGCGCTGAATATGCTGGCTTATATCAATCGGGCCCATGTCGGCCATCAGCTTGCCATGGCTCATTTACTGACACTGGGATCCTGGGCGTCGCTGGGTGCGGCGCAGTCCAGGCAACTGGCCGTAGGCAACCCGCCGTCCTATCTGATCGCCATGCTGTTTGGCGCCGAGCACGGGGCGGCCTATCTTGCCGCCAGCCGCGCCAGCGGGCTGGAAGCATTGGCCCATTCGCAAAGCGGGCTTGCCCAGGCTTATGCCGCGCATGACCGAACAGTGCGCGAAACATTGTCGGTGGTGCAAAGCGATATCGTACAAGGCTTGCCGCAGGCGCGCTGGACGGCCATGCAGGCGGTTTTGGGCGCCAACTATCCGGAAGCTCCGGCTGGTCGCTTCGAACTGCGGGTCACGGAAGATGGCTGGCCCGGTTATGTCCAGGCTTATGCTCCCCGGCGCCCGGCCATGCGCTCGCTGGTCTTGGGCGCCGCGGCGTTGTATCGGTTTCTGGACGCTCGCAACCATACGGCCTCCAACGCGTGGATGGTGGACGCGCGCTGCGTCGGGCGGCGCCATCAATTGCGCCGGCGCGGCGCCACCGAACTGGACGACCTGGGGCGATGGCAGTCCATCGACACGCAATCATTCCATGCGCTGCGATCGAATCGCTGGATAGGCTGCTACCACCGCGAATATGCCATGGGCTGGGGCTGGATACCCGGCGCGGCCTCGCAAACGATGTCCGAAGCCCATGTGGATGATCCGCCCCATGATTTCTCGGAGCAGGATTTCTGGCGCTGGGTGCGGGATGCGACAGACTGGGATATTGCATCCGGCCAGGACAACCCCTTGGCCAACTCCAAGGCGGCGGCGAGCCGGCCGCAGTGGCAGGGCGGCGGTCTGCCAGTGTATTTCGATGTCGCCGAAGCCGGCGCCGGCGTGCCGCTGCGTTTCGGCGTGGCCCTGCGCCATCCCGGTCCGGACGAGCTCGTAATCAGTACGGCAAGCGCGGCCGAAGCCTTTTTCCAGCGGCCGCAGGAGCGCGCCGATGGCCGGGCTGAGCTGCCCAATTTATTCCATCCTTATTGGCAAGCCAGGCTGGCGCCTT
This sequence comes from Pusillimonas sp. UBA6240, assembly GCA_002441445.1. Classification (GTDB taxonomy): domain Bacteria; phylum Pseudomonadota; class Gammaproteobacteria; order Burkholderiales; family Burkholderiaceae_B; genus UBA6240. The sequence goes on from DJWC01000087.1 coordinate 16,547, forward strand.
CGGCGCCGCCGGCGCAAACGGAGGCGTCGCAATGATCATGCAGCGAAATGCGAGCCTCTTCATCTCGCGGCCCGCGCGCCATCCGGATTCGCTAGGCATAGAACAGTCAGCAGTGACTGTTCTACGTCCGGGCTCCCCCACCTCGCGGCCTGCATGCCGCTCGGATTCGCTAGGCGTAGAACAGTCAGCAGTGACTGTTCTACGTCCGAGCTCATCCATTCGCCGTGGGGTGGGGGGCTCCGAATGCGAGTCAGCAGCCGGGCTCGCGCATTGGCATAGGCTGAAGGCTTGCGGCCGGTCCCGTTCATTGGCAAGCCCGCAAGCGGGACAAGCCATAGCGGAAGGCTTGCTGGCCATGGGTCTGCTGGCGGCGCTGGGGACGGCGATAGTCTGGCTCGGGCAGATGCAGGATATCGGCCTGGCCGCGCGGCATGCCGGCGCTTATGCAGCCTTCGCGGCGGCCCGGGGGCATTTCTCTGCGGACGAGACACGCACAAGCTTCTTTTCCGGGCCGGCCCATCGCTGGATGAGTCTTCAAGGCCGGCTGCTGCTGGAGCAGCTCGAGCGGGATGTCGCTGTGCAATTGACGCCTCGAAATCCGCTGGCTGGCGACGCCCAGCCTGGCGGGCCACAGCCGGCGGCCAGCGCCCTGCGGGACGCATGGAGCATGGAGGGCGGTCTGCTGCGGGCGCAGGTGGCCGCGGCGCCGCAATACATTCGGTTTCCGGCTGCCCGGCCCATAAACGGCGTATCGGGCGAAGACGCTACGCAACGAGAAATGGATGGCTTCGTCTTGCGCCGCCATACTTCCATTTTGACTGGCGCCGGGCACGCTTCCGGCGACGACGCTGCACAAGCCCGCCTTGCCGCCTCGGCCCTGGCCTGGGGGCGCGACGCCGGCGGCTCCTACAGGCTGGGTCGCAGCGTACATGCCCTGATGGAAGGGGTGGACGCGGCCTGGGCGCGCCCGGCTCCTCTGTTCGACTGGCTATCTCCATGGTCGGGCCATGTGCCGGGCCGCCATCTTCGTTCCGCTCCTCGGGGGATATATGAAAATCAAATTCCGGCAGCCGCGCCCTGAACGGCAAGAATCGCGACGCCTGCCGCACGCGCGATTTTGCAGCGCGGCGGCTGTATGGTCATGCATGCTCCTCCCTTTGCCCGCCATCGGGGCGCAGGCGGACTACAGCCGGCTTGCCGCTCTGGAGGCTCCCGGGCTGGTCTGGGATAGCGGGCAATCCATGCAATTGTCCGGCGTGCCCGTCTATGTGCGGCCTTTCTCTTCGATGCGGCGGCCGGCCGATGTGGCTCAGACGCTCAGCGCAAAGACGGGCGTGTTCCAGCGCATACTGGTGGCGCCGCGCAAGATTCTGCTTTCGGGCCTGGATGATGGCTGGCATTGGCTCGCGCATATCGAATCGGACGAACGCGGCACGCAGGGCTATGTTTCCATGCTGGGCCTGGCGGTCGATGCGAGCGACCGCGGGCCGATGCCGGCGTGGCTGCCGCCGCAGGCCGACAGGCTGTTCAGCCACCACGATGCCCCGGCTGGGACGGTGGCGCAACAGCTATACACGGTGCCGCTAAACGCTACGCAGCTCAGCACTTATTTGCGCAAGCAATTGCGCGCCGAAGGCTGGACGCCGGAACCGCAATTGGCCGGCCTGGCGGGGCACAGCGCATGGCGCCGCGGCCAGTCCCGGCTGACGCTTGCACTCAGCCCCGCCGCATCAGGCACTTCCCTATACATCCAGCACCGGGAATGACTCGAGGTGATCACCATGCGACCATTCGCCTTGAATCGTTCCACGCTCATGCTGCTGCTTGCCGTGGCGGCGGGATTATGTTCCGCCTGGGCGGCAAGGCAGCACATCCAGGGGCGCGTGCAGATGCTGGAGGCCCGGGCGCGCGTGCCCACCGTGGAACGCATCGTCGCGGCCCACGATCTGCCGGCCGGGACGCAGCTTGCCCCGCATCACCTGGTCATACGCAGCTTCCCGGCCGCCATGGTTTCCAGCGACAGCCTGGCGCCGGAGCGCTATACCGAACTCAGCGGATCCGTATTGCGGGCGCCTCTGCGGGCGGGCGATCCGGTCCTGCCCGTGCATGCCGCCGTACAAGAAAACGGCGCATTCTCCAGCCATCTTTCAGCCGGCAGAAGGGCGATCACCATGCCCGTCGACGCCATCAATTCCGTCTCCGGGCTGCTGCAGCCCGGCGACCTCATCGATTTATATGTTTCCTTCGAATACCAGCGCCGCCGCATCACCGCACCCTTGCTGCAAGGGGTGATGGTCCTGGCGACCGGCGCCAATACCCAGGCGGGGCGGAACACGGGCCATGCCCACTCCGAGGCCTATGGCACGGTCACGCTGGATGCGGCGCCGGAGGATGCCGTCAAGCTCGTGGCGGCCAGGCAGAGCGGCGCGATCACCGCGGTGCTGCGCTCGCCGCACGATGGCGACGCCACGCAGAAGGCAGTCAGGGGGGACCTGGCCACTTTGCTGGGGGTCAATAGGCCGCCGCCCCTTCCCGCCGCCAAAGTGCCGGTGCTGTATGGCAACAAGGCGATGCGCAGCGTGCCGCGGCTGGCCCCCGACGCCCCCGCGGCGCCCCAGTCCGGCGGCCTATTCGATCTCCCCCACGCCCAGGAGCTGGTCAGCGCCTGGATGCGCGCTGCCGAGCAGGGCGCGCACGTCGATGATATTTCCATTGCGGCGTCTGCGGCGCCGATGGAATTGCCGCAATAGGGCGCGCTATGAAATGGATGATCCGATTGTCCGCTTTGGCGGGGGCGCTGCTTCTGGCCGCTCCGAAGACTATACAGGCGCGCTCGGAAACGCTGCTGGAAATGCAGGTCGGCGAAGTCAAAGTGCTGGCCGCGCCCGATGTGGCCCGCGTGGCCGTGGGGGATGGCCATGTCGTCAACGCTGTGGCCACCGAAGACAAGGAGGTCATTGTGTTTGCCCGTAATCAAGGCTCCAGCGCATTGCAGATCTGGGCCGAAAACGGCCGCCGCCGTCTGTATCGGGTCGAGGTCGCGGCCGAGGGCGCGCGGCGGGTGCAGCAGGAACTGCAGGAGGTATTAGGGCGCATTCCCCAAGCAAGAGTGTCCGCCGTCGGCGACAAGCTGATGGTCGAAGGCGATGATCTATCCGACGATGACCGCGAGCGGGTCGCCGAGCTGGCCAAGCGTTATCCGCAGCTGCTGAACCTGACCGGCCAGGTGGGATGGGACCGCATGGTGTTGCTGGATGTGCAAGTGGTCGAGGTTCCGCGCAATGTGCTTCAGGAATTGGGCTTGCGCTGGACGGCGCCGGCGGCGGGCGGCTTGAATGCGGGGCTCGCCTGGGATGGCGGTACGCGCAGGCTCGCGGAGCGGCCCGGCGAATCCGTCATGCCTCTGCCATTTCCCGCAGGCGTGGCGGGATATTTCGGCGTCAATGCCTTGTTTTCCGCGACGATCAACGCCATGGCGCAAAGCGGATCGGCGGTCGTGCTGGCCCAGCCGCAGCTGCTCGCGCGCAGCGGCGCGACGGCGGAGTTCCTGGCCGGCGGCGAGGTGCCGTATTCGACTGTGGACGCCAATGGCAACACCAATACCGCCTTCAAGCCTTATGGCGTTTCCTTGCGCATCACACCGCGCGTCGAGCGCAACGGCGCGGTGCGCTCGCGCATCGAGGTCGAGGTCAGCGCCGTCGATCCCGCCTTGTCCGCGCCCAATGGCCCTTCGCTGAAAACCCGGCGTGCGGCGACGGAGTTCAATGTGCAGTCCGGCCAGACGCTGGTGCTTGCCGGTTTCCTGTCCCGCGATCATTCCCAGAATGTGGACAAGGTGCCCGGGCTTGCCGCCATTCCCGTGCTGGGCGAACTCTTCAAGTCGCGCCGCTTCCAGCGCAATGAAACAGAGCTCGCGATACTGGTCACGCCCGTGGTGGTGGCGGCCGATCATCCCGCCTTGGCGGACCGCGTGCAAAAAAGCCGCGCCGTGCTGGATGCCGCTTTTCCCGGCCAGCCTTTGATCAACACGCCTTTGCTGCCCGCCGGCCTGCCTCAGCCGATGGCGGCTAGCCAGGCCTCTTATTGGAACGGGGAGCAGGGTAGCGGCCCGCAAGGTCGCGAGACGCCGGCGCCGCCCAGCACCGGTGTTCCTCTTCGGTCCGCCACGGACAACGGCCGGCCTGTCGCAAGAACCGGCTTCAATCGGCATCGCTTTACGGACTAAGGCCCAAACATGCTCGAACTGGAATTGCACTTCGAAGGAGGAACCAGGGAACGGCGCCGTTTCGACTTGCCGCTCGATATAGGGCGCGACGCCGGCGCGGGCCTGCGCATCCAGGCGTGGCGGGTGGGCAGGCGCCACGCCCGCATCGACAGCCGGCAGGGCAGCCTCTTCATCCAGGACCATGGCGCGTTGAGCGGCACCTGGGTGAACGGCAAACGCATTGCGGACTACGGACCATTGCTCGAGGGAGATGAAATCGTCATAGGCCCTTGCCTGATGCGCATATTGGTGCAAGAAGGCTGCGCCGAACACTCGGGCGGCGTGGCGGCGGCTGCCGCCGACCGCCGCGGCGCCAGCGATGCCATGGAGCCGACCGCTACCCGTTGCGCTGCGGCTGGCGGCGGACCGGGCGGCTCCGAGGCGGCCTTCATCGGCATGAAGGCTTTACGAAAGACAGGCGTCGGTATGGGGACTCCAGGCGAGGCAGTTATCGGCGTGGCTTCCACGGCCGCAGTGCGCGCCGAAACGGATGATGCGGTGGCGCTCGCGGCGACGGAAGGCGCCGCGGGCAAGCCGGGCGGCTCGAGCAGCGGCGGCGCCTTTGCAACGCTGCCGCAGGACCAGTTGCTGCGCCATCGCCGGCGCCTGCATGCCGAGCTGCTCGAAGCCTTGGACTTGCGCCGCCGGGACATCGCCAGCCTCAGCGACGAAGCCTTGCGAGCCATGGCCGAAGAAGTCCTGGGCGCCATCGTCGCCCGGGATGCCGGCCTGCCCGCCGGCGTCGACCGCCGCATCATCGCCGAGCAGGTCGTGAACGAGGCGGTGGGCCTGGGGCCTCTGGAGCCTTTGCTGGCCGATCATCGCATTTCGGAAATCATGGTCAATCGGCACGACGAAATCTTCATCGAGTCCGATGGGCGGCTCGATCGGCATGGCGCCGTTTTCAGCAGCGAACAAGCCGTATTGGGCGTCATCGAGCGCATCGTCTCGCCGCTCGGGCGGCGCATAGACGAAAGCTCGCCCATGGTGGACGCCAGGCTGCGCGATGGTTCGCGTGTGAACGCTGTCATCCCGCCCATCGCGCTGCGCGGCGCAAGCCTGACCATACGCAAGTTTCCGCAGGCGCGGCCCGGCATGGAAGATCTTCTCAGGGTCGGTGCGCTGGACCATGCCATGCGCGACTTCCTGCGCGCCTGCGTGCGCGGCAGAAAAAACCTGATCGTCTCCGGGGGGACGGGATCGGGCAAGACGACATTGCTCAATGTGCTGTCCAACTACATACCGGATGGCGAGCGCGTCATCACCATAGAAGACGCCGCCGAACTGCGCCTGGATCATCAGCACCTGGTGGCCCTGGAGGCGCGTCCCGCCAACCTCGAAGGTAGAGGGCGCATAGAAATACGCGACCTGGTCAGGAATGCCTTGCGCATGAGGCCCGACCGCATCGTCATCGGCGAATGCCGGGGCGCGGAGGCCTTCGACATGCTGGCGGCCATGAACACCGGCCACGAGGGCTCGCTGACGACTTTGCACGCCAACAGCCCGCGCGATGCGCTGGCACGCCTTGAAACCATGATATTGATGGCGGGGATGGACCTGCCCTTGTCCGCCGTGCGCGAGCATATCGCCGCCAGCATAGATTTCATTGTGCAGCAGGCGCGGCTGGCCGACGGCAGGCGCCTGCTGACTTCCATCGTGGAGGTCACCGGCATGGAAAGCGGCCGCATCCAGACGCAGGAACTGTTTCGTTATGTGCAGGCGCCGGCGCCCGCCTTCCAGGGCTGCGGCGTGCTGCCGGAATGCTTCATGGATGAACACGGCGGCAGCCGCTTGCCGGCGTCCATGTTCGATCAACGGACCGAAGTCGACATCGGCCGCGGCGCCGGGGTATCGCCGCCGCAGGCGGCGGGCATCGAAAGCGCCGGGCGCGGCCGTGAAGGGCCGGGAGGGCGCGGATGATCTATCTATTCTTCGCCGGCATGGGCCTCATGGCGGGACTGCTGAGCTGGTTTCTGCAGCGCTGGGCGGACCAGGCCTATCGGCGCTACCGCCATGCCTTCAAGCAGCAGGCGCTGGACCGCATGGACGAATTTTTCCTGTTTCTCGATCCGGCCCAGCTTTGGCTTGCCAATATGCTGTTCTGCGTGGCCGCCGCCGCGGCGGCCTATGGCCTGGCGGGCGGACCATGGGCGGGATTGGCGGCTCTGGCCGCCTTGGCCGCGCCGCAATTTCTGATCCGGCGCGTCCGCTCGCGGCGCCGCCGGCGCTTCGACGAGCAACTGCCGGACATGCTGATGGCTTTGTCGGGGGCGTTGCGCGCCGGTTCGGGCTTGCAGTCCGCTTTGCGCGCGATCGTGGCGCTATCCCCGTCGCCCTTGGGCCAGGAGCTGAGCCTGGTGCTGCGGCAGCAGCGTATGGGTGTCGCGCTGGAAACGGCGCTATCCAGCCTTTACCATCGCATGCCCACGGAAGGCGCGGCGCTGTTCGTGTCAGCGCTGAAAATCGCCGCGCACAGCGGCGGCGGGCTGGCGGAAGCGCTGGACGGCATTGCCGCGACCTTGCGGGCCCGCTTGCATCTGCTGGGCCGGGTACGGGCGCTGACATCGCAAGGCCGCCTGCAGGCGTGGGTCATGGCGGGCCTGCCTTTTGCGCTCGCCGTGGTTCTGCATTATGTCGATCGCGACGCCATGCGCGCCTTGTGGGAGACGCCGCCAGGCTGGGCGGTGCTCGCGCTGGTCGTGCTGCTGGAGGCGGCGGGCATCGTGCTGATCATGCGCATCGTCGACATACAGGTATAGGGTGGCCCGCATGTTCTTCTGGCTGAGTTGCATCGCGGCGGGAATAGGCTTGTGCCTGTTCGTTTGGGTGCTGGCGCAGCCGGCGATGATCCAGGAAGGGCGGGGCGGCGACCGCCCCATGCATCCATTGCTCAGGCTCGCCTGGCCCTGGGTGCTGGCGGTTGCCGCGCTTTGCGGGCCTTTCATTTCCTGGCGTTTGCGCCAGGTGCTGCTGCAGCGCATACACGTAGCCGGCCTGCCGCCGCTGTGGCGTCCCGAGCACGTCGTCGCCTTGCAGATACTGGGGTTTGGCTTCCTCGCAAGCCTGGCCGCCTGGCAATTGCCTGGATCGCCGGGCCAGCCCGCCATGCAAGTTGTGCTGGCCATGGCCGCGGGCCTGCCCGGCATGTGGCTGCCGCTGCACAGCCTGGCGGAAAAAAAACGCAAGCGCCAGGAACACATGCTGCGCGAGCTGCCTTTTCTGCTTGACATGGCCACCTTGTGCGTCGAAGCGGGGCTCAATCTGCAAGGCGCCTTGCAGCAGGCGGCGCTGCATGGGCCGGACGGGCCTTTGCGAACCGAGCTGCGCCACGCCCTGGCCGACATGCGGGCGGGCATGCCTCGCGCACAGGCGCTGGACGGCATGGCGGCGCGCTGCGGCCTATCCGTACTGGCGACACTGGCGGCCGCGCTCAAGCAGGCGGATCAGACCGGCATGAGCCTGGGCCCCTTGCTGCGATCGCAGGCCGAGCAGCGGCGCAGCGAGCGATTTGTACGCGCCGAGCAGCGCGCGCTGGAAGCGCCCGTGAAAATGCTGTTTCCCATGGTGTTCTGCATCTTTCCCTGCACTTTCCTGATCATTGCCTTCCCCATAGCCGTCAAGCTATGGGCGGCGGAATTCTGATGGATCGAAACGGGTGTCCGCCATGAAGACTGCCACTATCGGCGCCGATCCGAAGTTCCCCATCCATGGCCATGCGGCGCACCAAGGGCCGCGTGCCGCCGGGCGTCTGCGCCTGCACCGCGCCGATACTTATTGGGCCCGCCTGCTGGGACTGCACGCATATCGGCGCCTGCCCTGGCATGCCGGGCTGTATCTCGCCCCCTGCAAGGCGGTGCATACAATGGGGCTGCGCTACGCGATCGACGTGGTGTTTCTCGATCGGCACCGGCGCGTCATCCGGCGCCGCGACAGCCTGCCCCCATGGCGCTGGGCGGCATGCTTGCGCGCCGCATCCGTGGTGGAACTGCCCGCCGGCTATTGCGCCGCCTATGCGGACTGGAAGCAGGCGCTGGAGCTGGCGCTGCATCGGCTGAGCCTTGGGCAACAGAGCCTCAATGCTCAGCCGGATAATTAGCGCCGAACACGCTGACGTAGGCCGGATAGAAGCTGCAATACAGCACAGCCGCGATGATGATGTTCACCGGCGTCAGTAGCAATTGCACGGCGCCCGCCGATATCCCCAGCGAATTGATCAGCGAGCCGATCATCTGCACGGCGAAGAAGATGGCGGCCCAACTGGCGCCGTAGGCCAGGAAGGGCCACTTATTGCGCCAGCACGCCACCATGGAAAAGAACAGGGCCTGGGGCATTCTTATGCCATGCCAGCCGATCAGCGCCGGGGCATGCCAGAAGAGCGCGGAAATCACGATATAGAGCAGCCCGAAGGTGATGAAGGGGCCGCGCATGGCCGTCAGCAGCGCGCGTTCGTTGATCGCGCCTTCGGTATCGATCGCGCTCATCAGACTGTCCATGAAGGGCAGGGTGGCAATGAAGCCGCCTACCAGGCAACAGGCCAGGTAGGCGAAGCCGAGGGAAAAGAGGCGCTTGCGGGTCGCGGCGTTGCGCAGGGGCTTGAGCCACATGGACGGCACCATGATGCGGTCCGCCGCGATATTGCGGCATGCGGACAAGGTAATGAAGGTGAGCACCGGGGTGCTGGCGATCAGGGCCATCTGCCCGAGCAAGGGAATCAGATAGCTGATGGTGATGAGAAAGCCGGTCAGCAGGCTCCAGAAAAACATGGCCATGGGCTGGCGCTTGAAGAGCTTGAACCCATCCTGTATCCAGGACCACCCGGAGGTAATGGGAAGAATTGCGGCTTGCATCGTGGGCTTCCTACAATGGCGCGATGGGGGCGCTGCGGCGATCGCGAAGTATGCGCTCGAAATGGCGGGGGTCGTGCGGCTTGAGGGTTTGCGCCGGCCGGGGCAGGTGGTAGTCGTAGAGGCGCGACACCCAGAAGCGCAGGGCGGCCGCCTGCAGCATCATCGGCCAGGCCAGCCGCTCTTCGGCGGTGAACGGCCGCACGCCGGCATAGGCGCCCAGCCAGGCCTGCAGCTTGTCCCGCAGCAGCGCGCCGGTATGGCGTTCTATGCACCAGTCGTTGACGCTGACGGCGACATCGAACAGCCAGGTGTCGCAGCCGGCGAAATAGAAATCGATGAAGCCGCCCATGCGGGGCGCTTCGAATGTACCGTCGAACAGCACATTATCGCGAAACAGGTCGCAGTGCGCCGGGCCCGACGGCAGGGCTTGATAAGTGGCGGTCGCAGCATAGCGGGTTTGCTCATCCAGCGTCTGCTGTATCAACGCGGCCTGCGTTGCGCTCAGGAAAGGCAGCAGCTTGGGCACGGTTTCCTGCCACCAGCGCAGCCCCCGCAAATTGGGCTGGCGTATGCCGAAGCTGCTGCCCGCCAGATGGGCGCGCGCCAGCGTTTCGCCGGCCAGTGCGCAATGCAGCGGACTGGGCGCGGGTTCGTAGCCGCCCGACAGCCGCGTGACGATGGCGCAGGGCTTATCGTGCAGCGTGGTCAGCCGGGTGCCGTCGAGCAGGGTCTGGGGCTGCGGCACGGGAATGCCGTGGGTCGCCAGGTGATGCATCAGCTCGATGTAGAAAGGCAGTTGCTCATGCGTCAGGACTTCGAACAGCGTCAGCACGTATTCGCCTTTTGTGGTGCTGAGGAAATAATTGGTGTTCTCGATACCGGCGGTGATGCCGCGCAGGGAAACCAGGTCTCCCAGAGTGTAGCGGGCCAGCAGCTCGCGTGCGTCGTTGTCGCTGACGGGGGTGAAAACGGCCATAGGCTGCAAACTCTGCTCGGAAAAAACAAAAAGGGCTGAAATGGACAGCCGGTGATGTGTGGGCCATCGATTTTAGTCCAGGATAGCCGGTCGCGTGGGGCCAGGCCCGCAGCCGAAAAACCGAAAATATCCGACAATGCGGGTTTGGCCTTTTTTTTCTTCCGCCATCGACGTGAATTTCCTGCAAGACCCCTACGGCTGGCGCCTTTGTGTGGCGCCCATGATAGACGTGACGGATCGGCACTGCCGCTACTTCCATCGTCTGCTTGCGCCGCGGGCGCGCCTCTATACCGAAATGATCACCACGGGCGCGCTGCTGCATGGCAAGGTGGCGCGGCACCTGGATTTCGATCCCGCCGAGCGGCCGGTGGCCTTGCAATTGGGCGGCAGCGAGCCGCGGGCGCTGGCCGAGTCGGCCCGGCTGGGCGAACAATGGGGCTACGATGAAATCAATCTGAATTGCGGCTGTCCATCCGAGCGTGTGCAGAAAGGCGCTTTTGGCGCCTGCCTGATGGCCGAGCCCGGGCTAGTGGCCGATTGCATGAAAGCCATGCAGGACGCGGTGGCCATACCCGTCACCGTCAAGCACAGGCTGGGTCTGGACTACGACGAATCCTACAGCTTCGTGCGCGATTTCGTCGGCCGGATCTACGACACGGGCTGCCGGGTATTCATCGTCCATGCCCGCAACGCCGTGCTGCAGGGCCTGTCGCCCAAAGACAACCGCGAAATACCGCCCTTGCGCTACGATGCGGCCGCCAGGCTGAAAGCCGACTTTCCCGATTGCGCCATCGTGCTCAATGGGGGCATTACCGAGGCCGCGCAGGCGCTGGCCCTGGCGGACCGCTTCGATGGCGTGATGCTGGGCCGGGCGGCCTGGCACAACCCCGGCATCCTGTCGGAAATCAGCCGCGCCCTCGAGAAAGACATTGCGCCGCCCGAACCGGCCCAGGTCGTGCAGGCCATGCGGCGCTATGCTGCGCGCGAGATCGAAAAGGGGACGCCTTTGCGCATGATCGTGCGCGCCATGCTGGGCTGGATGAGCGGCCGGCCCGGCGCCCGGCATTGGCGCCGCACGCTGTCGGATCCGGTCTTGCTGGGGCGCAATGACGCGGGCCTGATCGAGCAGGCCTGGTCCGACCTGGTGTTAAGGACCGAGGACGCCGCCTGATGCGCTGCTTGCCGCCCCGGGCGCCGTTTGGCTAACCCGGGCCGATCGACAGGCCCCGGGCGCCTTAGACGCCGGTCGCCTCGGTGTCGCTGGGCCAGTCGCGTATATAGGCTTTGAGCATGTTGTTTTCGAACTGCTGCGCCGCCACGATGGCCTGGGCCATATCGTAAAAGGAAATCACGCCCATCAGCGTGGGGCCGTCCATGACCGGAATGTAGCGCGCGTGTTTTTCCAGCATCAGGCGCTGCACTTCGTCGGCGCTGGTGTTGGGCGAAACGCTGACCGGCGCGTCGTCCATGATGCTGCGCACGGTGTTGGTGCCGGTGTTGCCATGGTTGCCGTGCAGATGGCGGATGATTTCCCGGAAGGTGAGCATGCCGACCAGTTGGCCGTGATCCATGATGACCAGAGAACCGATATCCTGCTCGCTCATGGTTTCGAGCGCCTGCAAAATAGGCATGTCGGGTGAGGCGGTATATAGCGTGTTCCCTTTCACGCGTAGGATTTCACTGACTTTCAACATCTTGTTCTCCCCTGATGTCGCCCGCGCGACACAATGAAGCTATTTTGCACCATCCGCGGGGTTTCGGGTAGTGCGGATCGGGCTCCGGGCGGAATTCGCCGGGATTTCCCGAGGCTGTTCAAACAGGGTTTCGAGCTGCACCGGCTTGCCGGTCAGTGTGCTGGCCACGGCCTCCAGTATGGGCAGCGGCGCCTGCAAGCCGGGCTGCGCGCGGTCCAGCAGCAAATCGTCGACCAGGAGGCCCATGTCGGCCTTGCGCTGGTCACAGGACAACACCCATTTGTCCGTGTCGCCGCTTTCCGTGTTGACGACATAGCCCAGACGCTTCAATGCTTTCAGGACCGCCGACAATTCATCCTGGTGCAGCCGCAATTGCGAGCAGAGAAAGGCCATGTTGCGGCCGGGCGGCACGGAATCCTGCGCCTCCCAGAGGGCGCGCAACACGCGCAGCGCGTCGACGAACAGGGCGCCGCGATAATGCTGCAGGGCCCAGCGCCGCTGCCGCAGCCCCGGCAGGATGGCCGCCACGGTGGCGCCCAGCAATATGGCCAGCCACGACAGATAGATCCACAGAAGAAAGATGGGCAGGGTGGCGAAAGCGCCGTAGATGACGGTATAAGAAGGGAATTGCGCAAGGTAATAGGCGAAGCCGACGCGCATGATCTCCAGGACGATGGCGGTGCCCAGGCCGCCGACCAGCGCGTCCTTCCATAGCACGCGGCGGTTGGGCACGAAGACGAACAGGGCGGTGAAGCCCAGGCCGGTGATCAGCAGGGGAACGAAGGACAGCGCAAAGCCGATGGGGCCGGGCAGGTCGGCCACGTAGCCCAGCGATTCGCGCACCAGCAGGGACGTGGCCCACAGGCTGCCGCCGGCCAGAATGGGCCCCAGCGAGATGATCGCCCAATAGACGAGAATGCGCTGGCGCAGGGGCCGCTGCCTTTCCACCTGCCAGATGTTATTGAATGCTTCATCGATGGTCATGATCAGCATGACCGAGGTGACGATGAGGAAAAGGCTGCCTATCGCGGTCAGTCCCGACGCCTTGGCGGCGAACTGATTCAGATACAGCATGATGTTTTCGGATACCGACGGCGGCATCAGGCTGGCGGTAAGGAAATGTTCCAGCGCCAGCCGGAACTCGGCGAACAGCGGGAAGGCGGTGAACAGCGCCAGCACCACCGCCAGCAAAGGCACGATGCTCAGCACCGTGGTGAAAGTCAGGCTGGACGCCACCTGGACCAGGTTCTTCTCGGCCGCGCGCTGCAATGCGAAACCGGCGATCTTGCGCAAATTCATCAGCCCCGCGTGCGGCGTATCGCCCGCTTCCAGCCGCGGCTCTTCTTGCGGCGCCATGTCGGCCACCGGCCGGGCGGCATTGCCCGGGCCGGCCGCTGCGGCGGTTTCCGATTCGGTTTTCGAACTGGACATAGTCACTTTCAACCTCTTCCGTCGCCCATAGCGGGCGGGGCGGACCTCTTTCGAGTGATAATACCAGCATGACACGCAATACCGGCACCATGCCCAATCTAAATCCCTTTCTGCGCTGGGGCGCATCCGCCTCGCTGATAGCCCTCATCGTCCTTTGCCTGCTGTGGGAGCTCGCGCTGGCCCCTCTGCGGCCGGGCGGCTCTTTGCTCGTCCTGAAGGCCGTGCCGCTGCTGCTGCCGCTGCGCGGCGTGCTGAAGGGCCGGCTGTACACCTTGCAATGGGCCGCCATGCTGATACTGCTGTATTTCATGGAAGGCGTGGTGCGCGCCTGGTCGGACCCGGCGCCGGCATCCGCCCTGATGGCGGTGCTGGAAATCATCCTGTCGCTGATTTTCTATTTGTGCGCCATCTTCTACCTGCGGCCGGCCAAGCTTGCGGCGCGGCAGCGCGCCGGCGGGCAGCCCCCGAAGGAGGCATCATGACCTTCGATTCCATACGGCAGGTCCGGGCCGGCAATTCCTACGCCCAGCTTCCGGCCGCCTTCTACACGCTGCTCAAGCCGCAGCCGCTGAATCACCCGCGCCTGCTGCATGCCAACGCCGAAGTGGCGGCCTTGCTGGGCCTGAAGCCGGAAGCACTGGCCAGGCCGGACTTCCTGCAAGTCGTCGCTGGGCAGGAAGCGCTGCCCGGCGGCAAGACGCTGGCCGCCGTCTATAGCGGCCATCAGTTCGGCATCTGGGCCGGGCAGCTCGGCGACGGCAGGGCGCATCTGCTGGGCGAGATTTCCGGCCCCCAAGGCAGCCTGGAGCTTCAGCTCAAGGGTTCGGGCCGCACGCCTTATTCGCGCATGGGCGACGGCCGTGCGGTGCTGCGTTCGTCGGTCCGCGAATATCTGGCCAGCGAAGCCATGGCGGGCCTGGGCATCCCCACCACCCGCGCGCTTGCGCTCGTGGTGTCCGATGATCCAGTCTATCGCGAAACGGTCGAAACCGCGGCCATCGTGACGCGTGTCGCGCCCAGCTTCATACGCTTCGGCTCCTTCGAGCACTGGTCGCGCTCGCCCGAGCATCTGCGCGCACTGCTGGACTACACCGTCGATCGCTATTATCCGGAATGCCGCGCCGCGGCCGGCGAGGGCAAGGCCGGGCAAGACGAGGTCGTGCTGCGCTTCCTGCGCGAAGTAGTCGTCCGCACGGCCAGGCTGATCGCCGACTGGCAGACCGCGGGGTTTTGCCACGGCGTGATGAATACCGACAACATGTCGATATTGGGCCTGACGCTGGACTACGGCCCCTATGGCTTCATGGACGCCTTCCGTGTCGATCATGTCTGCAATCACAGCGACACTCAGGGGCGCTATGCCTGGAATGCGCAGCCGTCGGTGGCTAACTGGAATCTATACCGCCTGGCCAGCGCTTTGCTGGGCCTGGATATGGACGCCGAGGCGCTCAAAGAGCAATTGGCGCAGTTCGAACCCGTCTTTTTGCAGGCCTATCGCGGCAACCTGGCCGGCAAGCTGGGTCTGCGCCAGTGGGAAGAGGGCGACGACGATCTGTTCGACGCGTGGTGGCGTCTGCTGCACACGCAGCGCGCCGATTTCACCTTGAGCTTCCGGAGGCTGGCGGCGGCGCCCGAGGACGCGGGCGCTTTCCTGGACCTTTTCCGGGACCAGGACGCCGCCCGGGCATGGCTGGATCAATATGGCCGGCGCCTGGACCGCGACGCGATGCCGCGGGCGGAACGCATCAGCCGCATGAATGCGATCAACCCCGTCTATGTCCTGCGCAATCATCTGGCCGAAAACGCCATACGCGCCGCCGCGCGGGGCGATGCCGGCGAGATCGACACCCTGCTGACGCTGCTGCGCGATCCCTGCACCGAGAAACCCGGTTTCGAGTCCTACGCGGCCTTGCCGCCCGAATGGGCCGGCAGCCTGGAGGTCAGCTGCTCTTCATGATGCGGGCCACGGGCACACGAGCCACGGCTACAAGCCATGGCTACGTGCTATGGTTCGGTACGGCGGTTCCGTCCTGCGCTACCTGTTGCGGTCACGGGGCTGCGCCCGCGCGTATCGATAGCGAAGCATACAGACTGCGGGCGCACCCGCCGCCTGTTCCCGTTCACATTCTTTAATAAAATCGGGCCCTGGGGCGGCGCGCGGCGCGGCCCGGCCGCGCCATTTATCGCGTATTCTTACAATTCAACAATAAGCATCCTATATGTCAGGCAATACTTTAGGCAAGATTTTTTGCGTCACCAACTTCGGCGAGTCGCATGGCCCGGCCATAGGCGCCGTGGTGGATGGCTGCCCCCCCGGCCTGGCGCTCACCGAGGCCGATATCCAGGCCGAGCTGGACCGGCGCCGTCCCGGCACGTCGCGGCATGTCACACAGCGTCAGGAGCCCGACAGGGTCGAAATACTTTCAGGCGTGTATCAAGGCGTAACCACCGGCACGCCTATCGGCCTGCTGATCCGCAACACCGACGCCCGCAGCAAGGATTACAGCAATATCGCCGACACTTTCCGCCCCGGCCATGCCGATTATTCCTATTGGCGCAAGTTCGGCGAGCGCGACCCGCGCGGCGGCGGCCGTTCATCGGCCCGGCTGACGGCGCCCACCGTGGCGGCGGGCGCGATCGCCAAGAAATGGCTGTCCGAGACCCATGGCGTCCTGATACGCGGCTACATGAGCCAGCTCGGCCCCATCGAGATTCCTTTCGAATCATGGGACGAGGTCTCCCGCAATCCCTTCTATGCGCCCAATGCCGCCATCGTGCCCGAGCTGGAAGCTTATATGGACCAATTGCGGCGCGACGGCGATTCCATAGGAGCGCGCATCGAGGTTGTGGCGGAGAATGCGCTGGCGGGCTGGGGCGAGCCCTTGTATGACCGCCTGGATGCCGACATCGCGCACGCCATGATGGGCCTGAACGCGGCGAAGGGCGTATCGATAGGCGCCGGTTTCGACAGCATCGCGCAGCGCGGCTCGGAACACGGCGATGAAATCACCCCGCAAGGCTTCCTGAGCAATAACGCCGGCGGCGTGCTGGGTGGCATTTCTTCGAGCCAGCCCATTACCGTCTCAGTGGCCATCAAGCCCACCTCCAGCATACGCATCGAGCGCCGCTCGGTGAACCGCGCGGGCGAACCCGTGCAGGTGCAGACCCTGGGCAGGCACGATCCCTGCGTGGGGATCCGCGCGACGCCCATCGTCGAGGCGCTGCTCGCCATTGTGCTCATGGACCATGCGCTGAGGCACCGCGCCCAGTGCGGCAGCCCTTAGGGCGCTGATATTGCTGATACCGTCGACACCGTTAGTCAAGGAGGCTCAAGCATGAACAAGATCCGCCACTCCACCCTGTTTCGGCGCTCGCGCCGCCTCGCCGCTTTCGGACTGGCGTCGACGCTGCTGGCCGCCTGCGCCGCGGTCGAAACCACCGGTTCGGGGGCGGTCGGCGTGGATCGCAAGCAATACATGTCCAGCATGGTGTCCGAATCCGCGCTGCAGCAGGAGGCCGCGCAGCAATACAGCACACTCATGAGCCAGGCCAAGGCGCAGGGCGCGCTGGACAGCGACGCGGCGCAGACGGCCCGGGTGCGCAATATCGCGCAGAAGCTGATCGCCCAGGCGGGCGTGTTCCGCCCCGATGCGAAGAGCTGGAACTGGGAAGTGCATGTGCTGAAGTCGAACGAAGTCAATGCCTGGTGCATGCCGGGCGGCAAGATCGCCGTCTATACCGGCCTGATCAATCAGATCAAGCCCACCGATGCCGAATTGGCCGCGGTCATCGGCCATGAAATGGCGCACGCCTTGCGCGAGCATGCGCGCGAACAAGTGTCGCAGCAGATGGTTACCAATATGGGCTTGTCGGTATTGTCCGCCGTCACCGGCGTGGGGGCCACGGCCGACCTGGGCAGCGCCCTTAGCCAGGTGATGTTCACCTTGCCCAACAGCCGCACCCACGAGGCCGAGGCCGATCGCATCGGCGTGGAACTGGCCGCGCGGGCCGGGTATGACCCGCGCGCCGCCGTGACGCTATGGCAGAAGATGGGCGCGCTGAACGCCGGCAACGCGCCGCCGGAATTCCTGTCCACCCACCCCTCGGCGGCCAGCCGCTCGGCCGATTTGACCGAAGCCGCGAACAAGGTCATGCCGCTGTACCAGGCGGCATCGAAATAGCGCGCCGCGCGCGGCAGCAGGGGCGGAGCAAGGCCCGGGCCGCGGCCAGACTACAAACTTGCAGCGGCTGCAAGCAGGTCCCAAGCGGCGCGAAGGTCGGTGGCAATCCTGTGGCGCCAGCGCCTTGCCGGCCAGCTGACTGGCCCTTCTTCGGCTGCCCGGCGTTGCGGGGCGGCGCCTATAGAGATGTGGCTGCAGAGATGTGGCTGTCAAGCGATGCGGGTGGATTTATACGCTCTGGCCGGCTCCCCGGCAATGACGGTCGAAGGGGAGGGCGACCCAGGGCTCACAGGCAAGGTGGCAGTACTTATACCAGCATAAATACTTGTCTTGTACCAGGTTGGCCCGATGGCATAATGGAAGCTGATATTGTCCACTCACTGCAAAGAGCATCCCATGGCACAAACCCTGTACGACAAACTCTGGAGCGCGCATGTCGTGCACCAAGAGTCCGACGGCACCTGTCTGCTGTATATCGACCGCCATCTGGTCCACGAGGTCACCAGCCCCCAGGCCTTCGAAGGCCTGGCGCTGGCGGGACGCAAGCCGTGGCGCGTCGGGGCCAACCTGGCCGTGGCCGACCACAACGTGCCCACCACTTCCCGCAAGGAAGGCATCGAGGACCCGGTCTCGCGCCTGCAGGTCGACACCTTGGACCAGAATTGCGAAAAGTACGGCATCACCGAATTCCGCATGAACGACCATCGCCAGGGCATCGTGCATATCATCGGCCCCGAACAGGGCGCGACGCTGCCCGGCATGACGGTGGTTTGCGGCGATTCCCACACCAGCACGCACGGCGCGCTGGGCGCGCTGGCTTTCGGCATCGGCACTTCTGAAGTCGAGCACGTCCTGGCCACGCAGACGCTGCTCATGAAGAAAAACAAGAATATGCTGATCAAGGTCGAGGGCGAACTGCCTTTCGGCTGTACTGCGAAGGATCTGGTGCTGTACATCATCGGCAAGATCGGCACGGCCGGCGGCACGGGCTATGCCATCGAATTCGGCGGCAGCACCATACGGGCGCTGTCGGTCGAAGGCCGCATGACCGTCTGTAATATGGCCATCGAAGCCGGGGCGCGCTCGGGCATGGTGGCCGTGGACCAGAAGACCATTGATTATTTCCGTGGCCGGCCCTACGCGCCCACCGGCGCGCTCTGGGATCAGGCGGTCGAGTACTGGCGCACCCTGCATACCGACGTAGGCGCCCAGTTCGACCGCGTGGTGGAAATCGACGCCCGCCAGATCAGCCCGCAGGTATCCTGGGGCACTTCTCCGGAAATGGTCCTTCCGGTCGATGCGCGCGTGCCCGATCCGGACAAGGAAAAAGACGATGTCCGGCGCAGCGGCATGGAAAGGGCGCTGCAATACATGGGCCTGAAGCCCAATACGCCGCTCACCGACCTGAAGGTCGACCGCGTATTCATCGGCTCATGCACCAATGCGCGCATCGAAGACCTGCGCGCGGCCGCGGCCGTGGCGCGCGGCAAGCGCGTGGCCGCCTCGGTCAAGCAGGCCATGGTGGTTCCGGGCTCCGGCCTGGTCAAGAGCCAGGCTGAAAAAGAAGGGCTGGATAAAATCTTCCTGGATGCCGGCTTCGAATGGCGCGAGCCGGGCTG
>DJWC01000106.1:0-152 GCA_002441445.1 Pusillimonas sp. UBA6240
GGCAAGGACACCAAGGGCAAGCAGCGCCTGGTCATCACCGACCTGGAAGGCGTCAGCCACGAATTCCTGATTCCCAAGGAAAAAC
This sequence comes from Pusillimonas sp. UBA6240, assembly GCA_002441445.1. Lineage (GTDB taxonomy): Bacteria > Pseudomonadota > Gammaproteobacteria > Burkholderiales > Burkholderiaceae_B > UBA6240. The sequence continues at coordinate 86 of DJWC01000106.1, forward strand.
AGGTGCTGGTGCACGACGGCCAAGTGGTGAACAAGGGCGAAATGATCGTCGACGGTCCGGCCGATCC
>DJWC01000106.1:305-6592 GCA_002441445.1 Pusillimonas sp. UBA6240
AACGAGAACGACCGCATGGATGCCGAGGGCAAAATCCCGGCCACCTATGAAAACGTTCTGCTGGGCATTACCAAGGCTTCGCTGTCCACGGACTCTTTCATCTCGGCGGCCTCCTTCCAGGAAACCACCCGGGTGCTGACCGANNCCGAAGCGGCCATCATGGGCAAGCGGGACGAACTGCGCGGCCTGAAGGAAAACGTCATCGTCGGACGCCTGATACCCGCGGGAACCGGCATGTCGTATCACATGGCCCGCAAGGACAAGGAAGCCCACGAGGCGGCCGAACGCCAGGCGGCGCGCGCCATGGCCAATCCGTTCGAGGACAGCCCCGCCGTAACGGTGGAGACCCACGAAACCCCGGAGCACGGCCAGGGCACGGACTCGGCCGACGAATAAGTTCGCGCTTGTTGTAGTGTCACGGAAAAACGCCAGGCGGTGGCAAGCCTGGCGTTTTTCAATTATTCCCCGCTATTGCGGCTTTGATTACGACGGAAGCTTTCATGGGCACGGCATCGCTGGACACCTTGACGCAGGAATGGAGCGAGTTGTTGCACTCCATTCGGGTGGACATCATGGACAAGGTCAGCGCCTTGGTCGAAACGCACCAGGATGCGCTGGCCACATACTTCTACGAGCAGATGCTCGATGATCCCGTGGCATCGCAGTTCCTCAGCCACGAGCAGGTCAAGACGCGTCTGCATGGGTCCATGAAGCGCTGGGTGGTCGGGCTGTTCTCGTTGCGGGCGGGGCATGACATGCAGCAGCTCGTCGCCTTTCAGACGCATATCGGCGAAGTGCATGCGCGCGTGGAAGTGCCGGTGTACGTAGTCCTGCGGGGCGCGCGCGCCTTGAAGCGCAAGACCCAGAGCCTGCTGGACGAGGACGCATCCTTCGATGAGACCCAGCGCCTGCTGGCGACCCAGTATGTTTCCATGTCCATAGATCTGGCCATGGAGGTCATGAGCAACGCCTATTCATCGTCGCATGACCGCAATGCCCGCGCGGAGGAGTCGTACCGGCTTTTCTCCGTGGCTCAAAACCTGACGGCGGAGAAAGAGCGCCAGCGGGCGGCCCTGCTGGATTGGGAAAACCAGCTGATGTTCAACCGCGCCATAGGCATGGATGCTGCCAATTTGCCGCGCATAGGCGCCGCCGAATTCGGCCTGTGGTTTCGCCACAAGGGCGCGCACGCCTTTCAGAATGCGCAGGAAACCGAGCAGATATTGCAGGCCATGCGCTACATCGACGAGGTGCTGTTGCCCATGGCGGATGCGCGGGCCGGGGACAATGCGCAAAGAGTGCAGCAATTGCGCGACCTGCGCGAGCACACCAAGAGCATAAGCTATCACCTGGAACGGCTGTTCGAGCAGCATAACGAAATGGAATCGGGCCGCGATGCGCTGACGCGCCTGCTGAGCCGCAAGTTCCTGCCCGTGGTGCTCAGCAAAGAGGTCAACTACGCGCGCACGACGGGCACCACATTCGCCTTGCTGGCCATGGATCTGGATCATTTCAAGGATATCAATGACCGCTACGGCCACGAGGCGGGCGATATGGTGCTGCAGCAATTCGCCATGCTGGTGAACAACAGCACGCGCGGCGGCGATTACGCCTTCCGGCTCGGGGGCGAAGAATTCCTGCTGCTGCTGGTCGATATCGGCCCGCAGGGCGCTATGCGCGTCGCCAATACGCTGCGTGACCTGACGGAGTCCGAGTCCTTCCGCCTGCCGCAGAATCAAAGCGTCAGGATGACGGTCAGCATAGGGCTGGCCATGCATGACGGCCACCCCGATTATCTGCGCACCATGCGCCGGGCCGATGCGGCCCTGTACGAAGCCAAGCGCAAAGGCCGCAACAGGGTCGAAGGGGCGCAATAGGCGGAAGCGGCGCGGCGCCCGGCGCTTGTCCCACAGGCTTTAATCCGGAGCCGGGACCGCCGGCAGGCGTATGAAGAAGGTCGTGCCCCGGTTTTCCTCGCTTTCCAGCTCTATCGAGCCGCCATGCCGGTTTATCACCGTTTTGACGAAGGCCAGGCCCAGCCCCGCTCCGGAGGGATGGCCCTGGCCTTCGTCCCGTATCCTGGAGAAGGGGTGAAACAGTTCATGCTGATTCCGGCTTGCGATGCCGCGTCCCTGGTCGGCGATCGCCGCCAGCCAGAACGGGCCGTCGCGTTGCACCCGGCAGGTCACCGTCGTGTGCGGAGCGCTGTATTTGATGGCGTTGTCCAGCAGGTTGCACCAGGCGCGCCGCAGCATCGCGGGGTCGCCTTCGGTCCAGGCCTGGTCGGGATGTTCATCGAACACCACCGTGATGTCGCTCTGGGCAGCCTGCGCCCAGAGATCGTCGCAGCTTTGCGTGATGAGATCTACCAAGTCCAGGCGCCGGCGGTTTATTTTCGCCGCTTCGGCGCGCGTCAATTGAACGAAACTATCCACCAGGTCGAGCGTCCTGTGGGCATGCTGGTTTATGCGTTCCAGCAGTTCATCCTGGCTTAGTGCATGGTCGCGGGATTGCAATTGCGTCAGCGCGAGAATGGAGCTTTGCGGCGCGCGCATGTCGTGCGAAAGGAAGCGCAGCGTATCTTCGCGCCTGCCGTGGGCATGGCGCAGCAGCGCGATGGTGTTCTGCAACTGCGTGATGCGGGCCGGCAGCGAGTCATCGTTGACGGCATGCGCCACCGCGGATATGTCGTCGCCCAGCGCCAGGCGCTCGCGGTTGAGGCTGTCCAGTTCGCGGTCGATGTGCTGCAGGGCGGCTTCCTGGCTGCGCCAGCTCCATAGCGGGTAGGCCAGCGCCACGCCTATGATGGACGCGGTAATCGGCATCCAGGCCTGCGCGTAGCGCATGAGCAGCCAGCTTGCCGCCGCTATCAGCAGCAGCACTCCCAGGGTCGCCAGAAACGAACGGCGCGGCGACAGGCGCCGCAAGGCGATGCAGGCCAGCAGTACCGGCAGGCAGGCCAACGCCGCGGCTTGCCAGCGGGAAGGCGTGACTATCCATTGCCCCAGCAAGGCGCTGTGCAAGCCGTTGGCCAGTATTTCCACCCCGGCCATGGCCTCGCCCTGGCGGGACAGGGGGGTGGGAAAGGCATCGCCCAGGCCCGACGCCCACGAGCCCACCAGCACGTATTTATCCTTGAAGGCGGATGCGGGAACGGCGCCGTCCAGCACTTGCTTGTAGGGGTAGGAGACGAAAGGCGAGGAGGGATGGGCGTACGGTATCAGCAACGGCTTTTCAGGCGGCGCCGGTGTCGCCTCCCCGGCGGTGGCCAGCATGGCGACGATGAAATGGTCCACGTCGCGGCCGGATGTCAGATGCTGACGCAAAACCAGGGAGCGGATCACCCCGTCGCCGTCGGGATAGATATTGATGAAGCCCAGCGCGGCGGCGGCCGTGGCCAGGGGCGGCTGCGGGGGCAACGCCTGCCGCCGTTCGTTGTCCACGACCAGGGGCAGCACGACCTTGCCGTGTTGCGCAATGGCGCGGGCCAGCAGCGCATCATCCTGCGGATAGGCCGGATTCAGATCGCTGAGCACGAGGTCGAATCCCACCACGCGCGCTTGGCCGAGCCGTTCCAGCAGGCGGGCGTGGAGGGCGCGGCGCCATGGCCAGTAGCCGATCTGTTCGATGCTGTTGTCGTCTATGGCAATGACGACGATGTCGTCCCGCTGCCGCTGGGGCGCCGCCGAGGCCAGCGTCTGGTCATAGAACGCGTAGTCCAGCCGGGTCAGGCCCATGGGTGCGCTGAAATAGCTCAGCCCCATGGTCAGCATCAGCATGGCGGCGGTCGCCGCCAGCCACTCGATATTGATGCGCCGCTCGAGGTTGCCCCAGAAGTCCGTAGCGGCTCTGGGGGCGGGACTGGCCATGCGAGCCTCCTTCAGCGGCTATCGGCCGTCTAGTAGCTGAGCAACACGAACTGCCCGAAGCCCGTGGATACCGCCCCGCCGTCGGAGGTTTTGAGCACCGCCCTGCCTTCGAAGGACATGACGGCGTCCGCCCCGGCGACGCCATCGGCATCGATGGCGCGCACCAGCAAGTAGTGTGTGCCGGGGCCCGGCGCACTGTATTGTACGGTGGGGGCGCTGAACTGCCGGCTGGAAAACAGGCGCGCGCCGGCGGGGTCGGCCGCCACCCTGACCAGGTAGGCGTGCGCGCCCGGCACCGGGGGGAAGGACAGGGCATTCCCGTTCTGGCCGGGCGCCGATTGGGGCAGGAGCGGAGCGGGCAGCAGGGGCCGCACGCCCAGCAGTTTGCCGCTTGGATCGACCGCCGCGCCTTGCCCCTGCCGCAGCGTGGCGCCTTGGCCGGCGCCCGCGCCCAGGCGGGCGGAGCCGGAAAGCACCTCGCTTTGGGCGCCATTTTCGCGCGCATGCACGCGCAGCCGCGTACCGCGCACGCCGGTAATGCTGACAGGAGTGCGCACTTCGAAGCGGCCGACCCCCGTGTCCGCGGGCGCGACCTCGGATTCCAGCGAGCCGCGTTCCATGACGAAGATGGTGTCGGTCAGGCCGGTGCCTTTGAATACGCGCAAGCGTTCGATGCTCAGGGAAGACTGCGCGGGGATGGTCAGGGTGCTGTCGTCGGCCAGCATCAGCGTGGCGAAGCCGTCGGCGCCGCTGGTGACGACATCGTTTTCCCCCGCTTGGTCGTTGATTTGCAGGGGCTTGCCGTTCAGGTCCACCTTCCCCGCTACGTGCGTGACTCGGGCTTGCGACGGCACTTCCGGAATCAGCGAGAACGGTATCCTGAGCACCCGGCCTATCGGCAGCAGCGCCGGATCGGCGACGGCATTGAGCGACTGCAGCGTCGGCCAATTATGAGGGCCGTCCGTGTAGCGTTGAGACAGATCGATGAGGGTGTCGCCTGCGACGACCCGGTACAGGAAGTCATCGCCGTCCGCGCCCGCGGGCTGCGACCAGCCCGGGGAAGCGATGAAGCCCTGGCAGGCCAGTGCCGCCAGGATGAGCAAGCGTCGAAAAAAGCAAAAGCGTGAAATCATCAGGTGTCGGAGGCAGGGGAGGTGTTGGTCAGCTCGAGCCGGTAGCCCAGCGCGTAGGATGCATTCAGGCGCACGCCATGTTCCGGCCGCAACTGCAGCTTGCGCCGGATATTGGAGAGGTGGGTGTCGATCGTGCGCGAGGTGGGCGGGATGTCCCGATTCCATACGCTGCTGCTGAGCACGTCGCGGGAAAACAGGCGGCCCGGATTGCGGAACAGTAAAAGCGCCAGTTCATATTCTTTAGGCGCGAGTTCCGCTTTCCGCCCGTTCAGCAGTATGGCATTGGCGCTGGGGTCTATGTGGTAAGCGCCGCAATCGAAGGGCGGCTCGTGCTGCGCAGCGGGCTTGAGGCGGCGCAGCATGGCTTCGCTGCGCGCGATGAGCTCGCCGGCGCGGATGGGCTTGGATATATAGTCGTCGGCGCCGGCCTGCAGTCCGGCCACCAGGTCTTCCTCCAGGGTCCGGCTGGTCAGGAAGATGACGGGCAAGGTATAGCCCAGATTGGCGCGTATCCACCTGACGACATCCAGGCCGCTGATGTCGGGCAATTCCCAGTCGACCAGGACCATGTCGAAGGCGTGATCGCGCGGCAGGCGGGAAAGCAGTTCCTTGCCTGTGGCGAATAGGGTGCAGTCGTGGCCGGCTTGCTCGAGTATCTGTTTGATGAGCCGAGCCTGATCCAGGTCGTCTTCGACGGATGCGATGTTCATAGGGGAAAATGTAAACGGCGCCGCCCCGGGTAAATATAACCATAACGGCGCGTATCAGCGGTGAGCCAATGTTACGATAATGAGGCCGGGTCTCCAAATCGCCGTGGTCAATTTGCCTCATGGCGCCTTTCCGATCCCGGATATGGGCTCGGCGGCCGGCTAATGCCTTGACCCAAACGCAGAAGGCATGCTACGATGGCAAGCTTGCTTATAGGTGGGTTTTGCCAACCACGCCTATCGGCAACCCCAGGCGGCACAGAAGTTTTTTGCGGTGGGACGGATTTAACCCCAGCCCCAGTAACCCGTAGCAGCTTTGTTTAGCCAGCAAGACCCGCTCTTTTACGTTATTTCGTGTCAGGCGGATATTGCGCAAGCCGCCTTGAACCAATCAGTACGCAAGTACACGTAATTCGTAAAACAGGATGCGTAAAGGTCATGCCAACCATTAGCCAACTCGTGCGCAAGCCGCGCGAAGTCAGTCGCGCAAGCAGCAAGAGCCCCGCGCTCGAAAATTGCCCCCAGCGCCGCGGTGTCTGCACTCGTGTGTACACCACCACCCCCAAGAAGCCGAACTC
>DJWC01000063.1:0-38706 GCA_002441445.1 Pusillimonas sp. UBA6240
ATCGCCGCCGAATGCATAGGCGACGGCCACTGGTTCATCGACAAAGTGTCCGCCTACGTGAAAGAACGCATTGTGTTCAACCGCCCCATAGGCCAGAATCAAGGCGTGCAATTCCCCATCGCCCGCGCCCATATCAACGTGGAAGCCGCCAGCCTGATGCGCTTCGAGGCCTGCCGATTGTTCGACGCCCACCAGCCCTGCGGCGCCCAAGCGAATATGGCCAAGCTGCTGGCGGCCGATGCGTCCTGGGAAGCCGCCAACGCCTGCCTGCAGTTCCACGGGGGCTTCGGTTTCGCCAACGAATACGATGTCGAACGCAAGTTCCGCGAAACGCGGCTTTATCAGGTTGCGCCGATTTCCACCAACCTCATCCTGTCTTATGTCGCCGAACACGTACTGGGGCTGCCGCGCTCGTTCTGACCGCATTCCGGCCGAGATGCGGGGCCTGCCGGCGCGGAAGCGGATGCGCGCATAAGCGCACAAAGCGCCACGGCCTGCATTAAGCTATCGGCATATGGAAAAGATCAGCATATAGAAAGAAAGCAGCCCGGCCGCGAGGCCGAGCGAATCGAACACCGACACGATACATCAAGGATTATCCGCCATGGCAGACATCGCTTCGTCCCATCCCAGCGCCGAGCTCGCCGAGTTCGCCGCGCAGCTTGCTTACGACGACATACCCGCAGCCGTCCTGCGCCGCACGGAAGACCTGATGCTGGACTGCCTGGCCTCTGTGCTGGCCGGCTCCAGCGCGCGGCCCGTGCAGGCCATCGCCAAATTCGCGGACTCCATGGGTCCGAACAACGGGCCCTCGGAAAACATGGTCGTCCGGCGCGGCAGCAGTCCGCTGTTCGCCGCCATGGTCAACGCCGCCGCGGCGCACATGGTGGAGCAGGACGACGTGCACAACGGCTCTGTATTCCATCCGGCGGCGGTGGTCTTTCCGCCCGCCATCGCCGCCGCGCAGGCGCTCGGGCGCAGCGGCAAGGATTTATTGACCGCCTGCGTGGCCGGCTACGAAACCGGCATACGAGTGGGCGAATACCTGGGCCGCTCGCACTACAAGATTTTCCACACCACGGGAACCGCCGGCACGCTGGCGGCGGCCATGGCGGTGGGCCGTCTGCTCAATCTGAACAAGCAGCAAATGCTGCACGCCCTGGGATCCGCCGGCACCCAGGCGGCGGGCTTGTGGGAATTCCTGCGCGATGCGGCGGACTCCAAGCAGTTGCATACTGCCAAGGCGGCGGCCAATGGCCTGACGGCCGCGTATCTGGCGCAGGAAGGCTTCACCGGGGCGCAGCGCATACTGGAAGGCGCGCAGGGCCTCGCGGCCGGCATGTCCAGCGACGCCAATCCGGCCCGGCTCGTCGACCGGCTCGGCACGCGCTGGACGGTGCTGGAAACCTCCTTCAAGTATCATGCCTCGTGCCGCCATACCCATCCCGCCGCCGATGCCCTGCTGTCGCTGATGCAGGCCCATGGCCTGGCGGCCGCCGATATCGACTCGGTCTGCGCGCGCGTGCACCAGGGCGCCATCGATGTGCTGGGCCCGGTAGTGGATCCGGCCACCGTCCATCAATCCAAGTTCTCCATGGGCACGGTGCTGGCCTTGATCGCCCTGCGCGGGCGGGCGGGCCTGCCTGAATTCGACGCCGCGCTCAAGGACCCGGAAGTCGCGGCCTTCCGCGCGCGCGTGCGCATGGAGCTCGACGAAGAAGTCGACAAAGCCTATCCCGCGCAATGGATAGGCAAGGTCGGCGTGCGCACCCGGGACGGGCGCGAGCTTTCCGCCCGGGTGGACGAACCCAAGGGGGATCCCGGCAATACCTTGTCGCGCCCCGAACTGGAAGACAAGGCGCTGCGCCTGGCCACTTACCGCAACGCGGCCAGCAAGGCCGAAGCCGAACAACTGATCCAGCGCGTCTGGGGCTTGGCCGATACGGAAATGGTTGGTCGTTTCGTGGGCTGATCGTGGGCTGAACCAGACCGGCTGCGGGCAATGGCGGCCGGCTTGCCAGTCCGGCGTCCGGTTTGCCGCAAGCAGGTATTGTGTGCCGATTGTCCGCCTTTTGTCCGCCCGCTGGAAGCAAACGTCACATTGGCGCATGCATCGGAGTTTGCGCGTGTGCAACTGCCGGCGCATGCGGACGATACAAGGCTAGGCCAAGGCCTGCTTCTGGCTGTCGATCAGTTGGGCGATGCCCTGCTGCGCCAGGTCCAGCAAGGCGTCCAGCGCCGCGCGGTCGAAGGTCTGCCCTTCGGCCGTACCCTGCACCTCGACGAAATGGCCGGCGCCCGTCATGACGATATTCATGTCCGCCCCGCAAGCCGAATCTTCGGGGTAATCCAGATCCAGCACCGCCTGCCCGCCCACCAGGCCGACCGACACGGCCGCCACGTGATCCAGAATGGGATCGCGGCCCAGGGCGCCTTGCTGGAGCAGCCCGCGCACGGCCAGCGCCGCCGCCACCCATGCGCCGGTGATGCTGGCGCAGCGCGTGCCGCCGTCGGCCTGGATGACGTCGCAATCCAGATGCAGCGTGCGCTCGCCCAATGCGGTCAGGTCGAACACCGCCCGCAGGCTGCGGCCTATGAGACGCTGGATTTCCTGGGTGCGCCCGCTTTGCTTGCCGCGCGCCGCCTCGCGATCGGAACGCGTGTGCGTGGACCGGGGCAGCATGCCGTATTCCGCCGTCACCCAGCCCTGCCCTTTGCCCTTCAGGAAGGGCGGCACTTTGTCCAGCACGCTGGCATTGCACAATACATGGGTATCGCCGGCCTTGATGAGCACCGAGCCTTCGGCATGCCGCGTGTATCCGGTGACGATGGACAAAGGCCTTAGCTGGGCCGGCCGGCGCCCGGAAGGCCTGGCCGGAAGATTGCCTGGAATGATGGGCTCGGACAAACAACACCTCTTTGAAATGACGATCGATTCTCTTTATGCCGCCGCGATGGCATCGGATTCTTGCGCCGCCGCAATGGCGCCGGCGCAGCGCGGCAAAGAGGGATTTTCTCACGAAGCCATCCGGCGCGCCGTAGGCCAGGGGGCGCCCGCAAGAAGCCGGCGGCGCGCGGCCCCCGCATAGTCGACCGTCCACAGCGGACCGCGCGCGGCAGGCCGCTCATGGCTGGCATCTGCAGCAAGCTACCCGCACGGACACCCCCGGAGCGGACAGCCCCGGATGATAACCACCCGAAGCTCGCCGTCCGAAGTCCGTCGGCCGCGGCTGCGCCCACGCCTCATCAGGCGCCCAATCGCGCGGAGGGGCCTGGGCGAGGGGGCCAAGCGCTGGCCTTTCCTTTCCTTCGATCATCCATCCTACAATAAGGCTTCGACAACACTGTATGGGAATCGTTACATGATACGCAGCATGACCGCTTTTGGCAGCGCCCGGTCTGAATCGGCGCACGGCGCCGTCACCGTGGAATTGCGTAGCGTCAACAGCCGGTTTCTGGACATCAATTTCCGGCTTCCCGAAGACCTGCGCATGGTGGAAGGGCCCCTGCGCGAACTGCTGGGGCAAAACCTGAAGCGGGGCAAGATAGATGTCCGCCTCAATTATGCGCGCACAGAAGGCCGCGCCAGGTCGGCCCTGGACGAAAGCCTTCTGACCTGGGCGGCCGCCCAACTGGAAGCGGCGCGGCGCATCATTCCCGATATGACGGCGCCGCGCCTGGGCGAACTGCTGGCCCTGGCCGGCAATGCCGACACGAGTGGGCTGGACGCCGAAGCCTGGCCGGCGATGTGCATGGACGCCGCCCAGCTGGCGCTGGATGAATTGCAGGCGGCGCGCGAGCGCGAGGGCCGCCGGCTGGCCGACATGATGCTGGAATGCGCGCGCGGCGTCGACCAGATCGTCAGTGGCGTCGAACAGGATCTGCCCGCGTTGCAGGCGGATCACCAGGAAAAAATAGCCGTCAAGCTGCGCGAAGCCCTCGCGGCGGCCAGCCCGGAAGGCTATGCGCACATCAGCGGCCCGGAACTTTCCGCCCGCATCGCGCAAGAAGCATCCCTGTTCGCCCTGCGCATCGACGTAGCCGAAGAGCTGTCGCGTTTGCGTTCGCATATTGCCGAACTCCAGCACCTGCTGGGCGAAGACCGCCAAGCGCCCGCCTCCACAAGCAAGAAAGGCGGCGGCAGCGCCGGCAAGCGGCTGGATTTCCTGTTCCAGGAAATGAACCGCGAAGCCAATACTCTGGGTTCCAAAGCCGGCGCACTCAGCGTCACCCGCGCCGCCATCGACCTGAAGCTCTTGATAGAGCAGATGCGGGAGCAGGCGCAGAATATAGAGTGAAGTTTCAGGGCGGTGCATGCCATCCGAAAACTCCTTGAAAGTCAGTTGGCGCGGCATTGACATTGAGTGTCATGAGGCAGCAGGCGATTTCAACGTAGCGCAGCGCACGCATCCAGCAGATGGGCCGGCATCACATGGACATTTGCGGCGAAGGCCATGCCATGGAACGCGGCCAGCTGCTGCGCCTGGCTTCGGAGGGTGGCGTGGCGACCAAGGCGGCCGAGGCTACCATTGATCGGATGGTGACGCGGGCGGCATCTGCAGGCCCTAATCCACGCGCAAGCCCATGCGTTCGGTCAATGCTCCGAACCGGACGATGTCCCGTTGGACGCGGTCCTGGAAGGCGGCGGCTGAGTCGGCTCCGGGGTCGTAGCCCATTTCCGCCAGCGCGCGCAGCTTATCCGGACGGCGCAAGATAGCGCCGACGAGGGAATTCAGACGCGCGATGATTGCCGGCGGGGTACCCGCGGGCGCCAACAGCCCGTGCCACTGATTCAGTTCGTAACCCGGCATGCCCTGCTCCGCCACGGTGGGCACGTCGGGCAGCAAAGGCGAGCGCTCGGGCGAAGTGACCGCCAGCGGCTTCAGCGTGCCCGCCCGCAGGTGGGGCAAGGCGCTGGAGGCCGTGACGACGGCCAGATCCACATTGCCCGCCAATACGCCCGCCAGCGCGGGCCCGCAGCCGCGATAAGGCACATGCAGCCAATGAGCGCCGCTGCGCTCCTGTATCTGCTCCGCCGCCAAGTGTTGCGGCGTCCCGTTGCCGCAAGACGCATAGGCCGGCTGCCGGCCTTGATCCGTGCCGGCTCGCAGCGCTTCGCCCAATGTGTTCCAGGGCGTGCCGGCCGCGGCGACGACGACCGAAGGCACGAAAGCGATATTGATGACGCCGATCAGATCCTCTTGCGGCGAGAAGTCCAGTTTGCGATACACGCCCGGATTGATGGCGTAGCTGCTGTTGGCAACCAGCAAGGTATAGCCATCGGGCTGCGCGCGCGCCACGCTGCGGGCGCCGATGTTGCCGCTGGCCCCCGCGCGGTTTTCGACGACCACCGGCTGGCCCAGATCCCTCTCCATCCAGGCCGCCAGCCTGCGGGCCAGCATATCGGTGCCGCCGCCCGGCGGGAAAGTGACGACCAGGACTATGGGCTGTCTGGGATAATCCCCGGCTTCGTCGGCGCTGGCTCGGGCGGCGCCGATCTTGGCGGGATTGGACTCGGTGGCGCTGGTCCGCGCGGCACTGACCTGCACGGCGCTGACCCTAGCGGGGCTGGCCTGGGTAGCGCCGGCCTGCGCGGCCGCCGGTGCGGGCGCCCATACGCCGGCGAGCAGCCCGGCGCACAGGGGAACGGTCGCCAGCATCTGGATCCATCGGCCTTTGCGGGTAGCGCCTGTTCCGGCGCGCGCGCTAAACATGGCGCACATCCAGGCCTATGTCCAGCACCGGGGCGCTGTGGGTGATCCAGCCCACGGCCATCAGATTCACCCCCGTCTCCGCGACCGCGGCCGCGGTGTCAGGGGTAATGCGGCCCGAGGCTTCGGCTATCGCCCGGCCGTCGATGAGGCGGACCGCCGTGCGCAACTCGTCCAACTGCATATTATCGAGCAGGACCGCGTCCACACCCTGCTCCAGCCCTTCTTCAAGTTGATCCAATGTATCTACTTCAAGCTGTATGCGCACCATGTGGCCCACCCCCGCGCGCGCCCGGGATATGGCGGCGCCCACGCCGCCGGCGATGGCGATGTGGTTATCCTTGATCAGCACGGCATCGTCCAGCCCGTAGCGGTGGTTGCTGCCGCCTCCGACGCGAACGGCGTACTTCTGCACCGCCCGCAATCCAGGCGCGGTCTTGCGCGTGCAACTGACCCGCGCTCCGTAAGGCCGGATGACGTCCGCGATGGAAGCCGTGGCCGTCGCCACGCCGCTAAGCTGGCATAGAAAATTCAGGGCGCAGCGCTCGGCGCCGAGCAAGGCGCGCGCCCCGCCCTCGACCGTCCCGATCACTTCACCGGCCTGTACGCGGGCGCCGTCGCCCCGCAGCACACGGAAATCGACAGCCGGATCCATCAGTTGGAAAGTCATTCGCGCCAACTGCATGCCCGCCAGCACGCCTTCCTGGCGAGCCACGAGCTGCATGCGCGCCCTGGCATGCTGCGGCACGATCGCGTCCGAGGTCAGATCGCCGGCCCGCCCAAGGTCTTCCAGCAGGGCGTGGCGCAGCAAGGGCTCCACAATGACCGCGGGCAGCGGCGCTATGTCCTCCGCCGGCTCTTCCTTCAAGGCTAGTCTAGTTATGCTCATTTTGAGTATTAATCAGGTATGAAAATTCGACGGGATCCAACCCGGCGGCCTACGCCGAAGCCCCGCATCGTGGGTCAGCGCACAATTATGCTAACACTGAGCATAATTGTGCGTCAATAAATAATGAGAATGCGCGCAAAGAACACGCGCAACCCCTGCCCGCCGGCCACGCCTTGCATCAGAGTCGGTGGTCGATCATCCCTGGAGCGCGCAAGGCGGATGTCATTGGAAGCTTGGCGCTGAATCGGCACAAGCCAGGGGAAACTCGTTCAGTCGCCTTGCCAAGAGCCTGACATTTGACCGATTTGGCCAATTTGGCCAATTTGACCAGTTTGACCAGTTTGAACAATTTGACCAGCTTGAATGTCCCGGCCCGCGCGGCAGGCGCGCGAGGCCGGGACGGCGCAACACCTATTTCAGCGGCAGCGAACGCAACAGAAAAAGGCCAAGCACCCAAACCGCCCCAGCGGCGCCCCCGACACGAACCGATGCAGCGGGACGGGTGGCGGGGCCGGGCCGCGGCGACTTTCGGGGCCGGGCGAGCGGACTCGAAGGGAGCACGAATGTGCGGACGAGAGCAGCGCAGCCGCAGTCCGGCGCGCAGGGCGCCGGACCGGCCACGAGGAGCAAGGCCCGGCCCCGCCGCCCGTCCCGCGTCAGAAGAACAAAGCACCGCCCCGCCACCCGGCACGCGTCAGAAGAGCAAAGCACCGCCCCGCCACCCGGCACGCGTTAAAAGGACCAAGCACCGCCACGAACACCCCCACACGCGCCAGAAGAACGAATTAGCGCCACAAGCACCAGCACGCACCCAGGAAAACAAAGCAGCGCCGCAGCCACTCCAACGCACCTCGGAAAACCGGGCGGCATCGCAAACCACCTACACGCGTCATCAAAAGCACACAGCGCCCGTACGGCGAGCAAACAAACCCAACACCAAAATGCTCTAGCGCGACAGCGGCAGCTTGCTGCCAGCCATCTCCCTTTCCAGCATGACGCCGCGCCTGAACTGGAACAGCTTGGCCGGGCGGCCCGCGGCGCCCTGCTCCATGCCGCCCGTTTCCTCCACAAGCGCCTGCTGCTCTATGAAACGGCGGAAATTCTGCTTGTGCAGGCGCCGGCCCGCCAGCGCCTCGAAAGCCTGCTGCAGTTGCAACAGAGTGAAGCGCGGCGGCATCAATTCGAACACCAGCGGACGGTAGCGTATCTTGGTCCGCAAGCGGGCGATGGCCGTGGCGAGGATGCGGCGGTGGTCATAATTCATCCAGTCTCCCGGCAGGAACACGCCGGCCTGCGTCCGCCCATGCCGGCCCGCCTCCGCCACCAAGCCTGCTTCATAAAGCAGCTCGTAGCGCTGCAGCACTAGCTCCTCGTTCCACGACGACAAGTCCTTGCCGAAGGTATAGTCCATGCGCTGGCGGCGCTGGCGGCGCGCCGCGGGCGTCGGCGCGCCGCCGCACCACTGCCGCAAGGCGGGCAGGATACGGGCGCCGATCACCCCGGGGCAGCCGCCGCGCCAGTCTTCCCAAGGGAAATAGCGATACCAGTCCTGCCACTGGACCGGATCCACGCCCGCGCTTTCCGCCTCGCGCGTCAAGCCGAGATAACTCACCGATATGATGCGCTGCCCCTGAAAATTGGAACGATCTCCATCTGCGAAGGTATAGAGCTGCTCCACATAGCCCAGGGGATGATGGGTCTGCGCCTCCACCCATGACCGCATCCCCGCCTGCAGGGATCGATGCGAGGATTCGAACGGGCCGGCCGGCAGCGAGCGCGAGCCTTCCCGCGTCAGCACGCGCGGCTCGCCCTGGGTGACGGCCACCAGGACCGCCACGAGCTCCGCCGCGACCGCATGCGGGCCGGAAGGAGAACGGGAAGCAGCAGAAGAATCCATGGTCGGCGCCCGGCAGAAAATACCGCCCTACAGCGGAGGGTCCAGTTTGGCCGGCGCCGCCCCGCCCTGCGGCAAGGGCGCGGGAACCTCGGCAGGCGCGTCTTCCTGGTGTATCCATTCACGCCAGATCGCCACCAGCAGCGCCATCAGCACCGGCCCGATGAACAGGCCCACGATGCCCATGGTCTTCACCCCCCCGACGAGGCCGAAGAAGGTGGGAAGAAAAGGCAGCTTCACCGGCCCGCCCACCAATTGCGGCCGCAAGGTTTTATCGACGATGAAGAGCTCTATCGTTCCCCACAGAAACAGGCCCAGGCCCGCCATGGCCTGGCCGGAACCCACCAGATACAGGGAAACCAGCGTAAAGGAAAGCGGCGCGCCGCCCGGAACAAGCGCCATGAAGCCCGTCGCCACGCCCAGCAGCACGGGCGAGGACACCCCCGCCACCCAATAGGCAATGCCCAGGACCACCCCCTCTCCCAGTGCGATCAGCCCCATCCCCGTTACGGTGGAATTGATCGTGGCGGGCACGACGCGCGAAAACCGCTGCCAGCGGCCGGGCAGGACGCGTTCGCCGACGATGTCCAGTTGCCCCAGGATGTGGATGCCGTCCTTGTAGACAAAGAACAGCGTGATCAGCATGAAGATCACGGTAAGCAATAGCTGGAAGATGTTGCCGGTGGCCGACAGCAGCATGCGGTAGATATTGCCCAGGTGCTCGCCGCTGATCATTTCCACGACCGTTCCCAACGCGTGCGGCTCTCCCAGATAAAGCATCCAGTACTCGGCCAGCCGGTCGCCCACCAGAGGCAGGGCGAGTATCCAGTCGGGCGGAGGCACGCCATTGCGGTTGGCCGCCAGCGCCCAGGCGATGAAGCTGCTGGCCTCCTGTATGGCATAGGCCAGCGCCAGGGACAGCGGAATGATCAGGACGAGAATGACGATCAGCAGCGCCAGCGTGGCCGCCACGGCATTGCGCCCCTTGCAGGCCGACAGCAGGCGCTGATACAGCGGCCAGCTGGCCAGGCTGATGATCAGGGCGGCCAGCACCGGCACCAGAAACCCGCTGAGGAAATACAGGCCGGCGAGGACCACCAGAACGAGCAGCCAACGGGCTATCAAGGTAGCGGGCAATACGGGTGGATGCATTATGTGTTTTTTCGGGCTAGTGGCATTCAGGTGGGTAACGGCGGATCACGCGAACGGGCGCAAGAGCCTGACGATATCACGGATGGCCGCGCCCCGGCGCGGCCTGAGCACCCCGCCCTGCCATGCGGGCCCGGGCAAGTATTGCACGAATACTTGTATCAATACAATACAAATCAGCGCTCTCTTCCAGGTATGCTATATGCAGAAACATGCGCGAATATAGCGGTTACATCGTGAATAGCGGATACATCGCGATCAGGAGGACGCGGCCTTATGCATCAGCCCACGCAATCAGCGAAATCTTGGACTCTGGACAACGTTCCGTACGGCGACGTCGACCCGAGCATGGTGCGCGATCAAGAGCATTTGTTTTACCTGGTCACAGCCGCGTCGTTCATCGAGATCGCCGCCGACCTCTATACCGACAACCTCATCCAGTATTTCGACGGCGACCAGGAAGTGGTCGATTGGCTGGAGAACAAATGGAAGCCTGAAGAAGTGCGCCATGGGTACGTGTTGCGCGACTACGTGGCCCATGTGTGGCCCGGCTTCGACTGGCAAGCCGCTTACGACGGCTTTTTCCAGGAATATTCGCGCATGTGCACGGTGGATGAGTTCGAGCCCAGCCGCTGCCTGGAAATGGTGGCGCGCTGCGTGGTCGAGACGGGCACATCCACTTTTTACCAGGCCATGAGCCAGTTGACCGAAGAGCCCGTGCTGGCGGGCATCGTGGCGCGCATCCGCGCCGATGAAGTCGGCCATTACAAATACTTCTACCGTTTCTTTCGGCAATACAGCGCGACGGAGCCGCCCGGCCGCATCAAGATACTGGCGGCGCTGAAACGGCGCATGATCGAAGCGCGCAACGACGACGCCGAATGCGCGCTGCGCCATGCCTATGCAATACGCTGCCGGCAAGGCGACCCGGGCTTTTCCTCGTTCAAAGAGCTCATGTCCACGCTGGGCGCCCAGGTCAAGCGGCACTATCCGGTCGACATGGCGGCCAAGATGCTCATCAAGCCGCTGGACTTGCCGCGCGCCCTGGCCCGTCTGCTGCAGGGGCCGGTCGCCACAGCCACCAAAAAAATCATGCTGTAGAGACTGCTCGCTGCCCAGGCCCCGGCAGGCACAGCAGTTGCTTCGTGCCCCGCACAGCGAGGCGGGACGGCGCTGGCCGCCGCCTCCTTCGGGTCTTGCACAGGAGCACTCATGAATGTCGCTATCGTAGGCACCGGCTATGTCGGCCTGGTGACGGGCGCCTGCCTCGCGGAGGCGGGAAATACTGTCGTATGCATCGATGACAACGCCGCCAAGCTGGCCCGCATACAGCAAGGCATGGCGCCGTTCCATGAACCGGGCCTGATGCCGCTGGTCGCGCAGATGCAGAGCGAGGCAAGGCTGCGCTTCACCAGCGACCTTGACGAGGGGACGAAAAGCGCGCGCCTGATTCTGCTGGCCGTGGGTACACCTTCAGCCGCCGACGGCTGCGCCGACACGTCCGGCTTGTTGAATTGCGTCGCCGCCCTGGCCGGCCTGCTGGACCATGCCTGCATCGTGGCCATCAAATCCACCGCGCCCGTGGGCACATGCGAGCAAGCGCAGGCCGTTTTCGACGCCAGGCCGGAGCACCTGCGCCTGCGCGCGCCCGTCGAGGTGGCTTCCAATCCGGAGTTTCTTGCCGAAGGGCATGCGCTGGAGGATTTCCGCCATCCCGAGCGCATCGTCATCGGCGCCGGGACGCCCCAAGCGGCGCAGGTGCTGCAAGAAGCATACGCGCCTTTCGACCATGACGGCGCGAAGCTGATGCTGATGGGATTGCGCAGCGCCGAGTTCGCCAAGTATGCCTGCAACGCCATGCTGGCGGCGCGCATATCGGTGGTCAACGAACTGGCTTGCATCGCCGGCCGGCTGGGCGCCGATGTCCAGGCCATGTGCAAGGTGGCTGCGTCCGATTCGCGCATAGGCGGCCGCTATCTGCAGCCGGGCGCCGGATATGGCGGCTCCTGCCTGCCCAAGGACTTGCGCGCGCTGATCCGCATGGCGGACAGCCGCGACGAGCCAGCCACCCTGCTGCGCAGCGTGGAGCGCGTCAACCAACGCCAGATCCGGCTGCTGTTCGAGGCGATACGCGCTCACTTCCAGGACCGCCTGGATGATCGCTGCATTGCCGTATGGGGCCTGGCTTTCAAGCCGGGCACGGACGACATCCGGGAAGCGCCCAGCCTGGCGCTCATCCGCCTGCTCCTGGATGCCGGCGCGCGCATCCGCGCCTATGATCCGGTCGCGGCCGCCGCGGTGCGCCGCGCCGTCGACAACCCGCGCCTTGCGCTTGCGCCAACGGCTCTGGACGCCTGCCGCCACAGCGACGCGTTGGCCGTGCTGACCGAATGGCCGGAGTTCACCGAATTCGATCTGCATGAGCTCGCGCTGTGCCTCAAGGCGTCCGTCGTCTTCGACGGACGCCATCTATACCGGACCGAAACCTTGAGCGAGGCCGGCCTGCTCCATTACCCCATAGGTCGGGATGCGGGACGAGAGGCGGGGTTCCGGATGCGACGACAGCCGGCGGCCCTCCATGGTCTGCAAGGAGAATGAGCCATGGACTTCGAATGGGACTCGATTTTCGGGTTCAGCATGTCGCCGCTGGAGCTGTTCGTGCGCGGCACGATTATTTATTGGTTCATCTTCGCATTGCTGCGCCTGGCTGGCCGGCGCGATTTCGGGGCGATCGGCGCGTCCGACGTCCTGGTCATGGTCCTGATCGCCGACGCCGCCCAGAACGGCATGGCGGCCGAATACAAGACGACCCTGGAAGGCATGGTGCTGATCGCCACCATCGTATTCTGGAGCGTCTTCATAGACCGGCTCTGCTATTGGGTGCCCGCGGCGCGCAACATACTGGAACCCCAGCGCGTCTGCCTGATCAAGGACGGCCAGATACAGCGCCGCGGCATGCGCCGCGAGCACATCACGCACGAAGAGCTGATGGGCGAACTACGGCTGAAAGGCGTCGACGACATCAAGAAGGTGCGCCGCGCCTATATGGAAGACGCGGGCGACATCAGCGTGCTGCTCTACCAGAAAGACGGCCAGGCTTAGCCGGCAGCTAGGCCTTGCTGATGGGCCCCGCCTTAGGACGCGCCACAGCCAGCACGGTGGCCACCAGTTCGCGCGGGTCGACCGGCTTGCTGACGTACACCTGGAAACCCGCCAGCAAGGCCCGCAGCCGGTCTTCCGCGCCCGTATAGCCCGACAGCGCAATGGCGGGCAGCCGCCGCGATAGCGGCGATCCGCGCTGCGCCTCCATCTTCCGTATGGTTTCAATGACTTCATAGCCGTCGGGCTCGCCCAGCGAAATGTCGCAGATCAGGGCATCCGGCCAATCCGGGGCGGGAATGCCGGCCAGCGCGTCCAGCAAGGCGCGGCCCGACGCGAAGCGCTGGGTCCGCGCGCCGCGATCCTGCAGCGTTTCAGCCAGCAGTTCGCGCGCCTCGTCCTGGTCATCCGCGATGAATATCGTCATGTCCCGCAGCAACTGTTCTTCCGGACCTCGCGCCGGCGTGGGCGGGGCGAGGCTGGCGACCGCCCGCAGCGGCATGATCAAGGAAAACGTCATCCCGGCGCCGTCCGTCGAGGGATGCGACTCCAGCCTGCCGCCCATCTGCTCCATCGTGCTCGCCACATGCAAGGGATCGGGCACGGGCACCGGAGCCTCCTCCTGCCTGCCGGGCGCGGCGGCCTGTTCCGCCGCCATGCCTTCGAGCGCGTCCTCGACCGGCGGGGCGAGCCGGCTGTCGGTCACGGAAATCACCGCGTTCGCGCCGTCGCGCTCCAGGCGGATCTCCATGCGCCCGAAAGGCGGGGTGAAGGCGATGGCGCTGGCGCAAAGATCGAACAGCACTTGCTGCAGCGCGCTGGGGTCGCCCGTGACGCGGGTCGTGTCGTGACTGACCAGCGTATAAAGGACTATGCCTTTTTCATCGATGGACGGTCGCAGGGCATCCAGCACGCCCGCCACCAGGGCGACCAGATTCACCGGCTGGGCGCTCAGGCGCGGCGCATCCAATTCATTCTGCTGGCGCTGCAGGCTCCACATCTGCGCATACATGCCTTGCGCCTTCAAGAGCTGGGTATGCGTGCCGCGCTCCACGATGCGCCCATGATCCATCACCAGGATGAGGTCGGCATCGACGATGGTGGACAGCCGGTGGGCGATGATCAAGGTGCTCCGGCCCTGGGCCAGCTTGTCCAGTTCCGCCTGAATATCGCGCTCGGTGCGCGTGTCCAGGGCGGAGGTCGCCTCGTCGAAGACCAGCAGGGGCGGATTCTTCAGCAAGGCCCGGGCGATGGCGATGCGCTGCCTTTCCCCGCCCGACAGCTTGACGCCGCGCTCGCCGACCAGGGTATCGTAGGTGGCCGGCAGGCTCTGGATGAGATCGTGTATGCGGGCTGCCTTGGCGGCGTCTATGACCTCGGCCATGGTCGCCCCTTCGCGGCCGTAGGCAATGTTGTAGGCGATCGTATTATTGAACAGCAGCGAATCCTGCGGCACCACGCCTATGGCGGCGCGCAGGCTTTTGTGGCTGACGCTGCGCACATCCTGTCCGTCGACGGCCACCCGGCCTTGATCTACATCGTAGAAACGCAGCAAGAGCCTGGCCAGCGTCGATTTGCCCGAGCCGCTGCCGCCCACCACCGCGACCGTGGCCCCCGGCTCGATGCGGAAATCCACGTCGAAAAGGATTTGCCTGCCGGGCTGATAAGAAAAATCCACATGATCGAAACAGACTTCCCCGCGTTCCAGCTTCAGGGGCGGCAGCGATTCATGTTCCGGCGCCTCGGGCGGCAACTGCAGAAGCTCGGACATTCTTTCCGCATTGATCAACGCTTCGCGTGACTGGCGGAAGGTCTGGCCCAGCGTGTTCAAGGGCAGGCAGATCTGGATGATGTAGGCGTTCAGCAGCACCAGGTCGCCCACCGCCATCCTGCCGGCCACGACTTCCTGCCCCGCCAGCAGCATCACCGAGGCGACGCCCAGGGCGATGATGCCGCTCTGGCCCACGTTCAAAACCGACAGGGCCTTCTGGTTTTCCAGGCCCACGCCTATCCATTTGGCCATGATGTTGCGCAGGCTTTGCGATTCCGCATGTTCGCTGGTGTAGAACTTGACGGTCTCATAATTGAGCAGGCTGTCGACCATATGGCCATTCGCGGCCGAGTCCAGCTCATTGAGCTGGCGCTGATAGCGCGTCCGCTTCTCGGTGAATATCACCGTGTAGACGGCGTAAAGCGCAAAGGTGACCAGCACGATGCCCGCGAAGCCCGCCCGGTAGGCGACCGTCATGATGATGATGACGGAAATGATTTCCACCAGCGTGGGCAGCACGGTGAACAAGGCCGTGCCCATGAGATAGCCTATGCCGGCCGTGCCGCGCTGTATGTCCCGCGAAAACACCCCCGTCTGCTGGCTGCCATGGAAACGCACGCCCAGGCTGTGCAAATGGGAGAACATGCGCACGGTGGATTCGGCGGCCGCCGTCTGCACGACGCGGGCGAACACCATATCGCGCAACTCGGTGAACAGCCCGGAAGAAAAACGCAGCAAGGCATAGCCCAGCAGCAGAAAAACCGGCAGCGTCAGCGCCGCTCCAGTGGGCTCCAGGTGGTCGACGATGCCTTTCAGGGCCACGGGCACCAGCACGGCCAGCAGCTTGGCGGCCAGCAGCAACACCATGGCGAGCGCCGTGCGGCGGCGAAAGCGCCACAGCACCTCGCCGACGGTCTTGAAAATTTCCCGGCGCGTCAGCGTGGACAAGCCCGCCGCCCGCCGCCTGCCGGCCCGTCCGCCCCTGCGGCCTTCCATCGGCCTGCCCTCGTGAATGATCTCTGGGTTTTCCATATCCCGGCCCGCCGTCCTCCAAGATGATGCGAATCCCCCGTATCCGCAATTAGCGTGCCTGTAGAAACGCCAGCAATCGCCTTTCTGCCGCGCGCAGACCGCAAGGGCCGGGGGCCGGCGCCGCGGCGGGCAGCTCGCCCGCCAGGGCCGCATCGATCAAGGCGGGATGGATATAGCAGGCGCGGCATACCGCCGCCGTGTTGCCCAGCAATGCGGCGGTGGCTTTTACCGCCTCGTTCACTATCGCGCGGCGGCCGGACGATTCCGTCAAATCGCGTTTTTGCAAATACTCCAGTGCGAAGACCGAGGCCGCCCAGGTGCGATAGTGTTTCGCCGTGAACTCGCCTCCGCCGGCCTCCTTGAGATAGGCATTGACCTGGCCCGAGTCCACCCGGTGCGCATCGCCTTCGGCGTCGACATACTGGAACAGCTCGTGCCCTGGAATCTCCATGCAGCGTTTGACCGCCCGCGCGATGCGCCGGTCGCGGATGGTCACATCGTGCCTGATGCCGCTCTTGCCCCTGAAGCGAAAGCGCACGCGGTCGCCTGCGACGCTGGCGTGGCGGCGGCGCAGGGTCGTGAGGCCGAATGACTTGTTGGCCACGGCGTATTCGCGCTGGCCGATGCGGATCAGGGTGGCTTCCAGCAGACGGACCACCACGGCAATGATCCTCAGGTCGGCGGGCGCTCCCGCCTTCATGTCGCGCGCCACCCGGCGGCGGATGCGCGGCAGCGCGAGCGCGAAAGCAAGCAGTTGCTCGTACTTGTTGGCATTGCGCACCGAGGTCCAGTCGGGGTGATAGCGGTATTGCTTGCGCCCCCTCTGGTCGCGGCCCGTGGCCTGGATATGGCCGCGCGGATCCGGACAGATCCAGACCTGCTCGTAGGCCGGAGGTATGGCCAGCGCGCGGATGCGGCTTATCGTTTCCCGGTCGCGGATGACCCGGCCGTCGGGGCCGATATAACAAAAGGCTTTGCCCGCCTTGCGCCGTGTAATGCCCGGCATGTCGTCGGCGGAATACACCAGGCCGCCTTCCTGCAAGGCAAACCGGACGCTGTCGGGTTCCTGCGGGGCGGGCGTTGCGGTGGACGCCATGCTCGGCTCAGGGCGGGCTCATGGATGCGGCGACCTGCTCGCCGGGGCCGCCCTCTGCAACGCCCGCGGCCGGCGGCGGGCGCCGCGAGCCATGCCGGTTTGCGTACAGCCAGGTGAATTCCGCGCCCAGCAGGAAGATCTGGGCGGCGTAATACACCCATATCAACACGACCACCAGCGAACCGGCCGCGGTGAGCGAGGAAACCATGGAGCTCTTGCCCACATACAGGCCTATCAGCACCTTGCCGATTTCGAACATGACGGCGGTGACCAGGGCGCCCGTCCAGACATCGCGCCAGGCGATCGTGGCCTGCGGCATGAACTTGTAGATCGCGGCGAAGAGAATGGTCGCTATACCCAGCGAAGCCAGAGTGTTGAGGGCTTGCAGCACCAGTTCCCAGCCCGGGAACAGGCCGCTGCTCCATTGCCCCAGCACCGCGAGCAAGGCGCTTACGACCAGCGAAACCAGCAGCAGAAAGGCCAGGCCAAGGACCAGGCCGAAAGACAGCAGGCGCGCGCGCAAGGTATTCCACAAGCCGGTTTTCTTTTCCCTCGCCGGAACTTCCCAGATGTGGTCCAGGGCGTTCTGCAATTCGGCGAAAACCGTGGTCGCCCCGACGATGAGCACGCCCACGCTGAGGGCCGCCGCCGTCATCCCTTGCGAGGGTTGGTCCGCGCTGCGTATCAGGCTCTGGACGCCGGATGCGCCTTCCTGCCCGACCAGGCCGCCCAATTGCCGGATGATTTCCCCGCGCACCGCATCTTCTCCCCATACCGCGCCGGCGATGGCGATCACGATGATCAGCAGCGGCGCGATGGAAAAAATCGTGTAGAAGGCGATGGCGGCGCCCAGGCTGGAGGCGCCATCGTCCACCCATGCCGTGACGGCGCCCTTGGCGAGTTGGAAGAATTCCTTCGAGCGCATCATTTCCCCTTTTTCATTATTCCTTTTCCGTTCCCATGGCGCTCATTCCAGCCTGGGAACTTCGGGCTGCGCAAGCGCGCGGCGCTTGGCCGCCGCCTTCAAGGCGTGGGCGATGCAAGCCGCGAAAGCCTCATCGTACCAAGGGTCCGCGCCGCTGACGCCGACCACGATGCCTTCGACGCAGACGCCGCCCCAGAGGCCCGTATCCCCAGGCCGCAATAAATGGGGAGCGACATGCCGCAGCCAATGCCCGTTGCCGCCGGTGCGCCAGCATGCCCTGGCTTTATCGCGCGCGAACTGCGCGTAATCGGCGTCCCAGGCCGATCGGTCGCCCACCGCGTGCTCGTACAGCACCGCATGCTCGAAGTCGCAGTCTTGCGGTCCCAGGGCCGGATCCATGACAACGATGTACAGGAAACCGCTTTCACCGACGCTGCGGTCGGCCATGCCCCGCTCCATCATCGGCAGCACCAGTTGCACGGCTTCGCGCGCCGCGCGCTGATCCGCAAAAAAACTGCCCGTGCCCAGAGTGGTTTCGTCCATGCGTTTATCCCTCATCCATCGCTTCCCGTGTGATAGGCTTGCGCTTCCGCATAGCAAATTCCATGCCGCAAGGCCCGCCTTGCCGAGCCAACACAAGACGCGCTTTCTGGTGTTCAATACCGTTCATGATGGATACCGCCTTCGCCGACGACACCGCGCCTCCCAGAGAACCGCCCTACGCCTGGCTGCGGCTGTGCGTGTCCGTCATGCTGATGACCCTGGGCGGCGCCGGCATGTATTCCGTCACGGTGGTGTTGCCGCAAATCCAGGCGGAATTCGCCGTGAGCCGCTCCGACGCATCGCTGCCCTATACCTTGACCATGCTGGGTTTCGGGCTGGGCGGCATCCTGATGGGGCGGCTGTCGGACCGCTATGGGGTGCTGGCGCCCATCGTGACGGGTACGCTGGGCATCAGCCTGGGGTTCATCTGGGCGGGCTCGGCATCCAGCCTCTTGCAGTTCAGTCTGGCGCAGGCCTTGTTCATCGGCATGCTGGGCACCTCGGCGACCCTGGCGCCGCTGGTGGCCGACACATCGCAATGGTTCACATGGCGCCGCGGCATCGCCCTGGGTATTTGCATGAGCGGCAATTATCTGGCGGGGGCGGTCTGGCCGCCCATCATGCAGTATTTCATCGACAGCGTGGGCTGGCGCCACACTTATATCGGCATGGGTCTGTTCTGCCTGGCGTCCATGCTGCCGCTGGCGCTGGTCTACCGCCGCCGTCCCCCCGCCCTGGCGCCGGCGCCGGCGCCGCGAACCGGGCGGCGTGAAAGGCCTTATATCCTCGAATCCCGGCAATCCGATCCCGCCCGGCCGCTGGGCCTGTCTCCGGGCGCGCTGCTGGTCTTGCTCTGCATCGCCGGCGTGGCGTGCTGCGTGGCCATGTCCATGCCCCAAGTGCATATCGTGGCCTATTGCGGCGACCTGGGCTTCGGCGCCGCGCGCGGCGCGCAAATGCTGTCGCTCATGCTCGGCATGGGCATCGCCAGCCGCCTGCTTTCAGGCTGGATCGCCGACCACATAGGCGGGCTGCGCACTCTGCTTCTAGGGGGCTTGCTGCAAGGCCTGGCGCTCTTGATGTTTCTCGGCGCCGACGGCCTGGTTTCGCTGTACGTGGTCTCGGCCCTTTTCGGTCTGTTCCAGGGAGGCATCGTGCCGGCCTACGCCTTGATCGTGCGCGAATACTTCGCGCCCGGCGTGGCCGGCGCCCGCGTGGGCACCGTATTGATGGCGACGCTCTTCGGCATGGCGCTGGGCGGCTGGATGTCCGGAGCCATTTATGATCTCAGCGGCTCTTACCGGGCCGCTTTCATGAACGGCATCGCCTGGAATATGCTGAATCTCAGCATCGTCGGCTTTCTGCTTTATCGCGCCCGGCGCGGGGCGAAGGCGGCTGGCCTGCCCGCCAGGGCCTGAAATCATCCAGCGCGAAACGCGAAAAACAGGCGGGCGGCTTTTTACTGGACAGGCATACAGCGAAAACCCCTCAATCCGGGCCGGAAATGGGGGCATGCTCAGAAAAAAATTAAAAAAATGTTGTAACTCCATAATATAAAGGCGTTTTTTCTGATAATATCACTGCCAGTCCTGTCCTTGCCTACGTCCTATGCCCATGCCTATCCGGAACCTCCTCCCGCGCTTTCCGCTGTCGGCCATGCTGCCTTTGGCGTTCCTGGTCGTACTTGGCGTCCAGTCGCCGGCGCAAGCCAGCGCCACGCAGGCCAAGTCCTCTTCCACGCATAAAGTCCAGAAAGCGAAGGCCGCCAAGCCCGCGGCGGCCAAAAAGAACACTCGTAAATCGACCGCCACGGCGCAGCGCTCCAGCGCGAAGACCCATGTGGTCCGGCGCCAGAACCTGCGCCCTGTCAGCTACGCCCCGAACGCCTCGCAAATCCGTGTGGGCCTGCGCAGCCACGACGACAGCGACATCGTCGTGAACCGCGGCGCCGAGCCCGCCGTCGAGCCGCTCACTTCCCAGGCCATGCTGCGCTCCGAAGTCGCCTTCGTGCAAGACCTGCAAAGCTCCGCCGTGCTGTACGACAAGAACAGCGAC
The DNA here is from genome assembly GCA_002441445.1 of Pusillimonas sp. UBA6240. GTDB lineage: Bacteria > Pseudomonadota > Gammaproteobacteria > Burkholderiales > Burkholderiaceae_B > UBA6240. The sequence continues at coordinate 20,165 of DJWC01000063.1, forward strand.
GAAGTGCGTCCCATTGCGTCCATCTCGAAGCTGATGACCGCCCTGGTGGTGGCCGAATCGGGCCTGCCCATGAACGAAATGCTGCGCATTTCGGATGCCGACGTGGACCGCATGCGCTATTCCCGGTCGCGTCTGCCCGTGGGCGCGGAACTGAGCCGCGCCGATATGCTGCACCTGGCGCTGATGTCTTCCGAGAATCGGGCGGCCCACGCATTGGGGCGCCATTATCCCGGCGGCATGCCCGCCTTCGTGCGCGCCATGAACGACAAGGCCCGCGCCCTGGGCATGCGCAATACCCGCTTCGTCGAACCCACGGGCCTGTCCAGCGAGAACGTGTCGTCTCCGCGCGATCTGGTCAAGCTGCTGCAGGCCGCCAGCAAGCAGGCCTTGATACACCGCTACACCACGGACGACAAATACGAAATCGAAGTCGGCCGGGGCCGCCAGCTGGTCTATAACAACACCAATCGCCTGGTGCGCAACGCGGACTGGGACATCAAGGTGTCCAAGACCGGCTTCATCAACGAAGCGGGGGAATGCCTGGTAATGCTGACGCGCATCGACAATCGCGACGTCGCCATCGTGCTGCTCAACTCCACGGGCCGCTATTCACGCATAGGCGATGCCGTGCGCATCCGCACGCTGGTCGAAAACAGCAGCAACCTGGCGATGCTCTGAAGCAAGGAAACGCGCCGCCGCTTTATGTGCATTGCTTATCTGGCCATTCGGGCGCATCCGGAATGGCCTTTGTTCATCGCAGCCAATCGGGATGAATTCCACGCCCGGCCCTGCATGGCGGCGGCGCCGTGGCCCGGGCGTCCCGACATCCTGGGCGGCATAGACTGCCAGGGGCAAGGCAGTTGGCTGGGCGTCACGCGGCAAGGCCGGTACGCGCTGATCACCAACTACCGCGACCCCGGACGCCTGATCCCGGGCGCGCCTTCCCGGGGCGAACTGGTCAGCCGCTATCTGCGGGGAACGGAATCGCCGGCCTCCTATGCACTGGCCGTACATGCGGCGGGCGCCGCCTATAACGGCTTCAATCTCATCGTGGGGGACGCGGAGCAGGCCTGCTATGTGGGCAATCGCACGGGCGACCCCGGCCCCCGGCCGCTGGCTGCCGGCCGCTACGTACTTTCCAACCACTTGCTGGATACGCCCTGGCCCAAGGCCGAGCGCCTGCGCCTGTCGCTGAATGCGCTGCCCATGGATCAACTGGGCACATCCCTTGCGCCGGTCTTCGCGCTGCTCAAAGACGGCACGCCCGCCCAGGATCACGCCTTGCCCAGGACGGGGCTGTCCATCGAACGCGAGCGTCTGCTCAGCAGCCCTTTCATCATCAGTTCCGACTACGGCACGCGCTGCTCCACCATCGTCACCTTGCATGCCAGCGGCCGTGCTCTTTTGAGCGAAGTCAGCTACGATGAATCCGGTCTATCCACCCAAAGGCACGACTGGCCTTTTACTCTTGATCAACGGAACGCAACGAGGCTGTGAAATGAAAACACTGAAATCGATGGCGGGCGCGGCTGTGCTGGCGGCCGGCTTTCTGTCCGCGGGCGCGTACGCGGAATTGCCCCCCACGCAAACCCAGGGCGGCGTGGAATATGTCAGCGGAGGTTTCGGGCTGGACGAATCGACGGCTTTCAAGCAGGCCATTCGCCAATGGCCGCTGGCCCTGACCTTTGCCAGCTCCAGCAACAGCGTCAACGCCTACGCCAGCGATGTGCAAGTCGTCATACGGGACAAGCAGGACGCCACGGTGCTGAACGCCCTGTCCGAAGGGCCTTATTTCCTGGCCAGGCTGCCCGCCGGCTCCTACAGCGTATTCGTGACTTACGAAGGCCAGACCCAGTCGCGGAAAATCACCATAGGCGCCAGCGGCGGCACCCATGTGACCTTCCATTGGAAAAGGCCAGCATCCGGTCCGGATTGAGCGCTGAAAAGCGCTAATGCAGCGTCGGCCCCTTGCGCCTTTTCGCGCCTTGCTCTTTCGCCTGCCGTTCCAGAGACTGCAAAGCGTCTTCCCAGTTGCGCAAGGGAACACAGGTCTGCAGGCGCACGATGGCCTGCTTGATCAAAGCCTGATGAAGCTCGTGGCCGATGCGCGAGGCGACATCCAGGGTGGCGTCGCCCTGGAGCTCGGCCAGGCGCAGCAAGGTGGATTCCACTTCAGCCACGGAAACCTGCTGGTCGTTGGCGCCATGGAAAAAATGCAGCGTCGTCGTGGAAGGAACGTGGCTGGGCGGCTGCACGTACAGCCCTGAAAACGCCAGCACCCGCCCGGCGATTCCCGGTTTTGCACAGCTGGCTTCCAGAGCCATGGTGGCGCCCTGCGAAAAACCTGCCAGCGCCGTCTGCGCCCCCGACAGGCCGTAGTCGGCCTGAAGCCGGCTGATCTGCTCGATGAGCCGCGGCAAAGACCGCCCCACCCGTTCAGCGTAATTGCCCTCATTCAGGCCCAGAGGATCGACCCAGTGATAGCCCGCTATGCCCTGGCTGCCGAGCGCGCCCGCGGAGCTGTCGGCGGGGATGTTCTGGAAGGCATAGGGCAGCACCACCATGGCCAGGGGAAAGGCGCTTTTGATGGCATCGGCCAGAGGAAACAATTGCTGGGGAGTGCCGGCTTCGCCGTGCAATAGAACGAACAGCAATTGCGGCCTGCCTTGGCTGGGTACGAAGATAAAAGGATCGGGCAAGCCGGACTTTGCCGCCATCATCATAAAGCAACTCCAAAAAGCCTGATTTCTTCCAGCGTTGCAAAATTGTACGCCAGTTGGCCGCCTGGATTCTTTTATACTGTATATTTACACAGTATTAATACAGCCAAAGGCAGGCGCTTCTTCGGAACCGATCCGAGCCCGGCCGCACTGAAGGCTGCAGGCCGCTTGTCGGGAAAAGCTGCGGCCGCAAAACCGGCATCGCGCGTTTCAGCCGGCCGGGCTTACTTGATCATGATTATGCTATGCGTTCCCCTTCCCTCCGGCAACCCGAATCCATACACCCCGCCCTCTGGCGCGGTTCGCAGCTGGCGCGCTCCCGCCAGGCGGCGGCGCCCACGGGCTTTCCCATCCTGGATCAGGAACTGCCCGCCCGCGGCTGGCCGCTGGGGTCCTTGATCGAATTCATGCCCAGCCAGCCCGGCATAGGCGAAATCCACCTGCTGCGTCCGGCGCTGGCCAGCCTGGACACCGGCCGCAGCATAGCGTTGGTCGATCCTCCCTACGAGCCCTGTTTCCATTGCTGGCTGAATTGGGGGCTGCAGGCTCATCGTCCTTTATGGATCCAGCCGAAGACTTCCAGCGACACGCTTTGGGCCGCCGAGCAAATCCTCAAGCACAATGCCTGCTCCGCCCTGCTTTGCTGGGCCGACAGGCTGCGCCCCGCCTCGCTGCGGCGGCTGCATCTGGCCGCCCAGCAGACCGACATGCTGTTCATATTATTGCGCCCGCCTTCCGCGGCGCAGCAAGCCAGCGCGGCGCCTTTGCGCCTTTCCCTGTCCGCCTGGGGACAAGGCGTGCAGGTCTCCATCATCAAGCGGCGCGGCCCGCTGTGCAGCCGGCCTCTACCCATTGTTCTGTACCCCGAACGCATGCCGCATACCATGGTGAATGCTCATGAAACAACTCTGGATCAGCGTCTACCTGCCCACGCATTGCCTGGATCTGTGCTTTCCCTCGTGGGCCACTGAAGCTCTGCCCGCCGCCGTGCTGGAACAGGGCCGGGTCCTGGCCTGCACGCCCAGCGCCCGCGCCCAGGGCGTGCAGCCGGGCATGCGGGCCGGTGCGGCGCTGGCCATGGTTCCCGGCCTGCTCACCGCTCCCGACGATCCCATGGCGCGGCGCCGAAGCCTGCACGACATCGCCCTGGACCTGCTGCAATACACGCCCAATGTCGTTTGCTACCAGGACAGCGCCGTCCTGCTGGAAGTCAGCGCCAGCCTCAGCCTGTTCCACGGGCCGCGTAACTTATGCCGGCTGCTGCGCCGCAGCCTTGCACAGCCCGGCCTGGCGCGGCCCGGCCTTACGCGGCCCGGCCTTACGCGGCTTGACCCGGCAGTACCGCGCGTCCAGACATGCCTGGGCATGGCGCCCACCGCCTTGGGAGCCTGGGTGCTGGCCAGCCAGGCCCCTGGGACAGGCTACGCCGGCGCGAACCTTACCGGGCCGCGCCAGGCCGGGCCGGGCNNGCAAGGCAGCGCCGCGTCTGCACCCTGGCTGCCCTGCAGCGCCTGCTCGACCCGCTAGCGGTGCACTGCCTGCCCGCCGCGGCGCCTTATGCCGATTGGCTGTCCGGCATAGGCTGCCACACGCTGGCGCAATTGCGCCGATTGCCGCGCGCAGGCCTGCAGCGGCGCAGCAGCCCCCTGCTGCTTCAAGAACTGGATGCCGCCTATGGCCGGGCCGAAGGGCATTTTTCCTGGTTCCAGGCGCCGCCGCTTTTTTCCCAGCGCCATGATCTGCTCGAAAGACTGGAGCACAGCACCGCCATCCAGGCCGTGGGGCGGCGTCTCATCGAGCAGTTGTGCGACTGGCTCGAGGCCCGCAAGCTGAGCGTGCATGGCCTGGACTTGCTGCTGCATCACGAAAAAGGCCGCCATGCGCGCCCGCCCACCCGCATCGCCCTGCGCCTGTCCCAGGCCGCCTGGCTGCCTGCGGATTTCATGGACGTCCTGCGGGAACAGCTTGCGCAACTGGCCTTGGCGGCCCCGGTCATTGCGCTGGAGCTGTCCATAGACCACGCCGGCCCCAGGCCGCCGGCCAATGCCAGCCTGATTCCCGAACCCGGGCAATGGCAGCGCGACGAACACCGCATGCTGGACATCCTGCGCGCCCGCCTGGGCCAGGACGGGGTGCGCGCGCCCCGCCCCGTAGCCAGCCATCTGCCCGAACAAGCCAATGCCTGGGCCTGCGCCGCCGACGCCGGCGCGCCCGCCCCGTCCAGCCTTCCGCCCGCGCTGGGTCCGCATGCCCGGCCTTTGTGGCTGCTCCACCAGCCGCTGGCCCTGCAAACGCAAAACCACCGCCCGCTGCACAATGGCCGCGCCCTGCGGCTGCTGGCGGGCCCGGAGCGCCTGGAAACCGGGTGGTGGCAGCCTCGCGGCCACACGCAGCGCGATTACTTCATCGCCCAAGACATGGGCGGCGTACGTTATTGGGTGTACCAGGAACGCGAAAAAACCGCTGGCGGCTGGTTCCTGCACGGCCTTTTCGCTTAGGAATTACGGCCATGACATCCTACGCCCCCATCTCGTACGCGGAACTGGACTGCCTGTCCAACTTCTCTTTCCTGAAAGGCGCTTCGCACCCCGAAGAGCTGGTGGAACGGGCCGCCGAACTGGGATACGAAGCCTTGGCGCTGGCCGACGAATGTTCCCTGGCCGGGGTGGTGCGCGCCCACGTCGAAGCGAAAAAGCTCGGGCTGAAGCTCATCGTGGGAAGCCGCTTCGTGCTCGACGGCATGGAAATCATCGTCCTGGCCCGCAACAAGCAAGGCTACGGGGACCTCTCCGAGCTCATCACTTTGGCGCGGCGGCGCAGCGGGAAAGGCCAGTACAGCCTGAGCCTGCTCGACATTGCGCAGCCCCCGCCCGATCACCGGCATCTGCGNNCCGATTGCCTGGCCATATTCAAGCCGGGCTATAGCATGGATCCCGCCCTTCTGCACGAACAACTGGGCCGCTTGAAGCAGGCCTTCCCGGGCCGCCTGTGGCTGGGCCTGGGCCTGCGCCACCGGCATGCCGACGCCGCCCACCAGGCCATGCTGGAGCACGCCGGACTACAGTTTTCCCTGCCCCTGGCGGCCATCGGCGAAGTGCAGATGCACAGGCGTTCGCGCCAGCCCCTGCACGACGCGCTCGCCGCCGTCCGGCTGAAACGGCCCATACAGGATTGCGGCTACGCTCTGCAGCCCAATGCCGAGCACCACTTGCGCAGCCGCCTGCGGCTGGCCAATCTGTATCCCGCCCATGCATTGCGGGAAACCGTCAGCATTGCCCGCCTATGCGTGTTTTCCCTGGACGATATCCGCTATCAGTATCCGGAGGAAATCGTGCCTGCGGGCCTGAGCGCCTCTGAATACCTGCGCGCCGAAACCTTTGCGGGCGCGGCCCGGCGCTACCCCGGCGGGGTCAGCGACAAGATCAAGAGCCAGCTGGAAAGCGAGCTGCTCATCATCGCCACCCTGAAATACGAGCCTTATTTTCTTACCGTCTACGACATCGTCAAATTCGCCCGCAAGCAGAACATCTTGTGCCAGGGGCGCGGCTCGGCGGCCAATTCGGCCGTCTGCTACTGCCTGGGCATTACCGAAGTGGATCCTGAAAACGGCAATGCCTTGTTCGCCCGCTTCATCAGCCAGGCGCGCAACGAGCCGCCCGATATCGATGTGGATTTCGAACACGAACGCCGTGAGGAGATCATCCAATATATCTATGAAAGATACGGCCGCGACCGGGCCGCCCTGACCGCCGTGGTCAGCACCTATCGCACGCGCAGCGTGCTGCGCGACACCGGCAAGGCGCTGGGGCTGGATGCGGACTTGATCGACCGCGTCGCCAAATCCCTTCAATATTGGGACGGCCGGCAAGGCCTGCTGGACCGGATCGCCGAGCACGGGCTGGACGCCGATGCGCCCGCGGCTCAAATGTGGGTGACCCTGGCCCAGATCCTGATCGGCTTCCCGCGGCATCTTTCGCAGCATCCGGGCGGCTTCGTCATCGCAAGAGACAAGCTCAGCCGCCTGGTGCCCATAGAAAACGCCGCCATGCCGGACCGCAGCGTCGTGCAATGGGACAAAGACGACCTGGACGCCATGGGCTTCATGAAAGTGGATGTGCTGGCGCTGGGCATGCTGTCGGCGCTGCACCGCTGCCTGGACCTGGTCGGCGAAAGGCGGGGCCGGCCATTCGCCATGCAGGATATCCGCGGCGAAGACGCCGCGACCTACCAGATGATACAAAAAGCCGACACCATAGGGGTTTTCCAGATCGAATCGCGTGCCCAGATGAGCATGCTGCCGCGCCTGAAGCCGGCAGCCTTCTACGATCTGGTCGTGCAAGTGGCCATCGTGCGCCCCGGGCCCATACAGGGGGGCATGGTGCATCCTTACCTGCGCCGCCGGCAAAAAAAAGAAGAGCCGGCTGAAGCGCCGACCCCGGAGATCGGCAAGGTGCTCGAACGCACGCTGGGCGTACCCATTTTTCAGGAGCAGGCCATGCAGATCGCCATGGTGGCGGCGGATTTCACCGCCGACGAAGCCGATCAGCTGCGCCGCTCCATGGCGGCCTGGCGGCGCAAGGGCGGCGTGGAGCAATTCCGGGAACGCCTGATCAAGGGCATGAAAGACAAAGGCTGCGATGCGGATTTCGCCGAACGCATTTACCGGCAACTGGAAGGCTTCGGCGAATACGGCTTCCCCGAAAGCCATGCGGCCAGCTTCGCCAAGCTGGCCTATATCAGCGCCTGGCTGAAATGCCATGAGCCCGAGGCCTTTCTGGCCGCCCTGCTCAATGCCCAGCCCATGGGTTTTTATTCACCCAGCCAGCTCGTGCAGGATGCCCGGCGGCATGGCGTGCAGGTCTTGCCCGTGGACATCGGCATCAGCCACTGGGATACGCGGCTGGAACCGGCCGGCGAGCGCCCCGCGGTGCGCCTGGGCCTGAGCCGCGTCAAAGGCCTTTCCAAAGAGGCCGGCCTGCGCATCGTGGCGGCGCGCGACGCGCAGGCCTTCGGCAGCGTACAGGACGCGGCGGCCCGCGCCGACTTGAGCCGCCACGACATGGACGCCCTGGCCGCCGCCGACGCCTTGCGGGCCTTGGGCGGCCATCGCCATCAGGCCCGCTGGCTGGCCGCCGCCCAGCCACTCAAGGGTTTGTTGCGCGCTGCGCCCATCGTCGGCGAAGCCCAGCCCGCATTGTCCGCGCCCAGCGAAGGCCAGGATATCGTGGCTGACTATCAGGCCCTGGCCCTGACCTTGAGGCGGCACCCGGTGGCCCTGCTGCGGGGCGCCCTGCAGGCCTGGCGCTTTGTCGATGCCGGCGCCCTGGCGGGCGATTGCCCCGACCGGCGGCTGGTGCGGGCCTGCGGCATCGTCACCGGCCGCCAGCGTCCCCAAACCGCCAAGGGCACGGTGTTCGTCACTCTCGAAGACGAAACAGGCAATGTGAATGTCATCGTCCATGCCGAGCTGGCCCAGCGCCAAAGGACGGAACTGGTGGGCTCCAGGCTGCTGGGGGTCTACGGCATCTGGCAGAAGCAGGAGGGCATGCATCACCTGCTCGCCCGCCGGCTGGTGGATCTGACACACCTGCTCGGTCAGTTGCCGACCCGGAGCCGGAACTTCCATTAAAATGGATGCTTTATTCAGGATGCCATCATGAGCAACACGCTCAAGCCGAAACTGGCCGACGCCGTCAAGGCCGCTATGCGCGCCAAGGATTCCGCCCGACTGGGCACCTTGCGTTTCCTGCAAGCCGCCATCAAGCAAAAAGAAGTGGACGACCGGCGCGAACTCGACGACGCCGCGGTATTGGCCATTATCGAAAAACAGGTCAAGCAGCGCCGCGAATCCATCGCCGCCTTCGAGCAGGCGGGCCGCAGCGAAACAGCCGCACAGGAAAAAGCCGAATTGGCCGTCCTGCAGGAATTCCTGCCGCAGTCGGCCAGTCCCCAAGAGCTGGAAGCCGCCATCACGGCTGCGATAGCCGAAGTGCAGGCGCAAGGGGTGTCGGGCGCTCCCGCCATGGGCAAGGTCATGGCGCTGATCAAGACGCGCCTGGCGGGCCGCGCGGACATGTCGGCCGTATCGGCACAAGTAAAGTCGCGCCTGGCTTAGCGGCCAGGCCCGCGGCCCCGTCTTGGCGAAATCTTGGCGGGCCCCTGGCGGGGGATCAACGGTAGCTGACGCAGACCGACATATCCATCAGCACCGATTGCTTCATGGCTTCCAGCGCCGCCTTGTCCCAAGGGCTGCGCCCCCATACGGTGTGCGTGACTTCGGTATGCTGGGCGTCCACGGCCTTGATGTCGGTGCGCGCCACTTCCACGCTTGCGAACGGCCCGCGCACGGCGACCATGCCGGTCTGCATGATGGGATCGACGGTGGCGTAGACATCGTATTGCTTTTTGCCGCGCAGGCATTCATCCGCCTGGTTCTGGGCGCGCAGATATACCGTCTGGTAGCTGCGCGGCACGGTGTAGGAAAGGCTGGGCGAATCGCCGCCCGGCTGTATGCCCATGGCGCAGCCGGACAATAATGCAGCCGCCCCGATGCCTATGACGTACCCTTTCACCCTGCCTCCCAGAATATGAAGTGACTCCGCCTTTTGGTTCGAAGGCGCCTACAACAACTGGAAAGTTAGCACGCCCAGGCCTGCCGTTGGGAAATTTTTGCGCCCGCCGGGCATTCGCCCATGGCCGCCGCGCCGGCGTTCAGGACGGGATAGTCGACATAGCCCTGGGGTCCGGCCGTGTAGAAGGTGGCGACATCCCACTCGTTCAGCGGCGCACCGGTTCTCAGGCGGGTGACCAGATCCGGGTTGGCGATGAACGCCCTGCCGAATGCCACGGCATCGGCCCGGGCCGACGCCACCGCATCCAGGGCCTCTTGAATATCGTATTTTTCGTTCACGATCACGGGGCCGCCGAACAGGCGCCGGATTTCCGCCGTCAGGCTGTCCTTGCCCAGCGATTCCCGCGTAAAGATAAAGGCGATGCGCCGCTCTCCCAGGGCGCGCGCCACATAAGAGAACAGCAGGCGCGGGTCGGAATCGGATACGGCATGGGCGTCCCCGCGCGGCGACAAGTGCACCCCCACGCGGCCCGCGCCCCATATCCCTATGCAGGCGTCGACGATTTCCAGCAGCAGGCGCGCCCGGTTCTCTACCCTGCCGCCGTATTCATCCGTCCGTTTATTCGAGCCGTCCTGCAGGAACTGGTCGATCAGATAGCCATTGGCCGCATGGACTTCCACGCCGTCGAAGCCGGCTTCGCGGGCATTGCGGGCGCCTTCGGCGAAATCCGCGACTATCCCGGCGATTTCTTCGGTATGCAGCGCGCGCGGAACGACATAGGGACGCTTGGGACGCAAAAGGCTGACGTGGCCTTCGCAGGCGATGGCGCTGGGTGCGACGGGAATGCCGCCATTCAGGTATTCGGGATCCGAAACCCGTCCCACATGCCATAGCTGCAGGAAAATCTTGCCGCCCTTGTCATGCACCGCCTGGGTGATCTTCTTCCACCCATCCACCTGGGCGCTGCTCCAGATCCCGGGCGTGCTGGGGTAGCCTACCCCTTGCGGCGAGATCGATGTCCCCTCGGACAGGATCAGCCCGGCGGTGGCGCGCTGGCAGTAATATCGTCGCATCAAGTCATTGGGAACCCGGCCTTCGGAGGCGCGATTGCGCGTCAGCGGCGCCATTACAATTCTGTTGCTCAACTGCACAGACCCGAGCTGCAAGGGGTCAAACAAACTCGTCATGTCACGACTGCTCGAAATAAAATCTGATGTCCATAAGGGTTTTTACCAGAATTCACAGTGATTTAGCAATCCGCCATTGTAGGCTTGCGCGGGTAAACTGCCGGCTGTACCGAACTCGGGAACAAGGATACGCATGGCGCAATTCGCAATCATAGGCCTGGGCCGATTCGGCTCGGCGGCCGCTCTAGAGCTCATGAAAATGGGCCACTCGGTGCTGGGCGTGGACACGGACGCCAAGGTCGTGGACCATTACGCGGATCAGATCACCCGCGCCGCGATCGCCGACGTCACCGACAAGGCCGCCCTGGAAGAATTGGGGCTGGACAACTACGACGTGGTGCTGGTGGCCATAGGCGAGGAAATCCAGGCCAGCCTGCTTTGCGTGGTGCACCTGAAGTCCCTGGGCATCGGCACCATCTGGGTGAAGGCCAGTTCGCATGCGCACCACCTCATACTCAGCAAGCTGGGCGTCAATCGCATCGTGCATCCCGAGGAAGAAATGGGCATACGGGTGGCCCAGGCGCTGAGCTATCCCATGGTCAATGACTATATATCACTGGGCAATGGCGAATTCGTCGTTGAAATCGATATCAGCGATCGCCTGGAGGGCGTGCCGCTGCAGCAGGTGCTGAAAGACGTGCCCGATACCATCCATGTGCTGGTGCTCAAGCGCAAGGCCCGGGTCACGGTGCATCCGCCCGGGGATTTCGTGCTGGCCGCCAAAGACGTGGTCCTGCTGCTGGGCCAGTTGAGCACGCTCAAGACCATCGCTCCCAAGCTCGTCTGACCATGCGCAACTGGCTGCCGCTGTACGGCTATCAATCCTACAAACGCATCAAGCGCAGCGGCCTGCTGCAGGCCAGCCCTCCGGCCGTGCTGGCCCTGGGTTTCCTGGCGCTGATCCTGCTGGGAACGCTGCTGCTTTCCCTGCCCGCCGCCAGCCACGAGCCCTTGAGCCTGTCCGCCGCTTTCTTCATGGCCACCTCGGCGGTCACCGTGACCGGCCTGGCGGTCATCGATCCCGGCGCCGACCTGACCCATTTCGGCCAAATCGTCCTGATAGCCCTGGTCCAGTTGGGAGGCCTGGGCTTCGTGACCTTCGCGGTCGTGGCCGCCATCACGCTGGGCAAGAAAATGAGCCTGAAACATCAGGCCCTGGCGCTGGAAGCCTTCAACCAGACCAGCGTGTCGCGCATCCGGCATACCGCCTTGTCCGTGATCAAGATTTCGCTGGCCATCGAAGCGGTGGCCGCCATCGTGCTGACGCTGTGGTGGTGGCGCGATCATCCCCTGCCGACCGCCGCGTACCGGGCGGTGTTCCACGCCATCGCCGCCTTCAACAATGCCGGGTTCTCGCTCTTTCCCTCCAGCCTGGCCGGGTTCGTCGACGACCCGGTGACCATACTCATCATCAGCTTTTCCATCATATTGGGAGGCATCGGCTTTTCCGTGCTGCACGACGCCGGCAGCAAAAGAAAATGGCGCACGCTGATGCCCTACACCAAGCTGATCGTGGCGGGCACGCTGGCCCTGAACCTGATCGGCTTCGCCCTGATCTGGGCGCTGGAAACCGGCAATCCGGATACGCTGGCGGGGTTGTCCGTGCACGGGCAGGCGCTGGCCGCCTGGATGCAAAGCGTCACCAGCCGCACGGCGGGCTTCACCAGCGTGGACATCACCCGGCTGCACGACAGCTCCACCCTGATCATCATGCTGCTGATGTTCATAGGCGGCGGCTCTTTGAGCACCGCCAGCGGCATCAAGCTGGGCACCTTCATCGTGCTGCTGGCGGCGGTGTATTCCTATATATTCCAGCGCAAGGAAGTGGTGCTGCTGAACCGCTCCATTCCTCCCGACACCGTGCAGAAGGCGCTGGCCCTGGTGCTGGTCACCTGCGTCTTCATTTTCACGGGTACGCTGCTGATGACCATCTTCGAAAAAGCGCCTTTTCTCACCATCCTGTTCGAGGTCGTGTCGGCGGTGAGCACCACCGGCTTGAGCCGCGATCTCACTCCCGATCTTTCACTGCCCAGCCAGATGCTGATCGCCATGCTGATGTTCGCGGGAAGGCTGGGCCCGCTGACGCTGGTATACAGCCTGGCCACCCAAAAGCGCAGCCGCGTGCGCTATCCCGAAACGGAATTCCAGGTCGGCTGAGGCCCTGCCGGCCTGGACCCGCCTTTCCCCTGATGTGCGCATCAATCTGGCGAAGCGGCATCAGCCCACCGTCCGAACTCGAATCGCCTTGCGCATTGGCCGCCTTACTTTGCCGTGATCCCCGCATCGGTCAATACAGCGCCCCACTTCTTCAGTTCGTCGCCCATATAGGCTGCGAGCTCCTGGCGGGTACCGCCGATTGTCGTGGCACCCATGGCGCCAAGCTTGTCGATGACGGCGGGGTCTTTCAGGATTTCGTTCAGGGCGCCGTTCACCCGATCGGTGATGGATGCAGGCGTCGAGCGCGGCGCCAGCAGGGCGAACCAGGTGGAGGACAACAACTTAGGGTAGCCCAACGACGCCGTTGTCGGCACACCGGGCAAGCTGGGCGACGGCTGCTTGGCCAGCAAGGCCAACGGGCGCACCTGCTGTCCCTTGATCTGGCCGATGATGCCCGGCACCAGCTGGAACATCGCCTGGATGTCGTTGGCGATGAGGTTGGTAGTGGCCTGCCCCGGTGCGGAATAGGGCACATGCATCAGTTTCGTGCTGGTTTCACGCATGAAGAACTCGCCCGCGATGTGCATGGAGCTGCCAACGCCGCTCGAACCAAAATTCAGCTCGTTGGGGTGTTTCTGCGCATAATCGATGAACTCTCCCAACGTCTTGGCGGGTAGCTTGTTGTTCACCACGAGGATATTGGGTACTTCGGCGACCAGCCCAATGGGCTCGAAATCCTTGATCGGATTGAACCCAGGGTCTTTATAGATATGCGGGCTCACCGCCAAGGTGCCGGCCCACGAAAACAGAATGCTGTATCCGTCGGGTTCGGCCTTGGCGGCCCTCGCCGCACCGATATTGCCATTGGCGCCGCCCCGGTTTTCGACAATGACATTCGCCCCCAGCTTGTCGCCCAGCTTATCTGCAAGCAGTCGAGCGATGGTATCGGCCGTGCCGGCGCCGCCCGGCGCAGGCACGATGAGATGGATGGGCTTATCCGCCTCCGGCCATGCAGCAAATGCATTGGCCGACAGCAGGCAAGACGACGCCAGGGACAGGCTGAACAGGGTTTTGAGGGTGCGTGAACGCATGGTATCTCCTTGTGTGTTTTCGTTTATTGCTCGCGTAACGTAATTGCCGCTCTAAAGCATTGTCATGCGCACAGCGCCTGGTGTTCGGGACTGCGCACGGCGGCGATCGCCGCGGCAATGGCGCGGTCGGGTGTTGCTGTGTGCAGGACGCAGCCGGGCGCCAGCATAAGACGCCTGCCGCCGGTCTGTTCAAGCGCATCCCGGATCTCGAGTGCGATATCTTCATCCGATCCGTACAGGAGCGTACGCAATTCATCGACGCCGCCCACCAGCAGGCCTGGAAGTGTATCCACGGCCTGTGCGAGCGAAGGATAAGTCAGCCGGTCGTGCCAATTGACCATGTGCACCGGATACGCTGACAGCAGCGACACCATAATGTCCTCGCCGTGGGCGTGGAGCATATTGAAGCGTGCTTTGTCCCGTATTGCATCCAGCACCATCAAGTCGTATTTTTTTCCGAAGCGCTCATATTCCGCCTCGGTCAGTATCCGGTTCGACGCCTGTTGCGTTGCAAGGAACACACCGTGCGCGCCAGCCTCGAGCGCGGCGAGCGCAAACTCGATGGTGGTTTCGGTAATGGCCTCCAGCGCCTGTTCCACCGCATCCGGGGCGCATCGCAGGTCGGCGTACAGCCTGTCCGACGACATCTTCCGCGCGGTAGCCAGGGGGCTGAATACGGTCTGGAGGATAGGCACGCTTCCCCTCAGAAAGCGCGCGGCATAGGCCAGCGCCTCGTTCTGGCGACCGAATGCGCCACGCCTGGCCGAAACCGGCTTGATCTGCGCCCAGTCTCCGTACTGGCGCACGGCGGGCTCGATAATGACGCGGGCGCCATTCTGCGCCGATTCAAACGCGGACACCGATCCCCATGCCTCCGCGCTGAAGGTGCCCGGCGGCATGAACTTGACCAGGTCGAACTCCCATTTGCGCTGCCATTCCACGGTATGCCGCACCAGTTCCATAACGTGCATATCGTCTTCCGGAAAGTGCTTCCAGAAGGCGATCGGCGGGTGGTCCGCCTCGTCGCCATTGATTGCAGCCTGTAAGCGGTCCCAATGATCCATGGATTTCATGTGCTATTCCCCTGCTGAGTCTGCGGTAAATAGCCCGGCGGCCTCGCCCGACTGTTACCGTATGTTGGCGGTATAGTTTCAATTCTGTGACAGTCTCTCTCCTACCACAAACGGGCTTTTCAGAAACCAGCTTTCGTATAACGCGAACCCACATGCGCTACAGTCTCACCGATCTCAAGCTCCTCGTTGCCATCGCTGACAGCGGTAGTGTCACAGGCGGCGCGGCGGCCTGTTTTCTGGCGCCCTCCTCGGCGAGCATGCGAATCAAACGACTTGAGGAGTCGCTGGGCGCTCAGCTTCTGCTGCGCCAAGCCCGGGGGGTCGTACTCACACCGGCAGGTAAGGTCATCGTCAAACATGTGCGCGGCTGCCTGACGGCGCTCGAAGAAATGCACGCCGAACTGGCGCCTTATGCGCACGGCGTCAAGGCACAGGTGCGGCTGCTGGCGAACAGTAGCGCAGTCGCGTCCTTTCTACCCAGCGATCTGCAAAGGTTTCTGCGCGAACAGCCCGAAGTGCGCATCGTGATGCACGAAAAGGTGAGTCACCAGATCATTGAAGCGTTGGCCGAAGGAAGTGCGGATGTCGGTGTAGTCACCTGGGCGGGGGATCACCCCGGCCTGACGTTTTACCCCTATCACGAAGACCACCTGATGGTGGCGGTTGCGGCTGATCACGCCATGGCCTCTCATGAGCGGGCGACATTTCTTCAATGCCTGGAACACCCGATCGTCACCCTGCAGGCCGGCAGCGCCATCTACACCTTTCTGACGCGCCGGGCCGCATCGCTCGGACATACGCTGGACATCCGCATACAGGTCAGCAGCTTCAGTTCCGTGGTGGCCATGGTGGGCGCGGGCGCCGGGCTGAGCATCGTACCGTTGTCGGCGCTTCAAAGCGCCAACTGCGACAACGTACGCATACTGCCCCTGGATGAGCCATGGGCGCGGCGTTCGCTTCGCGTATGCGTGCGCAGCGACGGAGAGGCGCGCCTGCCGTATGTGGCAGGGCTGATCGAGCATTTGCGCAAGCAGGGCGATCACCCCTTGGACATCTAGGACGATTCGTCAAATACGAAGACGCGTTTTGTGAAATACCGCTGTCGCTGGCCCCGCCCAGCTGGCACACTCCTGGCCATATCGCGCGGCCCGGCACAGGCGGCCGCGCCTGTCCGCCAACGGAGACCGCCATGATAAAACGCAGCAACTGGACTATCAATGCCATTGAGATCATCGAACGCGACTACCAGCGATCGGCCGATACCCATCTAATTCCCTTGCCGCTGCCCGACGTGCCGGGCATCATGCTGTACATCAAGGATGAATCGACACATCCGACCGGAAGCCTGAAGCACCGCCTTGCGCGCTCGCTATTCCTGTATGCGCTGTGCAATGGCTGGGTGAACGAAGACACGACAATCATCGAAGCTTCATCGGGCAGCACGGCTGTCTCGGAGGCTTATTTCGCGCGGATGCTGGGCCTGCCTTTCATCGCAGTCATGCCGCGATCCACCGCCCGGGCGAAAGTGGAGAAGATCGCATTCTACGGCGGCCGCTGCCATTTCGTCGACCGGCCGGGCGACGTGTACGCCGAAGCGCAGCGGCTGGCCGATGCGTGCGGCGGGCATTATATGGACCAGTTCACGTATGCCGAACGGGCGACCGACTGGCGCGGCAACAACAATATCGCCGAATCCATCTTCGCCCAGATGCGACGCGAGCCCTGCCCCGTGCCCCGCTGGATCGTGTGCGGCGCGGGCACCGGCGGCACCTCGGCGACCATCGGCCGGTTCGCCCGCTTCAACCGCCACGACACCCGGATCTGCGTCGCCGACCCGGAAGCCTCCGTCTTTCACCGTCACTGGGCCGATGCGACGGTCCAGACCAGCCTCGACCGTCCGTCCCTCATCGAAGGCATCGGCCGCGCGCGGGTCGAACCCTCCTTCATCCCCAGCTTGGTGGATCGGATGATCGTCGTGCCCGACGTCGCCTCCATCGCCGCCACGCGCGTGCTGAGCCGGCGTCTCGGCCGCCCCTGCGGCGGATCGACCGGCACCAACCTGTGGGCCTGCGTCCAACTGGCCCAGGAAATGGCACGCGCGGGCGAGTGCGGCTCGATCGTGTCCATCCTGTGCGACCACGGCGACCGCTACGCCTCCACCTATTTCGACGACGCCTGGATCGCCGCCCAGGGCCTGGACACCGCCCCGTGGGAGGCCCGCCTGGACGCCTTCTTCAAAACGGGCGTCTTGCCCGACGCCTGAACCGCCTGTTTCGTCGGGGCGGACAGGTCTAAGAAGGCCCAAGCGGCCGGACCGGTCAAAACCTCAACAGGAGCCGACCATGGCGGGACTAAAGGACAAGCGCGGCTTCATCGACAAGGACCGCATCGACCTGTCGGAGCGCCAGTCGGTCGAATACTGGATGAAGCGCTGGGGCGTAACCAGGGACCAGATCACCGCCGCCCACCGCAAGGTCGGCCGCATGACCAAGGACATCGCGGCGGAGCTGGGTAAGAAGCGCTGACTGAGTTCACCTGAAGCAAATCGGCCCCGGATTGCTCCGAGGCCGGTTCAGTCTCTGACTCAGATATGCAGCACACGCCCGTAGGCGTCCAGCGCCGCCTCGTGCATGGCTTCCGACATGGTCGGGTGCGGATAGACGATGCCGTGAATGTCCTCTTCCGTCGCCTCCATGGTGATGGCGGTGACATAGCCCTGGATCATCTCCGTGACTTCGTGGCCGATCATATGGGCGCCGATCAGGGCGCCGGTCTTGGCGTCAAAGATCACCTTGACGAAGCCGTCGATCTCGCCGGCGGCCACGGCCTTGCCGTTCACGCGGAACGGGAAGCGGCCGATCTTGACCTCACGCTTCTCGGCGCGGGCGGCCTGTTCGGTAACGCCGACCGAGGCGACCTGCGGCTGGGCGTAGGTGCAGCCGGCGATGGGCGAATTGACGTTCGGGGTCTTGTAGCCGGCGATGAATTCGGCGGCGTGGATGCCTTCGTGCGAGGCCTTGTGCGCCAGCCAGGGCGCGCCGGCGCAGTCGCCGATGGCGAACAGGCCCTTGACGTTGGTCTGGCAGTGGCCGTCGGTCTTGATGTGGCCGCGGTCCAGTTCGACGCCCAGCGCCTCCAGGCCGATGCCGTCGGTGTTGGCGGTGATGCCGACCGCCGAGATGCAGACCTCGGCCTCCAGCGACTCGGCCTTGCCGCCGACCTCGATGTCCACCTTCACGCCGGCGCCGGTCTTGGAGACCTTGGTCACCTTGGCGCCGAGCTTGAACTTGATGCCGCGCTTCTCGAACGACTTCTGGGCGGCCTTGGAGACCTCCTCGTCCTCGACCGGCATGATGCGCTCGACCGCCTCGACGACCGTCACCTCGGCGCCCAGGGCGCGATAGAAGCTGGCGAACTCGATGCCGATGGCGCCCGAGCCGATGACCAGCAGACGCTTGGGGAAGGTTTCGGGGACCAGGGCTTCCTTGTAGGTCCACACCGATTTCTGGTCGGGCTCGAGACCCGGCAGGACACGGGCGCGGGCGCCGGTGGCCAAAATGATGTGCTTGGCCGACAAGATGGCGTTGGCGGCGCCTTCCACCGACACCTTGCCGGAACCGGCCAGCTTGCCGTGGCCGTCGAAGACGGTGACCTTGTTCTTCTTCAGCAGCCCCTTCACGCCGGCGTTCAACTGCTTCGACACACCGCGCGAACGGGCGACGATCTTGGCCAGGTCGAAGGA
>DJWC01000063.1:38740-41172 GCA_002441445.1 Pusillimonas sp. UBA6240
CAGCCCCAGTTCAGGCAGATGCCGCCCAGGTGCTCGCGTTCGACCAATCCGGTCTTCATCCCCAACTGGGCGGCGCGGATCGCGGCCACGTATCCACCGGGACCGCCGCCGACGACCACCACGTCGAAAGTGTTGTCAGACATCGTCACATCCTCCGCAATCTAATCTTTCGAGCCGGGGAAAAAGGCCACCAGCCGTCCATCGACATCCAGGTCGTGCAGGTCGCCCAACCGCCACAAATGCAGACCCATCACCTCGCGGAAGGCGCCCAGCATCTGGTAGAAACGGTAGGACGGCATGGAAAAGCGCCGGCCGGACTTCTTGTCCCAGGCATCGGCCAAATCCAGGTACTTGCGGCAAGCCGCCCGCATGGCCAGCAAATCGTCGTGGCCCAGGGCGTCGACCGGCAGAATCTCGGCGGTCTCGCCGACCAGACGGCGCAGGTCGGCGACCGCGCGGTAGCAGCGTTCCTGCTCCTCGGCCAGCAACATCTGTTCGCCGAACAGCAGATGCCCGCCGATCATGTCCACCAAGCCGGCAACCGATTGGCATTCGACCGGCGTCGGCTTGGCGTCGGTCAGGAACGGCATCGCCGCCAGGGGCCGGTCCAGGTCACGGATCCGGATGCGCATCTCTCAAGCCTCCGCCATCAAAGGCCGCCACGCCTGTTCCATGTCGAACAGCAGGTCGTGGTCGGCGACGTAGCGCCACAGGAAGGCGTCGAAATCACCCTGGAACTCCTGGGCGATGAAATCCTCCATCGCCGTCGCCTTGGCCATGTAGACCGGCATCAGGTCGAAGCTCCATTCGGCGCCGTCTCGCGACGCCCGGATGGTCGAGCCGTCTTCTTCTCCGGCCAGAATCCGGCGCACCACGCGGTTGCCGTCCTCGTCAAAGCCGGAATGGGCGCCGATGGTGGTCTCGTCCATCAGCGCGTCCACATAGGGAAACGCTGTGAAGGCCATCAGGAACAAGGCCGACGCCGGGGCGTCGGACAGGTCGGCCGGCGCGGGCATGCCGCGCAGCCGGGTCACGAAAAACCGGGTCAACGGATCGCGGGCCGAAAGTGCCTGTCTGTCGTCCGCGCGGTAGACCTTGGCCAATTCCGCACCCCAGGCCAAGCAGGCTCCGAAAAGCTGCCGCGACGCCTGATGCATGCGCCCGTCCCGCAAATGCTCCTTCAAGATCTCGAACCCTTGCCGGATTCCCGGCATGGTCTGGGCGATTTCTTCCTTGTCCATGACCTGCTCCTCCCCCTTCCCCTTTCGATGGTTTTCCGGTCACAGCAGCATGGACAAGGGGTCCTCGATCAGCTTCTTGAAGGCGGCCAGGAACTCGGCGCCGACGGCACCGTCGACGACGCGGTGGTCGACCGACAGGGTGCAGGTCATGACGGTGGCGATGGCCAGGGCGCCGTTCTTGACCACCGGGCGCTGCTCGCCGGTGCCGACCGCCAGGATGCAGCCCTGCGGCGGGTTGATGATGGCGGCGAAGTCCTTGATACCGAACATCCCCAGGTTCGAGATGGTGAAGCCGCCGCCCTGGAACTCTTCCGGCTTCAGCTTGTTGTCCTTGGCCTTGCCGGCCAATTCCTTCATCTCGTTGGAAATCGCCGCCAGACCCTTGTGGTCGGCATGGCGCACGATGGGGGTGATCAGGCCCGACGGCGTGGCGACGGCGACGGAGACGTCGACGTCGGTGTAGCGCTTGATCGCCTCCTCGCCCCAGCTGGCGTTGGCGGCGGGGACCTTCTTCAGGGCCAGCGCCACCGCGCGGATGACGAAGTCGTTGACCGACAGCTTGTAGGCGTCGGACTTCCCGTTCAGCTCGGCGCGCACCTTCAGCAGCGCGTCCACCTCGCAATCGATGGACAGATAGAAATGCGGGATGGTCGCCTTGGCCTCGGTCAGGCGCTTGGCGATGACCTTGCGCATCGAGGTGTTGGGGATTTCCTCGAAGGCCGGCTCGAACGGGCTGGCGGCAACAGGCGCGGCCACGGCGGCCTTGGCCGGGGCAGCGGCAGCGGCCACGACCGGGGCGGCGGCAACGCCCGACGCCTTGGCCTTCTCGACGTCGGCCTTGACGATGCGGCCATAGGGACCCGAACCGGCGACCGCCTTCAGGTCGATGCCGGCATCGGCGGCAAGGCGCTTGGCCAGGGGGCTGGCGAAGATGCGCGGGCCGGAATGGACCGCCGCCACCTGAGGCGCCGGGGCAGAAGCCGCGACGGGAGCCGCCGCAGCCGGGGCCGCCACGGGGACAGCCTTGGGGTCCGGAGCGGCGGCGATGGCCGACGCGTCCTCGCCCTCTTCCAGCAGCACCCCGATGGGGGTGTTGACGGCGACGCCCGACGTGCCGGCGGGCACCAGAATCTTACCCAGAACCCCTTCGTCGACGGCTTCGAATTCCATCGTCGCCTTGTCGGTCTCGAT
>DJWC01000011.1 GCA_002441445.1 Pusillimonas sp. UBA6240
TGCCCATCATCGAGATCGTGGCGCCGGGGGGCAATTATGACTACGAGCACAAGTATGTATCGAACGATACGCAATACATCTGCCCGGCCCGGCTGGACCAGGCGCTGAGCGACTCGGTGCGCCGCCTCGCCGAAGAAGCCTACGTGGTCCTGGGCTGCGAAGGCTGGGGGCGCGCCGATTTCATGCTGGACAAACAGGGCAGGCCATGGCTGCTGGAGATGAACACCTCTCCCGGCATGACCAGCCATTCGCTGGTGCCCATGGGCGCCAAGGCCGCAGGCATGAGCTACGCCGATCTGTGCGTGGCCATACTTGCCACCGCGTCCTGCAAAGTGCAGGCCCCGGCGGCCGCTTGATCAAGGAGTCGATGTGTTTTCGGATGCGCGCCTGACCAACTTCATCGCGAACACGCTGGCTTTGCTGGCCGTGCTCGCCTTGATCGCGGGCGCCGTCGCATGGATAGCGCAGCGGCCCTATTTCGCGATAGCCGCCATACAGATCGAACCGCTGCAGGCGGAAGAGCTGAGCTATGTGTCGCCGGCCAGCGTGCAGGCCACAGTCGCGGGCAAGATCGCCGGCAATTTCTTTTCCATCGACCTGGACGACACGCGGGCGGTCATCGAATCGGTGCCCTGGGTCCGCCACGCGCAGATACGCCGCGTCTGGCCCAATGCGCTGCGCGTGCAGATAGAAGAGCAGCAGCCGCTGGCTCTCTGGAACGAAAACGAGATGATCAATAGCTGGGGCGAGGCTTTCGTCGCCAACCAGGGGGAACTGCCGGACGATGCCGACCTGCCCCAGTTGAATGGGCCGGAAAGCTCGGAACGCCTGGTAGTGCAGCGCTATGCGGAGCTGGCGCGGTGGTTTGCGCCGCTGAACCTGCGCATCGAGGAAGTGACGCTGAGCCCGCGCTACGCCTGGGAGGTCAAGCTGTCGGACGGCCTGCATCTGAGCCTGGGCCGCGATCCGGCTGCCGACGTCGCCGATCCGCACGGCCGCTCGGGCGCCTTGCCGTTCGCCGCGCGCATCGAACGTTTTGTGCAGGTCTGGCCGGCGCTCGCCCAGCGGTTGGGCGAGCGGGCCATCAGCAGTGCAGATTTACGCTACGCCAATGGTTTTGCAATCACCTTGGCCCCTGTTTCCAATACCTCTGTGAAGTAAAAACTATGACCCGTGACATCAAGGACCTGATCGTTGCACTGGATATCGGCACCAGCAAGGTGGTGGCCGTTGTCGCTGAAATATTGCCCGAAGGGCGTTTCGAGGTATTGGGCCTGGGCCAGCATGAATCGCAAGGCATGCGCAAGGGCGTCGTGGTCAATATCGAATCGACCGTCAATTCCATCCAGCGCGCGCTGGAGGAAGCCGAGCTGATGGCGGACTGCAAGATACGCGAAGTCTATACCGGCATCGCGGGCAGCCACATCACCAGCTTCAACTCCAGCGGCATGGTGGCGGTGAAGGACAAGGAAGTGACCGCCACCGACGTGGCCCGGGTCATCGAAACCGCCAAGGCGGTGAATATACCGACCGACCAGCAGGTGCTGCACGTGCTGACGCAGGAATTCATCGTCGACTCGCAAGAGGACATCCGCGAACCCATAGGCATGAGCGGCCTGCGCCTGGAGGTGCGCGTGCATATCGTGACGGGCGCCGTGAGCGCCGCCCAGAACATCGTCAAGTGCGTGCGCCGCTGCGGGCTGGAGGTGCAGGACCTGATCCTGCAGCCGCTCGCATCCAGCCTGGCCTGCCTGACTTCGGACGAGAAAGAGCTGGGCGTGGTGCTGGTCGATATCGGCGGCGGGACCACGGATGTCGCCATCTTCACGGGCGGCGCCATACGGCATACCGCCGTGGTGCCCATCGCCGGCGACCAGATCACCAGCGATATCGCCGCCATGCTGCGCACGCCCACGCCGGACGCCGAGGAAATCAAGCTGCGCTTCGGCATCGCCAAGCAGGTGTTGGCCAGCGCGGAAGAATACATCGAAGTGCCCGGCCTGGGCGACCGGCCCAACCGCCAGGTCAAGCGCCAGGCGCTGGGCGCCGTCATCGAACCGCGCGTCGAAGAGCTGTTCACCTTTGTGCAGCAGATCGTGCGCGAGTCGGGCTACGAAGACTTGCTGGCTTCCGGCGTGGTGCTGACCGGCGGCACGGCGCTGATGCCGGGCATCGTCGAACTGGCCGAGGACGTGTTTCTGAAGCCGGTGCGGGTGGCCGTGCCCGCCTACGAGGGCAGCCTGGCCGATGTCATGCACAATCCGCGTTTTTCAACGGTGATGGGCTTGCTGTCCGAAGCCCGTCTGCAGCGCGCCCGGGGGCGCAAAGTGGCCCAGCAGAAGGGCAGCTTCAAGACCTTGCTGGCGCGCATGAAAGAGTGGTTCATGAATTAGGGCCTGACGGCCCTGATGGACGGGCGAAACAAGCCTGTTCCAGGAGGCGTTTCAAATCAGGTGCGAGCCCAGGGCTGGCATTTCCTTTGAAACTATTCCGAACAACAAGCAGTACTGGGGAAGTTTTGGATTAGTCGTTTTTATGGATATGTGAGGGAGTCAATCATGATGAATTTTGAAATGCTCGATACCAGCGCCAACGGTACCGTCATCAAAGTAGTGGGCGTGGGCGGCGCGGGCGGCAATGCCGTGGCCCATATGATCCGTTCCGGCGTAAGCGGGGTTGAATTCATATGCGCCAATACGGACGCGCAGGCTTTGGCCACCAGCGAGGCGCCGGTGCAGATCCGCCTGGGCCGCACAGGACTGGGCGCCGGCGCGCGCCCCGAGCAGGGCCGCGCCGCCGCCGAAACGGCGCGCGAGGAAATCCGTGCGGCGCTGACCGGCGCGCACATGGTGTTCATCACCGCCGGCATGGGCGGCGGCACCGGAACCGGAGCCGGCCCCGTCGTGGCGGAAGTCGCCAAGGAACTTGGCATTCTGACGGTCGGGGTGGTGACCAAGCCCTTCGCCTTCGAAGGCGCCAAGCGCATGAAGATGGCCGAGGATGGCATTGCGGAGCTGTCCAAGCATGTGCATTCGCTGATCGTGGTCCTGAACGAAAACCTGTACGACCTGATGGACGACGATGCGACGCAGGAAGACTGCTTCAAGTCCGCCGACGACGTGCTGCACAATGCATGCGCGGGCATTGCCGAGATCATCAACGTCGAAGGCAATGTGAACGTCGACTTCGAGGACGTCAAGACCATCATGGGCGAACAGGGCCAGGCCATGATGGGCACCTCCATTGCGGCGGGCGCCGACCGCGCCCGCGTGGCGGCCGAACGCGCCATAGCATGCCCCCTGCTGGAAGGCGTCGACCTGCACGGTGCGCGCGGCATGCTGGTGAACATCACCGCCAGCCGCACCTTGAAGATGCGGGAAACCCGCGAAATCATGGACACCATACGCAGCTACGCGGCGGACGATGCCACCATCGTGTTCGGTACGGCTTACGACGAGTCCATGGGTGAAAACCTGCGCGTCACGGTCGTGGCCACGGGCCTGGGCCGTTCGGTCGCGCGACCCCAACTGGTGCAGAAGTCCCACGAGGAATTGCGCACCGGCACCGACAACCTGTCCTACATGGGCGGTCACGACTTCGGCAACGCGGAAGTTCCCGCTGTCATCCGCAACCCGCGCAGCCAGGCTACGGCCCAGGTGCGCGCCCTTGAAACCGCCGGTATGGATCACTTCGACATTCCGGCTTTCCTGCGCAAGCAGGCCGACTGATCAGCTTTCGGGATCAGCCGTCTGTTTTGCCTCTCACATGTTCGCCGGGCCATGGACCCGGCTGGACGACCGATAGGCGCACCCCCATTTCCCCAGGGCGGTGCGCCGTCGCGTATGGCGCCTTCCGCATGGCGTCTTCTGAAGCCGATTGAAACAGAAGGTTTAATAGTCCAGTCCTGATTCGGCTACACTATAGGGTAGCGAATCAGTCTGAATTTGTTCAGCAAAAGAATATGTTACGTCAACGCACCATACAGAAGGCCATCAGTACCAAAGGCGTCGGCCTGCACTCCGGACGCAGGGTCGAGATCACCCTGCGTCCCGCCGCGCCCAATACTGGCATTGTCTTTCATCGCGTTGACCTGCCGGAAGTCGTCGATCTACCGGCAAAAGCCGATCAGGTCGGCAATACCCGCATGGCTTCGGTGCTGCAGCAGGGCGATGTGCGTGTTTCCACGGTGGAACACCTGATGTCCGCGCTGGCCGGCCTGGGCATCGACAACCTGCATGTGGACCTGACGGCCGAGGAAGTGCCCATCATGGACGGCAGCGCCGGGACTTTCGTCTATCTGCTGCGCTCGGCGGGCCTGCAAGAGCAGGCGGCGCCCAAGCAGTACCTGCGGGTCCTGAAGACCGTCGAGGTGCGCGAAGGCGAAGGCGCGGACCTGAAGTGGGCGCGCCTCGAACCCTACGACGGCTTCGCGCTGTCTTTCGCCATCGATTTCCGCCACCCCGCCATCGATTCCACGGCCAATTTCGCCGAAGTGGATTTCGAAAAGGATTCCTACGTCAAGACCATCGCGCGCGCGCGCACCTTCGGTTTCGTCAGCGAGGTCGAAGCCTTGCGCGCCGCGGGTCTTGCACGCGGCGGCAGCCTGGACAACGCCATCGTCATGGACGAATACCGCGTGCTCAATTCCGACGGCCTGCGCTATGACGATGAATTCGTGAAACACAAGATATTGGACGCCATCGGCGACCTTTATCTCATCGGCAAGCCGCTGGTCGCGCGCTATGTGGCTTGCAAATCGGGTCACAGCCTGAACAACCAGTTGGCCAGGACACTGCTGGCGCAGCAGGACTGCTGGGAGCTGGTGACCTATGAATCCACGGCGGCGGCTCCCAAGGCCTTCGCGCACGAGTGGAAATTCGCCTGAGGCGTTGGCAGGCCCTAGCGGTGATGGTTCAGCAGGCGCCCGATGGCGTCGGCCAGGGGCCCGGGCCGCAAGTTGTCGCGCAGCTCATCGAAGGCGTCCAGGGCCGCGTTATCCAGCGGGATGACCTGGCGGGCGGCTGTTTTTGTCTGGCTTTGCCATAGGCCGGCTTGAACCCTGACCTGGATTTCGTTAAGGTTCCATCCGCTTTCATGCAATAGGCGCACAATGCGGGGCGCAAGCTGCCGCAGTTTCGACGCATAGGCGGCGCTGGGAACCGCCAGGGTGATTTGCTGTCTTTCTATGCGGGCCACCTTGCATACCGCCGCAAGCGGGGGCGGCAGCGCGGCGCGCGCGATTAGCTCCGCCTCGAGCAGTCTGCGCGCGGCGCCCAGCACCTGGGCGCCTTGCTGGTCGCCGACCAGCCAGCTGGCCGCCAGTGTGGCGGGCGTGGCATCGTTGCGCGGCCGTCGCGCGTGGTTGCGGAACATGCGGGTCTTCAAGAATTTAAAGTGGAATGTTTTATTTATGCGTAGCAGGTTTGTTGATTCTAACGCGAGGGGCATACGCTGGGCCTTGTTGGCGGGCATTGCCGCGGTGGCCATGGGCGCATCGGCGGCTGCCGGCGCCTGGGTGCAGTCGCAGCTGGATAAAAAGCCCGTGCTCAGCGCCGAGCAGGAACACGCGATTGCGGAACTGGCGGCGCGGGATTCGGAATATGTACGTCAGAATGTCAATCTGCTGGCCAGCAAGGTGGGCGATCTGCAAGCCAGGCTCATCGCCATGGACGGCCTGAGCAAGCGCGTGGCTCAGGCCGCCGGCGTGTCCTATACGGATCCGGAAGTGCACGCCAGCCTGGAGCAGGGCGCCGCGCCCGTCATGGACTACATCACCACGGAATACGGCGCCGCCTGGTCGGCGGAAGGCCTGGGGCGGCAGCTCGACAGCCTGGCCCAGCGCCTGGCCGACCAAAAGGACTGGCTGGCCATGCTGGACCTGGTGCTGACCAAGCGGCTCGGCGCGGAAGAGGCCCTGCCCACTTATATGCCGGTGAATTATCCCTATCTCAGCTCTTCTTTCGGCTGGCGCCGCAATCCGGTGACGGGGCGCCACACCATGCACGAAGGCCTGGACTTCGCGGCGCCCAGGGGCACCCCCATCCATGCCGCTTCCGGGGGCGTGGTCACCGAGGCCCGCTACGTGCCGGGTTATGGCAAGCTGGTGGAGCTGAATCACGGCAACGGCCTGATCACCCGTTATGCGCACGCTTCTTCCCTTGCGGTCAAAACGGGCGATCTGGTGGAAAAAGGCCAGATGATCGCCAGGGTGGGTTCCACGGGCAGATCCACCGGGTCGCACCTGCATTTCGAGGTGCGCATGGCGGGCCACGCGCTGGACCCCACACTGTTTTTGGCCAAGCCGCAGAGCGAGGAGCAATTGCTGGTGGACGCGGGACGGAGTGTTGAAGCCATTGCCCCGCAGGTGCGTTAAACTGTATCGTTTTCCTGCGGTTTTATCCGCCAACCCGACAATACTAGTATGGGGGCGCCGTTTGCGCGGCCAGCGCCCATCGCCGACACAAGAATGGTTTCTCTGCTAAAAAAGCTCATAGGTAGCCGTAACGACCGCATACTGAAGCAGTACAGGAAGCTCGTCGCGCAGGTCAACGCGCTCGAGCCCGCCATGGCGGCGCTGACCGACGAAGGGCTTGCCGCCAAGACCGTCGAGTTCCGCAAGCGCCACGCGGATGGCGCCTCGCTGGACGACCTGCTGCCCGAGGCTTTCGCCACCGTGCGCGAGGCCAGCAAGCGGGTGTTCGGCATGCGGCATTTCGATGTCCAGCTTCTGGGCGCCATTGCGCTGCATAACGGCAAGATCGCGGAAATGCGCACGGGCGAAGGCAAGACGCTGATGGCGACGCTGGCCGTCTACCTGAACGCCATTGCGGGCAAGGGCGTGCATGTGGTCACGGTCAACGACTACCTGGCGCGGCGCGACGCCGAATGGATGGGGCGTTTGTACAACTTCCTGGGCATGAGCGTGGGCGTGGTCGTGCCGCAGCAGGAAAACGAGGAAAAAAGGGCCGCCTATGCGGCCGATATTACATACGGCACCAATAACGAGTACGGCTTCGATTATCTGCGCGACAATATGGAATACCGCGCCGAGGACCGCCGCCAGCGTCCCCTGCATTACGCCATCGTCGACGAGGTCGNNGGCCGAGGACAACACCGAGCTCTACATACGCATGAATGTGGTGCCGCCCATGCTGGTGCGCATGGCCGCCGAGCCCAAGCCGCACGAGCCCGAGCCCGAAGGGGACTTCTGGGTCGACGAGAAAGGCCAGCAGGTGCATCTGTCCGAGGCC